>CAVWCO010000011.1:0-88401 GCA_963753495.1 uncultured Bacteroidales bacterium
GATGTATTGCTATCTTAGTGTTTGATCTTTTAGTGAAAAATCCTTCCCTAAAGCTGTGGAATCAGATATGGTTTTGGTCTCTTTGCACAATTCCCTAGCGTTCTTCCAAACCTCCAGATCTTCAAATCGTTTTATTGTCTATGTTTTAGTGATTTATTGTTTAAGACTAAAAACGCTGAAACAATAAAACATTGAAACCCTGTAACTATTATTAATTGCCCGTGCATTCTTCCAAACCTCCAGATCTTCAAACCTATTGACCGTCATCTATTTTTGCAGAAAGTAATGATTTATTGAAACACTGAAACATTGAAACTCTGAAACACTGAAACGTTAACGATTGAAACTCTGAAACATTGAAACTTCCTATTATGGATTCCCAAAGTAATCAATCAGCAGCAACGTCGTTGTTATTGTCGAAAGAACCGTAGTAATAACGAACGCAATAGTACGGAAGATTCAGGTTGAAGATCTTCTGACCTAATGGTTCAACTATTATTACATCATTGGGTAAAAGGAAATAAGCTTCGCTTGCAAGAAGATTCTTATCCTGAAGGTTAAGATTATAGGTTTTGGTGCCTTTTTCAGTCGGACGAACTACCAGTACTTTGTCACGGCGGCCATAATCACCAACACCACCTGCACGTCCTATTGCTTCCAGTACAGTAAGATAATTGTTGTAGTTAATATATGATCCCGGGGCACGAACTTCCCCAATAACCGTGAATTTGAAGCTTAAAAGTTTACATTCAACTGTAGCACCTTTAAATACCTCTTCTGCTTTTGTCCTGTAACAATTTTCTTGTTTCTTCAAGAGTAAGATCAGCTACTTTTATCGCACCAACAACAGGCAATATTATGTTTCCTTCCGAATTAATATCATACCCATAAAGATATCCTCCGCATTCACCCTGACCAAAACTTGTTGTCCGATGTCTGAGTCAGAAAATCCTTTATCGTACCATCGGGTGTCATTGCTTTAACAGTAATGTAAAGTATATCGCGTGGCTGTAATTTATAGTCAGGGATATCCATTGTGAAGAGTTCTTCACCGCCGGTTTCGGGCAAATTATTTAAATAGGCGAGTTTTTTCTGGGAAGTACAGCCAATTCCCAGTAGAAGGGTTAGTATGAGGAGGAGGGGGAGGTTTTTCATAAGTTTATTTATAAGGCGAAAGGAGAAAGGTTAAAGGCGAAAGTACTATTTTTCTCTGGGAGAAACTTTCTGGGAAATTGATCCTAAAATATTTTTTAACTCAAAACTCTCTTTTGTGAGTCTAATAATTTCTGCATTTTCCGGATAAAGTTCTTTTAAAATCCGAAGCCAGTAGTTAGATTCACGCATCTCTTTCAGTGAAATACCAACTTTAAATCCAAAGTCGGCCCTGGAAACAGCTGCCTGGGCTTCCTCATAATTTGCTCCAGAAGAAGTTGCGGCTTTCCCGAGCTGATAACTTATAATTTTTAAATCTACACCTCCTTTAAGGGACCTTAGCATTTTGATTACATCAACCGCAAATTTGAATAATCGTTTGGTTAGTTCATTTTCATCCATATATATTGAATTTAATTTCTCCTTTTGCCTTAATGGTAACTATTTTAGTCCATTCAGTACCTCATCAGGTCCGAAAACCAAAACTCCGGACTGAGAGAAATAGGGTTTGATTTGCAATCACAATAGAATATTATGTTTTATGAAGATAATGTTTGTGAAACATAATGAACGACAAACAAGTTCTTTGGATTAGCAAAAAGGATTTTCGGACAAGTAAATTGTATTTTCTTCGTTAATCGGATGAAATTTAATCAGGTTATTTAGTAGAAATAGCGAAGGTTTAGCTTTTAACGATTAGAGCTATTTATTATCAAATTCTTTAAAGAAAGTTGGTTTATCCATTTTTAAATGCCGAAGTACTTGCTTTACAATAAATTCGGGAACAGGATCAATATGAGTCTGAAGGGTAATTGGTCTGTCCATACCGGATTTTGACCATTTCTCATGTCCTCCTCTTCCTCTTGTGTCTTTTATTACTTTTAGTCCCTGATTTTCGAGAAATTTACGAAATTCTGTTGACGGGAATGTTTGACAATTTTCTTGTTGACATTCCGGTATTGTATTAAACAAAAGCAGGCAGTCCTACCTCCTGATGAAAAGTATTTACCTGATATTTGTCAAATATCTCAGACACATACTCATTGTCTTTTATAACAGAGGTTATACTTGGAGCCAGTACTTTCTTCGGTTTCTTAGCTGATCCTTTTAATTTCCATCCTAATCCGGCCAAAACTGTACCAAGAGTTTTCTTCTTTAATGTGTAATCAACAAAATCTTCAAATACAATTTCAAAAGATCTCTTTGCTGCTTCAGAATCAGTTCCATACCCAGTTAAGTCGAGATGAGGGGAATAGATGAAGTGAACATTGTTTTCATCCATGAACTGAAACAGCAGAAGTCTGACCCTTACACTTTCTGAATTGCTTTGATATTTTCCCTCAAAAATATATTGTCCCATAAGCTTTGCTTAAATACTTCAAATTTAGTCATAAAAACATTTATCGTTTACCCTTTCGTGGTATAGGTCGCTTCGTCGTCACGCTGTGCGAAATGAATCTTTTCTTCCGATGGATTCAGTTTGATCGTCATGGATTGCTTCGTCGTCACGCTGTGCGTGACTTCTCGCAATGACCGTAGATATAAGGCAATTTGGCATACAATCCATTACAAAACCTGCTAAATGGCAGGGTCATTGCGAGGACCCCGCGCAGCGGGGACGAAGCAATCCCATTGGTTCGTCGAAATTAATCTTATGTAACATCCTGGCATACTTCCGTCTGGTCAGTCACATTTTCAAATGGACTAACAATGCGGTCATGCGGTGTGCGGTGTGCGGTCCCGCTTTCACAATGTTACGGCGGGTAAAGCGCGCATTCTGCAAATCTGAGCGAATCTGCTGTAGATTCTTTTTTGGTTCTCGCAGATTTCCGCATCCCGAGTCCTCGGGACCGCAGAGTCTCGCAGAAAAAATCTCTTCGTCCCTTAGTCTCTAAGTCTCTACGTCCCTAAGTCCCTAAGTCTCTTAGTCTCTTAGTCTCATTAACGCCATCACAATTCCAAAGCGGCAGCAGATCCGCCGGCTTCAAATACGCCAGGTATTCTTTTGCTTCTTCTGGTTCGAGGACAATATAACTAACCTTTCTGCCCAACCATCTCTTCTGCCTGCACAATTTTACGAGCAAGATATTCACGGTCAATATCGGCTCCCACAAGTATCAGCTCAATAACCTGACTGTCCTTGCCCCGGGCAAAATCGCCTGTAAGATAAACACAAAACAGATTACCCAGCCGATGGATCACTTTTTCAATCACCCGGTCGATACCGGTCTCCTTCATTATAATGCTATGAATATCTTTAAAGAGAGGATGTTTTGAATTTGCCTGGTAGATCTTTTTATTCCCATCACGAAGGGAATGAAGCAGTCCTGCGTCTTCAAACCGGTTAAGCTCAACCCGTATTGCATTTGATGATTCGCCGAATTCCGATTCCAGTCCCCGGAGGTGAGCCCTTGTGCTGCTGTTCAGAAAGAACTTCTTCAGCAGCTTGATACGGGTCTGGGATGTGACAAGAGCTGTCGAGCATTCAGGTCAGGTTAATGAGTAACAAAATTACTCGATCTTGGGGAAAAATGCAAATTATTTAAGAAGATTTTTAACCGGGAGAAAGATTTCTATATTTTATATAATGTTGCGGGGTGCGGGGTGCGGGGTGAAAACCTGTTGTGGGTTGCGAGGTGGTTTGAACTTTAAAGCATTACTTGAATATTAAAGTAAGATTTGGTTTAGAATGAGATGGTAAGTAATCCTTACGAGCTGATAATTCTATAAATTATCATGCCTCATTAAATCCTAAAAAAATGTATATCTTCCTTCACCCGGCAACGCGCACCCCGCACCCCGCACCAATAATTAAGTCCTCCAATTTGCTTCTACATATATGATATAGTTCGTGATCTTCTTTCCAAGCAGCTCAAGATCTTTATTGATTGTTTTGAATTCCTCAATAGAGGGATATAATTCAGCAATGGCTTTTGCCTGATCGGTAGCCTCATCACATGAGGCCTGGGCAAAAACAAGATATCGAATGTATTCGGCTTTGTATTTTCGCCGGCCGAAGCCTTCAACTATACTATCCTTTACACTCTGGGAAGATCGCCTTATCTGACCACCCTGTTCATAGGTTTCAAACTGAGGCAATTTCATTGTAGCTTTATGTATTCTGATAGATAAAGAATACGCAAGCCGGTAAATCTCAAGATCCTTATAGCTACTCATGAGTTAATCCTTTAGCACGTATAACAACAAGCGATGACAAACAAATGTAAAGAAATAACTGTTGATTTGCAACAAAATTTGTAGATAAAAGAAGCGGTCCCGGGTGCCAGGTCCCAGGTGCCGGGTCCTGGTAGATACTACCCGGGACCCAGGAACCAGGAACCGGGAACAATTTGGGTGCCGGGTACCGGGTCCTTGGACAGGTACCCGGGACCCGGGACCGGGGACCCAGGACCAGTTTTTGGGTGCCTGCTCCGTGGAATAGCACCAGGCCCAAGCTTTGGCCATATTTCACAGGGCGGGGTCCCGGGTATTAATCAAGAACGACTGCATCCAGAATTGAGGGTTTATCAGCACCCAGTGAATTATAGGAACCCAGGAGAAAATCATTGGCAATTGTATCGATAGCACTACCTAACAGATCAATATCGACAGGTAAAATATGCCAGTCAGCTTTCTGAAAAAGATGAACCGGAAAGCTTTTTATACGTTGTTCCACGTCAATTTCGTTGATTATAGCTTTATTCTTAGCTTCGCTGAAAACCTCCATCCAGTTAAATCTATAATTTTGCGATAACACACAGATATCAAAAACATCCTTTGGTTCATCGCGGCTGACAATAGCTGTGAGTTTATTTGTCAGGATATTGAGGGGAGTATCTATAAAACCATATTTATATGTATTAGGAACTCCACACCTGTAAGCTATATCGTTTACAAAAACGGTTTTGGAGCCTGAAAAACCTCATCCTGATTCAGTTAAAGCCTCCTGTAATCTTTTTCTGACATACTCATATTGTTTTTGCACTGATCTGGGCCATAGTGATCCTATAACCTCGTCAGTCAGCATTTCCCTGATAAGGCCGACTGGCATAAGTTGGAGAATGGTGTACCAGGGCAAGCCTGAAAGAATTTTGGCAAACAGTTTTTCACGGGAATAATGACCTGCCTTATCAATTCTGCCATCGAGCAATGCTTCCATCTGGTCCGCTGAAATGGAGTAATCCCACATGACGGATTTCAGGATTTTATGCCGTTGCTGCTTGTTCATTCACAAAAAGTTAATATAGTCCAAATGTACTGAATCTTTTGCAGCTGACAAATAGTTCGGTATGCGGCGTGCGGCATGCGGCATGCGGTATGCGGTGTGCGGTGTGCGGTAGATACTACCCGGGAACCAGGACCAATATAAAACGGACTTGACCAAGAGACTTAGTGACGAAGGGACTGAGGGACTGAAGGGACAGGATAAAGAGACGAAGGGGTGAAGGGGCGAAGTTTTTGACTTGCCGCGAGCCGCAGCCGTATTTGCAAGCCTTCAGATAATATCTCCTCCCCATAACTTTTCAAGAAAGATTTTCCATGGAATTATCATGATATTATCTATTTTTCTTGGATAAGGATCTGTGCTTACAATAATCAGGCTTTTTACTTTGTATTCCTCAGCAAAACTTTTTAGCCCTTTCAGATGCCGTGGATTTACCATACTGGCAGATTTGACCTCAACAGCAACTTCATGGTCGCCAATAATAAAGTCAACCTCTAATTGAGATGAAGTGCGCCAATAAGCTAAAGGGAAATTCTTATCCGAATAATGACTGTATGCATAAATCTCATTATAAATAAAATGTTCGAAAGCTTTTCCAAATGCTTCACTGCCATATCCGACTGTTCCTCTTTTAAGAAGGTACCCTGCTATTCCGACATCAAAATAATAGAATTTCGGAGCAGTGATAACCCGCCGCTTAGGTTTCTTCTGATATGATTGCAGGAACCTCCCCGTCATGGTATCTTCGAGAATCTGAAAATACTCTTTAATGGTCGGAGAACTGACGCCGCAATCAGCTGCAATATTGGTATAATTTACTATTTCGCCGTTGGAAAATGCTGCTGCTTCAAGAAACCTTGAAAATGATGTGATATTTCTGATCCTGGCTTCAGAAATTATTTCATCGCGCAAATAACTTCCTATATATCCTGACAATAATTTCCCCGGATTTACCGCCAGATAATGACGTGGTAACAGGCCATTATTCAAAGCTTTAAGCAGGTCAAAACCTGGTATTTCTGCTGAAACCAGCGGATACAATTCACTTCTGATTGCCCTGCCGCCCAGAAGGTTACCTCCTGAACGCAATATTTTCCTGGGACTTGAACCACATAAAATAAATTGTATGTTCCTATTCACTATCAACCAATGGACTTCATTCAATAATGAAGGGATCCTTTGAATTTCATCAATTATTACCGGTCCTGATAATTCAGTATCTGTCAATATCTCACTTAAAAGAGATGTATTCCTCAGAAATCGTTCATATTCTGAGGATAACAACAGGTCAAAATAAATAGATGCAGGGTATAACTTCTTTAATAAAGTGCTCTTCCCGGTCTGCCTGGCGCCCCAGAAGAATGTGCTCTCCCTGCCAGGACTGTTAAAACTCTGCTTTCGGATAAACATGTTAATTTAATATTATACTTTATATATACATGCATTTTTAAAGTACAAATATACGAATAAATCAGAAACAAAGAAAATGGTCCCGGGTCCCAGTAATCAGGACCAATATAAAACGGACTTAGGGACGAAGAGACTAGAGACTTAGAGACGAAGGGATGAAGAGACGAAGGGGTGAAGGGGCGAAACTCTGCGTAAATCTGCGGTCCCGATGACTCGGGATGCGAAAATCTGCGAGAAATGGATTTCAGAAGAGGACGAAGGGACTTAGTTTTTGACCGCGAACCAATAGCTATTTCACTGGACGGGATGCGAGGTGATTTGTGATTTGTGATTTGTGAGTCTGGATTTGTGATTTTGTTTTGATTCTTTAAATCTCAAATCACGAATCAAAAATAACAATTCACAAATTCATTTATGATAATGATTCGGTAAATCATAAATTATGCTGCCAGGTACCGGGTCCCAGGCAGATACTACGCAGAACCGAGGACCCGGGAACCAGGACCAATATAAAACGGACTTAGGGACGTAGAGACTTAGCGACTTAATCACCTCGCCCCTCCCCTTGTTTCCTGCCTGCTGTAGTCAATGACTTTTTTCTGAATCTTACGTTTTACATCTTTCCACTTAAGGTCAGGCTCTTTGATCATTAGGGGCCATTCTGATTCCTGAACATCGTCAAAATAAATAAGGCTTTTCAAAACCAGCAGATCATTCTGCTGATTATATTTTTTGAGGTAAAAGCCTGACATTGTTTTAAGATCATATTTATCAAGGAGATAATAAATATCTATAAAATCTTTGATCCGCTGACCGCTTGTCGAGATTGCATTAAGCTTCATTGCAATTATATCCGGCTCTGACAGGATGGAAATGTTTTCTTCATTTACAGGTTCATTTATAAGATTATACCTGTGAGCAATAATATCAACTTCCGTTTCACTGATTGCAATTTTCAGCATATTGGCAGCCGAGAATAAGCCGTACCTCCAACTAGATTAAACCCTTGCATGTAATGTTTTGATTGTAACAGACTTTAGTAATTCCAGAGTTGAGGCATCGACTGCTTCCTTATATAACATTTGAATTTCCTTTTTGATTTTCCAAAATACTTTGAAACAAAATTGAGAGTCTTCGGATCGATGTAATTCAGATTGATTAATACTTTCTCAACCTCTTCTTTCCCGAAATATTTTAACAGCAGGGCAACTTCAGCAAGGGTTCCCAGGGTAAAGATCCTTTCCACAAGAAGTCTTGTTGAAATAGTTTTACCCGGGGTGATGTCAACATCCCAGAAATAGCTTTGTTTCAAAAGTTCCGATATATTCCCCTTGTCTTTCATTACTATCTTTAAAAATAGTAAAAATAACAGGAAAAACAAAACGTTTGGTGTTTGTCGTTTAATGTTTTTTATCTGGCACGGCCCTGTTTTACCTTTGTCGCTTATCTCGGCTTACAACAGCAGTCTCTAGTATCTCAGTCTCTCACATACGATGGCCGCATGCCGCAAGCCGCATGCCGTAAGCCATAATTAACCTGCAAATAATTAAAGTAATAAAGTCCCTTAATTCACGTTATAGATTTATAGCATAGAATATTTTTTTCTGTTAGTCAATTTCATGAGAAAGAAATATATAATTATCCTTTTACTATTAATTTTGTCAGTCGTGATTTACTCTTCATGTGCTGCAAACCATTATGGCACCGGAACAAAAGGATATCATAAAGCGCCGAGGGCTTTGAAAAGGTAAAAAGCCTCTCTTTACTGTATTTATCGTTTAAAATTTTTCAGCTCTCTATCTCTGCGTGAACGGGGCTGTGTTTTCAGATTCAGCCTTATCTCAATTCATTTTAAATTTAATAAATTTACCTCTCCAAACAGAACGGATCCAAATGAACGATCTCCTTCCCAATCTCAGCCCTGAAGAAAAACTCCTGCTTTCCCTTTGCCGGCTTGAATTCAGCGATGAGCAGAAAGCAGAGATCAGGGAGCTGATGAAAGAGGTAAAGGATTGGGATCGGTTTGTAAAACTGAGTAATGACCATGGTATTATTGCTCTCTGTTGGTACAATATTAAAGAAACAGGAAACAGTAATAATGTACCTGGAAGGCAGCTTGGTATAATGCATTCTGCATACCTGAAAAACCTTTCACGCAATACATTTCTATACAACCAGCTTGAAGAAATCGATTCTCTTGCTGAAAAAGAAAATATTAAGATCGTACTTCTAAAGGGAGCTGTCCTTGAAAAAACTGTTTACGGGAACAAAGGTCTGAGACAAATGAGTGACATTGACATTCTTGTCAGCCCTGATAAAGCAGCTTTGCTAAGAAGGATCCTCCTGAAAGACGGATTTGAATCTGCTCCTCTGGTTTCCTCTTTTCACGAAAAAATAATGCCGGCATATGGGAAACATCTTCCAGAAATGTATAAGAATGGAATTGCGGTTGAAATACATTTCAAGTTATTTGACCAGAAGAGGAACTCATTGACAGAAGAATTCCTTAACAAAGCTGTCAGAGTATCTGATGCTGGAACAAGCTTGCATTATCCTGAACCGCAATTGCTTTTCCTTTATCTTATAAAACACCTTAATAAACATGAAAAATCGGGATATTTCCAGTTAAGGCTTTACACTGATCTTGCATTATTGCTTTCAGTTCATTCTGATCAGATAATTAATGAAAGACTGTTTGAATATGCAATACAGGCAAGCCTGGAAATCGTTCTTAGAGAAAAGCTTAAGCTTCTTCAGCTTTACTGGGGTATCTCATTGTCTGAGCCGGTAAAATCATTTATTGAAAAGCTAAATCCACAGCCGATAAGTGTAAAATTTAAAGAATCCCTCAGGTGTCCAAAAAATGATCAGCAGGAAGAAGAAAAGGAAAGTCTGTTCAAGCTGCTTAATAACGTCCCAGGTATAAAAAATAGGATACTTCTGATTTTTGGTCATATCTTCCCGTCAGTGGCCTATTTGAAATACAGATATAAGATAAAAACGACTATTGGAGCGGTGCTATATTATCCGGTGAGGTGGGTAAAGCAGGCTGGAAAAATATTGGGAGCTAAGACGTGAAGGGGACTTTGGGACTAGGGACTTAGGGACTAAGAGACTTAGAGATTTAGAGACTTAGTCTATAAACTTGTGCATTAGTTGAAAAGTAAAAACAGGATTTGACTTTTTTTTGTAGTAACTTAGCAGGGAAATAATGCTTGAATATCTTTTATTTATGCAAAATATTTTTATTCATAACTAAAATTTAAACGCCGTGAAAGAGACTATTATCAAACTAAGGAATCTTGCAATTTTATTTGCTTTTGCCGGACTTTTTTCCTGTGAAGGTCCAGAGGGTCCGGAAGGTCCTGCTGGTCCAACAGGGGCCACTGGTGCTGCTGGTCCTGCTGGTCAAACCGGTCCTGCCGGGCAGGATGGGGAAGACGGACAAGACGGAAACGCTAATGTAAATATTATCAGTTTATTGGGTGAAGATATTGAATGGACTGAAGGAGATTACCTGGGACGTATTGCCAATACTTATGTACTGACAAATAGTGCAGTGAATGAGGACATTATCGATCATGGTACTGTTTTGGGCTATTGTAATATTGATAACCAATGGTATCACTTGCCATTTACCTGGGAAGAAATTGATGGTGTCAGCAGACAGTATATTTTACACACTTATTCGCTGAATACAATAACACTTTTCGCCTATGAAACAACAGGCTTTCTGGATCCGAGCGGCGTGATATCAGAATACAGATTTTTACTGATAACTGATAATACAATTACTGGTGCTAAGGGTACTTCGACAGAAAAAGACATTAACACCAGGTTAACCGAGGCTGGTGTTGATACCGGTAATTACTATGAAGTAATGGATTATTTTGGACTTAAGTATTAAAAGGCGCAATGGAATGTACTGAGAGACTGAGGGACTCAGAGATGGTTTGTGTACCATAGATGACAGGAACAATTTTGAATGTCAAACGTTTAAAGAATAATGACAATAAATAAATCCGACCTTAAAATGGCTGTTGCTATGTGGATATTTTTTAAATTTGAACCTTAATTAGTAAATTCTTATAACTAATGTTGTCCTAAGATTGATAATATGTAATTTTAGTATCTCTAAAAACGTAGTGGACGTTTAAATAATGAATAATTGCAGGCCTGAATTCTAATTAAATCGTTTCTTTGGCAAATTGCACCAACTGGAAAATCTCTAAAGTCATGAAAATAATATTTCTATCATCTTCCCGGGTTATTAAACAGGCAACCCAGATTCCCAAAAGTGTTAGCCCCCATAAATTCTTCCTGTCTGTGAAACGAATTATACTTACTTCCATTGTTCTGATTATTTTCCTGCTTTCTGGTCCGGTGACTAAGGCGCAACTCAGTTATGTTGCCAGCGGATCAGCGACTGGTGATGTCATAACTTTGCCAGGCGGATGGACAGCAGGCGATCTGGCACTGGTTTTCGCATTCCGGGCCGGCTCAAATTTGTATCCATTATCCCCTGATTTTACAGAAATTAACAGAGCTTCCAGGGGTGGTGGCATTGGAGGTGGTGCATTTGGCACACTGTCTTACCGTCTCCTTCAAACAAGTGACAATTCTTTCACTTTCACTGACGCAACTGAGATACAGGTTATTGTGCTTCGTGGTTCAGCTACCGTGCCTGTTACACAATCTGGCAAAACCAATGGTAAAAGCGTAAATATGCGTTATGCTGAATTGGCATACTCACCCTTATCTTCAAGCTGGGTCGTTGGCTTCGGTGGTCATCAAAAAGCAACCAATGTTTATCAGTCAACTGCTTCTCCTATGACAATTCGATCTGCTACTACTGCCACAAACCTCGGCATGCATTCTCTCACTGGTGTCACCTCATTCCCACAAATAAATTGGTCCACGGTAAACACATCTTCAAATTGGATTACGATTTGCGCCGAAATCCTGGAGAATACTACTCCAATGTACTTCCAAAGTGCCGCTTCCGGAGACTGGAGAGAAACCGGAACATGGCAGCAATCGGATGACGGTGGTCTTACATGGGATTCAGCTACCCGAACCCCGAACAGCGATGATTCCGCTATAACTATATTAAGCGGGCATACAGTTTATGCTACCGCAACTCTTACTTCTTATAATAATCTGACTGTCTATGGAACTTATGAACACAGGATGAATGGCGGCACTATACCTGCTGCCACATGGGATATCAATTCAACCTGTTTGATTACTGGTATAATAGGTACTGCCCCATCAGGACTTAACCAGAATTTTGGCAATTTTGAATGGAATTGTATCTCACAGGCAACTAACGTTAATTTTTCAGGTAATCTTCAAAGTATCCAGGGGACTTTTACACTTACCAACACCGGAGCCAGTTTTATCAATGCAGGCGGCAGTCCCACTTTTTCAAATTATCTTCAAACCGGCGGGTGGTTAATGATGACAAATGGAACAACTCCAAGAGCAGTTAACATCACTCATGATTTTTCATTAAGTGGGGGAGAAATTACACTTACCAACAAGGCTATAGCAGGAACTGTAACTGTTGGCGGTGATTTTTCGATAACTGGAGGCACAATAATTATGAGTAGTGCTGGCGGTACAGGAACATTAAATGTAGCTGGGAACTTCACTCATACTGGCGGTACAATTACAGAAACTTCGACAGGGATCGGGGACATTGTATTTAATGGCACCAGTACACTCTCTTACACTTCCGGAGGTACAGTTGCCAATCAAATCAACTTCACGGTTAATAATGGTGCCAGCTTATACCTGGGGACCAGCTTACTGGGAAATGGGAGCACAGGTACTTTTACTCTGACGAATGGCGGAACTTTAGGTATAGGTGATGCTGGAGGTATAACAGCTTCAGATGCTATCGGAAATATCCGGGTAACAGGCACAAGAACATACAATACAGGTGCAAATTATATTTACAATGGTACAGAAACTCAGTCAACCGGTAATGGTCTGCCAGCTACAGTGAATAACCTTACTTTCAACAATTCCGCCGGATCAGTGCTCATCAATGCAGCTCACACAATTAATAATTTTTCAATCACTACCGGCTCTAAGGCAAACCTTGGAACTTTCACACATCTGACAAATTCGCTTTCTCTTGGTGGTGTTGGTCAGCAAAGCGGTACCTATGGTCATTCCATCTCGCCCGCTACAAACAAAAACGACACTTATTTTGACGCAGCAACTGGTGTCGTGAATAATCAACCTCCCGACGGTACCTGGATTGGTGCTACAAGCACAGATTGGAATACGGCTTCAAACTGGATCGGAGGAGTTCCCACATCAGCAACTAATGCAATCATCCCTTCAGGACCTGTATATCAACCGATCGTTTTAAACACACCGCTTGCCGAATGCAACAATTTAACAATAGAATCAGGTGCTTCACTTACAATTGATCCATCCGGAAGTGCAACGATTAGCATCTTTAATCAATAACGGAACCCTTAATTTACAATCTGACGAAACAGGAATAGCCTCGCTTGTTCTTGATTCATATACTGATAACGGAACAGAAAATATTGAGTTATTCCTTACAGGCGGAGATGCCGGCAGTGAAGCTTACAGATGGCACTATATTTCATTCCCCGTTGTAAGCCCGTTTGTCAATCTCTATAATGATGTTCAGCCTGGCTTTAATACTGTGACCTCCGATCTTGCAAGGTTTGAAGAAACCGAATATTCAGGTTCGGTAGTAATTGATGATTCAGGATGGATCACCTATGATGGTTATCGTTATTCTGATGGAGCAACAGTAGAAGGTTTTAGTAATCTGGAACTTGGGAAAGGTTATAATTATTATCACACAACAGATCAAACGTATACATTTTCAGGCACTCTGAATACCAGTGCAATGATTATTCCTTTAGCCTATTCAGGCGAATCGGCCGGATCAGAAGTATCCGGATTCAATATGCTTGGGAATCCTTTTACATCAGGATTAAACTGGGATGCTATATCTAATTCAGTAGATTATCCTGCAAACACCAGCAAGGCAGTGTTTTTCACAAAAGATAATATTCAGTATACATATGTCAATGGTGTCGGCACTCCCGAAGGTGCTAACGGTAATATTCCCCCTATGCAGGGATTCTTTGTAAAAACTTCCAGTACTGGAAATTCGCTCCCTATATCATTGATCAGCCAGGGAGCATAATACCACACCAAGATATAAAGGTGAGGGAGATCTGCACCCTCTTATAAGACTGTCAATTAATGAAAACGACAAATTAGATGAAACGGTTGTCAGGTTTAATGATCTGGCAAAAGCCGATATTGACCTCGATTTCGATGCAGTCAAAATGTACGGAGCATCAGGAATTCCATCAATTTCATCGCGGAGCAATAGAACGGTTATGACAATTAACGGATTGCCTTTCCCGGATCCTGTCACTGAAATTCCGTTAGTATTGCAGGTGGGTCAGACAAAGAATGCCAGTCATACTATTAAAACAACGCAGTTGCAGCGACTTGATGATTACAGGATTACTTTAACGGATAAGCTAAGTAAAATCACTGTTAACCTTAAAAACAATCCTGATTTCACATTTACTGCTCCTGAAGGCCTGATAACCGACCGCTTTGTACTGAAAGTTGAAAAAAATTCCACAGGAATGTGAGAATCCCATGGCTACAGACAATCAGTTCAATATCTATCATGCATTTGGTTTTATTAATGTACAGACTCTTTCTGATGAATGGGAAGAACTCAGCAGGAACTTTGAAAATTTTAAGCACATCCGGGAAAATGATAATGATCCGTTCAGACCAGGTTTTCAGCAAAAGCTCAATTATTCAGATACCGGAACCTAAGATAAGGGGTATCTATCTTGTTGAACTTACTTCAGGGTTGAAGAGGTTTGTTGGGAAGGTGGTTATTAAATGATGCTGGGTGCTGGTTGCTTGTTGCTTGTTAGTTGCGGGACGCGAGATATTTTTAAAGGCATGAGAAAGCTTGAAGGTGACTAAGGGCCTGTGAGACGAAGAGACTGAGAGTTGCTAGCTTTTTCTGATAAATTCATCGTGGTTTCAATACGCGTCATCTGCGAGAGAAAAGAACTTTAATAAAATTTAGATTTGTCCCTGGTTTTAACTTTTTTTGTTAATATTGAATAATAAATTATATTTGTAAACTGTTTTAGAGCAAGATAATCTTAATCTTCTTAAGACAAGAGGGTATAAATGACACCAAAAAAACAATATCACAAGCCGGAATTTAGTGTTGTGGTCATTGATAACTCAATAACATTGGTTATGATGACACATGTTCCTCCTAACCCGATGCCAAGGGGCAGTGGAAGCAAAGGTGAGAATACTCCTTTTACGAATCCGTTCGATGATAAACCATTCAGCTAATTAAAAACGGTATTAGGTACGGGGGATGAGGTACCATGAAATCCAAAAAACATAGAGAGTGTCGGAAGACGCTCTTTTTTATTATATTGACGCAATCACCCAACCATGATCGGTAACATCGCTATCTACAATTTTGCAATTTGCTTGAATTAATTCGTTTTTTATTTCTTCTTCAGTAAAATAATGAATAAAATCCGGTACAAGCCTGTCTCCTGGTTCTGTTTTTTCTTTTTACGAAAGAAATCCGAAAAATCTGGATATATTTTGATCATTATATCTCGCCTGTTTCTTTCTTTCCCCCATAAGAAGGAGATCATCAGCCTTGATTTTCGTGCATAAAAGGGTATAATCCTTCAAGAAATAAAAGTCTTCTATTAATTCCCTGAATAAGCGAATAAGCTCCCCATCCAATAATAATGCCATCATACTTTTTTACCTCACCGGGAACAGAATTCCTTGGTAAATAATTGATCTTAGCATTCACTGTTATTTTTCTGAAGAAATTCATTGCCAAATTCAATCAGACCGGATTACATTCATAGCTGTCAACTTCAAATCCCATCTTGTTCAGGGCCAATGCTTCCCTTCCTCCTCCTGCAGCAATAACAAGATGGTTTTTACATTTGAAAAATGCTTATCAATTATGGGTTTTTCCCATTCAAATAATCCTGATCTGATTGTATTTGTCGTCAGTATAAGATTGATTGTGGTTATAGACAATTCATCGGAATAATCAAGACTTTTTTCGCTCATTACTCCCAGCCAGAAACCTGAAGATGAATGCATCAAGAAAATTAGTAAGGTTCTTCAGGAACCTGAAAGATAAATGAGATAGTTTTGCGACGAATTTGTAGTATGCCATATACCAGGTGATTTTCCTTTGGGCTAAAGTTAGTATTTTCGATTAATTCAGGTATAATGCTGATGAGAAGAAGATTTTAAACACGGTGTTACACGGAGTTAAAAGGGAGTTTCACGGAGTATTGAAACAGTGTACTCTGTGCAAAACTCCGTGAAAACTCCGTGTACTCCGTGGTAAAAAAAGAATCACAATTAATCTTTATATTTGCTCTTAATAATAGACTTATGGGAAAACTGAAGAAAAAGTTATCCTGTCATATTAGTTTTTATTTGACTATCTTGCTCAGTACTCATTGTATTCCCAGGAAGTTCCCCATCCAACCAAAAACACAGGTATTTACGAGTTCCTTGATGAACTTGCCGGAATGAAACTGATTGAGATCAATTCTGCAGTCAAACCATATTCAAGATTATTAATAGCAAACCGCTTACAGGAAGCTGATAAAAAAGAGACCAGCTTAATCCACGGCAGCAGAAAGAACTCGATTTTTACCTGATGGATTCGGCAAGGAGCTGGGAAAAGGGCATAAAGGCGAACGGAGGAACGGCATAACGGCGAAACCGCAGAACCGCAGAACGGCAAAACTGCAGAACCGCAGAACCGCACGACATTATTCTGGCATAAAGGCCTGGAAGTTCAAGACAGCAACGGAACAACAACATATCTGAGGAGGGATCTGTTTTATTATCAGGATTCACTTTTTTCTTTGACGGTAAATCTGATTCTGGGAGGAGAGATGTTTACAAATTCCTCAGGAAAGGCAACTTACTATCAGAAACGGGGCTGAAATCAGAGGATATATTAAAAACTGGGATTCTATGCTTCACTGCGGGATAATCATGAAGAGCCTTTGCTGGGACAACCTGAATATCTGACCAAAAGAGAGGGCGGACATTTAAAAGGAAGCACCGACTGGAGCGAGATGCAGGGAGGAATTACATGGTCGTGGAAATGGGGAAATATAGGACTTGTAAAGGACCGTCAGCAGTGGGGAAACAACTACAATGGTGCAAATATTTTCGGAGGAAATAATCCTACTTTCACCCAGCTCAAACTTAACCTTAAACCTGCCAGATGGTTCGAATTCAACTATTTCCACGGATGGCTCAATTCGATGGTTGTCGACAGCTCCGAATCATACTGGGTGACAAACAGCTACGGCGACGATTACAGGGAAGTGTATCATAAAAAATACATTGCTGCAAATATATTCACATTCACCCCTGTTAAGCATCTGAATATTTCCGCAGGGAACAGCATTGTTTACGACAATGATCATATCAATCCGGCTTACCTCATTCCATTCTTCTTTTATAAATCGGTCGATCATTCCCAGACTTCCGGGATTGATAATATGAACTCCCAGATGTTTTTTGATATAAGCTCAAGGAATATTAAAAACCTTCATCTGTATGTGTCATTATTTATTGATGAGTTTTCGGTCAGCAGGTTCACTGATGATGATGAGTGGAACTTCTTCAGCTGGAAAACAGGATTCAGATTAAGTAATATTCCCGGTTCAAAATCTTTCGTTCACAACTGAATTTACATATTCATATCCCCTTACATACCAGCATTATGTCCCGACACTTACTTTCCAGACTCAGGACTATAATCTTGGTCATTATCTAAGGGACAATTCGAGGGAATGGTATTTTGCTCTTGATTACAAACCAATAAGAGCCCTGAATATCGGAGTTGTACTTTACCGATGCGATCCGCGGTCCGGATTATACAGAACTTGGAACAGACCGGGTTGGGAATCCGCCCCTCGCCTCCGTCGAATGGCAGAGTACTGTCTATCGGATGAAGGCATCATATCAGGTCATCAATGATCTTTATACCTGGTTTCAATTCTGCAACAGTAATATCACGCGGGGATGAGAGGTGGAGTCCGGAGTATTTTTATGGTAAAAAGAATACTCTCAATCTGGGAGTGACTTTCGGATTTTGAAGATTCTGTAGCTCAGGATGTCAGATAAAGGATGTCAGAATAGATCTTTTTGTTACACAGAGGAAATCACGGAGAAGCACAGAGGGACACAGAGCCTAATCTTTAAATCCTCTGTGGAACTCTGTGAACCTCAGTGGAACTCTGTGTAAGTTTTTCATAACTAATTTCTTAACCTATTCTGGACCACTATCATTGAAGCAAATTTGAAACCTCTCCTAATGACGGAGCATTGGAAACTGCAAAGAGATTGGATGGATAAAATAAAATTAAACCGACTTTTCCGCTTCTTTATTACCATATTTTCCTTTAATTTGTCCTAATTTAGTAATCAGTATTGCTAATACTTCAATGGAGATCCGCCGATTCAGAGTAATGACCTTATTGGCTGATATTGTTATTCTTGCAATATCATTCCTGATTGTCATTTTAACCAAGCCATCGGGACTTAAAGGATATCTTCCCTCACACGGGATATTCTTTGGAGGTTTGACACTTATTTGGCTGATTGTCTCCCTCCTGAACGGTAAAATGCACAAGGGCAGGATAATTAACTACACAACACTCTTCAACCGTGTGCTTGTAAGCAACATTATTGCATTATCGATAACCGCCCTATTGATGTACAGCATCAGAGAGTATTCCTATTCAAGGACCATTGTGCTGGGAACCGCAATAGTAGCCACATTCTTTGAACTGATTATCGGAACGGCTTACATAGCTTATAAAAAAGCTCATGTCCAGGATTATGAGAATTATGCTGATTACAAGGCATCAAAAAAGAAGAGCGAACATGAGCTTGTCGGGAAAGTGAACGGTAACGGGAAACACAATACAATCCCTGAAGTGATCAATCCCAGGGTATTACTTGCCATAGAAAAGGAGAATGGTACTGAAATGGCCAGGGCTGTCATTAAAATGTGCGGTGCCAGGCTGAATGCCCGAACGGCAGTCCTTTCGACAACAACGGTCTTTAATATTGCAAACCTCCCGAACGAGAAATACGATTATATTATTAACCTTCACAGGATTAATGATATAATCAAGCTTAATGACTTCCTTGATGAAGTAAATTCCAAACTTGAGAATAAAGGATATTTCCTGAGCTGCGTCGAGACCAAGGATCAGCGAAAAGAAAGGATCCTTAAGAAGTATCCTCCTGTACTTAATTATGTATACTATTCATTTGATTTTATAGTAAAAAGGATCCTTCCCAAGCTTAAGTTTACAAGAGGGCTGTATAAATTACTGACCCATGATTTAAACAAGGTCTATTCAAGGGCAGAAGCGCTTGGAAGACTTTCAAGAGCCGGTTTCATGATAAACCAGGAATCATTTATCGGGAATAACCTTTGTATTGAAGCAATCAAGATCGGAGATCCTATTCCGATGAACGGAATAAACTACAGCCCTCTGATCGCCCTTCCGAGAGTAGGTAAAAACGGCGACATAATAAAAGTTTATAAACTGCGGACAATGCATCCCTATTCCGAATATATACAGGATTATGTTTACCAGCAATATGACCTTCAGGAAGGGGGAAAGTTCAGGGATGATTTCCGGATAACCTCCTGGGGTGCTGTCTGCAGAAAGATCTGGCTCGATGAATTTCCAATGTTTATAAACTTTTTCAAAGGGAACATGAAGCTTGTCGGCGTAAGACCTCTCAGCAGACACTATTTCGAATTATATAACAAGGATCTTCAGGAGCGAAGGATAAAATACAAACCCGGACTTATCCCTCCATTCTATGCCGATATGCCTTCGGACCTCACTGCTATACAGAAATCTGAAACCAGATATCTTGATCAGTTTGACAAACATCCTTTTCTTACTGACTTCAAATACTTCTGGAAATCGATCTGGAATATACTTTTCAAACATGCGAGAAGCGGCTAGAAGTCATGTCATGTGGTCATGCAGTCATGCAGTCATGCGGTCTAAAATCTAATGACTGCAAGACCGCAAGACCGCAAGACTGCAAGACATCAAGTTTTGTCCAGCTCAAATATCCTTTCCGTTAACTCCCACTTCTCCGGGAGTAGCGGATTTCTCCCCTGCCTGCTGAAACTGCGAAACATACTCCTCCCACTCCTTTTGTTTTGGCTTCATGGCAAGCTCCTTCATGGCTTTGTCGTGGTCAAAATCAGGAACTGTATCCATTATCATAAAGACATGGTTCCCATGGATATATATTTCCATATCGAGGATGCCGACCTCCCGGATACCTCTGGTTATTTCGGGCCATACCTTTCCGGGTTTATGGACTTCTTTGTATTTTTCAATTAATTCTTTATTATCCTGAAGTTTAAGGATTTTGCAATATCGTTTGAAGGAGGTATAGGCGGAGGTTTTCAAATAGTCGTTCATACTGATTTTTATTGATTGATTTTTATTTGGTTATCAGCCAAAGTTGAAAAGATTAAGGACAAAAGTCCATTGAGTGAGAGAATTCTTTAACTACGGAGTCCACGAGTTAAGGACACGGAGTTATCAGATAATAAAACAGTGTAACTCCATGGTAGGCGCTGTGTAACTCCGTGGTAATTGATTTTACTAACATTCTTTTTATTCATAAGAAAGATCCCGGGTAATCAGCAAACTTGATTTATGGAGGTGTGAGGGGAAAACCCAAAATGCACGAAATTAGTGGCTTTACCGCACAAATAGAGATGTTGGTCAAATATTTAATAGCATTGATAAATTTGAACAAATATTGATTTTGCTATTTTTATATGAATGGTTAAATTAGGTCGACAAAAAAATTAATTATATAAGAACATATAACAATTAAAACCTTTAATTATGAAATCAAAGTTGTTGCTTTATCTTGTCCCTTTTATGGTGCTTGCAGGTTGTGATAAAATCAAAGATGCTACTTCGATCACTGTTAACACTCAATTGCAAAACAATATCCCGGTAACAGTTACAGGTGGAAAATCGGCTAAAGGAGTTGAAGCTGCAACATTCAGCGCAACGCAGGACCTTTCTCTGGCTAACAATTCAGATCTTGAACCTTATCTCTCAAAGATCGATGAGATCACTCTAAGCAATCTGGTCATTACAATTACCGGACTAACCACAGGTCAGACGATCAATTCTGTTTCGCTCGATGTTACCGGAGTAGGAACTGTCTTTACCCAGACCAATATTACAATGACCAATAATTCATTTGCACCATCAGTCTCATCAACAATTCTTACTCAAATGGGGTCAAAGCTAAAAGCAGATAAAAAACTCACATTCACTCTTACCGGAAACGCCAGTGGTGCAATGACTATTGTTGTTGGTTGCAATATGGATGCAAAGGTTATTGTCTTTACAATCTGAGAATTCTTAATTATTATTGAGAGGGAAGAGAGTGTATTATAATTTGTTACACTCTCTTTTCTATTTCTTTTACCACGGCCTTAAGGATCCTTTCTTTTCTTTCTTTGTTCGTCCAAAATAAAAAACAGAGAAAGGGCGCCGAAAATGACAACTGCAGCCTGTTTGGACGCCCGCTACGCAATGCCTTAATGGCGCTGCCAAACATTGCATTCCGTTTGTGCCACTTAGTGAAACCCTTGAGAGACTTTGGGTAAAAAAAATGTACACAAGGAATACAGGCTTACACAAAGGATTAACAAAGTAAATCATAATAAAACTACAAATTAATTTGTAGACTTACTTATTTGCTATCAAACAAAGAATGTAACATGGCTTTTGGGCAAGCAATCAAAGAGAGAAAAAAAAATTATATTTGTTTTAACAAACAATCATTTATCAGCGATGAGCATCAAAAAAAAGAGAGTCTTTGTTTCCGGCTGTTTCGACATGCTTCATTCAGGACATATCGCATTCCTAGGAGGCAGCCGGATACGGAGATCTGTACATTGGTCTGGGATCAGACAAAACCATAAGGGACCTTAAGGGAAGAGACACTATCAATTCCGAAGAAGAAAGAGTCTATATCCTCAATGCTCTTTCCTGTGTTCATAAAGCTTCAGTCAATAAAGGCAGCGGACTGATGGATTTTCTTGAAGATATGAAAACCCTTGATCCCGATTTATTTATAGTGAACGAAGACGGACACTCCCCGGAAAAAGAAACACTCTGCAGAGATCTTGGTATAGAATATAAAGTCCTTAAAAGGATCCCTCATGCCAATCTGCCGGCAAGATCAACAACTGCTCTCAGGGCAGTTAAACCGATGCCTTACCGGGTCGACCTTGCAGGCACCTGGATCGACCAGCCTTATGTTTCGAAATACTATCCCGGAGCTGCCATAACAGCATCAATCGAGCCTACAATAGAGTTTAATGAACGGTCGGGAATGGCTACCTCAACACGTAAAAAAGCCATCGAACTCTGGAACGATCATTTGCCGCTTGAAAAGCCCGAGAAGCTGGCAAAAACACTTTTCAGATATGATAACGATCCCGGGACAAAAGAGGTAAGCGGCTCACAGGATTCAATTGGGATAACAATGCCGGGAATAAACAAATTCTTTTACGATAAGGGAAAGTACTGGCCCTCAAAATTTGAAACAATCTCTGACCTGAAAACAATAAAATGGCTCGAGGAGAGGTTGTATATGCTGACATTGTGGCCTCGTCCGGATGGATACAATGTTTTAAGCGATACTCATATAAACACTGAAAATGTGAGAATGCTTACTGAGGCAGCCGATCGGGCATGGGATGGACTGAAAGCAATGGATTACGAAAAATTCAAAGATGGATTTCTCGAATCATTTCACTCCCAGGTGCGGATGTTTCCGAAGATGATGAATCCGGAAATAGAAAAGATCATCGGCCGGTATAAGGGAAGATCAAGGGCATGGAAGCTTTCGGGAGCCGGTGGAGGAGGGTATCTGATCATAATTAGTGAAGAAGAGATACCGAATGCGTTTAAGATTAAGATAAGGGTGAAGGATTTGTGGTTGTAAGACGTCATGCTCGTCTTAAATGCAGTCGTGCAGTTATTTAACCACGGAGTTTCACAGACGTTGACGCACGGACTGCAAGACACATAGATTATCACTCCGTGCAAACTCAGAAAACATCAGTGTAAAACTCAATAGTAAAATTCAGAAACATATGTCAAAAACAGCATTAATTACAGGTGTTACAGGACAGGATGGCGCTTACCTCGCTGAGTACCTTCTTAAAGAAGGGCTATACAGTGCATGGGATAAAGCGGCGCAGCTCCATGTTTAACACCGAAAGGATAGACCATCTTTACCAGGACCCTCATGTTGACCAACGGGATTTCATCCTTCATTACGGTGATCTTACAGATTCAATGAATGTCACAAAAGTAATCCAGGAGTGCCAGCCTGATGAGATCTATAACCTTGCAGCAATGAGCCATGTGAAGGTTAGCTTCGATACACCTGAATATACAGCCAATGCCGACGGGATTGGTACCCTGAGGATCCTTGAAGCCGTAAGGCTCCTTGGTCTGACGCAGAAAACCAGGATCTATCAGGCTTCGACAAGTGAACTGTATGGTCTGGTACAGGAGGTACCGCAAAACGAAAAAACCCCATTCTATCCCAGAAGTCCATATGGTGTTGCCAAGCTCTATGCATACTGGATAACCATTAATTACAGGGAAGCATACGGAATGCACGCCAGCAATGGGATTCTTTTCAATCATGAATCACCTATCAGAGGAGAGACTTTTGTAACCAGGAAGATATCAAGAGCAATGGCAAAAATTGCTCTTGGAATGCAGGATTGCCTCTATATGGGAAACATTTCATCACGGCGCGACTGGGGACATGCAAAAGATTATATAAAAGCTATGTACCTCATTCTGCAGCAGGATAAACCGGATGACTACGTTATTGCAACAGGCGTCACCACTTCCATACGGGAATTTATACAGAAAACATTTGCGGCGACTGGTATGGAGATACTCTTCTCCGGAGAGAAGGAAAATGAAACAGGCAGCTTAATAAGTGTTGATGATACACTTTTTAACAATAAGGTCGGGAAAGAGTATATCGGTGCAATAAAAGAGAGGATCAAAAACAATCCTGAAATGGTGAAGGTCGACAGAAATTATTACAGGCCCACAGAGGTGGATCTGCTTATCGGTGACTCAACAAAAGCAAGGACAAAGCTCGGATGGATACCGAAATATGATCTGCAGGGACTTATAGAGGATATGATCACCTCGGATATTCACCTGATGAAAAAAGAGAGCCACATAAAGAACGGTGGTTTCAGGACGTTTAATTATTTTGAATAAATCCATTAACCACGGAGTCGCACAGAGTATCACGGAGTATCACAGAGTTAAAAACCGTGTAACTCCGTGCCAACTCAGTGAAACTCCGTGGTAAAGAATTCTAAAATGAATACTAACTCCAAAATATACGTTGCCGGGCATACCGGGCTTGTCGGTTCAGCACTGACAAACACTTTAAAGGCTAAAGGTTATACCAATCTGCTTCTGAGAACCATGGAGGAACTCGATCTTACTGATCAGAAGGCAGTGGATGGTTTTTTTGCGGAACAGAAGCCTGAATATGTTCTGATAGCAGCAGCAAAAGTTGGTGGTATTGTGGCTAATAATACTTTCAGGGCTGATTTTATTTACGTCAACCTGATGATCCAGAGCAATATTATTTATTCAGCCTGGAAATACGGAGTTAAAAAGCTTCTGTTCCTTGGATCAACCTGTATATATCCCAAAAATGCACCTCAGCCCATGAAGGAGGATTACCTTCTTACCTCGCAGCTGGAGTTTACCAATGAGCCGTATGCAGTAGCAAAAATTGCAGGATTGAAGATGTGCGAATCATTTAATATCCAGTACAATACCAATTTCATTGCCGTAATGCCGACAAATCTCTATGGACATGGCGATAATTATAACCTCCAGGCGTCTCATGTTCTTCCGGCCCTGCTGAGGAAATTCCACCTTGGAAAGTGTCTTGAAGAAGAGAATATGGAGGCTATCCGTAAGGACCTTAACAGATATCCTGTTGAAGGCATTAACGGTGGTTCAGATGAAAAAAGCATTATGGCAATTCTTGAAAAGTATGGGATAGGACAATCCGGTAAAGATAAGTCAGGAAAAGAGCAGGTTGCAGTATCTATCTGGGGAACCGGAGCTCCCATGAGGGAATTCATGAACTCAAAGGATATGGCCGAAGCATGCATTTTTATAATGGAAAATATTGATGTTAAGGACATTGCGGCCATCCATAAAGCCGGCAAATCAGATCCTGAATATCGTCCGCCTCATTTCCTGAATATCGGTACCGGCGAGGAAATATCAATAAAGGATCTTGCAAACAAAGTGAAATCCCTGACAGGTTTTTCCGGAAAGGTTGTTTTTGATTCATCCAAGCCTGATGGGACAATGAGGAAAGCGACGGATACTACTGCATTAAAGGGGTTGGGGTACAGGCATAAGATTAGTCTTGATGAAGGGATTGCGGAAACGTATAAGCAGTATCTGAAATATAAGTAATTCAAGATGAATTAGTTGCTTATAGAAGCATTTCCCTTTTGATTTCCCCCCAGTGGGGTGAAAAAATCCCAAACTTTTACCATAATTTTTTTTGAACTTCAGATTTTTCTCCCCCTTGGGGAAGATGATGCGTAGCATCAGAAGGGGTTTGCCGATGAAACAAAGTCGATTTGACTTGTATGACCGCAAGACTGCAAGACTTTTTTAAAGTCTTCGCAGAAAGGTCATCGGTATATTAACAATCAGATTCTGATCGAGACGATCAATGCGTACAACAACTCTGCTGTGGGAACCCGTTTTTACCAGTTCGCCGGTTAGTCCGACCAGCGAGCCGCGGATAACTTCAACAAAGTCACCCTGAGCAAATTTTTCTGATGTAACTTCAATATCCGTGTCGCTGTTGATCAGCAGGCGCAGGTTATCAATCTGATTCTGGGGAATTGAGGCAGGCTGGCCTTCAAAGGTAATAAACCGCACAACACCTGAAGACTGATATACCTTCGGAAATTCCAGGGGTATGACCTTTACAAAAACATAGGATGAAAGCAGCGGGACCTCAACAAGTTTTTTCCTGTCGCTCCATATCCTGTATGTCTTTTGCAAGGGCAAAAATACTTCCACTCCCGCTTCCATCAGCCGGTCCCTGACCTGTTTTTCAGCCCTCGGATTGGTATAAATTGCGTACCATTTAGGTTCTGTTTGTTTTTTGATTTTGGTAGTGGTAATTATATTTCCAATCTTCTTTGGTTCCATTATTCGTATTTTGTTTTAAGCGGTGTCAAAGATAATAAAAAACTATATGGGCTAAAGCCTGATTGGGACTTGTGCGCTGACCACGGCTTCAGTTATATTATTTTGGCTTTCAAATGGCCTCAGAGCGTTTTCCTTGGTTACTTTCTTTGTCTTGAAACAAAGAAAGTAACATGTGTTTTTTTTCTTCATTAAAAAACCCTACATTTGCGGCATAAACAAAACACTTACTGCTATGGCTGAGAAGACTAGATATTCGGATGATGAGCTTGATGAGTTCAGGCAGATCATCCTTTGGAAGCTGGATAAAGCCAAAAAAGATTACGAGATTCTTAAATCCAGTATTACTCACGAAGAAAGTAACGATACCATGGATACTTCTCCCACATTTAAAGTGCTGGAAGAAGGGGCAACTACTCTTTCAAAAGAAGAGGCCGGCAGACTGGCTCAACGACAGCTGAAATTCATTCAGCATCTTCAGGCTGCCCTTGTAAGGATCGAAAATAAAACTTATGGCATATGCCGTGAAACAGGGAAGCTTATTTCGAAAGAGAGACTAAGGGCCGTTCCTCACGCAACGCTTTGTATCGATGCGAAGATGAAACAGAAGTAAAGGCGTAGCAGGTCGTGCAGTCATGCGGTCATGCGGTCTTAAAGGAAATAATAGAAAGGTACACCGTCTCAGAAGTGAGGCGGTTTTTTATCATTGTAACGATTGCGCCCTCTCCGAAGACCGTTTCAACTGACCTTGAAAACGGAGATCCTTACTGTTACATCATCAATCTCGACTTCCCGTACATTCCCGTCTGTAAAACGATCAACAACATCCACTCTCGTAGCCAGGGTCTGTGACCCGATATATCCCGCATGCCGTTTTATGGCTTCACGGATCAGATCATGATCCTCGATCAGTACAGTAATCTTATCTGTAACATCAAACCCACTCTCTTTCCTGATATTCTGGATCCTGTTCACAAACTCACGGGCTATGCCTTCATAGCGAAGTTCATCAGTTACAGTGACATCAAGAGCAACGGTAAGCTTGCCGTCATTTGCCACCTGCCAGCCGGGAATATCTTCCGAGATGATCTCTACATCAGCGGTTGTCAGATTGATATCTTTACCTTCAATTATAAGCTGATGACTGCCTTTGCTTTCAAAAGCCGCTATCTCCTGACGCGTCAGCTCAGAAATAGCTTTGCTTATATCTTTCATCATCTTGCCATAGCGGGGACCAAGAGCTTTAAAATCGGGTTTCACCTTCTTGACAACAATTGCAGCGGTATCGTCAATATATTCAACTTCCCTTACATTCACCTCAGCAAGGATCAGATCCTTTACCGACTCGAATTTATCCCTGAACGATTTTTCGGTAACAGGAACCATTATCCTGGCAAGAGGCTGACGGACTTTAATACTCACCTTGCGCCTCAACCCGAGGATCATCGATGATACCTTCTGTGCAATATCCATTCTCTCTTCCAGATCCTTATCGATCAGAACCGGATCATATTCAGGGAAAACGGCCAGGTGAACCGAGTCTTCACTATGTCTGCCGGTGGTGGTGTTAAGATCGCGGAAAAGCTGATCCATAAAGAACGGAGCTAATGGGGCCGCAAGCCTGCTGACCGTTTCAAGACACTGAAAAAGCGTCTGATATGCAGATATCTTATCAGTATCGTAATCGCCTCCCCAGTAACGCTTTCTGTTTAAACGCACATACCAGTTGCTCAGGTTCTCAGTTACAAAATCCTGGATAGCCCTTCCTGCGCGTGTGAGGTCATAATTATCATAGCATTCCCCGACCTCTTTAACCAGTGAATTCAGAAGTGAGATTATCCACCTGTCAATTTCAGGCCGGCTCTTCACCGGAATATCCCTTTCAGTAAACCGGAAATTATCAACGTTTGCGTAGAGAGCAAAGAAGGAATAGGTATTATAAAGTGTCCCGAAGAATTTTCTTTTTACCTCATCAACACCGGCATATATCAAATTTCAGATTATCCCATGGCTGAGCATTTGTCATCAGATACCAGCGCAGGGGATCAGATCCGTGTTCTTCAATAGTTGCAAACGGATCGACTGCATTTCCAAGCCGTTTCGACATCTTATTGCCATTCTTGTCAAGAACCAGACCGTTTGAAATAATATTTTTAAATGCAACAGAATCCGATATCATTGTGGCTATTGCATGAAGGGTAAAGAACCATCCTCTTGTCTGGTCAACGCCTTCTGCAATAAAATCAGCCGGGAACATATCACCGAAATTCTCCTTATTCTCAAAAGGATAATGAACCTGTGCATAAGGCATTGCACCCGAATCGAACCAAACATCAATAAGATCGGGTTCGCGGACCATTTTCTTACCTGATTGACTCACCAGAATTATTTCATCAACAAACGGCCTGTGAAGATCGAATTTTTCATAGTTTTCGGAAGAGTTATCACCTTCGGCAAAATCTAGCAAGCGGATTCTTCGTCATGAATCCTGCCGCTATTGATTTCTCAATTTCGGTTTTCAGCTCTGCTGCCGAGCCGATGCATTTCTCTTCTTTCCTGTCTTCTGTAACCCAGATTGGAAGAGGAGTTCCCCAGAATCTTGAGCGCGAAAGGTTCCAGTCGACAAGATTTTCGAGCCATTTGCCAAACCGTCCTGTCCCTGTGGACTGCGGTTTCCAGTTGATGGTATTATTCAGCTCAATCAGTCGTTCACGGAATGCTGTTGTGCGGATGAACCATGCATCCATAGGATAATAGAGCACCGGCTTATCGGTCCTCCAGCAATGTGGATAGCTGTGCACCTGCTTTTCAATCCTGAACACTTTCCCCTGCTGTTTCAGGTTAACCACTATATCAACATCGAGTGTATCAGCATTGGGAGAAATCGTTTCATCATACTCATTCTTTACCGCCCTGCCTTCGAATCCTGTATATGAGCCGGTGTTTACCCTTTCCCTGACAAAATCAATGTCGAGATCCATGATTGGCACCATATATCCTCTTTTATCGACCATCGGCCCTATAGTTCCGTCTTTTCTTTTAACCATCATGCCGGGAATGCCAAACTCTTTTCCGGCACGGTAGTCGTCGGCGCCAAATGTAGGAGCAATGTGCACAATACCTGTTCCATCCTCAGTGGTTACAAAATCGCCGGTTACAACCCTGAAGGCTCCCTGATCGGGTTTTACCCAGTCAATCAGCTGCTCATAGTTTATCCCTTCAAGGGCACTTCCGGGAAACTCATCAAGAACCTTAAATGGTATCTTTTTATCTCCCTGTTTATATTCTGACAAATCAAGTGATGCATTTGTTTCGGGGAACATTGAATGAAGAAGATCCTTTGCTATTATAACAGTTATCGGATCGCCCGAATATGGATTAAAACTGCGCACCTTAATATATCTGATCTCTTTCCCGACAGCAAGAGCAGTATTTGAAGGAAGTGTCCATGGCGTAGTAGTCCAGGCCATCATGTGAACATCAACTGTATCGATATTCTTGTATAAGGAATTCTGATTTTTTATCCTTTATAAGCTTAAACTGTGCGATACACGTTGTGTCTTTCACATCGCGGTAACAACCCGGAAGGTTTAGTTCATGAGAGCTCAGTCCGGTACCTGCTGCAGGTGAATATGGCTGAATAGTGTAGCCCTGGTAAAGAAAGCCTTTGGAATGAAGCTGCTTCAGCAGCCACCACAGTGTTTCAATATAACGGTTATCATAAGTCACATACGGATGATCCATATTAACCCAGTATCCCATTTTCCGGGTCAGTTCCTCCCACATATCGGTGTACTTCATTACATCGATTTTGCAGGCTTTGTTATAATCTTCTATCGAAATTTTAACACCTATATCCTCTTTGGAGATTCCGAGAGCTTTTTCAACACCAAGCTCAACAGGCAATCCGTGGGTATCCCAGCCTGCTTTGCGTTTTACTTCATAACCGCACTGAGTTTTGTAACGGCATATTGCATCCTTGATGGTGCGTGCCATCACATGATGGATTCCCGGCATTCCGTTTGCGGAAGGAGGCCCTTCATAAAATACATATTCACCTTTACCGTCTAACTCACGCACACTTCGGTGAAAAGTGTCATTCTCGTCCCAAATCTTCAGAATATCCTTGTTTACCTGCGAGAGATCAAGAGATTTATATTCAGGAAACCTTTTCCCCATCGGATCAATCAGTTAATGTTTCAGAAAAATTTTAAAAAATCGGACAAAGATACAAAAAAGGTATAAAGGCGCAAAGGCATAACGGCATAACGGCATAACGATAGCATAACGGCATAACGGCAGAAGATATGTATTATGTATTATAGGCGATAGGCGATGTGACAGGCGACAGGCGATAGGCGACAGGCGATGTAAAGAAATGCAATGGGCAGAGGCCAAAACAGTGTGACTCCGTGTTATACTCCGTGAAACTCAGTGGTTAATAAGAAATTGAGGGAGCGAGGGGGCGAAGGGGTGAGGGGGCGAGATAATGCCAGAAAATTATTTACTTTGTAAACCTATATGGTACGATGATGAAATTTCTTATCGGTTTCATATTGTTTTTTTCCGCAGGTATACTCCCGGTTGCCGGTCAGGTTCCGGATTCAGCTAAATATAAGTCCCTTGAACCTTACGATTTTCACCTCCGGTACCTGATGACAGATTCTGCAATTCTGCTGGATGTGCGTGAGCCATTCGAATTTAAACGTAACCGAATCAGGGATGCCATTAATATTCCTTCTTCTGGAAATCTGGAAAAGCTGCTGATACCCTGAATAAGGAATTGTCATATTTTTTATACTGCTCAACTGATTACAGAAGCCGCAGTGCTGCAGAAGCATTATACGAAAAGGGATTCAGAAAACTTTACAATCTTGAAGGCGGAATCGTTGCATGGAAAAAGGATAAGATGCCGGTTAAAAAAGGCAGGGTCGGAAGGCAAAACAGTGAAACTCTGTGAAAACTCCGTGCATTGCCAGCCGAAGTTTCAGCGAAGGCTCGTAAACTCCGTGTTAAGAAAGATAAATTATTGAAAATTAAGTACGTTTGCAAAAACAAAATTAAAAACTATGTTTTCAGGAATTGTAGAAGAAGCTGCTCCAGTAGTAAAACTCGAAAAAGAGAAGGACAACCTTCATATAACAATGAAATGCTCATTTACCGGTGAGCTTAAGATCGACCAGAGCATTTCGCATAACGGGGTTTGCCTGACAGTAGTCAGAAAAGAAAACGATACCTACACTGTTACCGCAATAAAGGAGACCCTTGAAAAGTCAAACCTTGGATTGCTGAAACCAGGTGACAGGGTGAACCTCGAAAGAAGCGCGCGGCTCGACGGACGCCTCGACGGCCACATGGTACAGGGACATGTTGATCAGACAGCAATTTGCACAGATGTAAGTGAAGCAGGTGGAAGCTGGTATTATACATTTGAATACGAGCCTCTTCAGGACGACTATATCACCGTTGAAAAAGGATCTGTTTCAGTGAACGGCGTCAGCCTGACCGTTGTAAATTCCCGGCCGAAATCATTTCAGGTTGCCATAATACCTTTCACCTGGGAAGTGACGAACTTTCACCAGATCAAAAAAGGAACGGTGGTGAATATCGAGTTTGATATACTGGGGAAGTACATCGCGAAAATCGTGAAACAGCAACTAAACCCCCGTGCCCTTTAAAGGGGGTTTATTTCAGCCAGATTTGTAAACAGCGATCAGTCGATTGCTTCGTCGGCCTCGCAATGACCGTCCCGCAATGACGGTACCACGATTATATGAGTATTGCGTGTAACCGTCTCAACCAATACCGTAGCTTATGTGCACCGTCATTGCGAGGACCCCGCGCAGCGGGGGACGAAGCAATCCTTATATCACCTTTCCCAGACTAGCTTCTTCCCGAACCCCAGCCTGTTATCAGTCATTTTGATATTGGTAAGTTCAACTATCCACAAATGGGTTTCCATCAGCATTGCAACAGGAAACCTCCTGAGATAGGCTTTTCGGGATATTTCTGCCATATCCCCCTCCGGCTCTGACACTATACCCTGAAACTGAATACCCCTAATCCGTCCGATAACCCGTGTCTCCAAAACAACAGAGCCTGCAACAATCCTGTTTATCAGAAATTCTTTGCCATGGCGTGTTTCAGGATCGGTAGTAAAGACCAGAGAATTTTCACCTGCGAGATAAACATAGAAGCAATTGGCACACCATGGTTCGTTATTCACACTGGTGGAAATTGTCAGTAACATGATGTTTCCTGAAGAAACTGATTATTCTCTTATCAATCATTTTCCATCCAGCGGTATGATTCACTTTCGAAACCTGCCAGCTCAATAATCCTGTTTACGACGGTCATCACAAGGTCATCAATTGTTTCAGGCTTACTGTAAAATGATGGTGTTGCAGGGCAAATAACTGCTCCTGCAAGTGTCAGGCTCTCCATATTCTTTATATGAATCAGATTATATGGTGTTTCTCTGGGCACAAGGATCAGTCTGCGTCTCTCTTTTAACATTACATCAGCAGCCCTGCATATAAGGTCATCAGAGACTCCGTTGGCAATACGGCCCAGGGTGCCCATCGATGCGGGACAGATTATCATGGTACCATAAGCCGAGGACCCTGAAGCGAATGGCGCATAAAAATTGTTGTTTTCAAAAACCTTCGCAGGAGGAACCGGTATATATCTCTGCCCTGTTTCGAATTCCCATATCTCTTTTGCAGTATCAGAAAATACCACAGCAACCTCGGATGGCTGTGTTTTCAGCATGTTTAATTTCTCAAGCAGTTTCAGTGCATATATTGAGCCGCTTGCGCCGGTAATGGCGAGGATTAATTTATTATTTAAGTTATTCATTTAACAATAACAATCGAAATGTAAAAATAGCAATTATCTTGCTTATGAAAATTTTAAGCTTATGAAGAATCTTATTATCCTTACCGGAGCAGGGATGAGCTCCGAAAGCGGCATCAGGACCTTTCGTGATTCGGGCGGTCTTTGGGAAGAATATGATGTAACCGAGGTGGCGTCTCCCATGGGATGGTCAAGTAACAGGGATCTTGTTCTGAGATTTTATAACGACAGAAGGACCCAGCTGGCAAACTGTGAGCCAAATGCGGGTCATTTCGGTGTCGCAAAACTTGAAGAGCACTTTAATGTATATGTTATTACCCAGAATATTGATAACCTGCATGAAAGGGCAGGAAGCACAAAAATACTTCATCTTCACGGAGAACTCACAAAAGCAAGAAGCACTGCTGACCCATCCCTGGTTTATGATATTGGATATAAAGATATTAAACCGGGAGATGTTTGTGAAAAAGGGAGTCAGCTCAGGCCTCATATTGTATGGTTTGGCGAAGCTGTTCCAAATATGGATGAGGCAATAAGGATAACTTCCACAGCTGATATTTTTGTAGTAATCGGTTCTTCACTAAATGTATATCCTGCTGCCGGATTAATTGAATATGCTCCGGCAAAAGCTTCACTCTGGCTCATTGATCCAAATGATGTAGATGTACCCGTTAACAGGAATGTGGAAATTATAAAAGAACCAGCGAGCAAAGGAGTTGAAATATTGACAAGCAGATTATTAAAGCTTCAATAAAATGAAAGGTACTGTTTACATATTGACAAATAACAATAATTCAGTCCTTTATACCGGAGTTACAAGTAATTTAAAAGAAAGAATCGAACAGCATAAGAATAAAAAACATCCGGATAGTTTCTCTGCCAGGTACAATCTGAACAAACTGGTTTATTATGAACAGTTTGATACAATCGGAGAAGCCATAATACATGAGAAAAAGATCAAGGGGGGGAGCAGGAAGAAAAAGTTGGAACTGATCAATAGTACGAATCCTGGATGGAACGACCTAAGTGACTTTCTGTAAGCCCTTGAGGATTGCTTCGTCGCTGCGCTCCTCGCAATGACAGTGCCTATAAGCTGCATCAACCACTAGTGCACCGTCATTGCGAGCCCGCCATTGGCGGACGAAGCAATCCTTTAGTCCAATTACCAACCATCTTATATGCACCGTCATTGCGAGGACCCCGCCATTGGGCGGGGGACGAAGCAATCCCCCAATTGTTAACACAAAACCATATTTAGTATAGTTGTTTCGTCAATTTACTGATATCTTTGACTTGTGATTGACCGCCAGACCATAGATAGGATCCTCGATGCTGCACAGATTGTAGATGTAATTCAGGAGTTTGTTCCCCTGAAGAGAAGAGGAGTTAACTATCTGGGATTGTGTCCTTTCCATAACGAGAAGACCCCTTCATTTACAGTCTCGCCATCAAAGGAGATATTTAAGTGTTTCGGATGCGGGAAGGTCGGTAATTCGGTCAATTTTATAATGGAGCATGAGCACCTCACCTACCCTGAGGCTCTTAAATATCTCGCCGGGAAATATCATATCGAAGTCGTTGAAAAAGAACGAACCCTCGAGGAGATCGAGAAACAGAATGAACGGGAGAGCCTGCTGGTCATAACTTCCTATGCTGCGCGCCAGTTCACCGATAACCTTTTTCAATCGGACGAAGGTACTTCAGTCGGTCTGGCTTACTTCAGGGAAAGGGGATTCAGGCATGACACCCTGAAGAAATTTGAGGTTGGGTACAGTTTCGAAAAGCGTGATGCATTTTCAAGAAAAGCGCTTGATGACGGATACAGGCAGGATTTTCTGGTAAAGACCGGACTGACAATTCAGCACGAAGAACGCATTTTCGACAGGTTCAGCGGCAGGGTAATGTTCCCTATCCACTCACTCTCAGGCCAGGTGCTGGGTTTTGGAGGGAGAATACTGAAAGCCGATCCCAAAAGCGCCAAATATCTTAATTCGCCTGAATCGGAGATCTACCATAAAAGCAGGATTGTTTATGGTATCTACCAGGCGCGCAAGGCAATCACCCAGGAAGACAAATGCTATCTTGTCGAAGGATACACCGATGTTATGTCGCTTCATGAGGCAAACATCGAAAACGTGGTCGCATCGTCAGGGACATCGCTCACCCAGGAACAGGTAAGGCTGATTAAAAGATTCACACAGAATATTACTATCCTTTATGACGGCGATCCTGCAGGTATCAAGGCATCAATAAGGGGTATCGACCTGGTTCTTGAAGAGGGGATGAATGTGAAGATAGTCCTTCTGCCCGACGGCGAAGATCCGGATTCATATTCAAAAAAAGTCAGCAACGAGGAGTTTATAAAATATATCAAAGAAAGAGAGACTGATTTCATCAGGTTTAAAACCCAGCTCCTGATTTCTGAGTCCAATAATGATCCGGTTCAAAAAGCCAACCTGATAAAGGATGTTGTAAAATCGATAGCAGTAATCCCCGAAGCAATAACCCGCACAGTTTATATAAAGGAATGCAGTATTGTACTTGAGGTCTCTGAACCAGTCCTTTACCATGAGGTGAATAAGCTGAGACAGCAGAAGTCGTTCCAGGAAAGGAATAAATATCCGGGTCCCGAGGATCTTCCGGTACCTCCGGTCCAGACTATAAAACAGGTGCAGTACAAAAATGTTTCATACTATTCCGAGAAAGAGATAATCCGCCTGCTTCTTAAATACGGCAGCGATGCATTTGACCGCAGGATAAGGATTGAGGACGGCAAGGAGGAGATTATTGCAGTATCTGATTATATCGTTAATGAAATAACCTCGGATGAACTTTCATTTGATGACAGTATCTGCGCAAAGATCTTCGCTGATTTCAGGTTTTATTCGGAACAGGGACTCTTTCCGGGGGATAAGCATTTTGTAAACATGAGGATCCGGAAATTTCACAGCTGTCGGCCGATCTCCTGTCCGATTCGCACGAGCTGAGCAGGATATGGAAGAATAAACAGACATTTGTCGAGACTGAAGAGATGAAGCTTCGGGATATTGTTCCTGATGTGGTCCTCAAATTCAAGAGCGACAAGATCATAACTGCCAGGAAAGAGATCATGACTCTTCTTGAAGAGGCAGTCAAAACCAATGACCAGGAGAAAATACTGTCGCTTCAGAAGAGATATAACACCCTGAGCACAGCACTTGGGACAATATCGAAACAGCTGGGGAACAGGATTTTGCTGTGATTTTTTCAATGTTTGGATTTTTAACTTCTTCATAAGGCAACTATGAAAATATTCAGATTGTTTATTCCGATATTTTTCGCATTGATAATTACCTCTTGCGGAAAAAAAGAGAAACCTGTAACCAAGTTCACATTCAAAAGGGTAAAAGATATTACCGAGGTAATTATACCCATCGAGAAGGGATTCAGTGAATATATCTCAGGATATACCTCCGGAATCGTGTCGGTTAATTCGGCAATTGAAATCCGGTTTACTCCTGAGTTTGCTTCAAAGGCAAAGAAACAGACACCGGCAGGCCTGTTCATGTTTGAACCTGTCGTCAGAGGCAAAGCCGAATGGACCGATGATGTAACCCTGGTGTTCAAACCTGCAAAGACTCTTGATCCGGGAACCATTTACACAGGCAGACTCAATCTTGACAGGCTTGCTGAAGTAAAGGAAAATCTGAAGACTTTCCCTATAAGGATCCAGACCATAAAAAAAGACTTTATGGTTACCACAGGAGCACTCGAATCTTCTGAAGACGCAAGAAATATACTCTGACCGGAGAGATAACAGCATCCGATTATATAGCTTCCTCAGAGGTGGAGGCATACCTTCAGGCAAAGCTGGGAAGAAAGAAAATGGATATCATGTGGGATCATTCCGGTATGAATGCCCACAAATTCAGGGTTTTGAACATTGCAAGGAGCGACAAAACCCAGAAACTCGAACTTTCATGGGACGGAAATCAGGCAAAAGTCAGTCAGAAAGGCACTGCAATAGTAAATATTCCACCTGAAGGGGAATTTTCGGTCATCGATTTAATTATGAACCAGCGAGAAAATGAGGCAATAAATGTTGTATTTTCTGACCCGCTGGATGCATCACAGGAGACAGAGGGCCTGATATGGCTTTCGCCCGAAAAGGAGATCACTGTAAGCATCAATTCCAATATTGTAAGTATTTTCCCTTCTTCCAGACCGGAAGGTCCGGTTGAACATCAATATCGAAAAGTCGATTAAAAATACAAAGGGCGCTTCTCTAGCTTCTTCGTTTGTGACAAAAATTGACTTTTCACCTGTTGCGCCTTCAATTGAACTCATTGGAAACGGGGTTATACTTCCTGCATCCCAGAATCTGATTTTCCCGTTTAAAGCAGCTAATCTTAAAGCCGTTGATCTTAAGATAATTAAAATATTTGAGAACAACCTGCCTCATTTCCTTCAGGAAAATGAGATAAATACCGGCTATTCTGTAAAGAGGTTTGGCCGGCCTCTCTATTCCGGCCGCGTTGATCTGATAAATCCTTCAGGCAGTAATCCCGGAGCATGGAACCTTTATACTGTTGATCTTGCTGAATACATTGATGTTGAGCCGGGCATTCTCTACAAAGTCGAACTCTCAATGAGACCTTCATATTCACTCTATCCATGCACCGATCAGGAAGAAATAAAGAAATATGATGAGATGCTTAAATTATCGGAGGAAACAACCCAGGAATTCTGGGATGATCCGGAAAATTACTATTCCGATAGTGATGATTTTATTTATTATTCATATCGGGTTTAACTGGAGAGACCGCGATAATCCCTGCAAGGCTGCATATTTCAATCCCGACAGGAAAGTAACAAGGAATATCCTTGCATCGAACTTCGGGATCATTGCCAAAAAGGGTACTGATAATAACCTCAGGGTTATGGTAAATGATCTCCTGACTGCATTGCCATTGAGTGAAGTGGCTGTTACTGTTTATGATTTCCAGCTTCAGGAGATAATTTCAGGAAATACCGGTCAGAACGGTTCTGTTATTCTCGCATGCGACAGAAAACCTTTTCTGATTATCGCTGCAAAGGACAAGGATCGTAATTATCTGAAAGTTAATGACGGCTCATCTCTTTCACTCAGTTCGTTTGATGTATCGGGAAATAAGCCTGAAAAGGGGATAAAAGCTTTCATTTACGGCGAAAGGGATGTCTGGCGTCCGGGCGATTCTATTTTTCTCTCAATCTTCATTAAAGACATGGGCAAATCACTCCCTTCTGATCATCCGGTCCAGTTTGAACTGATCAATCCGATGGAACAGAAGGTCGATAATCAGGTACAGAAATTTGACAGCCGCAGTCTGATCGTTTTCAGGACCGCAACTTCTGCCGATGCTGTAACCGGTGATTACAAAGCCCGGTTCAGGATCGGAGGCGCCCTATTTACAAAAAGGGTAAGGGTTGAGACCATAAAGCCAAACAGGCTGAAGATCGATCTTAATTTCCCGGATGAGATCCTGGGAGGATCTGAAAATGCTTCAAAGGGAACACTTAAGGTAAAATGGCTTAATGGTGCAATATGCAGGAAATCTAAAATCGTCGGTGGAATATATTCTGAAACCGACTAAAACAGAATTTGAAAAATACCCGCAGTATAATTTCGATGATCCCGCAATACAGTTCTATTCCGAAACTGCAAGAATGTTTGAAGGATCAGTTGATGAGAACGGAAATGCTGATGTCATATTTAATCCGGGTGATGAAATCAATGCCCCGGGTATGCTCAATGCGGTCTTTACTGCAAAAGTCGCTGAAAAAGGCGGTGATGAGAGCATAACTCAGGCAGTATATAAATATGCTCCCTATCCTGTATTTGTGGGTATAGATCTCCCGGGATTAAATGGGAAAGAGAGGATGCTGTTCACTGACAAAAATAATGAGGTAAACATTGTAACCGTTGACCCGAAGGGGAATCCGGTGAGCTCCGAAGTCGAGCTTACAGTATATAAGATCTCATACAGGTGGTGGTGGGAATCGGACCAGGAGGATCTTGCGTCTTATATCTCGAATAATATCTACAAACCTGTTATAACAAAAAAGATAACCACTTCAGGCGGAGAGGGTTCATTTTCATTTAATATCGGCAGGAACGAATGGGGCAGGTACCTGATAAGAGCATCATCGCCGGGAGGCCATTCAACAGGTAAAATAATTCTTGTCGACTGGCCGTGGGAATACGGAATGAAGGGAAACTCGGAAGGAGCTACCCTGCTTTCAATAAATACTGATAAGGAGAAATATAATCCGGGCGATGAAATAAAACTGACATTCCCGGCACCTGAAAATGCAAGGGTAATTGTAACTCTTGAAAACTCAACATCTGTTCTTGATGAGATCCGTGCAATAACCACAAAGGGAAATACTGTTGTCAGCTTTAAGGCAAGACCTGACATGGCTCCTAATGTTTATGCCTATGTAACTGTAGTACAGCCTCATGCCCAGACCATAAATGATATGCCCATGCGACTTTACGGGGTGGTTCCCGTAATGGTCGAAGATCCGGAGACACGTCTGAGTCCTGAAATATCAATGCCCGACCAGATCAGGTCGCAGCAGGGTTTTGAAATAAGGGTGAGTGAGACCAAGAAAGAAACCCATGACTTATACGCTGGCTGTTGTTGATGAAGGATTATTGAATATAACAGGATTCAAGACACCTGATCCATGGAAATATTTCTATGCCCGGGAAGCTCTTGGGGTCCAGACCTGGGACCTTTATGATCTTATTCTCGGTGCATTTGGAGGAACACTTGAAAGGATTCTTTGCTGTCGGCGGCGACGAGGCTGTTATTGACAGGTCGGCAAATAAGGCACAGCGATTTGTTCCTGTCGTCAGATTCCTCGGTCCCTTTGTCCTGGGACCGGGAAAGACCGGAACTCATTTCATTACATTGCCTCAGTACACAGGTTCGGTAAGGACCATGGTTATAGCAGGAAGCGACAAGGCTTTCGGTTTTGCTGAAAAAAGCGTTCCTGTGAAAGATCCGCTAATGATCCTGGTTACAGCTCCAAGGGTGATTAGTCCCGGAGAAAAAGTTGCCCTGCCCGTTACTCTGTTCATCCAGAAAGAAAATATCAGCAATATTGATATAACTGCTGAAGGAAACGAGCTTGTGAAATTTGATGAAAAAGTCAGGAGCATTCCGGTTTCCGGAACAGGAGAAAGAGATACGGAATTCCGGTTTACAGTTGGTGAAAATACAGGTATCGCAAAGATCAAGGATCAATGCATCGGGCGGAGGTGAGACAGCAGCTTATGAAATGGAAATTAATGTCCGGAGTCCGAATCCTCCCGAAACCAGGGCAGAGCTCAGAATCCTGAAGCCGGGAGAAAAATGGGAAACATCATTTGTTCCATTCGGAATTTCAGGGTCGGATGCGGCAACGATTGAAGCCTCCATGCTCCCATCGGTGAATCTTGAAAAACGGCTGGGATATCTTCTTGACTATCCGCATGGTTGTACCGAACAGATAACATCGGCTGCATTCCCTCAGCTCTGGATTAAAGATCTCTCAGTGAATGATGCCACAGCAACTGAAACTGCTTCAGTCAATATCACAGAGGCGATAAGTAAGATTGTATCGAGGCAGATGAACAGCGGGGGAATTACCCTCTGGCCCGGAAACTATCAGCCTGATAACTGGATCACATCTTATGCCGGACATTTCATGACCGAAGCTGAAAGAAAAGGATACAGCATCCCGGCTGATTTCAGGCAGAAATGGATAAGTTACCAGCGCAAGGTTTCGCAGGATTGGCGGTTTGATCCAAAATTCATACAGACGGCAAACGACCAGGCCTACAGGCTTTTTACACTTGCCCTGGCGGGAGCTCCTGAAAGAGGTGCAATGAACAGGCTTCGTGAATCTGCAGGTATTCCCCAGATATCCCGATGGTTTCTGGCAGCTGCATTTGCAACGGCAGGGAGACCGGAAGCTGCAGATGATCTTCTCGACATGAGAAATCTTGAAACCGAAAATGAATATTCCGGCTACTATTACGGAAGCAGGATGCGTGATAAGGCAATCGTTCTCTATACTCTGTCGGTTCTTAAAAAGGAAGAACAGGCTTTGCCTCTGCTCAGAAGCAATCTGCGATGAACTCAATACCGAAAGCTGGTACAGTACACAATCAATTGCCTGGGGACTCTTCGCCTACATGAAATTTGCCGAAATGGTTCCGGGTCAGAATAACGGACCCGCAAAATTCAATATCACCTTTAATGGAGAAAGATCAGACCAGAGTGTCGAACCAAAGAAAGTTCTCATAAAAAATCTTAAAGTGAAAAGTGGCACAAACAATGTTGTTGCTGAAAACAATTCTGACAAACCTTTGTATCTGAACCTTGTCAGAAAAGGCATCCCTCTTGTTTCAGATCTTTCCGGAGCTGACAATGGATTAAGCATGAAGATCGAATACCTCGACACCAGGATGCAGCCTGTTGACCATAAGAATCTTATACAGGGTACTGACTTTATGATGGTAGCAAGAGTTACCAATACCACCTTCTCCAGTGTCGACAATATTGCGCTCACAGAGATGGTCCCCTCGGGCTGGGAGATTCAAAACACCCGGCTGTTCGAGGCAAATTATGGAATAAAAGAGAGCATTTATGACTACCGCGACTTCAGGGACGACAGAGTGAATACATATTTCAGTCTGAACCAGGGCGAAACCAAAACATTTGTACTTATCCTGAATGCCGCTTACAAGGGTGAATTCTATCAGCCCTCTGTATGGTGCGAAGCTATGTACACGGAAAACTGCTATTCGAGAGTACCAGGGAACAGAGTAACAGTAACCGGCCGGTAAATTGAATAAACCGATTAAAATATTGTTAATTGCAGCCGGGATAATAATTATCCCGGTTTTACTTTCGCCACTGCCTGAATTCAGGGCTCCTCTCTCAACTGTTGTTGAAGCCCGCGATGGAAGCCTCCTGGGAGCAAGGATAGCCGGTGACGGGCAATGGAGGTTCCCTCCGTCAGAAAAGGTGCCTGAAAAATTTAAAAAAGCGTTGCTTACATTCGAGGACAGGTACTTCTTTTATCACCCGGGAATAAATCCGTTTTCGTTGTTACGTGCCTTCAGAAATAATATAAAATCAGGAAAGATTGTCAGCGGCGGAAGTACCGTCACCATGCAGGTTGCCCGGCTGGCAAGGGGAACCAGGCCGCGGACCTATGGTGAGAAGATTATTGAAATTCTGGGAGCATTAAAACTTGAGATTTTCAGATCGAAAAAGAACATCCTTAAGATGTATGCTGCCAATGCACCTTTCGGAGGGAATATTGTGGGACTTGATGCTGCGTCGTGGAGATATACCGGTAAATCGCCCGAAGATATAACCTGGGCAGAAGCTGCAGCTCTTGCAGTTCTTCCCAATTCCCCTTCTCTTGTCTATCCCGGAAGAAACCAGGAAGTACTTGAAGGCAGGCGTAACGAACTTCTTAAGAAGCTGTATGAACGGAATTATCTTGATTCGCTAACCCTGGTGCTTGCACTTGATGAACCCCTCCCCGGAGTACCAAAACCGTTGCCTTCAAAAGCGCCTCACCTGACCGATCTTTTCTATGTCAGGAACAGGGGGGAGAGAATCAGGACAACAATTGATCCGGTCCTTCAGGAACAGGGCAGTTGAGATAATTAATTACCATCAGAAGGAGCTTGCAGGAAATTTCATATTCAATTCCGCAGCTTTGATTGTGGATGTCGCGACAGGTGAAGTGCTGGCATATATCGGAAACAGCACAAACCAGGATCTTGCATCACATGGTGAAGATGTCGATATAATAAGGTCACTCAGAAGCACAGGCAGCATACTTAAACCTATCCTCTATGCAGGGATGCAGCAGTCGGGAGAATTATTGCCGAATACACTGGTTGCAGATATTCCGACCCGTTTCCCGGGTTTTACTCCGGAGAATTTTGATCAGAGCTTCAGTGGCGCGGTACCGGCAGCTACAGCTCTTGCCCAGTCATTAAATATACCGGCAGTCGGAATGCTTAAGAAATATAGTCCTGAACGATTCCTTGAGCTCCTGAAAAATACAGGTTTTACGACATTTGGCAAACAGGCCGATCATTACGGCCTTTCCCTGATCCTGGGAGGGGGTGAAACATCCTTATGGGAGCTGACAGGTGTATACGCCTCCCTTTCAAGGATCCTGGGAAGATACAACAGTGAAAATAAATATTTCAACGGCGATTATCATCCTCCGGCATTAATCTCCAGCAGATATCAATCGTGCAGTAACTTCTGAAGAATCAACTCCTCCCCTTTCGGCAGCATCAATCTGGCTCACCTTTGAAGCATTAAGGAAGGTTAACAGTCCTGAGACGGAAACAGGCTGGCAGTATTTTGCTTCAGCGCCTGAAATAGCATGGAAGACAGGAACCAGTTTCGGATTCAGGGATGCCTGGGCAATAGGCACAACTCCCGATTATGTTATAGGGGTCTGGGCAGGGAATGCCGATGGGGAGGGCAGACCAGGGTTAACCGGTATTTCATCGGCAGCGCCAATTCTTTTTGATCTTGTCGGACTTATGAGGCCTGTTGCATGGTTCACTCCTCCATGGGAGGAGCTGACAACTATCAGGGTATGCAGGAACAGCGGCTACAGAGCAGGGCCTGATTGTCTTGATACAGAAGAAGTATCAGTATGCTTAAATGGCCTGAGAAGCGATGTCTGCCCTTATCACAGGATCATACACCTCAACAAATCGCGAACAAAACAGGTCAGCAGCGATTGTGTTACAGCCAGCGAGATCATCAACGAATCGTGGTTTATTCTGCCTCCGGCAATGGAGTATTTCTTCAGGCAAAAACATCCTGAGTATAAACCTCTTCCCCCGTTTGCTGCCGGGTGTAATCCGGGAAAGATAGTGCCTGTCATGGAGTTTATCTACCCAACCCAGGGAATTAAGATCTTCATACCCCGCGATCACACTGGTGAACTGACAAGAGTGATCCCGGAAGTTGTGCACCGCAATCCTTCAAAAAAGATTTTCTGGCACCTTGATGAAAAATATATTGCAACAACAAAGCAGATCCATCAGACCGAAATCCTTGCACCGGCAGGAAATCATGTTCTGACTGTTGTGGATGAGGACGGGAATACGATAAAATGTGCGTTCATGATAATGAACCCTTGATTAGGAGAATTGTAAGGGTGTAGCATGCTACACCCCTACAATGTTCCAAATATTCATATTTTTATCTCTATTATGATATACAATAACCCTGATGAATGGTTTCCCATCGTAAACGAAGATGGGACAGAAATATCCCGGGCACTCCGCAGTGTCTGTCACGACGGGAAAAGTAAACTTCTTCACCCCGTTGTCCATATGCACCTCTTCAACAGTAAAGGAGAACTGTTCCTGCAAAAACGTGCTATTACAAAAGATCTCCTTCCAGGGTACTGGGATACATCAGTGGGAGGACATGTAAGTCCCGGGGAGAGTCCTGAAGAAGCGCTTAAAAGGGAAACCTTCGAGGAACTCGGTTTGAAAGAGTTCACTTATAAATTTATCAGGAAGTATATCTGGGAATCACCCCGTGAAAAGGAGCTTGTCTATTCCTTCACCGGGAAGTCAGAGAATTATCCGGGAATAAACAGAGATGAAATTGATGAGGGCAGGTTCTGGTCGCTTGAAGAAATAGAAAAAAGTTTGGATAAGAGTATTTTCACGCCGAACTTTAAGCATGAATTTAAGCTGATTGTAATCACATTATAAAAACAAGTAACATGAAACAGTTATCTCTATTATTGGTTTTTCTGTTCAGTTCCTTAGGTGCTTATTCACAAAAAGACCTTAAAAATCTGGTTGAAGATTTATCTGACCTGACAGGCATAGATGTTGTTTTCGCAACCTCCACATTTAAATCGACAAGGGTTATGAACGGCCATTCCGTTGAAACAATGGATCCGGGAGACCTGGATTTCAGGATATCGCACCGGTTTGGAAAGATCAATTCCGGGGCATATGAATTTTTCGGACTCGACCAGGCAAATATACATTTAAGCCTGGAATATGGGATCACGAAATGGCTGATGATGGGTCTGGGAAGAGGGACGTATGAAAAGACATTTGATGGTTTTGCCAAGTTCACACTGGCAAGGCAGACATCAGGAACAAAAAACTTCCCGCTTTCCCTGTCGTTATTTTCTTCAGCAGCATACAGAACAATAAAGCAGGGAGAATCAGAAGATGATTATACTTTTTCGGAGAGGATGTCCTATGTCGGGCAGATCCTGGCGGCCAGAAAAATCAATCAGAATCTGTCGCTGCAGCTGATGCCTTCAGTGGTATACCGTAATGATGACGGAACGGAACCCGATCTGCTCTGGTCTGCTGGTGCTGGAGGAAGCATAAAGATAACAAGAAGGATTTGCCTGAACGCTGAATATTATTATTGTTTCGACAGGGGAACATATAATAACTCCGAGGTCTACAATCCTTTATCAATAGGGTTTGATATTAATACGAGAGGTCATGTGTTTCAGTTGATATTTACCAACTCGTTGGCTATGATCGAAAAGGGATTTATTGGTGAAACAACCGGAAGCTGGGGTAAAGGGGATATCCATTTCGGATTTAATATATCGAGAGTTTTTACATTAAAAAACTAAATTTGTAAAGCTTCATCTCTACAATACAATTTATGGATCCCATCATCAGCATTCGCAACCTGAACAAATATTATGGCGCGAAGAAAGTTCTCAGTGATATTTCAATTGACATTAATCCGGGACAGATCATCGGCTATATCGGACCAAACGGCGCCGGAAAAAGTACCACAGTGAAAATACTCTGCGGTCTGATTTCCGACTTTTCCGGAGAGGTTATGATAAGGGGTATTAATGTTAAGAAGGATCCTGTCGGGGTAAAAAGCCTGATAGGGTATATCCCGGAAATGGCAGAATTGTATGATGTACTAACGCCTATGGAATTCCTCCGGTTTATGGGAGCCCTCTATAATTTACCAGCCGGTGTTACCGCCGAACGGGCTGAAAATATGCTTGAAGCATTCAGCCTGGCAGGTAATAAGGACCAGCGTATGGACACTTTCAGCAAAGGGATGAAACAAAAAGTGCTTATCATTTCCGGATTGCTTCACAATCCTGAGATCCTCATCCTTGACGAACCATTGAGCGGCCTCGATGCAAACAGCGTAATAATCGTCAAGGATCTTCTTGACAAGATGGCATCAAAAGGCAAAACAATTTTTTACTGCAGTCATATGATGGATATCGTGGAGAAGGTAAGCGACCGAATAATCCTTATCAATGAAGGAAAGGTGGTTGCCGACGGAACATTTGATGAACTGAAACTGAAGGAGGGAGATAATACTCTTGAAAAGATTTTTGCCCATCTGACAGCAGATGAATCTCTTGCCGGAGCAAGCGACAAACTGATGCATGCATTTGAGGATAATCCTGACAACTGATTTCCGATCAAACCCAATTTTTTATGACTATCGTTGATAAGATATTCCTATGGCTGTTTCTTTCAGCTTCTCCACTGTACCGCAGGATGAATGTTAACATAAGTCATCTTAAGGCTATTCTGACAGCCAAACTGACAATTGATAACCGTCGTCCTTCCACCTTCGACCAGATGCAAAGGAGAAATGAGAAAAAGGAGCTTAATAAGGCTACTCTTAATACGATGCTCAGTTCACTTGTGGTCGGTGGGATTATTTTACTAAGCTTCGGAATCAGTCCTGATCTTACAAGCAGACTGACAATTTACTTTTCAATGTTCATATTTTTTCTTGCTGCGACACTGATCTCCGATTTTACATCAGTCCTGATAGATGTAAAGGATAATATGATAATAGTGCCGAAACCTGTAAATGATGCAACATTTGTAACTTACAGGCTCCTGCATATCTCCATTCACATAAGCAAGGTATTACTGCCAATGCTGCTGCCGGCTATTATTTTTCTTTTTATTAAAGGGTTAAGCATGGTAATAGTCCCTTTTGTTTTTATGGCTTTCATGGCAACGCTTTTTACAATATTTCTGGTCAACGCAATTTATATCCTTATACTTAAGATTACAACCCCTGAGAAATTCAAGTCGATTATCAGTTATATTCAAATAGGCTTTGCAGTTATAATTTATGGTGCATATCAGTTTTTACCCCGTCTGGCTGATGCGCCGGCAAGTAATAATCTGCAGATGTCACAATTGAAATATATCCGTCTTTTACCTCCGTTCTGGTTTGCCGAAACCTGTGAAAGCTTTCGTGCTTTCACTTTCGGGAATATGCAGCTGCTGAGCCTTGCATTATCAATAATAGTTCCTGCCCTGAGCATGGTGATTGTTATAAAATATCTGGCTCCTTCATTCACTCAGAAGCTCTCGCTGATAAACAGCAGCGCTGCTGAAATCAAAAAGAGTGATCGGGATAAAAGCCATTCAGTAAAGCGGCAATCATCATGGATTGAATACCTTGCCGGGAAAATAACATCAGGAGCTGTCGAGCTTACAGGTTTTCTCTTCACCTGGAAAATGATGGGCCGCAGCCGTGAATTCAAGATCAAGGTGTATCCCACTTTTGGCTATGTACTGGTGATCTTTCTGCTGCTGACCCTTGACGGCAAATCTGGTTCTCTTTCTGAAATTACCAGTTTGTCGGGTAAAGGAAAAATATTTCTCATTTTGCTGATCTATTTCAGCAGTCTGATTTCAATAACAGCACTTGCGCAATTATCAGGTTCTGAAAAATACAGGGCTTCCTGGATCTTTAATGTCTCTCCCCTTATATCACCGGGACCTGTAATAACAGGGGCTTTAAAATCAGTCATCATCAGCTTTGTTCTTCCTTTTTTCCTGCTGTTTATTCTTTCCGGGATACCAGTAATCGGGTTGAGAATTGTCCCTCATCTTCTCCTGGGATTTATTAATGTGGTTGCTTTATGTTCTTTACTTGCATATTTCTACCTTAAAAAGCTTCCTTTTACTCAGCCTCCTTCAACAACCAGCAGTTTTACTTTCATAAACTCGATGCTGACACTTATTTTGTCATTTGTGTTCGGCTTAATTCACCTTCGCTTTTTTGATAATCCAATTGTGTTGATGATTGCCTGCCTGGTCGCAATTGCAATAATCTTGCTTTTCTTTTCATTAATCAGGAAAAAACAATGGGAAAATGTACAGGGTTAAGAAAATTAAAATTGGAAGATATGAATAGAATATGTGTTGCAGCTATACTTTCAATGTTCGGATTGATCAGTTATCCTCAGGGAAATCAAAACAATGAACTGGCTTCCCCTCCAAAGCCAATTGATCATCAGCTTGTTAAGGATCAGGACGATATGACATGGGAGGATTACCATCCCATTCCGGGAAAGAACTGGGCTGATCCATCAATGATACCGGGACGAAAGTTCAAAATGGCCCTGGTTGCAGTTGATTTCCCGGATCAGCCTTTTGTGATTACACTTCCCAAAAAATCAGATCCTTTCGGAAACCCGCAAATCGACCCCGTTAAAAGAGATGATGTCCCGGAATTCTATTCAGATTTCTGGCTGAAGCCTTCCCCAGTGAATCACGGACAGACAATTAACGGCTACTGGATGGAACAGTCGCGCGGCAGGTTCGGGATAACAGTCCTTGATCCTTTTGGCCCCTACAGGATGCCCAAAAACCTCTGGGAATACGGATTGAATGAGTACAGGCAGAACAGTTCGACACCCGACGGCAGCACTGCAAAAAGCCGCATGGAACCTGATGTCGATTCTTTGTGGAAGGCCGATGCAGGAGATATTCTCTCTGAATATGATGCAGTCCTTCGGATTTATGCAGGTTATGATGAAACCGGTGTCTGGCAGGAGTTCGGGGAAATGAAATTCCTGTCAAAGGATGATATTCCTGCCGGATGGGGAAATCCCGATACAACAAAACCCCGTTGGATTCCCACACGATATGTTCCCTGGACCTCATGGAAAGCAGGTCAGATGCAATGGGGACTCTCATCAATAAGACAGGGCGAGAATTCAGGCACTATAACCCACGAGCTCGGACATTATGCATTCGACATCGGTGATAACAACAATAACCCGTATGTTCAGCCTTACAGGCGGGTGGGTTCCGGACCGTGGGATATGATGGACAGGGGTTCATTCAATGGTCCGGGCGGACCTCATATGCGGTGGGTTGTACCGGCAAATATGGGAGCAGCAATGCCTGCGGGATTGATGCTCAGGAACAGGATGGTTAACGGTTTCATAGCAAAAAACCAGGTATTGACTTTAAGCCGTGAGGACCTGGCAAAATCAGGTCCGGTGGTTGCATCAGTAACCGCCAGGGCGGCAGAACCACTGCCGGAAACTTATGCCGGGATAATCGTCAGGCTCGATGGCTCCGAACCTCACGACAGGACGCCGGCTGATGACCCAGCTGTAAATCCTCTTTCCCCCGGAATACCTGATTTTGATTTCTATTCCCTGGAAGTGGTCCAGCGGATTGGCTATGACTCCTTCTGCCCCGATAACGGAGTCCTGCTGGCAAAGAACAAGGATAAAGAGAGCCGCAACGGGGGACCAAACAGTTTTAACTGTTTCAACTGGGTTATTGATGCTCATCCCGAAGACATTAATATGGTCGACTATATGAAGCCCGACGGACGAAGGGTGATGAGAACCATCGCTGATTACAGGCAGCTTAATGATGCATTGTTCCATGCGGGAGTCAGTTCCGGAAGTCTTTCAGAGTGGGAAGATGTTCCTAACAGGCTGCATTTTTATATCCTGGATGTTAAAAAGAATGAGGAAGGAATCCTGTCATATGAAATCGGCGTGCGGTCACCAGACGGATCGGGCCCGCAAAAAAGAGAATTTAACGTCACTCCACCCTCAGTTAAGAAAATAAAAGGAAGTACCGGTTATATATTCTTCGCTGTTAAGAATACAGGTCTGCCATCTGCTACTGATCCTTCATTGCATTATCAGAATACAACACGCTGGCTGACCAAAGATATTTATCGTCTGTCGGTAAGTGTTGAAGGAAATGAATGCCAGGCTCAGCTGATAAACGGATTCCTTTCACTGGAGCCCGGGGAGACCGGCGACGTGCCGGTATATGTTTCCTTTGAAAAAGGATCATCACGTAAAGCAAAAATTAATCTTACAGTCCAGTCAGAAAGTAATTACGGACTAAAAATTACCCGTGTAACTACAATAAAAAAGCGCAAACAATTAGCAACAGGCACCCAGTAACCAGCGACTTTGGTTAATTAATGACTACTTTTATATAATATTCCCACCTGATGGACAAAACAATTAAGATACTGGTCCTGAACAATGAGATTGAGGCAAACCTCATCGACGGACTATTAAAAGAGAGAAATATTCCTCATCTTATAAGGTCATATCACGATTCGGCTTACGACGGGTTGTGGCAGTTTCATGCAGGATGGGGACAGCTGGACGCTCCTGAGGAATATAAGGATGAAATATTGAAAATTTACAACGAAATGACATGGGAACAGGAACCTTTGGATTAATTCTTACGGCTCATCTTATTTTAAATCCTGGGTATTACCGGCTTCATCCGACTTTCTTTTCTTTGAATAAAAGATCCCCTTTTCAAAGCCTCTGATAAAGAAATAATTAATCCCGCCAATAACCGCCATACCTAATATCAGCAAAGTATAGGCGGCTTTCCAGTTACCCTCCCCGCCTGTCATCATCGTCCATTCCGACATGCCTCCTAATGCTGGCAATCAGAGTCAGGGGCATGAATACTGTTGTGATCATTGTTAATCGTCTCACCGATGCATTAGTCTTATTCGACATTTTCGTCATTTCATTATTTAGCAGTGAAGTATATAACTCCATTAAGCTCGTTTCAATTTCGCGGTATGTCTCAGTGAGTTCAAAGAATTTTGCAAGGTGGTCATAAATATCACGGTATGCGAATAATACTTTTTCAGGTATAAAAGGACAATCGAGCCTGTTGATTTTGACAAGGATCTCACGTTCATGGTAGAGGCTCTTTCTTAGCATTACCAGGCTCCTTCTCAGGTATATAAGCTGCATCGGCTGAAATTCCGCAACATTATCAATCAGACGATCTTCAGCTTCTTCAAGTTCATCTTCCATCGTATCAAATGAACTGTATTTCTGGTCGACAAGGAAGTCAAGCACCTTGTGCATCAGCATTGCAGGACTGCTTTTTGCATTTGAGGTATCATGCTCAACCAGCTCTTCTATATTATTCAATGGCCTCCTGTCGTCAGAATTATGTCCGCTGACCGTTATCAGGAAATTTTTGCCGATGAAAAGATTAACTTCATCTGTGAAAAGTGTTTGATTCTGAATAGCAGAATGCATTGAAAAGGATAAATGTGTTATTCTGGAAATGCTCAATTTTCGGAACCTGTTTATCATCAAAGCAGTCTTCGACCGACAGCGGATGTATTCCGATCAGATCTACAAGAGCGTTCAGATCCTGTTTTTCCGGTTTATAATAATTCAGCCAGATGAACCCTCCTTCTCTTAAAGCCGTAACTGTTTCTGCCAGTGATTTAATCCCGTAAAACAAGCCTGCCGGGGAAAAATGATAAAATTTAGATTCGGACATGACTTAAATCCTTTATTAATGACAGTTGAACTGTGAAATTTGTCAAAAAAACAGATACCCAAATTACAACAAAAAAGAATATGCCGGAAATAATCGGATTAATTCATTTATGCGAACATTTGAAGTCGGTTGGTGTTAATATTTCTAAATTCAGATTTTATGAAGAACTTACACAGAGTTCCACAGAGGAACCACAGAGTTCTCAGAAGTTAAAGCTCTGTGCTCCTCTGTGGTTCTCTGAGATCTCTGTGTAACTAAAAAAACTATTAGTATGAACAATGCAATCTATAACTTCAGGGAACCGAAAAACGAACCTGTTCTCTCATATTCCCCCGGAAGTCCCGAACGCAGACTTATTGAAGCAGAACTCGAAGATCAGAGCAACAAGGTTATCGATATACCCCTGATAATCGGAGGTAAAGAGATAAGGACAGGGAAAACAGGGAAAGTGGTCAAGCCCACAGAGCATGGTCACATCCTGGCAACCTATCACATGGCAACCGAAAAAGAGGTATCGCAAGCAATAAATGCGGCCCTTGAAGCCAAAGAATGCTGGATGAACCTTGCCTGGATGGAAAGGGCTGCGATAATGATAAAAGCAGCAGAGCTGATCTCAAAAAAATACAGGTATCGCCTGAATGCGGCAACCATGCTGGGCCAGGGGAAAAATGTCTTTCAGGCTGAAATCGATTCTGCATGTGAAGTAATTGATTATCTGAGATTCAATGCTCATTTCGCATCGCTGATCTATATGGAACAGCCTGTTTCAGACAATATGAGCATTAACCGTATTGAATATCGCCCTCTCGAAGGATTTATTTATGCCATTTCTCCTTTCAATTTTACTGCAATAGCTTCCAACCTCAATACCAGCGTTGCCATGATGGGCAATACCACTGTCTGGAAGCCGGCTTCAACTTCGCTCCTTTCCAGCTATTATTTCATGAAGATTTTAAAAGAGGCAGGATTGCCGGACGGAGTAATTAACTTCATTCCCGGTCCGGGCTCATTGATAAGCAGTATTGTTCTGAAGCATAAAGACCTGGCAGGGATCCACTTTACCGGTTCAAATGCCACATTTAACAGCCTCTGGAAACAGGTAACAGAGAATCTCACAGGTTATAAATCATATCCAAAACTTGTTGGTGAGACCGGCGGAAAGGATTTCATTTTTGCACATAATTCTGCAAATCCCCCTGAGCTGGCGGCTTCAATTGCAAGGGGCGCCTTTGAATATCAGGGACAAAAATGCTCTGCTGCTTCAAGAGCTTATATACCGCGATCAATATGGCCTGAAACAAAAAGGTTGTTGCTTCAGATGATCTCCGAAACGCGCATCGGGGATGTTACAGACTTCAGAAATGCGATTAATGCTGTAATTGATGAAACAGCCTTTGATAATATAATGAATTATATAAGTAAAGCTAAAAAATCCGATGAGGCTGAGATAATTGCCGGGGGAAACGGAGATAAATCTACCGGATTTTATATTGAACCGACAGTTATTGTAACCGGTAATCCTCATTTCATAACTATGGAAGAGGAGATTTTCGGTCCTGTGATGACTATTTTTATTTATGAAGATGATAATTTTGATGAAACCCTGAAGCTGTGCGATGAGACATCGCCCTTTGGACTTACAGGATCCATTTTCTGCAACGACAAGTATGCCATGATAAAAGCATGCCGGGCTTTACGCTATGCCGCAGGGAATTTTTATATAAACGATAAACCATCAGGAGCAATGGTAGGCCAGCAGCCATTTGGTGGAGCAAGGGCTTCAGGTACCAACGATAAAGCCGGAAGTTACCTGAACCTTATCCGGTGGGTAAGCCCAAGGACTATCAAGGAAACACTGATCCCTGCAACAGATTTCAAATATCCTTTCACCGAGTAACTTGTAACTTTAGATTTTTTTAACACTTAAATGAATAAAATGTCATAAATGGGATTAATTTTACGGCCATTTAGAAGGGACGGAAGTTATTGTAAATAATCATCTTGTATTAATGCTTGCTCCTGAACATCTACTCTGGCTCGAACATTGCCTTGTAATTTTCCTTATGACATTTGCTCATGAAGATGCTGCAATTCTTGCTGCAGCATTTTCAACCGTTGAACATCAGCTCCCTGTATGGATGGCTTATGCAAGTGTCTACATGGGGATTGTAGTGGGCGATCTGCTGATTTACGGCCTGGGACATCTGGCTCAGAAGAACGCCTGGCTCCGGTCAAGGATTATTGGCCCCAAGGTTGAACGAATAAAACTCTGGCTCGAGAATCATCTGGTTCGTGTCCTGATACTTTGCCGTATAACTCCAGGGCTGTTGTTCCCTACGTTTGTTGCTTGCGGCTGGTTCAGAATACCATTTACCCGGTTTGCAACCGTGTCAATACTTGCCGGAGCTCGTCTATTCCTCAATCGTTCTTACAATAGTGATACTGTTCGGCGATCTTGTACTGAATAAGCTGGGTTACTGGGCATGGGGTGCGCTGGCGCTTGTGATTGTTGCATTCGCTGTAAGAAATTCTTTTAAATCACGCTGGAGTAAAACAACTGAAAAGGCTATGGGCGATCTTCCTCCCTCATTTCTTTCGGTCTTTAAAAAATATATGCCCGACCTCAGACACCGGTTTCTCGGAATGCCTTCACTCGATGACCTTAAAAAGAGAGTTGGTCAGGCTGAGCGTATTCCAAATGCTATACTTTATATTCCTGTCGGTCTTTTTTATATCTACCTCGGACTGCGATACCGCAGCCTTACCCTTCCTTCTGCCTCAAATCCCAAAATAGAAACAGGAGGATTCATGGGCGAATCGAAAGCTTCTGTTATGGATATGGTTGGAAGTGACCAGCAATCGTGGATAGCGGAATTCGTAGCAATGGAACGGAATGGAGTCGAAGGAGAAAAAGACCTTGAAACCGCGCTTGCGCTCATGAAAGGGAAAAATCTTGAATTCCCTGTAGTGGCAAAACCTGATATCGGATGGAACGGATATGGAGTAAGGCTTGTTGAGGACAGCAGTCATCTGCTTAAATATATTTCTGAATTCCCGCACGATGAGAAGATTATTCTTCAGCGCCCTGTTCCATACGACGGGGAAGCAGGAGTCTTTTATGTCAGGATTCCGGGTGAACCGAAAGGCAAAATATATTCTGTTACACTCAGGTATTTTCCATTTGTAACAGGCGACGGCAAATCAACTCTAAGAGAACTGATTCAGAATGATCAGCGTACAAAGCTCAGGGCTGATTATTACCTTGGAGGAAAATCAGAACATGTGGGATTTGGTGTTGAAGATCTTGACCAGGTACCGCAGCCGGGAGAACTCATCCGCCTTTCATTTATCGGAAGCCTCAGAGTGGGTGGATTGTACCGTGATGCGAGCCACCTTATTACACCTGAACTCTCCGATCGTTTCGACAAAATAGCTCAAAGCATGCCTGAATTTTATTTTGGCCGCTTTGACGTAAGGTTTGAATCTATTGAAAAACTAATGAAAGGAGAGGGCTTTAATATTATCGAAATCAACGGCGCTGGTGCTGAAGCTATTCAGGCATGGGATCCCAATGTTACTCTTTTCAGCCTGTACCGTGAGTTTTTCAAAGCCTACAGACTTCTTTTTAAGATAGGCAATATTAACAGGTCAAGAGGCTTCAAACCAATGACTTTCGCGGCTTTCATAAAGGCAATCCGTCATCAGAACAGTCTTATATCACAATATCCGCCGGCAGGGTAATCAAATTTTATTAAATTTACCTTCTGCTAATTGTATATCATGCCTTCTGCTGTCATTAATAAAGCTCTCTTTATCCTTAATCCTTATGCAGGTATACCTCCTGTGAAGTTTATTATCTCAGAAGAGCTTAAGCTCCGGAAGCATGAACTCTCACTTTATAAATCCCTGAGTGTTGATGAATCCGGAACTCTGATAAAGCAGAATTTTGATAAATATGATGTGTTTGTCGCTGCAGGAGGTGACGGAACAGTTCATACTATTGCAAGACAGCTGGCCGGAACCGGTAAGGTACTCGGCGTCTTGCCGATAGGGTCGGGAAACGGATTTGCAAAAGAACTGGGGTTTAAACCAATAATAAGATCTCTCCTGCACGATATTGAGAAAAATAAAAGTCTTAATATCGATATAATTGAAATCAACAATGATCTTTGCCTTAATGCAGCCGGAGTCGGCCTCGACAGTTTTGTGGCCCACTCCTTCGACAAACTTAAAGCCAGGGGATTCTGGTCGTATGTCGGGGTAACTTTTGTAAATTTCCTTAAGCTTAAACCTTTCCATGTCACTATTAAAATACCGGGAGAAAAAGATATTTCCGAGGATCTCTTTGTGCTCACAGCAGCCAATACAAGGCAATTCGGTAATAATGCCTTTATCGCTCCCGATGCTGTACCAAATGACGGAATGCTGGATATCGTAATGATAAGGCCTTTCCCTAAAATTTTAGCTCCTGCTTTTGTCTTCCGGCTCTTTACAAAGAGGCTCACCAGATCAAAGTATATTACTCATTTTAAAACTGATAAGGAAGTTACAATAATCACCGATGAGACCAGGTTTCATATCGATGGTGAACCAGTTTTATTGTCAGGGGATGTTAAGATAAAAATAAAAAAGGATGCCCTGAAAGTGCTCAGGACCAGATACAATAAATTAGATATAAAATAACTTTAAACAACAATAAAAATTCTCCGGAAATGAAAAAAGCCCTGTTTTTCTTATTCCTGACCGCTTTAACAATTCAAATTCAGGCTCAAATCCTTAACGAAATTAATTCCCGAAGGGTTTTACTGCCAAATGGATGGCAGCTTACCCCGGTCGGAAAGATACTGCCCCTGGGAGATCTGCCTCTCAATATTGCGGTTTCGCCTGATAAAAAGCTTGCAGCTGTGACCAATAATGGGCAGAGCACCCAGACGATAATGCTGATAGATTTGAAAAAAGGTATAGTTGCCGATTCAGTAATTATTGGCAAATCGTGGCTTGGCCTTGCTTTTTCAGACGACGGTAAGTCTCTCTACGCATCTGGTGGAAATGATAACTGGATAATAAAGTATTCAATCCGGAATAAAGAACTGATAAATACCGATACTATAAGGCTTGGAAAACCCTGGCCCGAAAAGATTTCCATAGCAGGAATCGCTCTGGACGATTCAAAGAAAATTCTATACGCTGTTACCAAGGAGAATAACTCGCTTTATGCAATTGACCTGATGACTAAAAGTATAGTCTCACAGCACCCGCTGGGAGGAGAAGGATATACCTGCATCCTTTCGCCCGACAAAAAGACCCTTTATGCTTCATGCTGGGGATGCGATAAAATAGTTGTCTTTGATACATATCTTCAGAAAATCACGGGGACGATCCCTGTCGGCGATAATCCGAATGACATGTGCATTACTGAAAATGGTCAGTACCTGTTTGTGGCAAATGCAAATGACAATAATGTATCTGTTATCGACACAAAACAGATGAAAGTGATCGAAACTCTTAATTCTGCCCTTTATCCCGATGCCCCGAGCGGTTCAACGACAAACAGCGTTGCACTCAGCGAGGATGAAAAAACGCTTTATATAGCCAATGCCGATAACAATTGTCTTGCCATCTTTGATGTCAGCACCCCGGGAAAAAGCAAAGGCAGGGGATTTATTCCCACGGCCTGGTATCCCACATGCGTCAGATTTGCCAAAAATAAGATACTGGTAAGCAACGGAAAAGGCATGACTTCACTGGCAAATCCTTACGGGCCAAATCCGGCCAGGAGAGGTGACGAAGTGGTTTACCAGGAGGGCGGAAAGGAACAAAAAATAAAGGTTCAGTATATCGGAGGATTGTTTACAGGCACATTAAGCATTATAAATGTTCCCGACGAAGAACAGATGGGGGTATATTCAAAAGCTGTATATGAAAATACACCATATACCAAGGAAAAGGAACTTATATCTGAGAGCTCTGAAGGGAATCCCGTTCCTGAAAAAGTCGGGGATAAATCTCCCATAAAACATGTTTTTTATATAATTAAGGAAAACAGGACATATGACCAGGTGCTGGGAGATATACCCGAAGGTAACGGTGATCCGAAACTGGTTCTGTTTGGTGAAAATATAACACCTAATCATCATGCCCTGGCCCGGGAATTCGTCCTTCTTGATAATTTTTATGTTAATGGCGAGGTAAGCGCCGACGGACATAACTGGACAATGGGCGCTTATGCAACCGATTATCTGGAAAAGAACTGGCCGACAAGTTACGGAGGCAGGGGCGGATCATATCCCGGAGAGGGTGCACGGGAGATTGCAAATAGTAAACTTTTTTTCTGGGATATGTGCAAAAAGTATGGTGTAACGTACAGAACCTATGGCGAATTTGTTGAAACGGATGGACCCTCGCTTCCTGTTCTGAAAGATCATTACTGCAAATACTTCACTCCATGGATTCAGTCTGTCAGAGATACTGTGCGGTTCAGACAATGGAAGCGCGATTTTGATTCACTAATGGCTGTAAATTCAGTTCCGGCATTCAACAGCATCAGGTTTATAAATGACCATACCGAAGGATTAAGCCTGAATAAGCCGACAGTTTTTGCCCACGTGGCAGATAATGACCTTGCAGTAGGACTCTTTGTCGATTACCTGAGCCACACCCCTATATGGAATGAGAGTCTTATCCTGATTGTTGAAGATGATGCCCAGAATGGCCCTGATCATGTTGATGCGCACCGAAGCACTGCTTATATAGCAGGGGGCTATGTTAAAAAGGGATTTGTAGACCATACAGCTTATACAACAACCTCCCTTTTGCGTACAATGGAACTTATTCTTGGTTTGCCTCCGATGACTCAATATGATGCAGCCTCCAATTCGCTGTGGAGATGCTTTAATAACACTCCCGATCATCCACCTTTCAACGTCAGACCTTGCCAGGTTAATCTTAATGATAAGAACCTTGGCGAGAATAAATGGCAGGCTCTCAGCGAGACTTTCGATTTCAGTGTTGAGGACAGGGTCAATGATTTCGATTTCAATGAGGTTATCTGGAGAGCTGTGAAGGGACTTGATTCACCATGTCCCCCGACGGTAAGGGCGGCATTTCTGACGACAGAATTTGATGAGGATTAAGAACTTCATTCTTAATTCACCTTCCGGTCAAAGTACCCCCTTTTAATTCCCCCCAAAGGGGGGAAAAAATCCCTGCGGCTACCAGAAATCCTATTAATATATTGAGGTTTGTCTCCCCTTTGGGGGAGATCCCGCTTTAGCGGGAGAGGGGGTTTTCGTCAGGCAGAAAATTAAGGTTGGTTAGTTAACGGCAAGAGCAAAATTTATTGGCACCATATACCAGACAGGGACAGCAACTCCCCCCTGCTTGCCAGGCTTGAATCCCGACAACAAGCTTACAACCCTTACAGCTTCAGCATCGAGAAGGGGATGGACCCCCTTAAGGACACTAATGCCTTCGGTATCTCCTGCGGTATTTACAACAAATCTTATAATTACTTTGCCCTGAATTTTTTCAGCTTTTGCAGCTTCGGGATATTTTGTATTTTCAGCAATAAATCTCAGAAGCTCACCTTCGCCGCCCGGATACATGGGCATCTCCTCAACAACCACAAAGGGTTCTTCGTTTACAATATTGTCAGGCAGTTTAAATCCCACATTCACACTTGATGAAAATGGCAGATCAACAGCAGGATTTTTCGGAGGATCCCATTTAGGTGCCGCTTGTATTGCTCTGATAACTTCGTTACCCAGAACCGGACTTGAATTACCCATCACTTTGGGATTGGAGACTGTACCATCCAGTTCGACTGAAAAACTGACTGTGACCCATCCTTCGATTTGCTGGGCTGTGGCTTCTGCCGGATACTTCACATTATTGTTTACCCAACCCCGGAAAGAGGTCCATTTCTGGTTCTGGAATGTGGGGTAATCTTCAGGTGCCAGTCTGGGAAACATCTCTGGTTTAAGACCCATTTCAAGAGCTTTTTTCCTGGTTGTCAGTTCCATTACGCCATTAGCTCCCTTTTCACCATATTTATCAGTTGCTTCCTTCCCGAAAATCTGTTTGGCAATAGCCAGTTCATATCCAAGCTCTCTTGGCGCAGTTATATAATTCTTGTCAGTAATTTCACCATCAATCACAACAAGTGGAGTCTGCCTTGTAACCTTGGTTCCCTTGAAATCAGGATCCTTTTCCATCTTCACATTCATCTCTCTGGCAAAATCAGCTTTAAGCGATAATCCTTTATATCCCTGGCAAAAGAACAACAGAGATGCATCCGGGTTAACGTTACTCAATTCAAAGCGACCATCCCTTCCGGTTGTGAAGGAACTTGCATTGCCTGAGGCTGCGGTGCTCATAACATTTGCACTTTCCAATGGCTGCCCGTCTTCTTTCAATACAATCCCTTTAACTGTTTTCTGATTTACCGGAGACTGTGAAGTTGCAGTTTGCATTCCTGACTCTATATCTTTTGTAATTATTTCAATAACGCCATCTTTCCCTTTTTCACCATACTTTTCTATTGCTGCACTATCCTTTAGCACAGTCATCGAAAGTATTGATTCAATAGGGATTTTTTCCATTTCAAATTCACCAATCACACCATCAAGTACAATGAGAGGCTTTATCTGCGATCCGTCGCTGTTTCTTATTTTTACTGCACTTTTTTGCTGATCCTGATCTGAATCAATAACTGTAGTCTCTGCCGGGACAATATTTATTGTTTTATCAACAGTTGAACTATAATTATATTCAGGTGTCGCGAAAGCATAAAAAATAATTGCAATAACCGGTAATACAAGAAATACCTTCATTTTTCTGTAGGGTGAGGTCACTATTTTTTTCATCATATCGAACCGTTGTTTGTTAAGAGAATAATTAAATGAGTTAGAAAGGCTGATAACCTGCGTTCCGAAAAGCTGGTTAACAAGAACAGCCTTGTAAACAGCCGGATTAGCCATCTGTTGGACAACCATTTCGTCGGCAATATATTCGTGATTTTGTTTTATTAAACGGGTATAAATCCACACAAAAGGATTCATCCACTGAACCAGCCGGAGCAGTTCAACCAGCAGAAGATCGACCCAGTGTTTCTGATTCACATGGACAAGCTCATGGTTCATGATGAAATCCAGCTCTTTTTCATCTACGACAGGATTTATAAAAACATAATTAAAAAATGAAAAAGAGCTTTTAAATTCCGTGGATCTGACAAGTTTTGCCCTGCTGCGGTAATCTATTTTCGTCTTTTTTATGGTTTTCAGTAATATCCCTGTATTCCTTATGGCTTTGAATACCAGGAAAAGCACTCCAGATAAATACAGAGTCAGAAGGAGATACCTGCTATCAAAGTCTTTATTTTGCACTATCTCCTGAACTGCCGTCATAGTTCCTGAATCCGAAGGTATGATTCCCTGGTAATCAATTCCGGGAGCTGCAATTTCCACCTGGTAGTGAAAAGTAAAAAGCGGGAAAATAAATGAGATCAGGATCCCTGCCACGAGGAAATATCGTTTTAGCCTGAAATATCTTTCATTTCGCAGGAAGAGGAAATAAATAAGAGTAAATCCGGTGATCCAGATTACTGATTTCAAAAGATAAAGAGCAAATGCTTCCATTATTTTCTTTTTTTATTCCTTTTCAGTTCTTTTTTTGTATCCTCAAGAAGTTCTTCAAGTTCCCTGACCGAGAGATCTTTTTCCCTGGCAAAAAATGTGGCAAGTGCCGGGAATGAATTGTCGAAATAACCATCAAGAAGTCTGAAAAGCTGGTTCTTCGAATATTCCTTTTTTGAAACCAGGGGATAATAAACGTGAACATTCCCGTAGGCTTTGTGATCAACATACTTTTTCCTCTCAAGGACCCTTACTACTGTGGATATAGTATTCCGCGCAGGCCTGGGATCTTCAAAACGGTCCCTTATATCTTTTACAAGACCCTTCCCCATATCCCAGAGTATCTGCATCACCTGTTCTTCGGCCCTTGTAAGTTGTAACTCTTTTTTGTGGCTCATATAATTCCTCCTTTCTTATTTAATTCTTTCCCATACCTCTTCCACATGGTACCCATCGGAGAGCATTCCGGTAAGAAACAGCCTATCCCCTTCAACCATAAGTGTAAAAGTTTGCCTCCGGCCAAGATAATTGTCCATTCCTATCCCATAATCAATCGATTCTGTATAAGTATTACCCTTCAATGTATATTCTCCGCCGCCCATTCCTGAGACCTTCATTGTTGCTGTATCTGATTGAGCCCACATGAAATGAGTTTCGGTGATAAGTTTAATATGCATATCGCCTTTGGGAACATTTACAAAATTCCCGGTGGCTGAATATTTGTAGGAGGTAAGCCTCCAGGCACCAATATGAGGCGCACTGCTATTTGCATAACCGGAAACTGAGGTCTGGCAGTTTCCGGGCAGCGACGACAGTGAAAAAAGCACTGCCGTCATGATGAAAATTACGAATTTGCGGTTCATGGATACTCCCTTTTAATGTTAGTTTTAATTTCCAGAATAGATTATGAACAAAATACTTCATCAAATATATGCCTATTTTTATAGTCATGCAAATATTTTTATAATAAAAATGACTATTATTTTAGGTATAATTGATAATACATTAATAATATGTCAGTTAAATCAGAAAAAAAATTTGTTCAAAAAAAATTAGAAATTGATATAATCTGAAGTAACAAAATCGAATCTTTGTCGTTTAAATTTTGTTGTTGGTCAATTTTTTCCTTCAATTCGTCAAAATATATTAACACTTTAAGGCGCCTATGAGAAAGGTACTAATAATGTTATTATGCTCAATGAATCTTGTTGTTTCAGCAACAGATTACTATGTCAGTACCTCCGGCAGCAATTCAGCGAACGGGCTTTCATCATCAACACCATGGCAGACAATCGGAAAAGTAAATTCGGAATCCGGAAGGCTTCTTCCGGGCGACAAAGTACTTTTTAAAAGGGGAGAGATCTTTACCGGTACCCTGATAATATCGGTTTCAGGTTCGTCCGGAAATCCTATAATAATCGGAGCTTATGGAACCGGAGCCAACCCGGTAATTAGCGGATTTACCACAATTTCAGGATGGAATAGCTATGGCGGCGGTATCTACTCAAAAACTGTGGCCTGTGAATCAAATACAAACATGGTTACCGTGAATGGAGTCAATACTCCAATGGGGAAGTGGCCAAACACAGGATTTTTATCAATTGATTCCCATGTTTCAAATACATCAATAACTGACTCCGAATTACCCTCCTCAACCAACTGGACCGGAGCGGAAGTAATTATAAGAAAGAATGCCTATATATGGGACAGGAATACCATTACATCACATTCGGGCAGTACTTTATATTACACAAGCGGGTCATATTATGATGCAATTGATGGATATGGCTATTTCATACAGAATAGCTTGAAAACACTTGATCAGACAGGGGAGTGGTTTTATGATGGCTCTGTTTTTTATATGTATTTCGGAACATCTGTCCCATCCAATTATGTTGTTAAAATAAGTTCTGTTGACAAGCTGGCTTATCTGGATAATAAAAACTATATAACATTTGATAATATTTCATTTGAAGGTGCCAATCAGTACGGTTTACATATAGTTAATTCTGATTATGTTACTGTCCAGAACTGTAGTTTTGATTTTTCAGGTAGAACTGCAATTTTCGGGCCCTGGTCTGGCACCTCGGTTTCAAATACGATCACCCGTACAACAATTAATAACAGCAACAGTAATGGAATCAAGTTGTTTGGTGATCATTCAAAAGCTATCATAACAAATAATGTTATTAAAAATACCGGATTATTGGTGGGCATGGGGGGAAGCGGTGAGGGCACCTATGTTGGATTGTTTGCATTAGGAGAAGGAAGTATTATCCAGTTTAATGAAGTAATAAATTCGGGTTATATTGGAATTCATTTGGGCGGAAACAATACACTTGGTAGCAAATAATCTTGGTCGACAATTTTAACCTTTTAAAAAATGACGGGGGTGGAATTTATGCATGGGTAGGTCATGAAACACCCGAAATACAGGACAAATTATAACAAAAAATATAGTATTGAATGGTATGGGATTTGCCGGTGGCATGAATGATGCATCACAACATGCCCTGGGAATATATCTGGATGATGGTTGCAGGAATATTGAAGTTTCAGGATAATACTGTTAGCGGGTTGTGCCATCTTCAGGAATTTATCTTCATAATGCCCAGGAAATCAAGATCCATAATAATACTATTTTTAACAATGGTAATGGCAAGCTGGATTTTGAAGGTCAGATTCTATTTGTTCATGACAGTTACATGCCGGATGTTCCTATCAGAAATGTATCAATGACAAACAATATATTTTTTGCAAAAACATGCATCGCAGAAGATTCTTGTATTTTCGACAACTGATAATGATATTAAGCAGTTTGGAACAGCTGATCTTAATTGCTTCGCAAAACCAATTGACAATAGTCTGGTAGCCAGAACCTGGACAGCAGGATGGTACAGTACTCCATCAAACCTGTCGCTTGAGGCCTGGAAATCCAATTCAGGCCAGGATAAAAATTCATTTATTGCTCCTGTTTCAATAACTGATGTCAATAAAATCAGATTTGAATATAATCCAACCAATTCAAATAAGGTGATTACTCTTACCGGTAGTTATATTGACATGAATGGAGCAAAATATTCAGGTAGTATAACATTATTGCCATATTCGTCAGTTGTTTTGATTGCAGATTCAACCACCCCTTCCACTCCGCCGACTGTCACTCCGCCGGCTGTCACCCCACCGGCAGTTACCAATATCCCTCCTGTTGTTGTTGATAAAATCGGCTCCGGAAAATTTATCAGGACTGGTAAGTGAAATCGATGCGACCGGAAAGTTATGATCCGAATAACGATATTCTGTACCTATCTGTGGGTTGTCCCTGCCAATATACCTGTCTCTTCGACAGTCAGAACTCAAAAATCCAGTTTCTAAGTCCAATAATAAATAAACCCCTTACAGTTGTCTTTACACTAAAGATAAGTGACGGAAAAACAATCCAGACTAAAGATATCCCGGTGATAATCCTTCCAAATCAGCCTGAATTAGAAGTTGCTGAAGTGCTGGATGTTGAAGCAAGCGGTTTTCAGTCTCCAAATTATCCGCACAACATTGCGGACGGAAACATAGGAACCATGTGGGCAGCTAGCGGTGCTGACCAATGGGTTGTCCTGGAACTGAAATCTCCGTTCAATATTCAGCATGTTAAGATGGCTTTTATTCAGGGACAAAAAAGAGTGTCGTACTTTGATGTTCTTGGTTCCAATGACAAATTAACATGGGAACCAATCCTGATAAAATCAGCCTCCTGCGGTTTTTCAGGGAATATTCAGGTATTTAACTTTCCATCCTCTAAAGCTGAGAAGGAATTCAAGTATGTCAAACTGATAGGGCAAACTAATTCGGTTGACAGCTGGAACTATATTTCTGAGTTTAAAATATTCGGGTATCCACAGGGTAAAACTAAAAGTTACGAAGAACAACCAATAAAAATATATCCCAATCCTGCTCATGAACTGATTAACATCAGGATAGATGAAGCGACAATGAAGCCCGACTTTATCCGTATCATTACTTTATCTGGTAAGGTAGTACTTCAGGATAAGGTAGAAGAGGAAATCAGGGAATTCCAGATGCCAATAGATCTAAGAAATGGGGTTTATATTATTCAATTGGGATCCGGAGAACTTACACTGTTCGCTCAACAATTAATTGTAAACAATTAGAAAAACAAGGTTAACCAACATTTCAACAGTTCCGTAATAACTTTGAAGGTTTGTTCATTTTTGTTAATTTGCACAATAATTATCCTTAAAAAACTCAGACAATGAAAAAGGACATTTTTATATCTCTAATACTGATTGCCATAATGGGAATAACCGCACCATCTTTTGGCCAGAAGGTTAATAAGCTTACCGGAAAAGAGAAAAAAGCAGGCTGGATTCTGCTGTTCAACGGAAAAGACTTTACAGGGTGGAGGCAGTGTAACGGTAGTGAAATGCCCAAAAACTGGATTATTGAAGAGAATGCTATGAAGGTCTTTACAGGGGAAGGTAAGAAACCCGGCCAGGGATCAAACGGCGATATAATCTATGCATCAAAGAAATTTAAGAATTTCGAGCTTTCAATCGACTGGAAAACAGAAAAAATGGGAAACTCCGGAATATTTTACAATGTAAGGGAGGTGCCCGGGAAAGCCATATACTATGCCGCACCTGAAGTCCAGATACTTGATAACGTCGATGCCACTGATAATAAAATCGCCAGCCATCTTGCCGGTTCATTGTACGACATGCTTCCTGCCGATCCTAAAACTGTTAAACCTGCAGGTGAATGGAATACAATTGTTATATCAGTTAAAGATGGTAAAGTTACTCATACTCAGAACGGAGTGAAAGTCTGTGAATATACACTGTGGACACCGGAATGGGATGCCATGGTGGCAAACAGCAAATTCAAAACCTTTCCCGGATTTACTGAAGGGATAGCAAAGGAAGGATATATCGGCCTTCAGGACCACGGATATGCTATCTGGTTCAGGAACGTCAGGATCAGGGAATTATAATTTCCCTTCTTATTCCTTTATACACTGATAATTAATTGCGGACTTGCGAGGGTAAACTCCGGCGAGCCCGGCGAAGCCAATCCGCTATCCGCAATTGACAATAAGCAATAAAAATCATATTACAGCATCAGGTAATTATAAATTTTATAACTTTGCAGCGCCATTTTTAAGGAACCCCCCCTTAAAATTATCAGTATAACAAAAAAGGATTTTCTTCGTTTAATTAATGTCAATTACAATTATCTGATTAGTGCTTTTAATTAAAAGATACATAACCTTAATATTCCTGTGGCTGGTCCCATACCTGGTACAAGCTCAGGAAGTATTTAAAAATGAGGGAATTATCGTAAATAATACTGTAACCGGGAACTGGACCGGGATCAATGTTCCCAGAAGCGTTCCGACGACCGTTTATTTTTTAAACAATTCCATCACTTCCGTAAATTCATCAGGATTCCTGCTTCAGGCCGGCGATGAAGCTCCCCTTCCATCAAATAATAATATCGATGGGGCCCAGATAACCGGTAATAAATTTACCTGGAACGGGACAGATCAGTCATCAATAACACATGGGATGTTCATGGGTTATAATATTAATTATACAGTTAAGTATAATTACCTCGATAAAACTCCTTATGGCATTCTCTATAAATCGGGAACTGATGCCGGAACCAATATGACTTATTCATCAGGTTACGGTGCCGCTTACAATATTGTCAAAAATGCCAAATTAGCGCTCAGGATGAAAGGAATAAACGGAGTGCAGGTTTATAACAACACTTTCTATTCAAACCTGAGTTCAGGAACTATAATTCTCATCGATGCAAACCACGACAGGGCTGTTCCTGCACCCTCAACAGGAGCAAAAATAAAAAACAATATATTTTATACTGTCAAACAGATATCTAATATATCCATCGAAAGCAAATGCCTTGCGAATTTTGAAAGTGATTATAATGTTTATTATTGTGAGTCAGGCACGCCAATGTTTTCTGTTGACGGAGCTTCCAAAACATTTCAGCAATGGCAGGCAATGGGCTATGATGTGCATAGTGTGGTGGTAAATCCTGATTTTATAAATACAACAGGTTTTGTTCCAAAGAACAGGCTTAATCGCGGGACCAATCTTGGAACGGCATGGCAAACCGGATTATCAACTTCTGCAGCATGGAATGCCGGATCGACGCCTGCAACCACAAACCAGAATGGTACATGGCAGGCAGGTGCCATAATTTATCCCGAAGTTATTGTGGCTCCGGTTCCGCCTCCCCTGCCGGTTTATACAAGTTCGGCTGTTGAAAATTCAACTCCCTCAGTTGTTGAAATGAGCTATAATCTTGCCCTTGCAGCTATTGTGCCGGCAGCCTCAGCTTTTAAAGTCACCGTTAACTCAGTAGCGGGAAATATTAATTCAGTGGCCGTTTCGGGGACAAAAGTTCTTCTGACTCTTGCAAGTCCTGTCAAATATGGGGATGTGGTTACCGTAGGATACACAAAGCCTTCTGCCAGTCCGATTCAAACTCCTGCAGGAGGACAGGCTGTTTCTGTCAGTAATCAGCCTGTGACAAACAAAGTTGCCTATGTAAGTCCTCCTCCAGTTGTTACTCCTCCTCCTGTTGTTACACCTCCTCCTGTTGTCACTCCTCCTCCTGTTGTTACTCCTCCTGTTGTGGTCAATTCTCCGCCTGTAGTCGTGGTTAACTATCCGCCTGATAATTTATCCGGTTTCGTAGGTGAATTGGATGCATCAGGAAGTTATGATGTAAATAATGACAATCTCTCTTATACATGGGTAGTACCTGCAAATATCGCGGTCTCGTCAACAAACACTGCAAAGGTCAAATTCCTCAGTCCGGTAGTTAATACACCCCAGATTGTAGAATTTACACTCAGGATAAGTGACGGAAAAACAACTCAGTCAAAAACAATTCCTGTCGAAATCCATCCATATAAGCCTGAACTTGAATTTGCAGATGTTGTCAAAATCGAAGCAAGCAGTTTTCAGGCTCCATATTACCCATACAATATAATTGACGGTAATATTGGAACAATGTGGTCGGCCAATGGGGATGAACAGTGGCTCATTCTGGAACTCAAAAAATTATTTAATATACAGCATGTCAAGGTTGCTTTTCAGCCGGGACAGAAAAAAGTATCCTTCTTTGATATCCTGGGATCAACAGACAGGGAGACCTGGGAACCAATACTTACAAAATCAGCATCCTGTGGTTTTTCGGGAGACCTGCATGTCTTTGATTTCCCGGAATCGAAATCTTCTCTGGAATTCAAATATGTCAAACTTATAGGACATTCAAATTCAGCCGACACATGGAATTATATTTCTGAATTTAAAATTTTCGGCTATTCATACCGCAATCCGGGCAGCTATGAAGAACAGCCTGTGAAGCTATATCCTAATCCGGCAAGTGATCTGGTAAATGTCAGAATCGAAGATATGAATCTGAAGCCTGATTTTATAAGAATTGTCAACCTCACAGGTAAAGTAGTTTTTGAAGATGAGCTGGATCCTGAGATCAGAGATTTTCAGGTTCCTATTGACTTCAAGCAGGGTATATACATTGTACAGATGGGATCGGGAGAACTGACATATTTTGCTCAAAAGCTTGTAGTAAATATATAACATCCTGTTTAACAGATAGCTTCTAAAATTCACGCTTGAATTATCAAGGGCATTTAACAGCCTCTTTAAATCCAATAATTTTATTTTAATAAAAACTGCAGTACATTAGCCTGATTATTTAAAAATCAATAAATCGTTTATGAAAATCAACCTGAATAATATTCTGACCTTCATTTTGCTTTTTGTCATGTTAAGTTCCTGCAAAGATCAGGGAGATTCAGCAACTCCGCAATTTCTGTTCAGCGAAACTATAATTCCTGCTGCTGAAGATGATCCGGATGGATACATAACCGTGCCGGTGTATCTTTCAATGGAAAGTGATAAAACTGTAACCGTCGATTATGTTACTGTCGACAGTACGGCAATTGCAGATAAGCATTACGTTGGAATAACGTCTGGAAATCTGACTTTTCAGCCTGGCGACCTTTCTAAAGAAATAAGGCTCAATATCCTTTCTGACACTGCCGGCAAAAAAGATGTCTATTTCAATTTAGAATTCAATAATCCGGTAAATGGTAATCTCACGAGGTCAACGATTACGATAAGAATCATAAATGTTAATTTTAAAAATCTGGCCTGGGTGGAAGAATTTGAAACATTTGTCCTTAATACAACGGTCTGGAACTACGAAACAGGTAGTAGCGGCTGGGGCAATAATGAACTTCAGAATTATACCAATTCAGAAAATAATGTGCATATCGATACCGGATACCTGCATATCACAGCACTTAACCCATCCGGAACAAATTATACCTCGGGAAGAATAAATACTTATGGCAAAAGAGAATTCACATATGGCAGGGTTGATATCCGTGCAAAGCTTCCTGAAGGACAGGGGCTATGGCCGGCATTATGGATGTTGGGAGCTAATTATTTCTTAGACAGGATGGCCGCTATGCGGAGAAATCGACATTATGGAACTGCTTGGACAGGAACCTTCTGTTATTCACGGAGCTGTTCATTTTGAATCAAAAGGCCATGCCAGCAGAACCAATACTTTTGCGCTTAACTCCGGTAAGTTCAGTTCCGGATTTCATATTTTCAGTCTCATCTGGACTCCAAATAAACTGATCTGGCTTGTTGACAACCAACAATTCTTTTATCTGACACGAGGAGAAATTGTCATCATTTCCTTTTGACCTTCCGCAGTACTTTATTTTTAATGTGGCAGTAGGCGGCAACTGGCCGGGTCCTCCTGACCAGACCACTGTTTTTCCGCAGAATATGATCGTGGATTATATAAGGGTCTATCAATAAGATAAAAGCCCGTCCTTCGCTGAAGCTTCGGAGGGTGCAGTGGGGCGTACTGGAGTCGAACCAGTGACCTCTTGCCTGTCAAGTAAGCTTCTGAACCAACTGAACTAACGTCCCGTTATCGCATCAAAAATAATATTATATTTCTATTTATTGATATCAGTTTTTAATCATAACTTCGGTATCATATAATTATTTAACCATTAAAAGGCTCGTTATGGTATCGCATGAAATTGATTTTAAGATTTTCGGAGACGATATTCAATTCGTGGAAATTGAACTCGATCCGGGCGAAACAGTTATTGCTGAAGCAGGAACCATGGTCTACATGGAACAGGGAATCAGCTTCGAGGTTAAGATGGGCGATGGTTCCACACCAAACCAGGGCTTATTCGGAACTCTGCTTTCAGCCGGGTCGAGGCTGATAACTGGTGAATCACTGTTTATTACCCATTTCACAAACAAAGCAAATGGTAAAAGCAGGGTCGCATTTGCCGCACCTTATCCGGGTACTATCATCCCCATCGACCTGAACCAGGTAAGAAATAGTCTGACTGTCCAGAAAGATGGTTTTCTCTGCGCAGCATTCGGCACAAAACTTTCCATTACCCTTAACAAAAAGATCGGATCAGGTCTTCTTGGGGGAGAGGGATTTATCCTTCAGAAAATCGAAGGTGACGGGAGAGCTTTTATTCATGCCGGAGGTACCGTGATTGAAAGGCAGCTGAATAATGAAACACTCCGTATCGATACAGGATGTATTGTAGCTTATGAACCATCGCTTGATTTCGATATTGAAACAACGGGCAGCCTTAAATCGATGGTTTTCGGAGGAGAGGGTCTTTTCCTGGCAACCATACATGGAACAGGGAGAGTCTGGCTTCAGTCAATGCCTATACGGAAGCTTATAAGGGCATTATCGCCTATCGGCAGGAACAGGGGAAAAGAAGCAGGCTCAATCCTTGGAAACCTCCTAAACACGTAAAGGGAATTTATGCTTTTGTTAAAATGCTGCCTTCATTACCCATAACTGTTTTTAGAGAGGAAAACCCACTTATCTCTACGAAAAGTCAAATCCGGAAATATACGCCGGGGCATCATAGAAATATTCCTTTCTCCTGGTCGGTCAGATTGATAAAGCGCGTATAGACCAATCCAGGTTTTGCATTAAGCATCCTGTTAAGTGCCCCCATTTTAACCCCTGACCGCAGTTTGTCATACAGCTCACTGCGATCGTCAAGCCAGGTGATCCCTGTATGATAGCCCTGCAATGCGCATGCCGATTCAAAAAGAGCAGCAATTGCATCTTCTCTCCCTTTCCTGCAATAAATGGCATCAAATACAAGGTGCCTGAATTCGTCGGGATGAAACAGCCTTTTAAAATACGGTGCCCTGGGAAGTATATTCATATATATCCATCCCCATACCCCGGGCATATCGTAAATTTTATAGTGACGAAGGAATGGCATTTACACCAGCAATGATTTCATCTCCCTCTTTCAGAACATAATAATTATCTCCAAAGAATGCATAATCGGTACTGAAGAAAGAATAATCGCGGTAATATTCAAGAAGAAGGGATTCCATTTTCTTTCTTTTCCTCCTGCGATGTGATTTTTGATACCCTGTTGTCGGATACCGGAGAGAACCTGCTGAATGCAACTGTCAGAAAAGACCTTATATATTCATATCCTGCCTGGCTTACCATGTTTTTTGACCTTTCATTCATGCTTTCGATAAAAGCATACATAATATGCCTGTCATTTTCTCCTACCTGATTCAGATCAAGCAGATGAGGCTTGCTGAAAATTTCAAGAGTCTTCTGCTTGAATGTATCTTCTTTTTCAGTTTTGGCAACTTCTCTCTGTTCTTCTTTTCCAGGAAATATCCGACTGGTAAACCGAATGAAATAGCGAGATATCTCAGATAAGAGGATGGATATCTGAGATTTCCCTGGCCAGTAATCCTGTAACAAGATCCTACCGTCCCTGTTACTTTGTTCTTCATGTAAAGGGATACAAATCTTATCTGATCCTTATAAGCTGCAATCCTCGCAGGGATATTCTTAAGCTGAAACCGCAGGCCTCCTTCGGATCCCTGAACCGTATTATTAAGAATTTCCAGCATCGCCTCATTTGCATGATCAGATACTTTCACTTCGAGGTCCTTATGCTTTATAATACTCCGTTCAAACATTTCTCCTGAAATTCAATTTCATTTACTTATTATCGAGTGAGCCAAACACACGCTTTAATAACGGAGTGACTCTTGCCGAAATTTCTTTCCTGATCTTAAGTTCTTCAATTTCAACCTTTGAAAACATGCCGTCGAGAGCTTTTGCGGTAAGAAAATCATCCAGATCGGTGTTAACGGATTTCAGTCCGGCCAGCTTTCCGGCAACAGAATTTGCAACGGTGTTCCATTTGCCCGTTAGCGTGTTCCAGGAATCTTTGGTGGAAATATTCCCGACAATCTTTTTTTCAGTCGAGTTCTCTATTTTCGGCTTGTATAAAGAATATAATTCGTCGTATGTTTGGGCTCTCAGGTAAGATGTTGCAGCATTGTCAGCTCCTTTCAGGATATTGAAGGCATCGCCTATTGTCATTTGGGTTATACTGTTAACAAAGATCGGAGCCACTTCCTTCGCAGCATCTTCCGCCGCACGGTTGATCCTGAGAATAACATCTTCCATAAGCTGCTCTCCTCCGGGAATTTTTGAGATATTGTCCATTATGATCTTTGCTTCGTCGGGAAGGAGGATCCTGATTGCCGCATCGCCGTAATATCCGTTTTCCATGGAGAGTTTTTCGGCCGATGTTTTTGCTCCAAGAGACAGGGCTTCCTTAAGCCCGCTTATAACCTCATCTTCAGTGAGAGGGACTCCGGCCGGCGACTGAAGAACATTAAGCAATTCGGCACATCCCGAAAAAAGAGTCAATAGAAAGAAGAATATCAGATACCTGACTTTCATACTACAGGAATTATAAATTCGCTGCAAGATACAAATTAAGGCGAAAGTCAGAAAATTGTGTTGATAAGTGCCCCTGCTATCACCAGATCTTCCGGATTTGTAATTTTGATATTTTCCCTGTTCCCCTCCACAAGATGTATCATTTCGCCTGTTTTTTCAAGAAGCATAGCATCGTCAGTAATTTCAGGGCTGAAATCCTGGAGATATGCTTTTTTTATTATCCGTGCATTAAACACCTGTGGTGTTTGTATAATTCTTAAAGAGTGTCTGTTAACCGGGATGTTCCCCTTTTCGGTGATCATTCTTACCGAGTCGGACAGATTGATAACCGGGATTGCATTTCCGAATTCCTCTGCCGCCCTGAAACATCTTATTATTGTATTTGTGCTTACCAGACGGCCTTACTCCGTCGTGAATTGCGACAATGGCATTATCTTCCACTTCCTGAAGTCCGTTCTTAACCGAAAAGAATCTTGAAGAACCCCCTTTAACAAGGGTATGAGAAACTGAAAATGAATGTTTTTCCCTGAGGTTTTCCCATAATACAAACTGGTTTTCGGGTATGACGACAATTATTCCGATTGTATTATCAAATGCTCCTGAAACGTTCAATTGAATGCATTAAAACCGGCTTGCCTGCAAGTTCAAGGAACTGCTTAGGGATATCGGTTCCCATTCTTGTCCCGGCTCCTCCTGCCACAATAAGTGCATACAGATTCATAGAAACGATGATTTAGCAGAGCTGCTCTAAAAAAGTTGAAATTCATGAAGTCCTACCCAAGTGTCGCCTTAGGCTTTGAACTCTCAGTGTGACTTTGTAATTAAAAATAATCGATTTAACTCTCATATGCTTTGCACATATTGCATCACTTTGCGGTTAAAAAGGACTTTTCAGACACTCCCCGACGGGAGGCTATTCTTTAGTATACAAAAATCTTTTTATACTTCTCTTCGGTGTTTTAGCAAACTCTTCAGGATGAATTCTGAACTTGTGTACTGCCATAAACTCAGGCACCCGTTCATTCACTGACTTTCTTGTTTCATCGAGAATTGGCTGAAGCTGATCTTCTGAAATGTTGTCCTTTTTCATCATTTCAAAATCGGGATAGATAAGCGCTACGAGCTTATTGTCCTCTGAGATTACAAGCGATTCTGCTATATATTTCATATTATTAATGACCGCTTCAATTTCTTCGGGGAAAATATTTTTTCCTGAAGGTCCAAGAAGCATGCTTTTGCTTCTCCCTTTGATGAAAATATTTTTTTCCTTATCAATAACTCCAAGGTCGCCTGTATGCATCCAGCCATTTTCATCGATTATCTCCCTGGTAGCTTTCTCATTTTTATAGTATCCAAGCATTACATTTTCGCCCCTGAGTATTATCTCTCCCATCTTTTTCTCCTGGATCATCGGAATCGATAGTAACCTCAAGAGTATCAACAGGCTTCCCTGATCCGCCAAGCTTTGTGGTATCCCACGAAGTATAGCTGATCAGAGGCCCGCATTCCGTCATCCCGTAACCAACTGTAAATCTGAATCCTATTTTCCTGAAGAATCTCTCAGCCTCAGGGTTAAACGCTGCGCCTCCGATAACGATCTCATGAAATCTTCCTCCGAATGTTTCAGTCAGTTTTTCCCTGATTTTTTTATGAAGAATTTTATTTATCCCGGGTATAGCCAGCAGAATTTTCATATGAGGTTTACTGATCACCGGCAATAATTGCTTTTTGAATATTTTTTCTATCACAAGTGGAACAGACAGTATCAGGCGTGGCTTTATTTCCTTGAATGCCTGGACAATTATCTGAGGGGATGGAGTTTTTGAAAGAATTGTAATATGGCATCCGAAGGTAAACGGGAAAAGGAATTCAAATGCACACCCGTATGTATGAGCAAGCGGAAGAAATGATACAACCGGATCGCCTGGTTTTAGCGGCATATGAGTTTGTGCAAACCTGATATTGGCAGCGAGGCTGTTGTGTGATATCATCACCCCTTTTGAAAAACCTGTAGTTCCTCCTGTATAGCTTATAACTGCAAGCGCATCGTTTGAAATATCAGAGAATTTTATGTCTTCCTTTCTAAGGTCAGGATAAGTCTGGATAAATTTACTCTCTAAAGCAAGGGTAACTTTTTTTCAATTGAGGCTTAACCGATGAGGCCAGGGAAAAATCATCGAGGGATACCGTTGCAGTTATGGCCGGTAACTTTTTGTTGTCAAGAGTTTCAAGGATCTTATCATCGACAATTAAAATGGTCGCATCGGAGTGGTTAATAAGATTCGTAAGGTCTTCAGGCTTAAAATCCGGAAGGATCGGAACAATAACAGCTCCATACGTTACAGTGGCAAGGTAAACAACACACCAGTTTGCCGAGTTGCGTCCGACAAGGGCAATTTTATCTCCCTCTTTAACCCCTGCATCTTTGAAAAAGATGTGAAACTTCAGGATCTTTTCAGCAATTTCCTTGTATGAAAATCCCTTTTCCTTGTAATTCGACAAAGCTTCTATTTCCCAGTTTTGTCTGATACTCTGTTCGATATAACCGATTAACCGTTCCTTGATCATAGATTCAGGTTTTTAGTTTAAACAAGTTTATCTTTGAATATAATTATAAAGAAAGCTATTTCTTTTAAATAAAGTACATCAAAAGGATCGCGATCACCGACAACAGGTTTACAACGGTAAAAAAGTAATTATACCCTTCCCTCTTTTTACTGAAATAACCCAGTTTTCTTGCAAAAATGCCTATTGTAGGGGCAAACAGAACAATAAGGAATGCAAAAAACTCTATCCCGTAAAAAAACTTTATCAAGACCCCCTTTCACCAGCGATGAAAGGTAGACTATTATACACAGTACAAGAATATAAAATAGATAACTGAGCTTTAGTACCAGCGTCGAAAAAAGCCTCCGCTTGTGCAGCTGATGAGGCTTCAGGTATGCATATGCTACCGAAAAAATTATGATAATAAAGATAATCCCAAGAATATGATTTAATATTTGACTGAAATTTGCCATATCACCGGGTATTTATATCCTGATCACTGATTCCTTCAGTGTCCAGATTAAGGAGCTTGCTCCTAAAACTGCAGCATTCTGGGTACTGAGTTCCGATGGAAGTAATTTTACTTTCCCTTTATATATATGAAGCAGATTCTCTTCCATAAACTCCCTTGCAGGTTCAAATATAAGTTCTTTTGCCAGAGCCAGACCTCCAAAAAGGAATATAGCTTCAGGATTTGTATGAGCCACTACATCTGCAAGTTTGAATCCAAGCATTTTGCCAGTATGTTCAAAGGCTCTTTTGGCAAGAATATCTCCTCTTTTTGCCGCTTCGTGAATTAATTCGGCATCCAGTTCATTAAAACTATATTTGCGCAATTCGCTGGGCTGAATGCTGTCGGCCATTATTTTCAGAAGAGTCCTTTTAAGACCTGTGGCTGATACATAAGTCTCAAGACATCCTTTCCTGCCGCAGTCGCACTCACGGTTTGAAGGTCCGGGACGTATGGCAGTATGCCCAAGCTCTCCGGCAAAACCATCATGGCCATACAATAATTTACCATCAATCACAAAGCCGCTGCCCAGACCTGTACCCAATGTTATAACGACAAAATTCTTCATATTTTTTGCTCCGCCGTATATCATCTCTCCTACGGCAGCTGCATTGGCATCATTTGTCACGCTTACCGGAAGGTTAGTGTGCACCTTAAAAACATCTGCAAGTGGAATAATTCCTTTCCATGGCAGATTGGCCGGATATTCAATAGTCCCTTTATTAATATTACCCATCGGAGCTCCGATGCCGAAACCGATTATTTCATTTTCATCCTTTATTTTCAGCTGTGTCACCATTATCTTTTCGTACAGCGCAGCCACATATTCTTCAATCTTTTCATAATGTGCTGTTTTTATTCTGTCCTCGGCAAGGATATTGCCTTCACGGTCAACAAAACCAAAAACAGTATTTGTTCCGCCGATGTCTATTCCTACTACTAACTGTTTTTTTGCCATTTTTTGTTTTTTTAATTATTAAACCGGTTTAACCAGAAACTCCGCAAGATCATTTTGCACCTGAGGATCTTTCTGGAAGCCGCCCCCGAGATGCTGCCAGTAAACTTCAGCATATTCAACTCCCACCATCTTGCCATAGTCCCTGTTACCTTCGAGAACATAACCGAAGAAATCATCCATTTTATGCATGTGCTTCATGAGATCAATCTGAGAAGCATGATAGCCCAGCATTTTTCTCTTGGTTTCAATAACAGAGGTCACATCGATGTAAAAATGGGGAGGCATTATTTGGGAACCCAGAGGATCTGTAAGTGTCAGCGGCGAAGAATGGTAAAGCAACGGGGTTATGGAAACAGGTTTTTCACTTACAGGGACATTATCAAGAGAAGAAACCATAGCGGCTATTTCTACAATATTGGCAGTGGTCCTGTGATCTGAATGATAATCTGATGGAAGGTGTGTAAAAATAACGCCTGCTTTAATCTTCCTGATCAGCGATATTACTTTCAATCTCAGTTCCCTTGTATCAAAAAGAAAGCCGTCGGTTCCTCCCAGGGTGTAATAGTCGGCATCGAGGACAGATGCGGCTTTTTTAGCTTCGTCATAACGGACAATGGCAGTCTCCTGCATGTTCATGTTACAGCCTCCAAGGTCACCTCCGGTCATGGTGGCAATCACTATTTTATACCCTTTATCTTTCAGTAGCTTAAGGGTTCCGGCATTCCAGGCTTCCGCATCATCCGGATGTGCATGTACCGACAATGCGACTTTGTTAAATTTATGTCTCATCTGTTTAAGGAAACTTCTACCAAAAGTACCAATAAGAGTGCATGATCAACCACTCAGATCAAACAAATTTCAGTAATCCAAAGTATTCAGGCCGGTGATAATCCGGGGTAACAGTACCAACAGGATTCCAGGTCACGTAGTGCGGCACAGCAAGCTTATCTCCGCATTTGTAAAAATTTGCCCTGAAAACTTTCCCTTTTAATTCTGTTAATTCATGGTGAAAAAAGACAGTTAAAGGGATTGCCATCGTAATTGTCCAGGAAAATGCCCCATCCCTTTCGCTTACAATTTTTTCGCCAACCGATGTCTTACGCCTGATCGTGGAAATGATTTCCGGATCGGCCCTGGTGCTATCCTCCCTCCCGGTTCCTGACCCCAGCAGGCAGGTTCCGATACCGTTGAACTCGAGGTTATAGTATATCCTGTCATCAGCAGGAGAGACAAAAAATTCCACACAGGAATCCTCACATACCATCTGGTTTGATTCCGTTTTTTCAGCCTTAAACCAATTCTCTGTAACATAGTACTTAAGAAGGATTTCGCTGCCGGTATAAGCAATTGCAAATTCCACTTCCGGCTTATAGTTAAAATCCTTCCAGTTTAATATATCGACCTGATTCTTTCTATTCTGATTATCAAGTCTTTCTGAAATTTCATCCAGACCCGGATAATCCGTTTCGAAATCAAGCTTCATGACTTCCAGCGTTTTTACAGGATGGCTCATTTTAATTCATCGCATAAGAAACAAAAAGCAGAATAAAATCTCTCTCAAACAGTATCGGTACCCACTGACTCTTTTACGATAGTTCGTTCAGTATAAGGGCAGCAGCTCCAAGAACGGCTCCGTTAGTTTCAGAAATACCTGACGGGAGAATTTTAACTGTGTCCTTAAATAGTATATAATTGTACTTCTGAAGGTATTTCCTTACAGGAGCAAAAATCGCTTCTCCGGCCTGTGCAAGCCCACCAAACAGGAATATTGCTTCAGGACTTGAAAATACTATTGAATTGACAATTCCCTGCGCAAGCTTATCGGCAGTATAATCCATTGCCTTTACAGCTATAGGATCTCCTTTCCCGGCAGCTTCAGCAATTCCTTTTGCTGTAAGTTTAGATGGCGGGACATCTCTTAATATGCTGTCCTCCCTCATTTCACCTATCAATTCTGATACTGTACGTACCAAACCCGACGCAGATGCATAAGCTTCAAGGCAGCCTTTACGTTGGCAACCGCATACTCTGCCGTTTGGAACAACCGTCATGTGTCCTACTTCTCCTGCAAAACCTGTATGTCCGTAAACCATTTTCCCGTCAATGACTATTCCGCTGCCAAGACCTGTGCCAAGTGTTAGTACGATAAAATCCTTCATATTCTTTGCTCCCCCGAATATCATCTCTCCCATTGCGGCTGCATTTGCATCATTTGTGACAACAACCGGCACCCCGATTTCACTTTTTACAAGTTCAGCAAGAGGGACAATCCCTTTCCATGCCAGATTGGGTGCATGCTCTATTGTTCCCCTGTGGAAGTTGGCATCAGGAGCTCCTATTCCGACACCGGTCAGCTCAGCATTTTTAAGGCCTGCCATAAGTTTCCTGATACCTGAGCTCAAAGCTTTCACAAAATCCTTTACTTCAGGATAATCGGTTGTTTTCAGATTATCCTCTGCTAATACTTTGCCATTTTTGTCTACAATACCAAATACGGTGTTTGTTCCGCCGATATCAACACCACTGACTACTTTTTCCATTTTTTGTAAATTTTTAATTATTAATATATTGTTGTTTATTGCCCGGATTTCCTGAGGGCTTCTTTTTACTATTCAAAAATATACAGGTTTTAATATGTTTCAACTAATTAACTCAAGTTGCTAGTTGCTTGTTTCTGGTTGCTGGTTAAATTTCTGATTAATATGTAAATATGTAATATTTTCAACATCTTTCAAAAAATACTTAAAAATTTATAATGTTCATTCTCAAACAACTAGCAACAAGCACCCAGTAACTAGCAACTTAGGTTAATTACTGCTGAATTATCTTGTGCCCGTTTTTATTTTCTGCAGTTTTGGTTCTTTTGAATTTTTCATTTCCATCTCCCATGGCTGTATTATTTCCCAGTTTTCCTTTATTTCAAATTCTTCAGGGTAATATAAAACAGGTTCGGGCTGCCTGTGGGTATCGAAATCCCCGGTTGTCCATTTGCCATCATTATTCAGGTCAAATATTGCCCGTAATCTGTAGGGACCTTTTTCAAGCAGGGGATATTCAAGTTTCCCGTTTTTAGTTACCAGTGTCTGCCTGACCAGTCTTTCCGAATTATCGAGAAGCTGAATGATCCTGTTTCCTTCGTAGCCCTTGATATCAAGTATCAGTTTTCCGAAAGATTCCTGGGTCCTGACAGAGAATCTGTTTCCTGTCGAATCGGAATATTCACCATAGATACTCCGGAATGCGGCAGAATCTGCAATAAACAGGTAGTTCTTTCCCGGTTTAAAGTCGGATTCAACAAAATATCTGCAGGAGTTAGTGGTATCCTTAATAAGCTTAAAGGGGTGCCTGATTTTTTCTTCCTTAAGCATCTCGTAAAGCAGAATTTTTGAGGTGTCGGGGGGTAAAAACGGAGCTGATGCCGTTAAAATGATCTGCCTGTCAGGCCTTACCTGCCCTGAAATACCACCCTCGACTTTATAGGGAACACGTCTGGCAATCCTCGATCTGGGAGCCCTGGGGACAATATATCTCATGTCGATAGTATCTGCTTTCAGGCCTGTGATTCCAAGTGTGTCAGTAAACGGGTACTGTACAATTGTTTCAATCTGCGAACGGTTATATACAGTGCTGTCGGTAAGCCATACCGTTATTGTGTCGTGGTCCCTTGTCTTTTCAAGAAAATATGATCCGGAGGGAGCTCCCGGAATTGAAAAATCAAATTCCAGTGAATCAGGAGGAAGAGACAGAGTATAAATCAGCTGATATGACGATTTTCTGGAAGACGATGTCAGGTAATGTAATCTTCTCTCAGCCTGGAACAGAACCAGGGGATATTCTCCCCTGAGCGGAGGCTTGAAAGGCACTTTGCCTTCGACCGGTTTTACTACTACAGTGTCTTTTATTACAGGAAGATAATTTTTTTCGGGTGTGACGGTAACAGGCTCAGAATAAAAGGCAAAAAACTCATCCCTGCTGTTATAATTCTTACTGTTATCGGCATCAACAAGTGCATAGAGCCTGTATGTGCCTGTGCGGACATTATCAATACGGAATTCCCCGTTCTTTTCAGCCCTTGTAATATAGTCCGGTAACTGCTTTACCACAGAAGAGTCATCAGGCTGATTGTAGAGAAGCACAAGGGCATTTTCCGGGGGATCGAGATCCGGTGCCGAATAGACATTCCCTGTAACAGAAAGTGAATCAATAAAAGGTCCTGTCGAAAATACAAACTGATAATTATTAATTGCATTCCCTTCGTTGAGATCCCTTATGGCATCCTGAAAATAAAAAGTATAGGTTGTGCTGTCTCTCAGCTCATTTTCAAATCCGATACGGATGCTTTTGCCTTTTGTAAATATATCCGGTCTCTTTTTCATTGGCGGTGATACCATGAATTTCTCGGTTATCTGATCCAGAGCCACGTACTCATCAAAGCTGACGATTATCTCATTTCCCCTGAAATTTTTTGCCCCGTTTTCAGGAACGCTCTTCAGGATAACAGGTATTTCTTTATCTTTTGGCCCGCCTGTAGGGACACTGGTCCTGGCACATCCAAATATCAGAATCCCGGTCTGAATTATGATCAAAAACTTACGGATGGCGCTTTTTTTCATCAATATTTGATTCGGAATTACAAACATACATTTTTTTAAAGAACATTCTGATGCCGAAAGTGATCGTAAATACAAATGTGAAGTTTAAAGGAATATATTAATATTTTCTACCTTTACCCATTAATATATTTCTGATTATGCACCTTACTTGTTATTCCGTGGGATGTTAATCCCGAGATTTTCCGTATAGGCTCATTTGCAGTAAGATGGTATGGCCTTTTGTTTGCTTCATCATTCCTGTTTGGTTATATAATTCTGAGCAGGGTCTTTAAAAATGAAAATCTTGCCGAGTCTGTTCTTGACCGGCTGACAGTCTATGTGGCAATTGGTGTTATCATAGGTGCACGACTTGGTCATTGCCTCTTTTATGAACCCGGATATTATCTCAGTCATCCGTTTGAAATCCTGAAAATATGGCATGGCGGCCTTGCCAGTCATGGAGCTTCAATCGGCATCCTGATAGCTTTATGGCTCTTTGTAAGAAAAGAAAAGAAAGACTATACCTGGGTGATCGACCGTGTTGCCATCGTCGTTGCCCTTTCAGGCTTTTTTATCAGGATGGGGAACCTGATGAATTCGGAGATCTATGGTGTCGAAACAACAGTACCATGGGGATTTGTATTTCTGAGGAACGGGGAGACAGCTCCGAAACATCCGACTCAGATCTATGAAGCGCTTTCCTACCTGTTTATCTTTATCGTGCTTTACAGGATATACTGGCGAAAGAAGGGGGAATATATTCAGGGTCTTCTTATAAGCCTGACACTGATACTGATATTCACTTTCAGGTTCTTTATTGAATTCCTGAAGGAAGATCAGGTTGCATTTGAATCGGGAATGAAGCTGAATATGGGTCAGCTTCTCAGCATCCCCTTTGTAATTGCCGGATTTATCTGGCTATATATCAGCCTTAAACAGAAGAAAAGAGCAGTAATAAAAAGGAAAGGCTAGGGCTGAAGGCAGGTCTAAAGGGTTGATCTGCAGAAACTGCAGAATGATCTGCGAAAATCTGCGGGAAATAAATATATATCAAGTACATTACTTCTTCAGGATCCCGTTGAAAAGTACTTCCAGGATTCCGTTAAGTCTCTCTTCAATATTAATCTCCCTTTTCTTCCAGAAAAGCGGGACTTCAAGTCCTTTGAGAGCTGTCTGAACTGCAAAGGCAGTATATTCACTGTTGGTGACGTTGAATACTTTTTTCCTTGCCCCATGGTATAAAATGAGTCGAAGAATAGCCAGTTCCTCCCGGTCATATTTTTCGCGTATTGCTTCTATAAAATCAAAATGATCAAGATTTTTATCAAAGATCGCATTATAGTAATTTGATAGTTTTTCGAACGCTTTCATCCTGACAAAAACATAATTTTTCATTTTATCGACAGGCGATTCAACCGATTTGATAGCTGTAGTAAGCTCATTTCTAAGTATATTGGCTTCATAAAGCACCACTGCTTCAAATATCTCCTCCTTGCTTTTAAAATAGTAATAGACTGAACTTTTACCAATTTTAAGAGCTTTGGCTATCTCATCCATGGTGGTTTTCTTAAAGCCGTAACGGCTGAAAATCTGTCCGGATGAGATAATAATTTTCTTTCTATATTCTTCTTTATTAACCATATAGTAATTACTTACAATATGAATTCTTAACAGATGCAAATTTAAAACTTATTAAAGTCTTATCAAAATTTTCGAGGAAAACGGTCGATTATTCGAATTATATGATTGCGGATCTGAATTCCGAAATCATCAATCCGAAATCACAAATCCGCAATCCGCAATATATAAGATCCGGTATTTTTGTAAATTTGGTACTCATTTATTCCTGCAGAAAGAATTACATTAATGCTTATTGACGGAAAACAGTATCAAAGTATCTGGCTCGACGAAAATGACAACAGTATTATCAGGGTCATTGACCAGCAGAAACTCCCCTTTTTCTTTGAGACAAAAGAGCTTCGTTCGGTTGAAGATGTATATAATGCAATCAGGGACATGACGGTAAGGGGAGCCCCTCTGATCGGGGCTGCAGGTGCTTTCGGAATGTACCTTGCAACACTTGAGATCACTCACAACACCAACATAAACAGCCATCTCAGCAATGCTGCAGGATATCTTATTTCATGCCGCCCGACTGCTGTTAATCTGTCATGGGCCGTAAATTATGTGATGAAAAAGCTGGCAGGACTGACTGATCCTGAAGTACTTTCAGAAACAGCCCTTGAGAGTGCCCTGGAAATATGCAGTAAGGAAAAAGAGAACTGCAGGAAGATCGGTGAATATGGATTGAAAATAATAAGGGAGATAAGTGAAAAGAAGAACGGAAGCCCTGTTAATATTCTCACCCACTGCAATGCAGGATGGCTTGCCTGCATTGATTATGGAACAGTTACAGCCCCGGTATATTTTGCCCATGAAAAAGGCATTCCTGTGCATATATGGGTTGATGAAACGCGTCCGAAGAACCAGGGGGCCAGGCTCACTGCCTGGGAGCTTGGGAAACAGGGCGTTCCTTATACTCTGATAACCGACAATGCCGGAGGGCATCTTATGCAAAATGGAATGGTCGATCTTGTATTCGTCGGATGCGACCGGGCAACAAAAAATGGAGATATTGCCAACAAGATCGGGACATACCTTAAAGCGCTTGCAGCATTTGATAATAATATCCCCTTCTATTCCCTGATGCCGTCAACATCAATTGATTTCAGCCTGAACGACGGTCATAGCGAAATTGTTGTTGAGGAACGGGATCAGGAAGAGGTTACCTCAGTTACCGGCTTTACCGGCGGGGAGATTAAATCTGTCAGGATATGCCCGGATGATGCAAAGGCAGGAAACTGGGGATTTGATATTACACCTGCAAGACTTGTAACCGGACTGATAACCGAAAAGGGAGTCTGCAAGGCTGATGAAAAGAGTATAAAGAAATTATTTTCCGATAAAATAAATTAAAATGGAAGGGGTAGTAAAATTCAATTGCCACTGGAGCCAGTCAGGGCCTGTTATCTCCGATGAACAATATGAGATTATCAATTACTGGAGGGAGGTTCTTTATAACATGGACCTTATCGGGGCGTATGAAAATGGTGTCGGCTTTGGAAATATAAGCATGAGGATAAGGGGAGGAAACCAGTTTGTAATCACAGGTTCATGCAACTGGAGAGATCCCTGAGCTTGAACCCGGACATTATGTGAAAGTCAATTCATTTAATATTGATGATAATGCGGTTCAGTGTACCGGACCGCTTAAAGCTTCATCGGAATCGCTGACCCATGCTGCAATTTATCTTGCCGATCCGGGGAGCAAATGCCGTTATACATGTTCACAGCATCGATCTCTGGAATGAGCTGATTTATAAAGTGCCCACAACAAATCCTTCGATGGATTACGGAACAACCGGGCTGGCAAAGGATATTTTCAGGCTGTTCAACGAATCGGATGTAATTGAGAAGAGGATAATAGTGATGGCGGGCGACAGGGCAGGCATCCTTGCTTTCGGCCACGATATGGACGAAGCAGTCAATATACTGATGCAATACCTCAGAAAGGATGATTGAAATTAGTTTTAATCAGAGGTTCAGGACCAGGATGGTCAGTAGACTCGCCTGGCCGATGGTGTAAGATATCGATCTATATGCAGTTTTCAGATTTCTGTCCTTTTCTCCTTCGAATAAGTCCAAATATCATGTCAATATAAATTGCCAGAACAGTCAATGATGCAAATACAGCCAGGAACCATTTCACGTTCCTGAGGTTAATTTTTTTACCTCCCGGGAATTCCCCTCTTCCCCGGCCTTCACCAGGCCTCACTACTCCCTCAGAAGTGCCATGTACCCTTCGGTCGCCATTTCCCGGACCAAACTGCTGTCTTATACTATCAGGGATATTCCGGTCTCTCATTCCAGGGCTTCGGCGCCCTTCCCCTAATTCTGACATTGCTCTTAGGCTGTCGGGCAGATCACGCATTTCCGATCTGTCAAATCCATCTCTCCTGCCTTCTCCTTCCCTGCTTTCAAATCCTCTGCCATCCTGACCTATTCCTGTTCTTCCTTCGAATGATCCATCTGCATTAAAGCTGAATATTCTGACGCTTCTGTCCCAGTAGTTCAGTTTACTGAATCCAGTTATCCCAATTATCAGTATTACAACTGATAGTATCAGGAAGCTAATTTTCCTTGCCATTTTTTGCCTTTTTTAAGTGAAGTCTCTGCAGAACCCAGTTCCAGTGAAGCCCCAGGTGAATTCCGAATAATGCAAGGGTTATAAATGAAGAGCTGGTGTGCATTATTCTCCAGAACATTCGTGAGCCTCCCAGGTTGAGCCACGAAAAATCAATGGTACGTGCAATGGCAATTCCACTGATTATCATGAGGGTTATCCCGGCCAGCAATATAACATCGAGTACATAATTCAGTCTGGCTCTGCCTGTGCATCTGGTGAAAAGACCGACTGAGACTTTCTTTATCCAGCCCCAGTTAAGAATCTTATGAAGGATAAAGAACAGTCCGATTATCAAACCGGCCCATTCATGAAAACCAAGGCCATAAAATGATCTCGGATCCATCAGAAGGAGCATAGCTATTGTGATGGTAAGGGAGAGGAAGAATTTTATTATGTTCATGCGTTTATGGTGAAATTAATTCAACTTTATAAAGAATGTTGCCTGGTGCCGGGTGCTAGTTGCTGGTTTGTTTCTGATTATTTACCAACTATGCATTTCAATCAAAAGAGTACGGAATTTATGAAGAAACTATCAAATATTTGTCAAACAACATTCAACCTGTAACCAGTAACGAACAACAAGGTATAGACAATGATTTCACAGGGATTATTCCAGGGAAATACTGACTAATTTCAAATAAATTTTCAATCTGGGGTTTTGAATTGCCTGTCAGGGTATGTAACTTTATAGAGGGTTTTGGATTATTGACAACAATTAGTTAATATTGCATTCCGATTAAATAACCTGTTGCTTGTTAGCTGAATTAAAGTGTATTAACAACCCGCACCCATTACTCAGCAACTGGCAACAAGGATTTTCCGGGCCCATAGCTCAGATGGTTAGAGCACCTGACTCATAATCAGGGGGTCGCTGGTTCGATCCCAGCTGGGCCCACTCAAAATCAAGAAGTTACAACCTCAAAAATTGTAACTTTTTTTTTGGTGCCAGTTTGGTGCCAGGATTTGGATGAAAATTGGGTGATTTCACCGAAAAATGAGTTGAAAATATTCCTCCCCCTGCAACTCCATTATTAAGTATCCTTTAACGCTTAAATATGGCCTTCAATCCATGAGTAAGTGCTGTTGCATAAACCGAAATATGAGTCTCTCCCTCTAATATTTCTGGAACAAATTTGAGACTCGTATAATTACGCTTCTGGATCGTCTGCATAAAATCTTTTGAGGGATTCACAACCAATACTTTATTATTATCCAAAGAGCCATATGCCATGTAAAGCAATTTGTTCAATTCTTTGCGATTTTTGTAAAACTCATCTTCTATTTTAATTATGCTGTTATTATTCCAGCCTAAAGAAGGTGCGATGATTATGTAGCCTTTAAATAATTCTGGTTGTGTAAACAGAACATATGTTCCTAACATCCCACCAAGTGATAATCCCATGATTGCAATCGAATCCTGATTTGTTTTGTAGTTTTTATTTATAACTGGAAATAATTCGTTCTTAACAAACTTGAGAAAGTTATCTGCGCCACCTGCCTCCTTTACCCACTTAACATTTATGGTATCAGCGCAATGTGAATAATCTCTTGCTCTTTTTAGCCACCATCCCTCTTCATAACTTATGCCTACCAAGATAATTTCCTTTATCTCATTACTCCATATCAACCAGTCTGTTATTTCCTTCGTCATTCCAAAGGATTTATCTCCATCAAGTATATATAAAGTACGGGATATGATTTTTTTTCGGGGGAATAACCAATTGGCAAACCCACCTGAATTACATAATTCTCTCCAGCAACATTTTTTGATGCAATTGTTAATTTTTCAGTGTTTTCAAGGCAGACTTTGTCTTTAACACTTTGAGCGTTTATCAGTCCAGCCATAATAAACACCAGTAATATTGTTACTTTTATCCGCATTTTGGCAAATTTTATATATAAGCAAGGTCTAATATGATTATTGAGCTTTGGCAAATCATTTTATTCGATTAAACTTCTTTAACCCTATGCGTTCTCCTTTATTAAAGCATGTAACTGTAAGTAAATCTGGTGTATCAAACTGGAATTCACAATTAATGCTAACTTTTTCAGGATTAAAATTATCTACCATGTCCAGGGCTAATGTTCCTTCTTTGACAAACGAACCTATCCATGTTTTATAATCGGCATTTGGAAAAAGGACAAATCCCATTATTTTTCCAGTTTTTGAATCAAGACCAAAACTACTCTGGTACAAAAGATTTGTTTTGCCCCTATATTCGGAATAAACTGTAAATACCAATGCTTTGCCTAATAATTTAGCATCCCAATATTCTCCAGAATCTTTTTTCAATTCATACCTCCATTGTCCTTCGAACTGCTTCAA
>CAVWCO010000012.1:0-26545 GCA_963753495.1 uncultured Bacteroidales bacterium
TAGTATCATCGACCGATGCAGCTGCTGTCTTTTCAATACTCAGGGCAAGAAACCTTGGGTTTAAAAAGAACATTCGTGCAACACTTGAGCTTGAAAGCGGAAGCAACGATCCGATGGCCTATTTCCTTACGATTGCCGTAATGGGTCTTATATATATCGGGGGAGCAGTCTGCTTATGACCATAATCCCTTTATTCGTGAAGCAGATGGTTATAGGTGCAGCAGTAGGTCTGCTTACAGGAAAGCTTGGGAAAGGAATTGATCAACAGGATTTCACTTGATTATGTGGGTCTTTATCCCGTAATGGTAATTGCCCTGATGTTCTTTACATTTTCAATCACCGAATTTTTTGGAGGCAATGGATTCCTGGCCATTTATCTCTCGGCTGTTTACCTTGGTAATCAGTATCTTATTCATAAGAAAACCATAATGCAGGTCTTTGACGGACTTGCATGGCTTATGCAGATCGTTCTGTTCCTCACACTGGGATTACTTGTTTTCCCCAGTCAGATAGTTCCTGTCCTTGGAACGGGCCTTCTTGTTTCTGCTTTCCTGATGTTTGTTGCCAGGCCCTTCAGTGTTTATGCCTGCCTTATGCCACTTCAGGCTGAAGATGAAAACAATTTCATTTATTTCATGGGTGGGCCTGCGCGGAGCTGTTCCCATTGTATTTCGCAACATACCCATTGCTTGCAGGCATTGAAAAATCACAGATGATATTCAATCTTGTCTTCTTCATTTCGCTGACATCCGTTCTGATGCAGGGAACTACACTCAGATACTTCGCAAAGTGGCTTCATGTTATTGTTCCTGAAAAGGCAAAGCAGAGGACCCCACCCGATATTGAACTTTCGGATACAATGAAATCGGAACTGACTGAAATTGAGATCGATGAAAAGAGTCCCGCAGCAGGGAAGCGCATCCTGGAAATCGGATTTCCACAGGGCAGCGCTGATAGCCCTGATCAAGAGGAAAGGCAGTTTTATAACACCAAACGGGTCAACAGTTATTGAGCCACACGACACTCTTGTCATAATTGCTGAAAATGCCGAGAGCCTCAAACTTGTCCATGAATGCCTCGATCCCGGGGAAAAACCTGCAAATAAGATTTAATAATGAAAATATATTTATTTTCTAAAATAAACCCTGTATTCCCCTTCACTTTTTTATCCAGCCAGTGCTTATATTCGAGGCTTAACGTTTTATCGAGCAAAGGTGCCGGAATAAATGGTGCAATAATTTCCAGAATTTCATTTTCATTTAGCTTTTTATTGCAGCCAGAACTTCATGTACAGGTTGTTCACCCCTGTTCAGCATTTCACGTATATCGATCGTATGTACAACAGCTTCTTTTTTAAACCACTCAGGACAAACGGTAACATATTTTGTCCCGGTGTCATCGAATTGTTCAATACTATCCTGTCCTACCTTTTCCCGAGCCTGTTTACCAGTTCTTCCACATTGAGTCCTCCAATAATTGCTGCCTGACCAATATTGGTAATACGTGCAATTGTTTTTCGTAAAACAGGATTCTTTAAGCTTTTTAAATTCCGGGGCAGAGCTAATCAGAATATCTTCCAGTTCAGGATAAGCTTCCAGCAGATCGTATATTTTTGTTTTCGGTGTAATTATCAGTTTTTCCATAGTTATTCTTTTTTATCGGTATATGATAAAATTCTTTTTTCGCCTTCAAGTTTTCGTGCATTGGTCAGATCCTGAGATACTTCAAGTGTTCCGAGATATTCGCCGTTTTCATCCCGCAGAGCAAAATATTCAATATGAATGAATTTACCCTGCATCTGTATCCAGAAAGGTGCATGCGAGGCTCTGCCCGATTTGAAATCATCGAGAATTTTCTCAATAATATGAACACTTCCCGGAGGATGGCAAAGCCTTACATCACGGTTAATAATGGAACGGCTGCGTGCAAAAATCCGTTCACTGCCCTGGGTAAAGTATTTAACTTTATCATCCTTGTCCACAAAAGTCATATCAACAGGACACGGTATTTAAAATGGCCATTATTTCTTTGGCAGTAAAACTGCCTGAAGGCAATTGTATAGTACCATTTTCATTTAGAATACCTGTGTTTTCATAATTTTCGGCAGACATATCCTTCGGGTTTCCATTCAACTTTCGGATCATAAAGGGTAAAACCAAATTCAAGTGTTTGCTTGTGTATCTGCCACCAGTCTTCGGTTGTAAGCACATCCATGGCACATTGGGAAAAGAATATCTTCTTCTTTTTTGGTCATATCGGCCATGGCTTTCAATACAGGTGCAAAAAGTATTTCCAGAGCATCTTCAAGATCGGATTTTTTCAGTCCATCATTCCGGAGAATTTCAATGCAACCTTTCAGCTGTTCACGAATTTCATCATGTTTACCCCACATTACTTTGGGAGGTCCTGTAATTTCATTTTTTTCCAGATAAGGAAATAACAGATATTCCTTACGCTTATAATGCTTGTCAACATCCATCAGTTCATTAAAACATGATTGAATTTAAGTGCATGTTCCCTGAAGTTTTCTTCAGAAACTGCATACAGAGTACCGAATAGCATCTGGGTTTTTTCAACTACTTTCCGCAGTTCCTTGTTTTCCTGTTTAAAAACATCAACAGGATGTCCTTCAGGGATGGCTTTTGCACCGCTTTGGTCAATATGTCCATCGAGCACTTCACCATGCACATCGCAAACTTAAGTACTTCAGTTTCAGGCAATCCTTCTGCTATCAGTTCCTGCTCCACCTCCACCACTTCACCATAAGGTATTTGGCTGAGTGTGTTGACAAGTTCGGCACGTACCTGTTGCGGATTTTCACCCTTATGCAGTTTCAGGATAAGCTCTTTGAGTTTTTCCTTCCTGAATTTTGAATTATTGATTAACTCACTCATATTTATATTATTAACTTAAATTTTTTTATTCGTTTTTCAGGTAATGAGTTTGTGAAATTTTATTACAAATTACGAAATATTATTATAACCTTGCTTCCTGTATTTTCTTCTCCATAGAATATATCCGCTAATTACCACAGTAATTCCGGCAATTCCTGTCAATGGAACAATAAGAATATAAAAGCTTCCTGTCAGATTTTCGAAAATCCTTCCGGTATGAATTTCAAGGCAAAAGTTCCAAAGGGAAATCTTTGATTCCTCAATATATTTTCAGGTACTTCCGGAAAAATGGAATTGTGACGGATTGGTTGAACGCCAATGCCATATTCAATAAGGTACTGCTTATTTTCCGGATCTTTAATTAATCCGGTGATTTTGTAATCACCCACAGGTCGGCCCCTGCCTGATTCCCTGTATAGTTCTCCTGTTATATAATTGTAGATATCGGAAGATTCCGGGTTCCACAAGAATAATCCAGTGAAAGAGCCAATAAGGTAATATCCGTTTTCATAATTCTGAAAAACATTTATCCCCATAACACTTACAGGTGGCTGATTTTCAAATTTAAAAGGTCTTAATTCCTGGTTTTCATATAATAGATCCCATCGTAAGCTGACAGCAACAATATTTTTCTGTCGGGATCATAAATTATATCCCGAAGTTTATCGTACCATGGATTAGGTTGATCGAGATGAGAATATTTCAAAGGGGAGACTTCAGCCTGCCCAATAGCAATAAGCAAAGGAGGGCGCAAAAACATTCCGGTAAAGAAAAGAAATATCAAAAAGACAAATGTCCATGCCCCAACTTTATTGTGCCACCTGAGTGACCACCTGCTGATTCTGATTATTTTGACCGATTCCCTTTTTCGCTGTAATCTTTTTTTTATCCATCCCGGGAAAAAGAAATAAATTATCCCTGTAATTGTAAGAAATATGGTTATAATTCCCAGCAGATCCACATATAGTTTCCCGGGGAGTCCGAAAACCTCTCCTGAGTGGATTTGCCAGATTGTCTCAAACAATGTAATTTTATTATCAAATCCCGGGGGTGGGGGCAACTCAATCCTGGTAAAGCTTGTTATATACCCGCTGATATTCCTTTGAACAGATATGACCTGCTAACAGCAAAAAGAGAATCACCAATGCATTCGAGTCCGGTGAAACGTTCTTCTTCGCCCTCAAGCTCGGAACTTATGCCAGCTTTTATCTCCCCGGTCGTACCCATAAAGACCAAAAAGTGTTGCTGCATAAAGAGTCCCGTCGATTGCCCGAAGAACATCTGAAATTTTGCGGTTATCGCTTCCTTCCGGAAAGCCCGTATTAAATGAAGTAAAATTTTTAAAATCCGAATCTGTAAGCCAGATCCCGATATTTCCGAACAGAAGGATACTATCGCTGCTTATTATAAGATTCCCTTTCAATGCAGCATTATTCCAGTTTTTATATTCATAATTATCGGGCAGGAATTGTCGGCTAATGTCAATACCTGAAATTAATTCCCTGTGATTCATCAAAATACCGGTAGCACCATAGTATAACAGTATGAATGAAATAATAAGTCCGGGCCACCTGTGTAGCTTTTTGAATAGAGTCCAGCTTTTTCCCATAATTTAAAACCTGCATTTATTATTTGAATTTTTCAATCAGTTTCTGCTCAAAGTGTTCAACTTAAATGACTTTAATGTTTTTTGAATAATTTAATGCAAGGGAGCTGATGGTTTCTGATGTAACAAGATCTTCAATCGCATCTCTGATGGGAGCATATTTTTCGTGCATGGGACAGGGATTATCTGTACTGCAGTTTTTTAGCCCAAAACCGCATCCAGTAATGATTTTATCCCCTTCAATGGCAGTAATTAATTCTTTAATAGTCAGATCGGGTTTTTCCTTGTCGAAAAAGAATCCCCCGCCTTTGCCTTTTAGTGACATTAACAAATCCCATTCTGACCATACGTTGCAGTATTTTGGCAGTAAAGAAGCGGGGTGCTTCAATTTCCCGGGCAATTTCGTCATTCCCGGCCTGTGCCTTTTAAATTCTGCATCTGAATATATACCAGTCCCCGCAAGGCATATTCTGTTTCTTTGTTGAACATGTGATTACTATTATTAAGATACAAAGATAAAAAACATTTTAAATTACTAAAAGACCTTTTTGTCTTTTAATAAATATATTTATATATTTGTGCAGTTAAATTTATTAAACAGGAAGTGATTCAATTTATGACCATCAAACATGTTTCAAATAAATAACTAAAAATTAATTTAAATGAAAACACGAAAACTCTGGTTTGGCTTTATGGCCGTAATGACAATTTCATTTGCCGTATTACTATACTATGGCAGGGAAATATACCGGCGGCTCCTCCTATACCCGAAAGGTAGTAACCGCGATGGAAAAGTATTGTTCACCGGACAGGATATCAAAGACGGACAGAATGTCTGGCAATCGATGGGCGGCCAGGAAATGGGAACAGTATGGGGACATGGTGCCTATCTGGCTCCCGATTGGAGTGCCGACTGGCTGCACAGGGAAGCCTGTTTATACTGAACAGGCTGGCATTGAAACCGATGGCAAGTCCTTTGACAACCTTAATGAAGAGCCAGGCAGCTTAAAAGTTATTTTGCAAAGGAACTACGGAAAAATACATATAATCCTGATACTAAAATTCTGACAGTTTCTGATTTGAGGGCTGAGGCATTGCAGATAACACAAGTATTATGGCGGTTTGTTTACAAATGATCCCGGACTTCGCATAAAGAAAGAGATGCTTACAGTATCCCCGAAAACTCACTAAAAGATCCGGAACGGGTGCGCCAGTTAAATGCTTTTTTCTTCTGGATTTCCTGGTCATGTGTTACCGAACGTCCCGGACAGGAAATAACCTATACCAACAACTGGCCTGCAGAAGAACTGGTTGCAAACAAGCCGACAGGTGCATTACTTCTCTGGACAGGATTCAGTGTAATAATGCTTATTGCAGGTATCGGACTGATGGTATGGTATTATGCCCGCAGACGTGAAGAATCACCTGCAATTATACCAGCAGTCCTTCCACTTAAGAATGAAAAACAGACTCCTTCGCAAAAAGCCACTGTAAAATACTTCTGGATTGTTTCTGCATTGTTGCTGGTGCAGGTAATTATGGGTGTAATTACAGCACATTATAGGGTGGAAGGACAGGCTTTTATGGTATTCCGCTTGCCAAATGGCTGCCCTATTCCATTTCCCGAACCTGGCATATACAGATTGCCATTTTCTGGATTGCAACTTCCTGGCTTGCAACCGGACTTTATTATGCACCTGCCATTTCGGGCGTTGAACCAAAATTTCAGCGACTGGGTGTGAACTTTCTTTTTATTGCATTGCTTGTCATTGTTGTGGGTTCGCTGACCGGCCAGTGGATTGGTGTAATGCAAAAACTGGGACTTAGTCGAAAATTTCTGGTTCGGACACCAGGGATATGAATATGTTGATCTGGGCAGGTTCTGGCAGATGTTCCTGTTTGTGGGTCTGGTTATCTGGTTATTACTGATGGGCAGGGCGATCTGGCCGGCATTGAAACAAAAATCAGAAAGCCGGAACTGTTGATCCTTTTCCTGATTTCAACCATTGCCATTGCGGCATTTTATGGGGCAGGATTGATGTGGGGACGCCAGACCAACCTGGCTGTTGCCGAATACTGGCGCTGGTGGGTGGTTCATCTTTGGGTCGAAGGATTCTTTGAAGTATTTGCTGCTGTAGTTATTGCCTTTCTTTTTGTACGTCTTGGAATTGTAAAAGTAGCCACTGCCACTACTTGCTGTATTATTCTCAACCATTGTTTTTCTTTCAGGAGGCATTCTGGGTACTTTCCATCATCTTTATTTTACAGGAACCCCAACAGCAGTACTTGCACTTGGAGCTACATTCAGTGCCCTTGAAGTGGTACCGCTGGTATTCATGGGATTCGAAGCCTGGGATAACCTGAAAGTCAGCCGGAGCAACGAATGGATAAAGGCATACAAATGGCCGATTTATTGTTTTATTTCAGTGGCTTTCTGGAACCTTGTGGGTGCAGGAATATTTGGTTTCCTCATCAATCCTCCCATTGCTTTATACTATATGCAGGGTCTGAACACTACCCCGGTCCACGGGCATACTGCCCTGTTCGGTGTATATGGAATGCTGGGTATCGGATTGATGCTTTTTGTTTTGCGCGACATGAACAAAGAAAAACAATGGAAAGAGGGCTGGGTTAAATTTGCCTTCTGGGCAATCAATATTGGTCTGGCAGCCATGGTACTTATAAGCGTTCTGCCGGTGGGACTGGCACAAACTGTTGCCAGTGTTCAGGAAGGACTATGGTATGCCCGTTCTGCAGAATTTATGCAACAACCGCATATCATAACATTTAAATGGTTGCGTATAATTGGTGATACCATATTTGCTTCGGACCGTTGGCCCTGGCCTGGTTTATTTTTGGACTGGCAGGAGGATGGAGTTTGAAAAAGAAATAAATCATTGCCGAAATTATCGTATAATGCGTTCTATATGTTATTTTTACATATAGAACGCATTTTTTTAAATTATGTCAGAACTTATATTTACTGTTAAAGAACGATCGGATAACTTATTTGATTTTGCACGTCGCATGGTTGACGGAGAAAGCGGCAAACTTCTGATCGGAGAGTACAAATCTTTTATTGAAACGGTTACACCTGCTGAAACAATGCAGATACTCGACAGGCTTTTATCTGAAGGGTATTCATTTGAACTGGTTAAAAGAAATGTCGGGAAAATCATAAATGTCTTTTTTAAATCATTGAATGAAAACAAGTGGTACAAACCCGTAGAAGGTCATTTCATTTATTACCTGATGCTTGAAAACCGGGAGGTGGAAAAAATCATTTCTGAAGTGCGCCCGGCTATCAGGTCCATACTTAAAGGAGCCGGTACCGGGCAGGAAGTAACGCGGACTTATTCTCCAGACTTTTATTAAAAGATTAAGGGATTATGAACTTCATTATATTAAAAAGGAAAATATATTATTCCCTTTTCTGGAAAAAGCATTTCCGGAATACCGGTGTTTAAAACTTATGTGGTCGTTTCATGATGAATTCAGGGAAAGTCTGAAGGTTTTGGGATCTGAGCTGCAGAGTGCAAACCCCGACAAAGAAATTCTTAACAGGGAGCTTGGCAGACTCTTTTTTGTAATTTTCCCCATAATTTTCAGGGAAGAACAAATTGTATTTCCTGTTTCGATAAGCGTTATTCCGGAAAAGGAGTGGGAAGAAATGCTGGAGCAAAGCTTAGAAACAGGCTGGTGCTATGGCATAAAGCCTTTAATAAAAAAGAATATGGGCAACCCATTGCTCAATACGGATCGTATGATCGATCTGGATACAGGTTTCCTTAGCCCGGAACAACTGGTTCAGCTGTTAAACAATTTACCGGTCGACATTACTTATGTTGACCAGAACGATGAGGTGCGTTATTTCTCTGGTACTAAACACCGGATATTTCCTCGTTTAAAAGCTATTATAGGACGAAAGGTCCAGAACTGCCATCCTCCTGAAAGTGTACATGTCGTAAATGAAATTATTGAAGCTTTCCGTAGTGGAACAAAAGATCATGCGGATTTCTGGATTCAGATAAAAGGACGTTTTATACATATCCGATATTTTGCTTTACGAAATCAGCAGGGTGAATATATGGGTACTATTGAAGTAAGTCAGGATGTTACTGAAATAAGAGAGTTGAAAGGCGAAAGAAAACTGCTGAACTGGAATAAATAAATTACCTAAGTTGCTGGTTCCCGGGTGCTTGTTGCTGGTCGTTTGAGACTTAACATTATTAATCAGAAATTTAACCAGCAACCAGCAACCAGGACCAAGCAACTTAAATCAACTTGCCGGTATCAGATCTTCAGTTTTGATCTTTGCAGGTGTGAAAATTCCCAATACTCCTTTCAGGCCAACACTCATCACGATGTTATAGAAAAATGCAATGAATCCGATCAGGATCAGAGTGCCTGAAACTGCAGCCAGTATCATATACAGGTTAAACTCGCCATTTACATATAAGGACCTCCGAAGCATTCCGTTAAGTCCTGCCATACCCATAAATGCACCCATTCCGATACCACCGACAAGATGACACCAGAAATGAATATTCACCAGTTTCTGGCTGTACATTTTTGCACCATTGGTAAGGATCGGGAAAAGAATATAAATGGCTGAATACAGAGTCATTGTAAGGCCGACCAGAATTGCAACATGTACATGAGGGCCCACAACCCATTGCGTATTATGCAGAATTCTGTTCAAACCGACATCGGCCTGCATAATTCCGGCCGGGACTGCCAGTGCGAATCCGAGCAATCCGCCAAGCAGGAATTTTAATGGATTTGTCATCTTAAGGGGACGTGCACTCCAGAGTGTTGCAAGAGTAATAAAGAAAGCAAGTCCCTGGGTTATCAGCTCAAAAGCTGTTACCATTTCACCGGAAAGGACTTTAAGTATTCCGGGCTGGGCCTGGTCGGACAGGAGATGATGCGACCAGACTGTCCATGATACAACCAGTTCCACCAGCAGGGCGGCTCTTGCTATATTCTGCATAAAAAGAGGTTTGTTTGTTATCATCATTGCCAGAAGATACCATGTACCTGCAACAAATATCAGAACCAGACCGTCGGCTATCAGGTCAAGGCCCCACCAGAACCAGTTTTTATAAAGGAGGGCATCAATAGCTGTCTCCTTAAGATCGTATCCAAGTATTGAGCCAACCATGTAAACAAGTATAAGTACCCCTGTAAAAAGAATTGTAAGGGTATTCAGTGCCATGTCAACACTACCCCTTGCAACAGCTGCCACCGGCAGAGGTACCAGGTGTTCTTTTTTATTTTTTCTGAAAAGGTTATTAAAGCCTGTCACACCGAGAGCAGATGAAAGAAGGGCACCCGACGGCTGTTTCTCCCATCCTTTTGGAGTATAAGCGATGGTTTTGAAAATATTGATTATGAATAGCGCTGTTCCGACCATTACAAGGGCTATCCCGACAATAAAGAATGTTCCTCCCCAGACGCTGAATTGAGAGAAATCTGCAGGTAGAGGCCAGTAAAGTGTGTAAAGAGGAGAATAATGGCTTACAAAACCTGCAAACCAGAAAACAAAGGTTCCGACAGCGATCAGAATAAAGGTCCAGTTTCCCATCTTAATGCTCCAGAGAGGCTTCTTCATCAGGAACGGGACAAGAAACAGAAAAGCCCCGCATACAATAGAATATGTCGATCCGAATATTCCAACGAGAGGATGCGCAGTAAGGATTGCAAAGAACTGTGGCTCACTTATAAATGAGAGAGGCTTTACTTCATATAGCCTCATAAGCATGCCTTCGATAACGACAAATCCGAAATAAATGAGACCCACAACAACAAAACGCAGTGTCAGCTTTTGCATGGGAGTAAGGGTATCAGACTTAAAAAGTCCTTCCTCACCATTAATTAAAGTCTTAGTGAAATTCATACTGTTAGTGTTTTAAGTTTTCTGATTTGATTAGTTTGCTGCGGTTTCCGGAACAACTTCAACTGCATCCTTTACGACCATGAAGACTCCTTTCGGACCCGAATACTCAGTTGAACGGATGGTAAAAACACCCGGGCGGTCAAAATGCCAGATAACATCATTACGGTGCCCCGGTACAACCTGCATCTGAAACAGCATGCTGTTGTCTTCCCTGAAAAGGCCAAAACCATATGTCAGATCTTCAGATTTGACATCAAAAAGTACCATGTCGTTGACATTAATTACCATTTTTTCTGATGGCAGTATGAACTGATGGTTCTTTACAGTAATGTTAAAAGTTTTGTCGGGCTTGTAATCGGGCCTGTTCAGATCGACTTTTGTCCAGGGGATGGTGTTGTAGGTTATGATGTGCAGTGAAACACCCAGAACAGTCAGGAAACCGACAAATGTATAGAACAATGCAGGTTTAACGCCTTTCCCGCTGCCCTTCCCGGTTACCTTCCAGGCGAACCAGGCAACAAGCATAATTATGACAATGCAATAAGCTGTATAAGCAATTGTCTGACCAGTGAGCACCATTTGTGAATCGACCATAGGACCTCCTTTTTTAAGTATTATTTGTTTTAGTTTGAAATATCTTTTTTGCCAGGCAGTAAATCAGCCAAAGATGTTTGCTTAAGTACATTAAGAATTTCAGTTCTCATCCTTATCCAGATAGGATGCATGTAACAGCTATAATTGAACGGGCATTCATCAAATCCCATAACACATTTGTTAAAGCTTTCGAGACCTTCTGTAACTTCAACTATGTCAGCCAGGAATATTGCGGACCCGTCCCGGCTGAGTCTGAAACCACCCTTCCGCCCTTTGGTTCCGTCTATTAATTTATTCCTTGAAAGTTCGCCAAGTACCGCACGAAGGTATGAATAAGGTATATTGAGTTTGCTGTGAAGATAACTGGCTGACATCCTGATAGTGTCATGCTCAGCCATATAGCTTAATATATTTAAGGAATAGGAAGTTGTTTTTGTGAAATTCATAAATGATACCCTGGGGTAGCAATTTAGTGAATGTATTTAATATGGCAAAAAAATATATTAAGTATTTTTAATATGAACAGATAAGCAATAAACTTTTTAACTTTAAAATTCAAACATCAGGAATTGACCGAAAAGAAATCACATCTTTATCTGCTTCTTTCCGCGTTTTTCGTTGGAAATGCATTTCTTGCTGAGCTGACAGGGGCAAAAATATTCAGTGTTGGTGAATTGCTTGCTCCGTTGTCAGGATCCGGTTCAAATCCCCCTCAATGGCTTTCATCAATGAGTATGAGCATTGGTGTGCTTATTTGGCCCCTTGTATTCATTACTTCAGACATTATGAATGAATACTTCGGACGCGACGGAGTCAGGAGGATAAGCTTTATCACAGCCATCCTTATAGCCTATGCACTTGTGTTTTTAGTACTTGCAAATGCTTTGCCTCCGGCACCCTTCTGGATGGAAAACAATCAAACCTCGCCCGACGGAACTCCTTTTAATATTAACTATGCTTATCAAAAAGTCTTTGGACAGGGGGCCAATATAATCATTGGATCGATAACTGCCTTTCTGGTCAGTCAGCTGATTGATGCGTATACCTTTCAGTTTATAAAAAAAATCACACAGCACAGGTATCTCTGGTTACGCGCAACAGGATCGACGGTTGTTTCACAGGTCATAGACAGTTTCCTGATTGTTTATGTAGCTTTTTATCTACTGGGTAACTGGTCGCTTTCAGAGGTGATGCAGGTGGCTGTATTGCAATATGGTTACAAGGTTGGTTTAGCCATTATCCTGACCCCGGTTATATATGGGATGCACTGGTTGATTGACAGGTATCTGGGAACCGCTGCTGCTGTTGAAAATTGAAGACTTTTTCAAATGGGTTATCATCTGTAACATTGGAAATATTTAAACGTTTAATAAATATTGGTATAAAGATTGATGTAATTCAACAGCAGTTTATAAACTGATGACAGTGAATAGGATACATACAATTTTCATATTATTGTTTATGCTGATTTCGTGCGAGAAAAAATCGTTGCCGTATCTCGACGAAACCAGGGTTTCAGATATAACAATGTATTCGGCTATAGTAAAGGGATATGTATTTGATGAGGGCAGTTCACCAGTAATATCAAGAGGAATCTGCTGGGATTCAACCGGAAATCCCACAACGGATGATTTTGTTTTCAATGTGGAAGGCAGCGGGAACGGAATTTCCGGAAAGATATCCCCGTTATCTCCGGGAAAAAAATACTATGTAAGATGTTTTGCAGTGAACAAGTCGGGTACCTCCTATAGTTCTGTTAAAGAATTCACTACTGTTCCAATTGGAATACCGGCAGTTTACACTCATCCTGTCAATTATATTAAAATCAGATCTGCCAGAACCGGTGTATCGGTATCCGGTAACAGTACGGTTTATGTTACAAGAAAGGGTGTCTGTTTTGGAACAGACCCAAACCCCACTGTTGAAAACAGCCTTGTCAGAGATATTCCGGGTGGGGGAAATTATTACGCTACACTTTATAATCTGTCTCCTGAAACAAAATATTATGTTAGGGGCTTTGCCAAAACAGTGGCCGGCACAGGGTATGGGGAAGAGCTTCATTTTACAACCTACAAGGATTCAGTTGCAGATATTGACGGCAGATATTATTACACTACGGATCTCGGCAGCAGATGAATGGCTGGGAAGCAACCTGTGTGTTACAAGGTACAACAATGGGGATCCTTTAGGAACAACAGATCCATCATTTGTTAATATTGAGTCGGAAACAGAACCGAAATATCAATGGCCATATCTGGGTGACGATGGTAAAGTGCCCGATTACGGGAGGTATTATACCTGGCATGCTGTTAATGACAGCAGGAAATTATGCCCGGCTGGCTGGCATATTCCTTCCGATGAGGAATGGACAGAACTGATAAACTGGTACGGTGGAGAATTAAAAGCCGGCGATCCGATGAAGTATATCTCTATTTTATGGGATATATATCACTTGCCTCTTAATGACGACAGCGGATTCAATGCCGTCGGCTCGGGCTACCGCAAGCCTGACGGGACATTCATTGAATTCCGGCAATCGGCAACCTTCTGGAGTTCAGCTTCACTATCCGTTACTGAGGCTTATAGCCGCAGGATTGAAGGATTGACTCCGGTTGTCACAAGAGCTGCCAGCAATAAATCATCAGGATTCTCGGTAAGGTGTGTCAGGGACTAAGGATCCTTTACACAGCGGACTGAAGCCCCACCATAAGAGTCTTGAAACCAGTGAGACGAGACTGAGATGCTGTTATACGACAATCTCAATGCTTCCTTATTTCCTATACACCACCAGAAGCCAGCATAACCAATTTGTTCAAAAGAACCGTCACTTGTTCTGTATCCTCCTGGAAGCGCCGTAAAACCACTGCTGTTGTCGGCCCCGGTATTTGGATCAATCCAGTGTATTGTACCCGATTCCTTTAATTTTCCTCCCGCAGAACTATATCCGCCCAGGTAACCGATCAGGGTTCCCCATTCCTCCTTTGTTGGCACATGCCAGCCGGCAGGACAGAGTCTTACCGGATTTAACAGCAAAGTAATTGTACAGGTGCCCATAGACATCCCGTTAGCCGACCGTCATTGTTATAATAACAGCGCTTTGGCTCATCAAGAAAATCCCAGTTCCATTCATCAGAAACCAGCGTAATCATTGTCCCGTTATTCAACTTTGACGTTTTCAGATTTTCAGCCATCCAGGTCCTGTTGAAAATCTTAACGGTGTTGTAGACATTACCGTCATAGTCAGTCACAGTAGTGGTTTCGGGTTCAGGTTCTTCCTTATCACAACAGGCAAGAATAAGCAATCCGGCAAAAAGGAATAGCCTGAAAACGGTAAGGATTATCTTATTCATAAGGTGCTTTGGCACGGTTACAGTAAAAGTACTCAGAAATCCGGTTTTTTCATAGTATTGTTTTTTACATAAATCACGGCTTACTATATTTGGAAACGATTTAGGAAGAATATTAAATAAAATGTTAGAAAATTAAAGACATTTTAATACCGTTATGGTAAAAGGGGTCAAATACAATCTGATAACCTACTCTTTTTTCCTCGTGATTGCCTTAACAGGTATTTACTGGGGAAATTATATTGTTGCAGACTATAAATTCCTTCGGGTCTGGGAGCTTTCTAATATTTTGTTTTTACTGATTGGAATACCATTTTTGTTTTTTCAGGCAAAGGCTAAACTTCCCGACTTCTGGCAAAAGGATATTAATAGTAAAAACAGGTTTTTATTTCCGGCTGCAATTGGCGTGCTATTCGGGGTATTGGATGTTATAGTATTCAAAGTAATTTTACATCCGGAGCCTTATCCGGAGCTACCGCCTTTTACTCAACCTTTTCCATATTCGATTTTCTTATATTTTTCGGGTGCATTTGAAGTCGAAGTATTTTACAGACTTGTTCCGTTAACTCTTGTTCTGCTGCTTGGTAATTGGTATAAAGAAGGGAATTACTATATAACTTTTTTCTGGGCCGGGTCAATACTTACGGCAATCAGGGAACCCCTGGAACAACTTCAGCAGGGAGGGATCATACTTATATGGTATGCTCTTTTAACAGGATTTTTAATGAATCTTTTACAGGCAATATGGTACCGAAAGGCAGGGTTGCTGGCATCACTGTCAATTCGCCTGGGACACTATTTTATCTGGCACATTTTACTTGGGATTTATATTGAATACATGGAATTAGTCTAGAGCCGGGTAAAGCTGTCTGAGAAATTGGATACAATACATTGCCTAATGGGTAAAGAAATATTTATCATTTATCACAACCCCCGGATCTCAGCCGGGGGTTTTTTTAATCGGATTTGAAGCTGTATAAGTTGTTATGTTTTAAAAAGCCCTGACAGCACGCACATAGGGTGTATTGTTGTCTTTGCTCCACCAATTTGCCTGTTCGCCTGTATAAATGCTTTGTGCCCAGGCATAGCAACTTTGGTTACTTTCGGTCGCGATCACCTCTGAGGAGGTCCAGTAAAACTGGCCTTTCAAATTATACTTTTGCTCGGAAGCCGATAAGCTTTTCCAAATACAATCGAATTCCTGAAGGGAAGGTAAAAACCAATCACTAAATCCATTCAGGACAAGGTCATCACATATTTTTGCGGGATAATTACCTAATCCCAGAATTGAAACTATCCGGGTTGTATTTGCTTGTCCGCTTCCCACTTTTATTGCAGTAACATTAGTTTTTTTACAGTTTGTGCCATTATCCCATATAATTCCTTCACTCTGGTCAATTTCAGCAGCTATCAGCCCATGTTCACCGCTATCATCCAGATAGATAATAAATCCACCTCCATAGGCTTCTTTGACACCAAATTTCGCTGTAAATACCATATCATTACCATACGTTGTTCCAACCGAATTAACAGCTTTAGCCCTGAAGTGATATATGGTGTCTTTTGCTAATGAAGCGATATTTGCTTTTACATTATCTTCAGTATTATATATTGGATCGTGCACACCTGCGACAGTATTTCCATAGCTTAAAGAGGTTCCATACTCAAATGTCACGGTAGTCTGCAAATCGTTTGCTTTTATTTCAGCTTTTAATGTAGCACCGGTTGAATAAATGTCAGTCACTGATTGAGAGATGACTACCGGGGCTTCCGATGCAGGCACGTTAGTATTGCCATTTTTCTCACAACCTGTGAAAATCAATAATATACCTGACAAAACAGCAATTATCCATAACGAACAAAAAGCCCTTCTTTTCATGATAGAAAATTATAAATATAATTTCAATCGCTGATAAACTTATATCTGTATATTTTGTTAGTATATAAGGATTCCAATTAATTAAGTAGATAACGCCATGAACCGCCTATTTAAAAAATCAGTAATTGTTATCCTTCTGGTAGGGATAGCAATTTATATTTCTTCCTGTGAGAAAGAAGCAAATCTGCCAACAGTAGTAACAGAGGTTAATAACATTAAGGCAATCAGCGCAACCTTTAATGGGTTCGTTACCAATAATGGCGGAGCAAAAGTTGATTTAAGGGGCTTTTGCTACGGAACTGCTCACAATCCGACTATTGCAAATTCTACAGTACAATATGGCAGGGGAGATCCTGAAAGCTTTACAAAAAATGTTCCTTTTTTGGTGCCTGACACTTATTACCATGTAAGGGCTTTTGCCATGAATTCTGAGGGAACAGCTTATGGCAACGAAGTTCATTTCACGACAAGGCCGGTATTTTTAGCAACCCTTGTTCCGGTAGGGCCATATCAGGTTACCATTTTTTCGGCAATGGCCGGAGCTAGTATATCAGATGATGGCGGAACCCCTTTTCTTGAGAAAGGAGTCTGCGTTTCAACCAGAAAAAATCCGACAATCAACGACAGGAAATTCACCCCGATCAGCGAAGATGATGCAGGCTCCTTTATGTGCAATATATTCGATCTGAAGCCGGAAACAGTTTACCACATGAGAGCTTATGCAATCACAATGGGTGGCGTAGCATATGGCGATGAGAGGGAATTCAAAACCTTCCCTTTGCCTGGTGTTACAACTAATGCTGTCAGCGTGTTCACACAGACTACTGCAAGAGTAGACGGAATTTTGACATGGTCGGGTCCGAAGATGCTGGTGAGGCATACCGGAATATGCTATGGAACATCACCGAACCCGACATATGCCGGAGGGTTTCCTTCTGAATTTGCACCCATCGGGGATGGAAGAGAAATTACAGAGACTCTAAAAAAGCTGACTCCCGGAACACTTTATTATGCCAGGGCATTTGCCGTAGTCTCAAAAGATCATCAATTTGACCATTTTCACGATCAGTTTGTTGTATATGGGAATGAAGTTACGTTTACAACAAACCGGTAACTTACAGGAATTCTGCAGGGTCTTTAAATCTATTATAGATCCTTTTCTTGTTTTGCCGGAATGTCGGAAACATTGAAATAGCATTATGATGAACTTTTTACTATACATATTGTTTGGTATTAACGGATTTCAATTATTTAAATATCTAACACTATGAAAAGCTTATTTAAAAATTCCGTAATTGTTATCCTTCTATTGGGGACGACAATTTATCTTCCTTCCTGTAAGGAGGAAGCGACTCTGCCCGTTGTGACAACTGCCGTTATTTCTGATGTTACTTTTACCTCAGCTACAACAGGAGGTGTTGTAGAAGATGAGGGAGGAGCTGAGGTAACAGCGATGGGAGTATGCTGGAGCACCGGATTTCCCACTATAGTGGACTCAAAAACCACTGAAGGTGCAGGATCAGGCAGTTTCACAAGTATTATTACCGGTCTGATGCCGGGTACGGTTTATTATGTAAGAGCCTATGCAGTTAACAGTACCGGCACATCATATGGTAAAATGCAGATGTTCACAACTGATATACTGACCGCAGGGACAGAAAAAGCTGATTTTCCAGGGGGAGAAAGATCTGGTGCAGCAAGCTTTTCCATAGGAGCCAAAATATATTCAGGTTTAGGTTATAATGGATCCAGTACCGGTGTGAGAGATTTCTGGGAATGGGACCAGGCAACTGATATATGGACAAGGAAAGCCGATTATCCGGGAAATTCAGTAAGCGGAGCTGTTGGTTTTTCTATAGGATCAAAGGGCTATATTGGGACCGGATACACAACCACAGGTGGTGTTACAAATGAATTTTGGGAATATGATCCTGCGACAAATACGTGGACTGAGAAGGAATCCCTTCCAATGTTTGCAGCAAGAGCTGGTGCTGTTGGTTTTTCTATTGGCACAAAAGGCTATATTGGAACCGGAACCGGAATTAACTATGACGATTGGGACGGTTACTCTTCTTACTATCTGAATGATTTCTGGGAATGGGACCAGTCAACCAATGTGTGGACAAGGAAAGCAGAGCTGGAGGGATCAGTCCGTACAAATGCTGTTGGATTTTCCATTGGAACAAAAGGATATATTGGAACCGGATTCGGATTGAGCGAAAACGGTTGGGATAGTGGCTATCTCCGGGATTTCTGGGAATGGGATCAGGCAACTGATGTATGGACAAAGAAAGCCGATGTCGGGTTTACTGGCCGATCCGAAGCTGTTGGTTTTTCCATCGGGAACAAAGGATATATCGGAACCGGATACGGTGCTGATGGCTCTGGTGCCTCCTATTTGAGGGATATCTGGGAATGGGATCTGGCTACCAATGAATGGGTAAAGAAAGTTCTCCTTGCCGGAACTGCAAGAGTTTCAGCTTTTGGGGTTTCAGTCGGAAATAAAGGATACATAGGAACCGGGCATATCTATGAATTTGAAGAAGATGTCCGTTTTAATGATTTTTGGGAATTTGATCCTAATCAATTAGCAGAATTACCGGTCAGGTAAAAGAGATATTTTTCATTTATAAGACCCCCGGATCTCAGCCGGGGGCTTTTTTATTACCGCAGCCCTCCCCCTGGCAATTTCTTAATGGCCGACCCCCCCGCCGAAGCGGGGCAGGCTCTTCAAAGGGGGAATTCTATATCAACTTTTATCGTTTTCCTTTTGTCTTTTGTCTTTATTATTCTATATTTGATACTGTGTTTCGCTAATCGTGCAAGTAATATATTATTATGTTAGTAAGGACATTCGCCAGTGCTGTTACCGGCATCGATGCCGTTACAGTCACAATTGAAGTCAATGTTTCGCGAGGTATCCGTTTTTTTCTTGTCGGACTTCCGGATTCCGCAGTCAAAGAGAGCCAGCAGAGAATCGAATCTGCTTTACGTACACTGGGCTTCCACTGGCCCGGGAAGCAGGTCGTTATAAATATGGCACCTGCTGATATTCGCAAGGAAGGATCGTCTTATGATCTCCCCCTGGCTGCGGGTATTCTGGCTGCTGATGAAAAAATTGCAAAAGGAGAGCTTGAATCGTATGTAATGATGGGCGAGCTTTCGCTCGACGGTACTTTACAGCCTGTAAAAGGAGTGCTTCCAATTGCGCTCAGGGCAAGGGAAGAAGGATTTAAAGGAGTCATTGTTCCGGTTAAAAATGCCAGGGAGGCTGCTGTCGTTAGCGGACTGGATGTTTATGGCATGGAAAAACTAGGCGACGTGGTTGATTTTTTCAATGGATTCCGGAAATTCGATCCTGTAAAAGTAGACCTTCAGGAGATCTTTAAAGGAGAAGCAAATAAATATGATGTTGATTTTTCGGATGTACGCGGGCAGGAAAATGTAAAAAGCGCATTGGAGGTTGCAGCTGCCGGGCACCATAATTTACTTATGATTGGTCCTCCCGGTTCCGGTAAAACGATGCTGGCAAAACGGATAAGCACTATCATGCCGCCTCTCACCCTTGAAGAGGCGCTCGAAACCACAAAGATCCATTCCGTTGCCGGGAAGATCGATGATCATACTGCGCTGATGACAAAAAGGCCTTTCAGAAGCCCTCACCATACAATTTCGGATGTAGCACTGGTAGGAGGGGGTACCTTTCCGCAGCCGGGTGAAATATCTCTCGGCCATAACGGGGTACTGTTCCTTGACGAGCTTCCTGAATTTAAACGGAGTGTCCTTGAGGTGATGCGACAGCCTCTCGAAGACAGGATCATCACTATTTCACGGGCGAAATCGACATGTGATTACCCTGCGAGTTTTATGTTAGTTGCATCAATGAATCCGTGCCCGTGCGGGTTTCATAATCATCCTGAAAAAGAGTGCATGTGCTCATCCGGAATGGTGCAGAAATACCTGAACAGAATATCCGGTCCGCTTCTTGACCGGATCGATATTCATATTGAGGTGGTTCCTGTAAAATATGATAAGCTGGCCGATACTGGTAAGACTGAAAAATCAGCTGCGGTACGGGAAAGGGTCGTAAGGGCCAGAGAAATTCAGTCCGGACGTTTTGCGGGAGTTAAAGGAGTCTATTCAAATGCCCAGATGTCATCGTCGATGCAGCGAAGGTTCTGCCAGCTCGATGAGGCCGGAGGAAAGCTATTGAGAACAGCCATGGAGCTTCGCGGATTATCGGCAAGGGCTTACGACAGGATACTTAAAGTGGCGAGAACGATAGCTGATCTGGGTGAATCAGAGAATATTACTGCCGAACACATTTCGGAAGCAATAAACTACAGGAACCTCGACAGGGAGGGGTGGGCAGGATGAGCTCGCTTGGTTCGGCTTCGCTCACCAAGACTCGCTCTGGCCTGAAGGAAGCAGTAAAGCGGAAACTCTACTCCAGGAGCAACGCTGCTGCACCTATAAGACCTGCATCAGCTTCGGCTTTTGATTTTACAATTGAAATGGGATCAAAGATCATATCTCTGGCCAGTTCGTAGAATTTACTTTTAATACGGTCGAAATAAAACTCTCCCAGATTCATCAGGCCTCCTCCAAGAATAATGATTGGCGGGTTAAAAACCTGGAAGATATTGTATATGCCGATTCCTATATAATCGGCGCAGTCTGTCACGATTGCTTTGGAAACAGGATCATTAATATCAAGCCCCTGCTTTATAAGTTTTCCATCGACTTTTGAGAAATCGAAGTCAGCGGGAAGAGGCAATGTCGTCTTCATCCCCTCCCCGGTCTTCTTCCTGAACATCTGAGGCATTGTCAGTCCGCATGCACATCCCATCAGGCATCCCCTGTTACCACAGGTGCACATATAATCGCTCTGCGGATCAATTATTGTATGGCCGAATTCACCGGCAGTGCCTGTCATCCCCCGATAAATTTTCCTGTTAATTATAATTCCGGCACCAATGCCCGAGCTTATTGTCAGAAAGATAAGGTCGTCATATCCTTTCCCGGCACCACATTTGAATTCACAGAATGCCTGTGCATTCGCATCATTGTCGAGCCTGACGGGGATTGAGAAATTCCTGCTCAGCGAGTCACGCAGAGGGAAATTCTTAAAACCTTTCAGGTTTGATGTGGTTATTGTATAGCCGTCCCTGTAACGGACATGACCCGGAAATCCGACTCCGATTCCCTCGAGGTCCGTTTCGCTCAGCCGGTTGGCCGAAATAACCTGTCTGATGAGCTGTGTTATATAATCAACGATCCCATTTTCATCGCGTGCGATATGATCGTACACGACAGATTTATCGAGGATGGTTCCGTCGGGATGTATTAATCCCACTGACAGCTTAGTTCCTCCAAGGTCGACACCGCAAAGAAGTTTTTCCATGGGAAATATTAAAGTGACTGTTCGGTTCGTGCAATAATATCATCCTGCGTATCAGGTGAAAGAGTGGTGAAGAATGCAGAGTACCCGGCAACACGCACTACAAGGTCCCTGTAGTTCGCGGGATCCTTTTTTGCTGCAAGAAGTGTCTCTCTTGAAACAATGTTGTACTGAACATGCCAGCCTTTTAATTCTGCAAAAAAAGTACTGATTATTGAAATGAGTTTTTGCCTCTGGGTTTCGTTCGTAAGAGCTGATGGTGCAAGCTTCTGGTTCAGGAGAACCCCGCCTGTTATTTTGCCTGTGGGCAGCTTCGAAACCGACTTGAATACGGCTGTCGGACCGAGCGTGTCAGTGCCCGAAGTTGGCGAACATCCTTCGGCAACAGGAGTGAAGGCTTTCCTTCCATCGGGAGTGGCAGGAACCACCGACCCCGACGGGACATTTGAAGAGATACTTGATGTACCTGCATAATATCTGCATCCTATCGGACCTCGTCCGTAACGTGTTGTACGATGTTTCCCGATCTCATCAATAAAATAACCATAGGCTTCAATGAGAAGATTATCGACATAATCATCGTCATTTCCATATTTGGGTGCATAATTAAGGAGGATCTGACGGATCTTTTCCCCCTCTTTACCTTCAAAATTATTCTTAAGATTTTCCAGAAGGACCTCTTTGCTTATCACTCTTTCTTCAAATACAAGCTTTTTTATTGCTGCAAGGGCATTACCCAGGTTGGCAATGCCGACCTGCAGCCCTGAAATAAAGTCGTAGACCGAACCGCCTTCTTTTATTGTTTTACCACGGGCAATGCAATCATCAACAAAAGCAGAACAGAGAACATCGGGAACCAGCTCCTCGAGAGCGAGGTCAACAGCAGCATCAATTTCAACAGTGGCTTTTGCATAAAGCTCAACCTGCTGCTTCCAGGCTGCCATCAGTTCGCTGAAATTTCCGAAATCGGCAAAGCTGCCAATCCCTGGAAAGAAAGTCTTCCCGGTCATTGTATCCAGGCCGTTATTCATTGCAGCGAGAAAAACCCGCATGAAATTGAGAAAACTCATTCCTGTACATCTGTATCCCCATTTCCCCGGGACAGCGATTTCAATGCACCCTATTGCTGAATAATTATAAGCATCTTCTCTCTTTACACCCAGATCAATAAGTGAAGGAATTACTATTTCATCATTGTTGAAAGCCGGCATCCCGAATCCTTTTCCGATCACATTCACGCATTCATCAAGAAAACGCGGATCGATATTTTTATGGAACCTGACAGAAAGGTTTGGCTGGGTAAGTTTCATCCTTCCGACAGAATCAAGTATCAGGAAGCTCAGATCGTTAACTGCATCTTTGCCTTCAACTGTCTGGCCTCCGACGGTAACATTCTGATAAAGCGGTCCGCCGGCTGAAAACCTCGTGTGTGACCACGATCTTATTTTATTGACAGATAATAGCTTAATCCAGGTATTCTCGAGAAGTTCAAGTGCAGAATCTTCAGTGATCCTGCCTGAATCAAGGTCATTTTTATAGAATTCCCAAAGATATTGATCCATTCTGCCCAGCGAGACGGAATGGCCATTGCTTTCTATCTGCAACACCAGTTGCACAAACCAGGTGAGCTGAAGAGCCTCATAAAAACCTGAAGGGGGATTCACCGAAATATTCCTGCAGTTTTTACTTATCAATATAAGTTCTGACTTTCTTTTTTCATCTGCCTCTTTTTCAGAGATTTCAAGAGCAAGTTTTTCAAATCTTCTGATAAAAGCCCTTAATGATTCAATACCAATTATGAGGGAGCTGTAGAAATTCTGTTTTTGAAAATATCTTTCATCCGGGCTCTTAACTGCTCCGGCGGCTTTCCCGATTTCATCAAGATATCCTGCAAGTCCATACTTCAGGATTTTTTCAAAATTTACAGCAATATGTGCATCTCCCGAAGTAAGGTTCCCTTCGGCCCTTATAATGGAGGAATCATGGATCTCCTTAATTAGAGGGGACATAAGGGAATATCCTTTTTCAATAAGCGTCCTTCCTTCCCACCAGGAGCAGATATCTCTGAGTTCCTGTTTCTGGGGTTCAGTTACGAAGAATGCATCGCCGGGGCGTTTGTCAAATTCATCAAGCTCCTTAATTATCCATGAAGTGACATATTCAGGGAAAACAGGAGCAGCCCTTACTGCAGATGACTGATTCCCGACAATAAGCTCCCCATCCTGAATAAAAACAGACATTTCTTTCAGTGTCTGTTCAAGAGCATATGCCCGTTTCAGTATCACGGGAGATCCCTCATGTTCCTGGTAAGCTTTTGTATAGATTCTGGCACGTTCGGTACAGATTGTTGATTTTACTGAAAGAATATTCTCTTTCAGTTTTGCGATCCTATCCGAAATTCCACTTGTTTTTGAATCAGTTATCATATTAATTCAGGATTTTAGCAATAAGTCCCTTCTTTACAGCATAGTCGACATACTGCTTTAGCTCAGTCTTTTCAACATTCCCGTGATTATCAAAGATATATTCTTTTCCCAGCATTATATACTTTTCCATGGCCAGGGAATGGAAGGGAATAAAATTAATCTCATGTGCATTTTTTAATCCGGATGCAAAGTCGATGATTTCACAAAGTTCATGCTCTGAAAAATTGAATCCGGGTATAACAGGAACTCTTACCACAAATGGTTTCCCCCTGTTATCAAGCTCCTTGAAGTTATTGATAACCAGCGATATTTCGCCTCCCGTGAATTTTGTGAACTTCTCACTGCTGGTATGTTTGAGATCAGCAAGAAATACGTCAATAATATCCAGATAATTCTCAATTGTTTCCCATGGTACGTGGAGGGAGGTCTCGACAGAAACATGTATATCTTTTGCTTTGAGTTCTGTAATCAATTCTTCCAGAAAGGGGTGCTGTGAAAAGGGCTCACCCCCTGAAAGTGTAACACCGCCTCCGCTTGTCCTGTAAAATGGAATGTCCTTTTCGATCTCACGGATAATTTCGTCAACACTCATAGGTTGTCCAACAACAGTCAACGCTTTGGAGGGGCAGATATTCCGGAGGGATGTGAAATCGGTTATGTTTTTTCTGTCAATGAGCAGCCTGCCTCCTTCTGAGGTAATATGACCGCTGCCTGCTTTGATACAATCTCCGAACATCTGGCAAAGACGCTCATCGAACATAATGGATGGGAAAGGCTCAATACTTTCAGGGTTATTACACCACAGGCAGCTCAGAGGGCAACCTTTAAAAAAGATGTTTGTTCTTACCCCGTTTCCGTCATGGATTGAGAATCGCTGTATGTTAAAGACGGTAAGCATAACGAAGTTGGTCGATTATTTTTTACAATGTGACCTTATTAAGTATACCCAGAATGGATTGCCGCTGATGAGTCAGTTCCTTTATGAGATCGGGGTTGAAGATTTTTTTTACCGAGAAGCGTAAGGTCTGAAGCCTCTCCCTGAAAACCTCCTGGTAGAACAAAACAAAATAGCCTGCCGGAGGAATCAGCAATGCAATCAGGAATCCCTGAAATCCTGCAAATACTGCTGCAAGAATTAACAGGACAGGGAAATAGATAAGGTAAAGAACTGTACCTGAGCTTACATATACTGAACTATAAAACCTGGGATCCTTAATGAACCTGTTGCAAATGAATCGCGGTATCAGAAACGGGATAAGATTACTGATATACCCTGCAATGAAGAGGGGCAGGCCGGCAATAACAGCAAAATATCTTAGAAATCCCCAGTCAAGTCTTCGTGCAAAATTCGCGTCACTGAGCCTATTCTTTGCAAGCAGATTAGTATATGTCACCACTTTTTCAGAAAGTGATGCCAGGTCAGGAGGGGATGTGCGGCTTAGCTGATTTATTTTTTCGGCGACTTTTTTTTCAGCCTGTCTCCTGTGGTCGGTATCAAAACGCCATCTGAAAAAAGGAAGGACCATGTCATTCCGTTCCATCTTAAGGAGTTGCTCGGCGAGCCAGTCATTTGCAGGATCTTCGATAATGATGACCTCTTTCCTCAGGCTGGCATCGCATTTTTCAGTAAAAGCAAGCAATGCTTTTGCAGGGTGTTCCAGATAAACATCCTTAAGCTCCCTGATGCTGAAAGAATCAGCGAAGTTTATCATCACCTCCTTCCGGAAAGTTGAAGGATATGTATAATTGATCCCAACCGGGACAATGTGAACATCGAGACCGAATTTATCTTCGGCTCCGAAGGCCAGCCTGGCTGTCCCTTTTCTAAGCTTATGAAGGCGCTTCTCCTGAATACAGATACCTTCTGAAAACATTATGAAATTTCCGTTTTTCTTCAGGACATCATAAATTCCTGTGAAAGCCTCAAGGTTTTTATGAACATTTTCAAATCCCTCTTCGATCCTGTATACAGGCGCAACATTAAGTTCACGAAGGCAGAACCTTGCAAAAGGTTTCCTGAACATATCGGCCCGCATTGTGAAATGAAGAGGTTGTGGAAGATATGAACCTACAAGGATTCCATCCATAAAAGAGTTCTGATGGTTGCCTACGAAAAGAAGCGGTTTGTCAAGGGGAACTTTTTTAAGGTTAGAATAAAATATTCTTCTGAAAAAGACCCTGAAAGAAAAGGGAGGTACAATAAATTTTAAGAATCTGCTGAGCATCAATCAATTTTTTCTCCTGAGATTTTTATTCATTTTTATTTTTCACGGCAGTCAAAATACATGAAAAACAAATGGCCGTAATTGCAAGATATTGTATTTTGTAAATAATTGCAATGGAACATCGCAAAGGTAATTAAAACAAATTATCCGGAATGGGTATTTAAGCTTATCTGACTCATGTGAACGATATAGTTTGCGAAATTAACCGATATTATTATTTTTGCTGTTTCTAAAAACCATCCTGATAATTATTACATGGATATCACACGGGCTA
>CAVWCO010000013.1:0-74911 GCA_963753495.1 uncultured Bacteroidales bacterium
TTCAACCGTATAATGTGCTGTTATTACACCCATTAAAACCTGTACCAGCAGCAATGCCGAAACAATCCAGAAGTATTTTAAAGTTGCTTTCTGTGAAGGAGTCTGTTTTTTTTCATTTTTAAGAGGAAGAACCGGTGGTATAATTACGGGTAATTATGTTTCGCGGCAGACGGGCATAATACCATCCCATGAGTCCAATACCTGCAATAAGAATTATTACGCTGAACCCTGTCCAGAGAAGTAATGCTCCTGTCGGTTTGTTGGCTACCAGTTCTTCAGCAGGCCAGTTGTTGGTATAGGTTATTTCCTGACCGGGACGTTCAGTAACGCACGACCATGAAATCCAGAAAAAGAAAGCATTTTAACTGACGCACACCACTTGCGGATCCTTAAGTGTGTTTTCGGGGATACTGTAAACGTCTCTTTCTTTTTTGAAAGTCCGGGATCATCTGTAAAGGAGGCCGCCGTAATACCCGCTGTTATCTGCTATTGCCTTCAGACCTCAAATCAGAAATAGTCGGTTGCCAGTATCAGCATTATAAGTATTGGTGCGGAGTTCTTTCTGCAATGTAATTTTTAATGCTGCCTGCCTTTCTTCACTTAACTTTTCAAAAGTCGTGCCATGCAGAATTCAATGCAAGCTTATCCAGAATAAACAGAGCCTCCTTGTGAAGCCAGTCTGCACTCCAATCGGGAGCCTGATAAGCTCCATGACCCCATACTGTACCTAATTCCTGGCCCCCCATAGATTGCCAGACATTCTGCCCGTCTTTTATATCCTGACCTGTGAACAATACTTTTCCACCTGAAGTTACTACCCTGTCGGGTACCGGAGGCGCCTGCCGGTATATCTCCCTGCCGAAGTATAATAATATGGCAAAGGAAATTGTTATCACGGCCATAAAGCCTAACCAGAGTTTACGTGTTTTCATTTAAATTTAAATTTTTAGTTATTTATCTTGAAGCATGTTTGGGTATGGTCCTGATTGAATCACTTCCTGTTTAATAAATTTTACTGCACAAATGTATAAATATATTTATTAAAGGACAATAAGGTCTTTTAGTAATTTAAAATATTTTTTATCTTTGTAGCTTAATAACATTACTCCGATGTTCGACAAAGAAACTGAATATGCCTTGCGGGGACTGGTCTATATTCAAATGCAGAATTTAAAAGGCTGCAGCCCGGGAATAGACGAAATTTCAAGGGAAATGAAGCCCCCGCTTCTTTACTGCCAAGATACTCCAGCGTATGGTCAGAATGGGATTTTTAATGTCACGCAAAGGTAAAGGAGGGGGATTCTTTTTCGATAAAGAAAAACCCGAACTGACAATCAAAGAATTAATTACTGCCACTGAAGGGGATAAAATAATTACTGGCTGCGGATTTCGGCTAAAAAATTGCAGTACAGATAATCCCTGTCCCATGCACGAAAGATATGCTCCCATCAGAGATGCGATTGAAGATCTTGTTACATCAGAAACCATCAGCTCCCTTGCATTAAATTATTCAAAAAACATTAAAGTCATTTAAGTTGAACACTTTGAGCAGAAACTGATTGAAAAATTCAAATAATAAATGCAGGTTTTAAATTATGGGAAAAAGCTGGACTCTATTCAAAAAGCTACACAGGTGGCCCGGACTTATTATTTCATTCATACTGTTATATTATGGTGCTACCGGTATTTTGATGAATCACAGGGAATTAATTTCGAGTATCGACATTAACCAGACAATTCCTGCCCGATAATTATGAATATAAAAACTGGAATAATGCTGCAATAAAAGGGAATCTTATAATAAGCAGCGATAGTATCCTTCTGTTCGGAAACATAGGGATCTGGCTTACAGATTCGGATTTTAAAAATTTTACTTCATTTAATACGGGCTTTCCGGAAGGAAGCGATAACCGCAAGATTTCAGATGTTCTTCGGGCAACCGACGGGACTCTTTATGCAGCAACACTTTTTGGCCTTTATGGGTACGACCGGGGAGATAAAAGCTGGCATAAGTTCCGGCTTGAGGGCGAAGAAGAACGTTTCACCGGACTCAATGCATTGGTGATTCTCTTTTTGCTGTCAGCAGGTCATATCTCTTCAAAGGAATATCAGCGGGCATACTAACGGGCTTGGCCGGATTGAGTTGCCCCCACCTCCGGAATTTGATAATAAAATAACATTGTTTGAGACAATCTGGCAGATCCACTCAGGAGAGGTTTTCGGACTCCCCGGGAAACTATATGTGGATCTGCTGGGAATTATAACCATATTCCTTACAATTACAGGGATAATTTATTTCTTTTTCCCGGGATGGATAAAAAAAAGATTACAGCGCAAAAGGGAATCGGTCAAAATAATCAGAATCAGCAGGTGGTCACTCAGGTGGCACAATAAAGTTGGGGCATGGACATTTGTCTTTTTGATAATCCTTTTCTTTACCGGAATGTTTTTGCGCCCTCCTTTGCTTATTGCTATTGGGCAGGCTGAAGTCTCCCCTTTGAAATATTCTCATCTCGATCAGCCTAATCCATGGTATGATAAACTTCGGGATATAATTTATGATCCCGACAGAAAAATATTGTTGCTGTCAGCTTACGATGGGATCTATTATATGAAACACCAGGGGAATTAAGGCCTTTTAAATTTGAAAACCAGCCACCTGTAAGCGTCATGGGTATAAATGTTTTTCAGAATCATGAAAACGGATATTACCTTATCGGCTCTTTCACCGGATTATTCTTGTGGAACCCGGAATCTGCCGATATCTACAATTATATAACAGGAGAATTATACGGGGAGTAGGCAGGGGCCGACCTGTGGGTGATTACAAAATCACCGGATTAATTAAAGATTCCGGAAAATAAGCAGTACTTTATTGAATATGGCATTTGGCGTTCAACCTGTCCGTCACAATTCCATTTTTCCTGAGGTGCCTGAAAATATATTGAAGGAATCGAAGATTTCCCTCTGGAACTTTTGCCTTGAAATTCACACAGGAAGGATTTTCGAAAATTAACAGGAGGCTTTTATATCCTTATTGTTCCTTGACAGGAATTGCCGCAATTACTGTGGTAATCAGCGGATATATATTATGGAGAAGAAAATACAGGAAACAGGGTTACAATAATATTTCGTAATTTGTACTAAAATTTCAAACTTTTATAAAACATTCATAACAATTTAAGTTAATAATATAAATATGAGCGAGTTAATAAACAATTCAAAATTCAGGAAGGAAAAGCTGAAAGAGCTGATCCTGAAACTGCATAAGGGTGAAGATCCGCAACAGGTACGTGCAGAGCTGGTACCACTCTTCGGCAAATCCCTTATGGTGAAGTGGTAGAGGTGGAACAGGAACTGATTGCAGAAGGCTTGCCTGAAACGGAAGTACTTAAATTTGCGATGTGCATGGTGAGGTGCTCGATGGACACATTGATCAGAGCGGTGCAAAAGCTATCCCTGAAGGTCATCCTGTTGATGTTTTTAAACAGGAAAACAAGGAATTGCGAAAAGTAGTTGAAAAAACCCAGATGCTTTCAGGAACTCTTTATTCTGTATCTGAAGAGAATTTCAGGGAACATGCGCTTAAATTACAATCATGTTTCAACGACCTGATGGATGTTGATAAGCACTATAAGCGTAAGGAATATCTGTTATTTCCATATCTGGAAAAAAATGAGATTACAGGTCCTCCAAAAGTAATGTGGGGCAAACATGATGAGATTCGTGACCAGTTAAAGGGTTGCATTGAAATACTCCGGACCGATGGACTTAAAAAATCCGATCTGGAGGATGCTGATGAAATCCTTTTTGAACCAGTATTGAAAGCGGTGGACCGAAATGACTAAAAAAGAAGAAGATATACTTTTCCCGATGGCCATGGATGTACTTACAACCGACGACTGGTGGCAAATACACAGGCAAACTCTCGAATTTGGATTCACCCTGTACGATCCGAAAGTTGACTGGAGGCCTGAAGGTATATCTGGTGAAGGATATGAAAATACAGGTATCCTAAACGAGAGCGGGACTATACAATTGCCATCGGGCAGCTTTAACGCCAAAGAGATAATGGCAATTTTAAACACAGTTCCTGTCGATATGACTTTTGTCGATAAGGATGATAAGGTGAAATATTTTACTCAGGGCAGTGAGCGTATTTTTGCACGAAGCCGTTCCATTATAAACCGTGATGTAAGACTTTGCCATCCTCCAGGAAGTGTACATATAATCGAAAAAATTCTTGATGATTTCAAGTCAGGCAAAGCATCGCATGCGCCTTTCTGGATCCAAATGCAGGGCAAGTTAATCCATATTCAATATTTTGCGCTTCGCGACTTGAAAACGGGGAATATTTAGGAACTCTTGAAGTTTCGCAGGACCTTACCGGTGCAAGAAAACTCGAAGGCGAAAGAAGGATTTTATCCTATACCGATAAAAAAGAATAAGCTATGGAAAAACTTATTATAACACCAAAAACAAAAATATACGATCTGCTTGAAGCTTTTCCGGAATTGGAAGATATTCTGATCGGCTCTGCCCCTGAATTTAAAAAACTCAAGAATCCTGTTCTTCGAAAAACTATCACCCGCATCACAAATATCGGACAGGCTGCCATAATCGGGGGACTCAATGTGGAAGAACTGGTAAACAGGCTCAGGGAAAAGGTCGGACAAAATAGCCTGGAGCAACTGGATGACAGCGGAACAAAATATGTTACCTCATGCCCAGGGTGGTTCAGGAAAGAAGCTGTTGTACAGACAATCGATATACGTGAAATGCTTAATAAGGGGGAACAACCGGTACATGAAGTGCTGGCGGCAATCAAAAAGCTAAATGAAACCGGGATACTGGAAATAATTGCACCATTTATTCCGGCACCATTGCTCGATAAAACCCTGAGCCTCGATTACAAACACTGGCTCGATAAAAAAGGCGAAGGGGAATACAGGGTTTATTTTTCAAAATAAATTTCAATTATTATTTAATTTCAGGTTTTTCCCCGGGATCGAGGCATTCATGGACAAGTTTGAGGCTCTCGGCATTTTCAGCAATTATGACAAGAGTGTCGTGTGGCTCAATAACTGTTGACCCGTTTGGTGTTATAAAACTGCCTTTCCTCTTGATCAGGGCTATCAGCGCTGCCCTGGGAAATCCGATTTCCAGGATGCGCTTCCCTGCTGCGGGACTTTTTTCATCGATCTCAATTTCAGTCAGTTCCGATTTCATTGTATCCGAAAGTTCAATATCGGGTGGGGTCCTCTGCTTTGCCTTTTCAGGAACAATAACATGAAGCCACTTTGCGAAGTATCTGAGTGTAGTTCCCTGCATCAGAACGGATGTCAGCGAAATGAAGAAGACAAGATTGAATATCATCTGTGATTTTTCAATGCCTGCAAGCAATGGGTATGTTGCGAAAACAATGGGAACAGCTCCGCGCAGGCCCACCCATGAAATAAATGAAATTGTTTTCATCTTCAGCCTGAAGGGTATAAGGCAGGCATAAACACTGAAGGGCCTTGCAACAAACATCAGAAAAGCAGAAACAAGAAGGCCCATTCCAAGGACAGGAACTATCTGACTGGGGAAAACAAGTAATCCCAGTGTGAGGAACAGAACGATCTGCATAAGCCATGCCAGCCCGTCAAAGACCTGCATTATGGTTTTCTTATGAATAAGATACTGATTACCAAGGTAAATAGCTGAGAGATAAATGGCCAGGAATCCATTGCCTCCAAAAAATTCAGTGATTGAAAATGTAAAGAACATCAGGGCAATTACCATTACAGGATAAAGACCTACATAATCAAGGGAAATCCTATTGATCAGTTCTTTCCCAAGCTTTCCGGTAAGCAGGCCTACTGCTGTGCCTATAACCATCTGCTTCACGAATAAAGGGATTATGGTTATAACAGACTGCTCCCCCGTTGTAATAAGACCCATAACTGCAATCGTAAGGAAATAGGCCATCGGATCGTTGCTTCCGCTTTCAAGCTCAAGTGTTGCGCGAATGTTCTTTTTCAACCCAAGGTTTCTTGCCCTGAGTATTGAAAAGACAGCAGCTGCATCGGTCGATGATACTATTGATCCAAGCAGCAATCCTTCAAAAAATGTAAAATCGGTGACCGCCCATACAAAAACGCCCACCGAAACAGCAGTCAGGAATACTCCCAATGTCGATAGTGTCAATCCGTGCCAGAAGACCGGCTTTACAACCTCCCAGCGTGTTTCAAAGCCCCCCGAAAAAAGTATCACATTCAGAGCGACAATGCCAATAAAGCGGGCAATGGCCGGATCACTGAAATTAATTCCCCCGAAACCTTCAGAACCCGCCAGCATTCCAACAATGACAAATAAAATAAGAGTGGGAACACCCATACGGAAAGATGTCTTCCCTGCAAGTATGCTGATACCCAAAAGAAGAGATCCGATCAGAAGTATGTTTTCGAAAGTGAGGTTCATCGGTCTGAAAAATAGCTATTTTTTTTCAGAAATGAGCCATTTTGTAACATGTGTTACAATTCTAGGTGCTGATCGGGAAATTCGGTATTGCAGTGATCGGAACCGTTGAGGATGATATAAAATTCTTTATGAATTAATCATACCTCTCTGATATAAGGACATGCCATGGCATGTCCTTATTTTATCATATTGCCGATCCGCCTCTCTCGCCAGTACGGATCCTGATGCATTCTTCAAGAGGTGTAATGAAGATCTTTCCGTCACCCACATTTCCCTCTACCCCGTCAGTTGTCCTCGCCGATTTAAGAATGGCATTGACAGTGATATCAACAAATGCTTCATTTACCCCTATTTCGATTCTGATTTTTGGTATCAGGTCCGGAATGATCCTCTGTCCGCGGTACATCTCCTCTATTCTTTGCTGACCATGTCCTGAAACCCGGCTTACTGTAATTCTTTTAATTTCAGCAGCGATAAGTGCCTCCCGTGACCTTATCCAGCTGAACTTCACGTATTATTGCAGTTATTAAGTTTCATTTTGATTTGTCTATTTAAATTGATTAACTCGGATTCAGCATTCCATATCCTCTTTCACCGTGGTACGATCTGTCGAGACCAGCCATTTCATCATCTTCAGTTGATTTGAATTTTACAACCTTATTCAGGAAGTATATTATCAGAAATGTCATGACGGCCGAAAAACTATTGCATATTATAACAGCAAGAGCCTGAACACCAAGCTGATTCCAGAATGTCCATGAACCACCGTCTGCTGCTGCAGCTTCTGCCATCCAGGAGCGGCGGATAAAAAAGGTCAGGAACAGAGCTCCGGTAATACCTCCTACACCATGAATACCGAAAGCATCAAGACTATCGTCGTATCCAAGCCTGTTCTTCGCCTGAATAGCCATATAGCATATTAATGAAGCGATTATTCCCAGAATCATTGCCCCGTAGGGTTGTACAACACCGGCAGCAGGAGTTACAGCAACCAGCCCTGCAAGGATTCCGCTGGCAAAACCCAGTGCAGTTGCTTTACCCTGATGAAAGCTTTCTATTAATATCCAGGTCAGAGCTCCCGCAGCTGCTGCTATTTGTGTGGCTGTTAAAGCCTGAGCAGTACTTAACCCGCTTGAGACAGTGCTTCCGGCATTAAATCCAAACCAGCCTACCCAGAGCAATCCGGCTCCAAGCATTGTGATTACCAGGTTGTTCGGACGTATGACCTGATAGGGATATCCACGTCGTGAACCCAGGAATAATGCTGCAACCAGACCGCTTACACCGGCAGAAATATGAACAACTGTACCTCCTGCAAAATCGATTGCTCCTTTGGCACCCATATTAAAAAGGAAGCCATCAGATGCCCATACCCAATGGCACAGAGGATTGTAGACAAAAAGACTCCATAATGCTATAAAGAAACAGTATGCCTTGAAATGAGACCCGCTCGGCAAAGGCTCCTGCTATCAATGCCGGGGTAATTATAGCAAATTTGAGCTGGAACATTGAGAAAACATATTCAGGAACTCCGGCCTCCATGATGTTGGTATCAATCCCCTTTAGGAAAAAATAGTCCGGGTTCCATCCAAACCAACCTCCCAGGATGTTTTGTCCGAAACACATGCTATATCCTACAATAACCCACAAAACGGTTATAATACCCATTGCAACAAAACTGTGCATTACTGTACCAAGCACATTCTTGGAACGTACCAGTCCGCCATAAAACATTGCCAGCCCGGGGATCATAAGTAAAACCAACGCCGTTGAGGTCAGCATCCATGCTGTAGCACCGGAGTCAATCTCAGTTCCTTCTGAAGCTATTAATCCTGTCAGACTGACAAACAATAAAACAAGGATCAACAGGCTCTTTTTCAATCTTTTTTTCATAGCATAAAGTTTAAAAATCATAAATATTATATACTAGTAATTATTACCTGATAACATCTGGAGATACCCAACTCAATTATTGAATCAAAGAGTAAATCCGACGACAAGGAACATCTGTTTTTTATCAGGATTAAAAATAAGCTGTCCGGCTACCGGAATGTTGAATGTATCTGTCACTTTAATGATCCTGGAAGTCCCAATACCAAGATTACAAATTGCAAATTTATCTTCATCCGATTCCGGATCATAAGTGTGCCATCCATCGCCTGCTCCCAGAAAAATATTAAAGAATTTAAAAGAATATCCTGCCTGAAAATACTTGTCACCGCCTAACGATCCGACTCCTCCCGCCTCATTAATAACATAATTAGCGGTAAGGTTGAACCCCCCTGCAGTAAATCCGGCGTTAAGTTCAAATGCATGACTTCCTGAAGCCTCAGTATAGTCACTATAATCTAATCCAGGGAAATAATAATCTGTAATACCCAAATTTATTCCGGCAGGAAGCGTAAAGGACAGGTAGAGATCAGCCTCCTGGTAACCTGAAAAGTCAAAAGATCCCCATGCACCTATGGTTAACCAATTTGCGGAATATTTCATTGACGGCTGAATTGCAGGGCCCGACCCATATTTTGTACCTCTCCAGATGTAGCTGCTATAAAAATCAGAACCAACACTAAATTTTGAACCAGAACCTTCCTGTGAAAAAGCAGATACATAAGTTGAGAATGTCAGTGTGATAATCAGCCCTGTAAACAATGCAATTTCTTTTTTCATATTAATAATTCTTAAGTAAAAACCACTTTCGCCGGCAAATATAAATATCATTTTGACTTTTGCATGATATTATTAGGGTATTTTTCATAATTTATACTCATTTTATATAATATACCTCTATTTTTTATGGGGTTCTAAACCATTTATTATATGTTTTTTCTGTTTATACCCCATTTTTAAGGGGGTACAATTAATTTTTCTAACTTTTTGTCTGTAATAAAAATGATAATTAAAGTTCTATCTCAACTGATATCGGGAATCGGCTTTAATTTATTCAATTCATCATTCCCTGTTTAATTATTGAATTGTAAGAACTAATTTTAATCCGGAGTTTTCAGATATTAAAAAATTGATTCTTACCATTATGAATAGAAGACTTATTTCTCTACTTCTGCTGGGTGGTTTGTTCCTGATCAACAGATGCTCATTAAAAATTAATAATGCTGAAGTAAAATCTCCTGATGGAAACAACATTGTTGTTATAACCTCTGAAATAAACGGTTCAGAATATGATATTGCCCGTTTTTACATTAAGGTCGGAAACAAAAACATAGTTCTTCCGTCATCAATTGGATTTGATCTGAAAGATATTCCCTTTGACAAAAAACTAAAGATCGTCAGAATTGAATCAGAAACATCCAATAACCATTGGATCAATGCTTTTGGAGAAAAAGGAATAGTCCCTGACAATTATAACCAGATCAAAGTATTTTTCGAAAGCAATGAAATTAAGGTTAATCTTATCTGCCGTGCTTATAACGAAGGTATTGCATTTTCCTGTGAGTTTCCGGAACAGCAGGGAATAGATTCCATTACAATAGCCGATGAGAAAATAGTATTCAGATTTCCTGAGGACTACAAGGCATGGTCCGCTTCACGGGCTCAGGCTCAATACTCAAGAGTCCCGCTAAGCAAAATCGAGAAAGGTTGTGAGAGACCCCTTTTAATCGAAATTGACACAAATCTTGTTATTGCACTGGCTGAAGCAAAGCTTATTGATTATGCCCGGATGAAGTTTGAGCCGGATAGCACAGGGAAATACAATGTAATCACACAGCTGGGAAGTGAAGTTCGCAAGTCTCTGCCGTTTCAGTCTCCCTGGAGGGTTGTAATGATCGGGAAGAATCCGGGAGATCTCCTTGAAAAAAATTATCTTCTTCTTAACCTGAATGATCCCTGTGCGATATCTGATGTATCCTGGATCAAGCCCGGTAAGGTGCTTCGCGAAGTGACACTTACAACAACAGGTGCCAGGGCAGCAATCGACTTTACATCCTCGCATAATATGCAGTATGTCGAGTTCGATGCGGGATGGTACGGACCCGAAAATAATGAAATGTCCGATGCCAGAGCTGTAAATCTCGATCCGGCAAGGTCAAAAGGGCCCCTTGACATGAAGGAAGTAACAAGGTATGCCAGGTCAAAAAACATTGGCATACTGCTTTATGTTAACCGAAAAGCCCTTGAAAAACAGCTTGATGATCTGCTTCCCATTTACAGTAGCTGGGGAATTGCCGGGATTAAATTCGGGTTTGTCCAGGTCGGAAGCCAGGATGTGACAAGATGGCTCCACGAATCAATAAAGAAGGCAGCTGAATACCAAATGGTTGTTGATGTCCATGACGAGTACCGTCCAACCGGATTCTCTCGCACATATCCGAATTTTCTTACAATGGAAGGTATCCGCGGTGACGAGGAGAGTCCATCGAACCAACATACTCTTATAACTATGTTCACCAGGATGCTTGCCGGCCAGGGAGATAACACAATATGTTATTATAATGAAAGAGTTGATAATAAAATGGGATCACATGCCTCACAGCTGGCAAAGGCAGTCTGCATTTTCAGTCCTCTTCAGTTTTTATACTGGTATGACAAGGCTGCTCCGGCCCTTGAAAAAAATGACGGCCTGTGGGGAGCTACTAACTATATCGGGAATGAACCGGAGCTGGAATTTTTCGATAATGTACCCACTGTCTGGGACGAGACAAAAGTCCTGTATGGGAAAATCGGAGAATATGGAGTGATCGCCAGAAGAAAAGGAAGGGAATGGTTTATCGGAGGGATAAATGGAGAGCAGGGAAGAACCCTCAACATAAGCTTTTTATTTCTTGAGCCGGGTGTTAATTATACCGCAAAAATATATTCAGACGATCCGTCAGTCAATACCAGAACTCATGTACGGATCGACAGTATGGAAGTCGATAGTAAGACTATTTATCCTGCAGACATAAATCCAAATAACGGGATTGCTATACATTTTAAACCGGGTGAATAATTAATTATTAACCACGGAGTCACACAGGGTTGCACTGAGTAAACCACGGAGTTAAAACAGTGTAACTCCGGTAAAACTCCGTGTAACTCTGTGGTTAACACGATTTTCTGGGTAAAAAGCAGGGGTCACAAGAAATTCTTATCCAGAAATTCCTGAAATTTATCCTTGTACTGATCGCTTACCGGTATATAAGTTTTGCCGAAGACTATTCTGCTTCGTTCGATAGTATCTATTTTCTCAAGGTTCACAATGAATGACCGGTGAACACGCATGAACTTTGAACCTGGCAATTTTGATTCCAGCAGTTTCATGGTTGTGATCGACAATACGGGTTTGACTGAATTTATTGTGTAAACTTTTACATAGTCTTTAAGTCCTTCGATATATTGAATATCGTTGAAATTAATACGCTTGATCTTGTAATCTGATTTGAGAAACAAAAATTCGCTGTTGGCTTCCACCTCATCGGGAACTCCTCTCTCCAGCTTTAAGAGCTTCTGTACTTTCTGCACCGCTTTCAGGAACTCCTCATAACTGAATGGCTTCAGAAGGTAATCAACCACCTCCAGCCGGAACCCTTCAAGAGCATATTTATCATAGGCAGTTGTAAATATGACTTTAGGCCCTTTCACCAGCGACCTGGTAAACTCAAGCCCGGTAAGGTCAGGCATCTGGATATCAACGAAGATCAGATCGACAGCTTCCCTCGAAAGGAATTCCATCGCATCGAGAGGATTATCAAACCGGCCTGCAAGTTTTAATCCCGGCGTCTTTTCAATATATCCGGTTACCAGCTGTAAAGCCAGAGGTTCGTCGTCAATTGCAATTGAAGTTATCATCAACCCAGCCTTATTTCCAATAATATTTCAAATTCATTCTCCGATTTGCTGATCTTCAGATCATGTGTGCCTGGGAATAACAGATTCAGCCTTTTTCTTGCATTTTCGAGCCCGATCCCATTATGATCACTGTCATTATTTTCTTTCACTTTTGGAAGAGTGTTTATACATTTGAAAATAATTGAATTTTTATTAACCTCCATGCTGATATTGATAAAGGACTTTTCCCTGTAACTTATTCCATGTTTAAATGAATTTTCAATAAAGGGAACAAACAGCAGTGGCGCGATGTTTCTATCTTCATATTTTTCAGGAAATGTGACTGTCAGCTTAACTTTTTCACTCATCCTCAGCTTCATAAGGTCGATGTAATTATTCATAAAATCGATCTCATTGCTTAGCATGGTTTTTCCCTGCTCAGACTCATAAAGCAGATATCTCATTAATTTTGAGAGCTTTAATACCGCTTTTTGAGAATCTTCGGCGTTAATGCTTATAAGCGAATAGATGTTATTCAGTGTATTGAAAAAGAAATGAGGGCTGATCTGACTTTTAAGGAAAGCAAGTTCGGAATTCAGTTTTTCCTTCTCCATCTCCTTCTGTAACTCTTCAATCTTTGATTGACGTTCGAGTACTCTTAACCCGAGGGAGAAGAAAACAAGGAACAAGGAAGTGAATCCATAGTTGTAAAGATGCATTTCACGGAAAGGAGGTCCTGGTCTTGCGTGCGGCGCCCCGCTTCCAGGAGGTGTCAACCTGTTTTGTTCTTCTGATGGCCTGCTTAATTGTTCATTCCTGATCGGGTCTGATTTATATTTGAAAATAAGCTTGTTGGTAACATCCGAGATAAAATAAAAACAGACAATCAAAATCAGAACCGAGAGATAATACCTGTATTTTTTCTTATCAAAAAAGAATTTCGGGACCAGGAACAGATAATTGACATAAAAGATTATTCCGCTTATTAAAGTGCTGATATAATATAGCCAGATGAAATCCTGACCAACATCCCACCGCTTTATAAAATAGAGGGGCAATCCTACCAGTATGGCCCAGGCTACAAGGTGCAGAAACACCTTTATTTTGTTTCCCTGAAAGAAATTCTTTTTCATTCTGAAGCTATTATTATTCATACCTGAGTGCATCTATTGGATTCAGGCTGGCTGCCTTACGTGCAGGATACCATCCGAAGAAAACACCTATCGCAAAACAAACCGCAAAGGCGAGTATAACTGACTGAGATGTTATTACTGTCGGGCTATCCATCAGGGACCCCGCGCCTTTTGCAATAAGATATCCAAAAATCACTCCGAGAGCTCCACCTAAGATACTCAGTATTATTGATTCAACAAGGAATTGCCTGAGTATATCCTGCCCTCTTCCTCCTATTGACATACGAAGGCCTATTTCACGGGTACGTTCTGTTACTGAAACGAACATAATGTTCATGATCCCGATACCGCCAACAAGAAGGGAAATTCCAGCGATAGCTCCCAGCAGATATGTCAGTATATCAGTTATTGATGAAACCGTCTCCATCAGTTCAGACTGTGACATAACCCTGAAATCATCCTCCTCGGATTCTTTGAGTTTGTGGGTTCTCCGGAGTATCTCAGTGACTTCTTCAATTGCCTGTGCACTTTTTTCCTCTGTAACTGCTGAGGCATAAATTCCATTTATATAATCAATGGCTGCCAGCCGCCGCTGAACTGTCGTATAAGGAGCAAGTATAAGATCATCCTGGTCCTGTCCCATTCCGCTCTCACCCTTGTCTTCAAGAACACCGATGATCTAGAAATGGCAGGTTCTTAATACGTATCGACAGACCGACGGGATCGCTGCCTTCACCAAAAAGGTTTTCTACGACGGTCTGACCAAGTATACAGACTTTCGACATGCCTCTTACTTCATTGGAGTTGAATATCCTTCCATTCTCAATAGTAAGCTTTCTTATTGACAAATACTCTTCAGTAACACCATAGACGGATGTCTGGGTATTCTGGTTGCCATAAATCACCTGCCCGTTTGCGCTTACCTGTGGTGACACTTCTGACAATGCCGTCGCTTCATTCCGCAATGCATCGACATCGGTCATTTTAAGGACCATGGAGCTGGAGGCTCCCAGGCTTACACCACCCCTTTGCTGCATATTGGGCATTATCATTATCAGATTGGTACCCATCGACGACATTTCATTCTGGATGTTTCTCTTGGCACCCTCTCCAATTGCAAGCATCGCGATAACCGAGGCAACACCTATTATTATTCCGAGCATGGTAAGGAAAGCCCTGAGCTTGTTTCTTACCAGTGCACGTGCAGCTATTTTTAGCAGATTTTTTAAATTCATGATTTAATCTGATTATCAATTGTCAAATTCCTCAATATTTTCATCAGGCAAAGTTTTCAGGATTTCCCTTGCATTAAGCCGGTCAGTAACCATAAGTTCTTTCTGAATTTTACCGTCCCTGAAAAGCACATTGCGTTTTGCAAACCTGGCTATATCTGTCTCATGGGTAACAAATATTATGGTCCTTCCTTTATCATTCAGATCCTGAAATAATTCCATAATTTCAAATGAAGTCCGTGTATCAAGGTTTCCGGTTGGTTCATCAGCGAGAATAAGGACAGGATTATTGACCAGCGATCTGGCAATTGCAACCCTTTGCTGTTGTCCTCCCGAAAGCTGGTTAGGCATATGGTCCATACGGTCCTTAAGTCCTACTGCCTCCAGGGCATTGACTGATCTTTCAAGCCGTTCCTTACCTTTGACCCTGGAGTTGTAAAATAATGGAAGCTCAACATTTTCAAGGGCTGTTGTACGAGGCAGAAGGTTATATGACTGAAATACAAATCCAAGTTTTTTGTTTCGCAGCCTGGCCAGTGCATCCTTATCCATTGTATTTACATTAACTCCATCAAGGAAGTAATCGCCGCTTGTTGGCTTGTCAAGGCATCCGAGGATATTAAGCATGGTGGATTTTCCTGACCCGCTCACCCCCATTATCGCCACAAATTCACCTTCTTTGATCTGCAGATCGACACCTCTCAGAGCATGAACTGTAACCTCACCGATGTGATAGTCTTTTTTCAGATGGCTGATTTCTATGATCGTATTACTCATGATCCTTCGTTTTATATCTCTTCCTGTATTAACTCCTAAAACATTGGAGGACCACCAGGTCCGCCGGCATTTGACCTTGCTGCCTTTTTAGCTGTGTTGCTCATCGAAATGACAGCTTCATCACCTTCTTTCAAACCGGCCAGTATCTCCACATTCGATCCGTTTTCAATTCCGATGGTTACCGGGACAGGTCTGATACCGCTTTTTTCATCCTTTACCCATACCATTTTTGCTCCTTCCATTGCCGGAAATGCTCCTGCTGAAGGAAAACCTGCCGGAATAGCGCTTGCATTAGCTCCCTGTTGTGCGGCAGGCACTCCTGATGTACCGGCTGGCCCCCCTGCAGGCATACCTGCCATGCCGGAGTTTTTCATCATCTTCGTCAGATATTCAGTATCCGGGGTGAAACGCATTGCTTTACCTGAAATTACAAGAGTATTTTGTTTCTCCTCTATATAGATGGTAGCACTCGCAGTCATGCCGGGCATCAGTTTCTTATCGGGATTGGGAGCATTCAGTATAACAACATAGGTGACGACATTATTAGTTGTTACAGGCTGTAACCTGACCTGCGACACTGAACCTTCAAATTTAAGGTCGGGATAAGCGTCAACTGTGAATTCAACGCGCTGGCCCTGGATAACCTGTCCAATATCTGCCTCATCCACACTTGTCTGTACCTCCATCTGCGTAAGGTCGTTAACTATTGTAAACATTTCAGGAGTGTTAAAGCTTGCTGCAACTGTCTGTCCTTCTTCAATCGCCCTGTTTAATACCACACCGTCGATCGGTGAATAAATAGTTGCATAGGCCAGATTGACCTTGGCCCTGTCGAGTGCGGATTTCGCATTGCTCAGGGCTGCTCTTGAATTCTGATAATTGAAAAGCGCCTGATCATAGTCGGCCCGTGCAATAAGGTTCTTGTCAAAAAGAGCTTTCAGCCGGTTATAAGTGGCCTCCTGGAAAGTAAGCTGGGCCTGTGCCTGGTCGACAGAAGCCTGGCTCTGCTCAAGCTGAGCCCTGAGGGCTGTCTGGTCGAGTCGTGCAAGTACCTGATTCTGCTTTACATTATCATTGAAATCCACATAAACATGTTCAATAATACCCGAAACCTGTGTACCTACTGTAACAGTTGTCATTGCTTCAATGGTACCGGTTGCAGTTACCGTGTTTGTGATATTTCCTTTTTCAACTTTGACTGTGTCAAAAGTGAACTCAGCTTCTTTTTTAGCAAAGGGTTTGAATATGAGCAATGCTATTAAAGCTGCTGCAGCTATCCCTGCAATTATTATTAATTTCTTTTTCATCTGATTCTTATTTATCTTTTTAACTAATTTATTTCTTTGCTTTTAATGAATCTTACCCCCTTCCCAACCTTCCCCCAGGGGGGAAGGAGCACGAAAGCTTCTTATCATTTCCCCCTTGGGGGAAAAAGAAAGGGGGTAAAATCCTATAAGAGTATTTCTTCATGGCTATTTATAGTGATAATGGAATGCCTGCAAAGAAATCGAGCACCTTATAGCTGAATATTAAATTGAACCTCGATTGAAGCAGTTCGCTTTCAGCGACTATGAGATTGGTTTTTGAAACAAGGTAATCGACTGAATTTATGATTCCCTGTCGGAACTTTTCATCAGATAAAGCTGCCGATTCACTGGTTGCCTGGAAATTCTCAATACTTGCTTCATAATTAACCTGGGCAGAGGTTACGTCGAGGCATGCCTGTTCAATATTTTTCCTGAGCTCGTTTTTGGTGTTGATTTCTGTCAGTTCAGCATCCTGGTATCCTATTTTTGCAACAGCAACACTTGTTTTGACCTGGTTTTTCTGAAAAATCGGAATTGAGAGCGCCAGACCGACAGAAGGGCTGATGCCCTTATTTATCTGGTCAGCATACGGATCACTTCCCTGGCTTGAATAGCTTGTGCCGACACCTGCGCTGGCTGAAAGAACAGGATAGTATCCCGCTTTTGCAATTTTCTCATCAATCGCTGCTATCTCTTTGTTTACCTCAGCATTCCTGATCTGCGGCTTGATGCCAAGGGCAGTTTCATAAACAGATCTTACATCGGGAATCCTGTTCTGATTTACCATCTCCTGAAAATCAGGATGGGCAATATTAAAATCATCAGTAACCGGTAATTCCATCAGTTGTTCGAGGTTCACCTTTGCAATTGCCAGCTGGCTCTGCGAGTTGGCAAGTATAAGCTTTTCAGATGCAAGCTGTGATTTAACCTGTGCATAATCGGACTGGGAGATCACCTGCATTGCAAGACGTTCAGCAGCAAGATTAAGCTGGCTTGCCGTTGACTCGATCTGCTTTTCACTGTTTCTGACCTGCTCCTCAGAGTATAAGATCTGAAGGTAAGCATCGAGAATGCTGAGGCTGATTGATTCTTTTGTTGTTTCAAGTGAGTAAAGTCCGCTTGCGATATCAAGTTCTGCCTGTTTGATCTGGTTTGTAAGCTTTGAGGCGTTGAAAATGCGTGACTCCCGTATTTACATTTATAACTGAACCGTTTACACCGACGTAACCTGTCTGACCTACATTAACACCCTGGCTCCAGTTGTAATTCTGGCTGACTGCTGCATTTAAAGAAGGGTAGCGCTGGGCTTTAGCCTGACCGGCATATTGCTGATTTCTCTGGTTTGACAGTTCACCTTTTCTGACCTGGATATTCTTTTCCAGAGCATGGCTGATGCACTTTTCAAGGGTCCAGATGCTATCCTGCTGGGCATTGACCATGATGGCCGGCATCAATAGTGCGATTGCAAATATCAAAATCGATTTTCTCATAGGACTATTTCAATTTTGGATAAAAATAGAGCAGGGTATAAGCTCAAAAAAATTATATAGAAGTACTGAGGGATTTTACCGACGGAGAGGGAGAATTTCGGGATGAAAAAATGCAGATGGATGTATTAAATGTCCTTTTTAACCGCAAAGTAATACACCCATAAGTTGACGCAAAGCACATCAAAGAAATAACTATTAGTTACTCCGAGTTCCACTGCGAACCAGAGGGCCACAGAGATCTAATTCTTAATTCTCTGTGTTCTCTGTGACTCTTTGCGGTTAATGTGAATTTTTAAATTTTATATATTAGAAAACAACGTTTGCGCTAAGCAAGGATTCAATTGATAGTCATCTGTACGGTATTTCATCGTGGATCAAAGAAATGGCACACTATAGGAAGAAACGGCATATATTGTATTACAATAATTATTACATCCAATACAACAATTATTTTACCTGTAACGATATCTCTGTTATCCACAAGATGCTTGGGGAGAGACCGATTCTTCAGGAGTATGGGTTTGGAAATGAGGCGCTCTAATCCTTTATGCACCTTATTGAAACTCCGTCATTAGTAGATCTCGAAGGACGGCTGATAGTATTGGAATCATTGTTGTTCAGCTCGAACGAATTACTGGAGGTGGATGACCAGAAGCAAGCCCTGTATCTGAATCTTTGACACTCCTCATAATAGGCATTCCTGAAGCCTCCGGGAATCGCAGTAAACCCGGTTTCATTTGTTGCATCAGCATTGGGGCTTGCCCAATTAACGGTTCCGGCCTCTTTCAGTTTCCCCCCTCCTTCGTCCCATCCGACATACTCCGAAAGTTCGTCCCAGTCATCATCATCAGGTACGTGCCATCCAACCGGACAAAGCTTGCCCGACCGCGCAGCATAACCATTATATAATGCGCCAAAATGATTCAGGCTGAAGAATGCTTCATTGTTCCCGTACCAGCAATAGCCCGGGGTTTTCAGATTGCTCCACGCAGTATCGGAAGTTACAAGAGGTATCTTTGTCCCGTCGTTCAGCCTTGTGGTTCTGAGGTTTTCGGTCATCCAAACCTGACTACCAATAACCACTGTATCATAAATATTCCCGTCAATATCCGCCACACCTCCTTCAACACTCTCTTCACAACCGGATGAGAAAATAAGAAGTACTCCAAACCAGATCAATAAAAAATTTCCGGTTGCTTTTATTTTCATATATCTGGTTTGAGCTGACATTATTTTTAATCTGTTCTGTAAAACCTTCAATCTGTTATTTACTGCAATCAGTTGTGAAATATACATTGGGGCTTCCTGCTGTATAAGCTTCAACAGGGAATGGCATTTCCCAGACACAAACCCTGGTAAGCGAGGGCATTCCATTCAGAGCCAGCTGATATATCTTCCTGTTGTTGGAAATATCCAGTGTAGATATCTGATTGTTTCCGCAATAGAGCATCCATAGTTCAGGGTTATTTGAAGTATTGAGACTGGTTAGCTGGTTATCGTAACATTCAAGCAGACCCAGGGCACTGTTACCCGTCACATCCAGGATCCTGAGCTGATTTTTTCCACAAGTAAGCTGATATAAGGAAGTGCTTCTTGAAAGATCAAGCGAGGCAAGCTGGTTCTCTTCGCAGTTGAGACTCTCAAGCGCCGTTTTATTTGAAACATCAAGGACAGTGAGCTGATTGTATGCGCAATATAAATCTGTCAGCACTGTGCAACCGGATACATTAAGAGTCGTTAATTCATTATAGTCACAATATAATCCTGTTAAATTCTTATTGCCTGAAAGGTCCAGTGTTTTCAGCTTATTATTCCCGCAATTCAGAAGTGTCAACAGTGGATTATTTGAAACATCAAGTGATTCAATCTGATTAATCCAGCAACGCAGTTTTGTAAGAGCCGCATTCCTGGTAACATCCAGACTGGTTAAGCTGTTTGCCACGCATTCCAGTTCCTGCAGTGCCAGGTTTTTGGAGACATCCAGATTCCTGAGCTGATTTGCCTCACAATCCAGGTGCAGTAAAGCAGTGTTTTTTGATATATCAAGCGTTCCCAGGGGATTATACATTGTTACCAGGGTTGTCAGATTAATGTTATGGGAAATATCAAGGCTGGATACCTTATTGTGTTCAATATCGAGATATCGCAATGCGATGTTCCTTGATAAGTCCAGACTTGTAAACTCGTTATCTCCGCATCGCAGTGTTTCGAGGTTTACAAATGATTCAATCCCGGTAAGGTCAAAAATGTCAGAGTAATAAATATTCAATTCCTTGACTTCTTCAGCTTCCTGGAAACTTATAGTTCCGTCTCCATCGGTATCAACTCCCTGTTCTATAAGTGCTTCCAGAAAATTCTCATCAATAATCTTAACTGTGGTGTACTTTTCACACCGTGTGAATAAATCCATGACTGTCATGAGTAATACTATCTTCAGTAATAGTTTCATTCTGCTTCTTTCGTAACGTGCTCACTAAAGCAATATCCAATTCCCAGTTTAAGTCCAAAAACAAGCAATCTCTGCTGATACTCCACTCCATTAAATGGTATCAAGGTGTGCAGCTCCAGGTTCGGGGCAAGATCGATTATAAAACTCTCTATATGAAATTCCTTGCCAGCGCCAATACTGATGCCGATTCCGTTCTGAGAATCGATCCAGTAGGAATTTCTGTCCTGTTCAAGGTCAATTATTACACCCGCACTGAAGAAGAAACTGTTGTTCAGTAAGCGGTAAAGTGTGACTGGTATATTATATGCCTTGATTGTTTCAGGATAGGTCTTCGATTCAGGGTATATGGGCGGCGATAATTCAAATCCGGCCTTGTGCACCGAGTATCCTGCACCAAATTCAATCCTCATTTTTTGTGAAACCATTCCCGAGAATTTCAATCCAGCCGACCATGAAAATCCACCATGAAACGGACCTACATCCTCCGTAACATATTTTCGTGTAAGCCTGATCGGTTGGTTCATTCCTGTATTTGCATAAATTCCTGCCGTAATGTCTTTATTGAAATCCTGATCCTGCGCATATGCGGTTGAATAGAACAATATAAAAAATAAGAGGAGGATTGGATTTCTCATGTAATAAAGATAATAATAGCATACCCATTTTCATATTTAAAATGTATTAAACAACTCTTGAATATGAAATGGAGGAGTAATAAAAAGGATGCTTCGGATTAACAATAGTTTATCCCAAGCCGTTGGGGGATTAAAAAGAACATCACTATAATAACTTTTAGTTACACAGAGTTCCACCGAGAACCACAGAGGGCCACAGAGATCTCATTTCTTAACTCTGTGTGTCTCTGTGACTTCTCTGTGTTCTCTGTGTAAGTTTTTAAATTAGTTATAAAGAGATTTAATGAGGACAAGCCGTGGCATGTCCTTATTTAACCGTCACTTTAATCATTTTAAGGTTGGTCTCAAGTCCGTCCAGATAAATAAGTACCCAGGAGAGGCTGTTATCGCTGAATTTCCAGTTACCCCAATCTTCTTCCTTCCCTGACGGCTCCTCAAGGTCAAAAATTACCGGTGCAGCTTCAGCCAGCCCTTCATATCCACTCGTGTTTTGAATCTCTTTAATCAATGCTTTAAGGCTGGCATAAAGCTTTGCTCCAACCGGAGAATCACCCGCCTTTATCAATGCCACTGCTGCCCGGCCTTTTGAATCCGGCATACCTAAATCTCCCGGATTTTTCTGCCACTGTTCCAGAGTCATATCTTCATGTTTCAGTATTATGACCCGGTATTCCTCCACAATTTTTAAAGCCTCATCTATCTTCAGGATCAGGGATGATCCTGGTATTTTTTCAGTTAGCTGGCTGAGTGCAATTTCAAATTTGTTATAGTTATGGGATAAATTGTAACTGTCATCTATTCTGTTCCGTGTTATGTTCAAACCAAGCAGAGCGGAAAATACGGAATTAACAACAAGGAGCAATAGAACAAATACAGTATTATAAATACTGAAATTCTTGTTTTTTGAAGTCACTGAAAGAAATACCGGAAGGAAAACTACATAAGGAAAAGGAATAGCAATAGCCATCAATATGCCTGCATGCGGCCAGTGTAAAATCTTGAACAACATTGCGGTGAATACTACAAAAACTGTCAGCCAGGTTACGACGTAAAGAGGGAGATTCTGTCTGGTTCCTTCTGCTTTGTAATGATCTCTAAGGGATAGTGGCAAAAATACAAGAACAAGTGTGGCAAAACCTGCAATCAACATGGTCCCTGCTCCTGCAAGATGATTTACTTTAAATACAAGACCGGCAAATACGATCAGAACAGTGAACAAACCGAGGATATAAATCTTTTGTTTCATGGTTTCATCTTTTAAATTAGCTGCTAACGTACAGTTTCAATCTTTAATATGTTTGATTCAACAGTCAGCAGACCGTTTTTAAGAAGTTCAAGCGAGTGAAGGCCTGCCATTAGTGAGATAGGGCTCACCTCATTATCATTTCCAGGCAAGTAGGTCTCAGGAGCCAGGAGGCTTTTATAATCCTGGATTTCCGGACCTTTTACCAGACCTGATATGTAGTTCGCATATTCTGCCAATACGTTTTCAATTTCCCTGCGGGAAGTGCAACCAGGCATAAGGAAATCATTTACGGGTGCAGGATGGAACGGTTTTGTGAGAAGCCTGTATTGTATCTCATTACCGGCTTCAGTCTGGACTGTCTTATCCGCACTTATTGCTGGTTTACCAGGTATACCTTCTGATTCCTGAATCATTTTCAGCTGAATATCACTTATAAGTTCAAGAATATCCGTTGTTTTTGAATGAAGCTCTTCCATCTCATTATAATTCAGTGAATCCCGAGACTTGCTGAGTAAAGAATTGTTATTACTGTACAAGTAATTATACATAGCCTGCTGTTGTTCCTGGTGCGGATAAAATCCATCTTCATACATATACTGCAGGTTGAGATTTAACATCGCACCAGGAACTATTAAAGCCAGGGTTCCTATAACCATATAGAGGAATTTTGAATTAATATGACGTTCATCCTTCCATGAAAGCCAGGTATACCAGGGAAACGTAACAATACAAAGTAAAATCATTCCTGCAATCATCAATATACTTGCTCCCGACCAGTGTTGGATTTTGGAAAATAATCCGGCTAGATAGATAATAAGTCCGATGGCTCCAACAATATATACAGGCCGTTTTAATTTGTCTTCCTGGTTATTGAATCTGTTAATAGCAAGAGCAGGTATAACACAAAGGATCCCTGTCGCTGTTGCCAGAATAAGCAGGGTACCCGCGCCGGACCAGTGCTGGACCTTGAACAGGATACCCAGGATGAAGAACATTCCTGTAAAAAATGCTGAGATTAAAAGAAAAAGTCGGTTCTTATTATGTGTCTCCTTCCAGAGAACTATAAGGGCAGAAGGAAGGAACACAAATGCCAGGATAGCTGCCCCAAGTGTCATCATAGCACCGGCACCTGGCCAGTGTTGGATCTTGAACAGTGCGGCAAAGCCTAACAGAACAGTACCTGAAATAGCGGCAATTTTCATAGTGTTTTTCATATTTCTGTATTTAGTGTCAACTGCATAAAGTGTTTCTTCCTGTATCTCTTTAAGCCTCCGGGGATGCATTTTCTGTTTTACCCTCCGGTAAGCTTCCAAAAATGTAAGTCCGTTCTGCATTTCATTCTCTACATCGCAGCAGATATGATCTGTCAGCTCCTCAAGGAGATGCGAAAATGTTATTTCCTGTCTCCTGACATCACGGCTTATCCTCTCGATATTTTCAATTGAAAGATCAGGCATAATTAAGGCCGGCTTTAGGTTCCGCGATTCGCTGGAGCGATTTAATAAATTCCTGAAGTTCTTTGATTTTTTCACCGGCAACAGATTGTCCTTTATGGTGTGAGGGCATAATAGATCCTCATCCGGTTATTACGGATTTCAGTAGCGGTGACGACTATTTTTTCCTTTTCAAGTTTATGAAGGAGAGGATAAAGGGCTCCGTAGGTAAGTTTTATTTTACCCTCTGTAAGTAGTTCAACCCTTTGGGTCAGTGCATATCCATGTGTGGGTCCCTCTTCTTTTAAGAGTTTAAGGATAATTGTCTTAAGCGATCCGCTGTAAAGTTGGTTTGATATCATGCTTTTCTAATATAAAATTTACTTATATATAACAAAGATATTATATATTTATTATATTATATACTTTTTTTATCATATTTTTCTTTGAATAACAATTTCTTAGAATTGCTTATAATTGCCCCGGCATACAATTGTTTACCATGGAGACCATACTTATAACTGGAGGAACCGGACTTATCGGAAGCCATCTAAGTAAAAAACTTAAGGAAAAAGGATATAATGTGGTACTCCTCAGCAGGAAAAGCAAGCCTGGCAACTCCTATTCAGTCTACAGCTGGAATCCGGACAAAAATGAGATTGAAAATGAAGCCATAAAATCAGCCGATTACATTATTCACCTTGCAGGAGCAGGTATCGGCGATAAAAGATGGACAAAAAAAAGACGACAGCTGATTATTGACAGCCGTGTCAGGACAAGCGAATTAATTTTCAATAAAGTCCGGGAGTCAGGGAGAATGCCAAAAGCATTTATCACTGCATCAGGCATCGGGTATTATGGGGCAACAACATCAGACAAAATTTTCAGTGAGTCAGATCCCCCGGCCGGAGACTTCACCGGATTAGTCTGCAGCCAATGGGAAAATTCGGCAGACAGATTTCAAGACAATGGAATCCGTACAGTAAAAATCAGGACCGGTATTGTTCTTGCAGCAGAGGGAGGCGCTCTGAAAAGAATGGTCCTTCCGGTTAAAATGCTGATTGGTTCGCCATTTGGAACCGGACGGCAATACATGCCATGGATACACATCGACGACATCTGTAATATTTATATAAAAGCAATTGAAGACTCAAAAATGACGGGTTCATACAATGCGGCAGCTCCGGAACATGTTTCCAACAGGGAATTCATGACGACGCTGGCAAAAGTCATGAGAATGCCCTTCTTCTTCCCGGCTATTCCATCATTTGTATTCAGGATCCTGTTTGGCAGAATGTCGGAGATCATTCTCAGGGGAAGCAGGATTTCAGCTGAAAAAATAATATCAGCCGGCTATATCTTTGAATACCCTGGTCTTGAAAATGCTTTGAAAAACCTTTTCCCAAAAAAATGAATCAGCTTCTTTTCCTGAACAAAACGAATACCGGGTTGTTTTAAATACTAAGTTTGTAAATTATCAAATAAGAATCGGATGACTCTCACAGGACCGGGTCCTCTAGTTGAGCTGGACGGAAGAAATCTATACTACGCTTTCATTGCCGGAGCAAGAAAGGTAATTGAAAATCAGGTCGAGCTCAACAGGATAAATGTTTTCCCGGTAAATGACGGCGATACAGGGTCCAATCTTGCAGCAACAATAAGATCTGTGATTGAATCCCTGCATCCCCACCGGTCATTTAAAATTACAGCCGACAGGATAGCTGAAGCTACTATGATGAATGCAAGGGGAAACTCAGGAATCATTTTTGCCCAGTTTTTTTACGGATTAAGTACAGAAACCGGAGAATTTCGTTCTGTGACCCTTAAACAATTTGCCGAATCTGTAATAAAAACTGTAAGTTACGTTTATGGAGCTGTCGCCCGCCCGGTTGAAGGAACAATGCTTACTGTGATCAGGGACTTTGCGGATTACATTTATAGCAGCCGGAATAAATTTTCGGATTTCAATAATATGATTTCCGGCTCATGTGAGATCCTTAAAAAATCGCTTCTCGAAACAACATCAAAGCTTGCTATTCTTGGAAAAAATAATGTTGTGGATGCAGGGGCAAAAGGATTTGTACTCTTCTTTGAAGGCATCATGGAATTCATTAATACCAGGAATATCCGGGAACTAATCTCTGCCAGAACTGTAAATGCTTCCTTTGAGAAATATGAAGAGGTATTTACCGAGAAAATGAATTTCAGGTACTGTACAGAAGCTGTGATTAAAGATTGCCGATTTGACAGGGAAATGCTTTTGAAAACTCTTGAAGAATACGGAGACTCTGTGGTCGTTGCCGGAGCCGACAAATTGAGAAGGATCCACCTTCACACAAATAATCCGGCTGATTTGTTCGACAATCTAAGGAAGGCTGGAACAATTACATTTCAGAAGGCTGACGATATGATCCGCCATTACCAGACAGCCAATGAAAGGAAATGGAATATTGCAATAGTCACGGATTCAACGTGTGACCTGCCACAGGACCTTATCGACACTTACCAGATCAACATGATGCCCATAAATATCAATTTTGGGGAAAACCATTATCTTGATAAGGTAACCCTTCAGCCTGAGCAGTTCTATTCCATGCTTAAAGAAACGGACAATCATCCAAAAACCTCACAGATAAATGAGAATACATTTATCAATCTCTATTCCCATCTGGCATCGCATTACGATTCAATAATTGCAGTTCATCTGAGCGATAAACTGAGCGGCACATTTTTCAGCAGCCAGAAAGCTGCCGTTAAAATATCCAGGGAATTCGGCAAGCCAATTTCAGTACTGAACTCCAGAAATCTCTCCGGCTCACTTGGATTGATTGTACTCCGTGCAGCTCAGGCTATTGAAAAAGGCTATTCACATAATGAAGTTGTGGCAATGGCAGAGAATTGGATAAATAACACCCGCATTTTTGTCAGCGTCAGGACATTAAAATACATGGTGCGCGGTGGAAGAGTATCTGCAGCAAAAGGTCTGATTGCAAGCATCCTTAATATCAATCCTATTGTTTCAATCGATGAAACAGGTAAGGCCGTCGTATTTGATAAGGCTTTCAGCCAGAAAGCAAATATGGAAAAGGTAATGGGACATATCAAAAAAATAAGCGAAAATAACAGGATATGGAATTATATTGTCCTGCACGCAAATAACACTAAAGCTGCAGAGTGGTTCTCAGAAAAAATGGAGACTCTGACCAGCATGAAACCCGTGTCGGTTATTAATATCTCGCCTGTAATAGGTGCAAATGCAGGAGAAGGAGCTGCATCGGTGGCTTTGCTTTATGACTGAATAATATCCCAATGACTTTCTTTCAGATTTACTTTCAGGCATTACTGGTGATAATTGGACTTATGTCCCTTCTCTGGATAATAAGCGTAATCATAAAAAATGTCAGTATTGTGGACCTCTTCTGGGGTTTTGGATTTGTACTTGCCAATGGTTTCTATTTTGTCAGTACCGAAGGCTTAGCTCCCAGGAAGATTATCCTGCTTATACTGGTTTCGGTATGGGGACTTCGCCTCTCAGGATATCTTGCATGGCGCAACATCGGAAAAGGAGAAGACTACAGGTATAAGCAGTTCAGAAGTAAATACGGAGAGACCAGGTACTGGTGGGTAAGCTTTTTCCAGACCTTCCTGCTCCAGGGAATACTGATGTGGCTTATTTCCGCGCCTCTTCTCGGAGCCCAGTACTATGGCCTGAACAATAACACTGGAATTCTTGATTATGCAGGTATTCTACTCTGGATCACAGGCTTCATTTTCGAGTCAGCCGGAGATTCCCAGCTTGCAAGGTTTAAAGCCGATCCTTCAAATAAGGGGAAGGTTCTCTCTTCCGGCTTATGGCGCTATACACGCCATCCAAACTATTTCGGCGATTCAGCTGTATGGTGGGGATATGGCTTTATCTGCCTTGCTGCAGGAAGCATCATCCCCGTACTTGGCTCTATCCTGATGACTGCATTAATTATTAAAGTGTCAGGGGTTGCACTTCTGGAACAAAACCTCAAAGAGAAGAAGCCTGAATACAGTGAGTATATTCGAAGGACAAGTCCGTTTATTCCTTGGTTTCCAAAGAAATAGTAAATTTTCTTAAAAAGTTCTGGCTACTAATGCTAGTTGCATTTTGAATGAACATTATAATCTTAAGTGCTACTTTGTAAGATGTGACAAATTAGCAATGTCCATTATCAGATAGTTAACATCAACCAGAAACAAGCAATAGAAATGATAATTAGAATCATCCTCTGATCTGTTCGAAATCCATTGAACAATTTGACTAGTTTTGCTGTTTGATGAGCAAAACTAACCTTATATGAAACCATATATCTTTACCATTTTATTTCTTTTGACAATCGTCTTAGATTTGGCCGGTCAGACTAACTCAGGGGTCATCAAGGGAAGGGTTTTCAATTCAAAAACCAATGAAGGTGTACCTTTTGCTACAGTTCAGGTTTGGGGAACCACTATCGGCGCAGTGACGGATTTCGACGGTAATTTTTCATTTACCGGCCTGAAACCGGGGTATGTTGAACTGCGGGCTTCTTCTATCGGATTTAAGCCATATATATCTTCGGCTATTATGGTTACAAACAGCAACCAGGTCAACTTTGAGATTCCAATGGAAGAGAATGCTGTCGATATCGGCGAGGTAGTTATCAGAGCATCCCCCTTTACCAAAAAAGTCGAGACTCCGATATCCATCAGAATAATAGGAATTGATGAAATTGAAAAGAACCCTGGGGGCAACAGGGATATTTCGAAGGTAATTCAGTCGTTCCCCGGTGTTGCCTCAACACCAGCCTTCAGAAATGACGTTATTGTCAGGGGCGGGGGACCTAATGAGAACCGGTTCTTTATCGATAATGTTGAAATACCGTACCTTAATCATTTCTCAACACAGGGGGCTTCAGGCGGTCCTGTTGGTATCATAAACGTCGATTTTGTCCAGTCAGTCGATTTCCTTTCCGGAGCCTTCCCTGCCTCAAAAGGCAATGCACTCAGTTCAGTGCTTAACTTCACTCTCCTTGACGGTAACAAGGATAAAATGAAATACCGCGCAACTTTAGGGGCCTCCGATCTGGGTTTGACAATTGATGGTCCGACTGGAGAAAACAGCTCAATTCTGGTTTCGGCGCGAAGGTCATATCTTCAGTTCCTTTTCGGTGTCCTGGAGCTGCCATTCCTTCCGAATTATACCGATTTTCAGCTTAAGTACCGTGTGCGCCTCGATGATAAAAATGAAATCACCATTTTAGGTCTTGGCGCAAAAGACGATTTCAGGCTTAATCTTGACGCTAATGAAACTGAATTTCAACAATATATTCTCGACTATATTCCGGTCCAGGAGCAATACAGCTATACCGCGGGAATTGTATATAAACATTTCAGAAAAAGCGGCTACGACACATGGGTGCTAAGCCGGAATTACCTGAATAATACCCAGTACAAATACGAGGATAATATTGAAGCCGATTCAAACAAGGTTCTTGATTACTTTTCCGGTGAAGGAGAGATTAAAGCCAGATTTGAAAGGACAATAATCGGAGACAAGGGATTCAGGATAAGTTTCGGTGGAGGCTATGAATATGCTCATTACAGAAACTCTACATTCCAGCTTTTATATACCAGCGATGGCGTTGAGGAGATCAATTATGATACAAACATGAAATTCAGCAAGTTCAATGCGTTCGGACAGGTCAGCAAAGCTTACCTCGACGAAAAGCTCAGACTCTCTCTTGGTCTTCGAACTGACTTCAACAACTGGTCAAACACAATGCTGAATCCCCTGCCCCAGCTTTCACCAAGGTTTTCTGCATCCTATTCCCTTACTGAAAAATTGAATCTTAATTTTAATGTTGGCCGTTATTATCAGCTTCCGCCCTACACAGCAATGGGATATAAAAACACTTCGGGGGATTATGTGAACAAGGAAAACGATCTGAAATATATTCAGTCAGACCATATTGTTTTAGGACTGGAACTTATTCCCACCGAAAATATTCAGTTGACAGCAGAAGGATTCTATAAGAATTATTACAAATATCCTTTTTCTGTAATGGATCAGGTACCACTTTCGAGCAAGAGTGCCGGATATGGTATTTTCGGGGATGAAGAGCTTACTTCCACCTCTGACGGAAGAGCCTACGGGATTGAATTGCTGGGACGGCTGAAGGAATTCAAACAAACAAACCTCGTATTCTCCTATACTTTTGTAAGGAGTGAATTCAAGGATCTTAATGCAGTTTGGATACCTTCAGCATGGGATAACAAGCACCTTTTTAGCGTAAGTGCCACAAAAAAATTCAATAATAACTGGGATTTTGGATTTAAATGGAGATACGTGGGAGGAGCACCATACACTCCGTATGATCTTGAGAAATCATCCCTTAAGGAAGCCTGGGACGTCAGGGGACAGGGATACCTCGATTATTCGAAGTTTAACACCGAGCGCCTTGAAGCTTTCCATCAGCTCGATCTGAGGATTGATAAACAATACTTCTTTAAAGGGTGGTCACTGATGTTATATGCAGATGTTCAGAATGTTTATAATCATAAAGCTGATCAGCCCCCGATACTCATCAGGGAAACTGATAGCGAAGGTAATCCTCTGACCGATCCATTAGATCCCACCAGATATGTTCTTAAATACATTGACGGCGATTCAGGAACAGTTCTGCCTACAATTGGAGTGATCGTTGAATTTTAAAATATGAATATATGTACAGATTATTATTTTTATCTCTGATATTTATAGCCGGAGCCTGTACAACTGGTGCAGTGAAGAAACAAAATCAGGTGCCGGAAGAGAAAACTCTTTTCTCAACAAATAATGAGGGGAAAGGACAGGAAATTATTATTGACCTGTCAAGGGGGGAATCATTCTATTATCCTCTTTTCTCTATATGGCTTGAAGATATGGATGGAAAATACATCCAGACGTTATATGTTGCCAGGTCAGTTGCCACAGGAATTTTTGAATATGCCAGGCAGGAAAATAATAAATGGATAAAAGCACAAAAAAGGGCTCCCCAGACACTGCCTTACTGGGCTCACAAGAGAGGAATAAAAGCGGCCGACGGTCTTTTTATACCTGATGATCAGACAGCTGTTCCTGATGCATATACCGGAGCCACTCCTGTTACGGGATTTGTTCTGACATCACATGCTGATAATCCTTTGACCGGCAAGTTTAAAGTAATGCTGGAAATAAACCAGAACTGGGACTGGAACGAATACTGGACAAACGACAAATACCCTGGTGATGTGAATTACACCTGGTCGTGCCAGCCGGCGGTTGTGTATGAAACAATAATTGACCTGGAGTCGGCTGACGACTTATATCAGATGAAACCGGTGGGGCACAGTCACTATTCAGGAAAGACAGGGGAATTATTCCCCGATCTGAGTACGCTTACAACTGCTTTGCAGATTGCAGATTCAATTATTGTTAAAGTCAGGTAGCCTGTTTTTTATTTTATCCTGACTTCCTGACTACAGATTTGCATTAAAAGTATCACCCTGGTCAAAATCGCCGGATGTATATCCTTTCCTGAACCACTCCTTGCGCTGAGCTGCAGTGCCATGTGTAAAAGCATCCGGGATTACACGCCCCTGATACCGCTTCTGAAGAACATCATCGCCCACTGAGGCAGCAGCATTCATTGCTTCTTCAATATCACCTGATTCTAAAGAATTAAACATCTGCTCATCATAATGAGCCCACATTCCGGCAAGGAAATCAGCCTGAAGTTCAAGCCGGACCAGTAACTTATTTGAATTTACTTCGCTCATCCTTGCTCGCTGATTGTTGACATCGTTAAGTATTCCGAGCTGGTTTTGTACATGGTGTCCGATTTCGTGAGCCAGGACATAGGCGACTGCAAAATCACCATAGGCTCCGAACTTCGATTTCAGCTCCTCAAAAAAGGACAGATCAATATAAACTTTTTCATCACCCGGGCAATAAAATGGTCCGCTGGCACCTGAAGCATAACCGCAGGCCGACTCCACCTGGTCCCTGAAAAGAACAAGCGTGGGTTGACGATATGACATATTTGACTCCTTGAAGATCGAGGTCCATACATCTTCTGTTCCTGCAAGGACCACTGAAACATATCTGACCATTGCATCCTCTTCAGGAGTAGTGGTAATTTCTCCTGATTCAGTAGTTGGTGCTTCCACTGAATTGTTCAGTACCGAAGAGGGATCCCCTCCCAGAAGAAGAACAATCAGGGCTATTACTACCGTTCCGAGACCGCCTCCGACTGCCATTTTCCCTCGGGAGCTCATTCCCCTGCGGTCTTCAACATTATTGCTGGTTCGTCTACCCTCAATTTTCATGATTACATTATGTTGGTTTGTTTGTGTAAAATTATTAAAAGATTTCGCAAAAAATTTGGAATTTGATAAATATGTTATATATTTGACCGTTTGGTTAAACTATATGTTTAATCTATTTGGTTAAACCTAAAGGTTAAATATTATGACTGAAACTGACAAGCAAACCGAGGAGAGGATATTTGATGCCGCCACGGATGTATTTACCGATAAAGGAATGGACGGGGCACGAATGCAGGATATTGCTAACCATGCAGGGATCAACAAGTCATTACTTCATTATTATTACCGTTCAAAGGATCGCCTTTTTGATGCTGTTTTCGAAAAGATAGCAGGAAAAATGTTCTCAAAATTTGCCCCGGTTTTTGATGAGAATCTTACACTGGAAGATAAAATAAGATTCTTTTTTAGAGAACATATCACCTTCCTTCAGAAGAATCCAAGACTGCCAGCCTTCTTGCTGAATGAGATAAACCGGAATCCGGCCAGAATAAAAAGGGTTATCCGGAATATCGATATAGATAAGCTTTGGACTACTATTGCGAATCAGCATAAGGAGGAGCTGGAAAGGTATAATATTACAAAAGAATCCATACCCCAGCTGATGACTACAATAGCTGCCATAAGTGTCTTCCCTTTTGCTGCGAGGGGAATCTTCGAGGCAATATTTGAGAAGCAGGGTCTGGACTTCGACACCTATATGGAAGAGCGTAAAAATTTTGCTCCTGAATTTGTCATTAAAGCCCTGAAAAATTAATTGGAGTAACAGAAAAACAGATGAAAAGAATTATACTTATTTTATTTGTTTCAGCCATTGCAGGAATAAATGGCGCTAAAGCCCAAAAGGTTCTTACACTAAGGGAATGCTATGATAAGGCAATGATTTCAAATCCTGTTGCAGGTGAGAAGGAAGCCTATTCCTCGGTTTATGAACTGAATGACAAAAACCTGTCAAAAACCTGGCTTCCGACTGTTGATGCCAACGGAAGCTTCCTTTATAATTCTTCAGTTGTCGATTTGCGATATCTGTTTGAATCATTACCGATTCCGGGACTTGCAGATGCTGCCCCGCTAATGCCTCATGATCAATATAAACTTACACTTGATATAAACCAGGTAATTTATGACGGAGGTGCAATTAAAAATGCAAAAAATCTCGAAAAAGTAAACCTTAGCATTAACCAGAAACAGACTGATACGGATCTCTACAAACTGAGGGGACAGATAAACACCACCTATTTCAATCTCCTCCTGCTTGAGAAGCAAAAGGAGCTGGTTAATAGTTTCCTTGATCTTATTAACAAACAGATAAATTCACTGCAGTCTGCATATGATAACGGTACAATAACAAGGGCAGACATCGATGTCATGACATCAGAAAAAATCAAACTCGAGCAACAGTTAACCGGGAATGAGATACTCAGATCCTCAATGCTTAAAATATTATCCAGCCTTACAGGAGAAGAAATTGATTCCTCGACCCAACTGACAATTCCTGTGTCATCGGATGAAATTACGCAGGAATTATCACGTCCGGAGCTTGAAATGTTCGATTTGAAGAAAGAACAGCTTGATGCGGGCTTAAAAGCACTGCAAAGCCAGAGGCTGCCAAAAGCAATCGGATTTGCATCACTGGGTTACGGAAATCCTGCCGGAAGCGACTTTTTCAGGGACCAGTTCGATACTTACTATGTACTTGGAGCCAGTATTAAATGGAATATTTTCGACTGGAACGAGACAAAAAATGAAAAACAGGCAATAAGCTTTCAACGGAGTATCATTGAAAACAGGAAAATTGATCTGGTAGACAATCTCAACAGAATGCTTCAGGCGAAAAATGCAGAAATTGTCAATCTGAAAAATATGCTGGAGTCTGATACGGTCCTTATCGATATAAGAAAAAGGATCACAGCTTCGGCTGAATCGCAATATAAAAACGGAAATATAACTGCAACAGAATTGCTTAATGAGATGAATTCCGAGCGGCAGTCAATGATTAATTACGAGCTTCATAAGATTAACCTTGCAATGGCAAAAATAGAGTACCTGAATATAAGCGGTAAAGAGATTGAATAATTTCACGTGTTACATGCACTCACCCCCCGGGGGCTGTTGAAAAAGTCCTTTGCGGACCTTAGTGAGACCCTGGTGCGACTTTGTGGTTAAAAATAAAGCATTAAACCACAAAGGATCACAAAGTTCATCACAAAGTAACTCAAAGGTTAAATCCATCAAAATACCACTTAATAAACAGCCCCAAAAGAAAAGGGTGAGTACATGAAGGAAGAGGAAAGAAAAAGAAAATTCAAATTAACTTACAATATGAAAACAAATTCCTTAATAATCATTGCAGTCTTAATGATTGCCGGCTGCAAAAACAAAGCCGGATCAGGCAGATGCTTTTGGCAATTTCGAGGCTACTGAAATCATTGTCTCTGCTGAGACCAGCGGACGAATACTGAAATTTGACGTTACTGAGGGGATAGAGACTGACCAGGGGACTATGATTGCTCTTATCGATACCGTATTGTTTCACCTTCAGAAAGCTGAGATAGTAGCCGCGATGAGGGGCATAAGTACTAAAATTAATTCGATAAATGCCCAGAATGACATACTCAGACAGCAGATTGCAAATCTCAATGTTAACATTGCAAGAACTGAAAATATGATTAAGGATGAAGCAGCAACACAAAAACAGTATGATGATCTTACCGGTCAGGCAGCTGTCATGGAAAAGCAGATAGCTGCCAATAACACCCAGAAAGCTTCTGTTGCTGCCGAATTGTCGGTTTATGAATCAAAAACTGCAACACTTAATGAACAGATTTCGCGCAGCTGCGTAAAAAGTCCGATAAAAGGAACAGTAATTGAAAAATATGCCGAAGCAGGAGAAATTGCTGCAACAGGAAAACCTCTGGTGAAAATAGCCGACCTTTCAGTTATTAAGCTTAAGGTATATGTCAGCGGGGCTCAGCTGGCAGGCATAAAGATCGGCCAGAACTGCACAGTTAGAATTGATGACGGAAAGAAGGGATACAAATCATTTACAGGTACAATCAGCAATATTTCAGAGAAAGCTGAATTCACTCCTAAGATCATCCAGACCAAGGAGGAAAGGGTTACCCTTGTATATGCAGTTACTATTGATGTAAAGAATGACGGGACAATGAAATCAGGAATGCCGGGAGAAGCAATTTTCTAAAAAAGGAAAGGATGCAGAAAATCATTGAGGCTTCGGGTATTGGCAAGAAATTCGGAGCGGAACAAGCCTTGAAGAATATTACATTCGAAGTGGATGAAGGTGAGATATTTGGTTTCATTGGACCTGACGGAGCCGGAAAAACTACCCTTTTCAGAATAATCACTACTCTTATCCTTCCCGATGAAGGTGAAATGACAGTAATTGGGCTTGATTGCATTACCGGCTATAAAGAACTGCGAAAGAACATCGGATACATGCCAGGGCGATTCAGCCTCTACCAGGATCTGTCGGTTGAGGAGAACCTGAATTTCTATGCTACTGTTTTTGGAACAACAGTTAAAGAAAATTATGATCTTATTTCAGATATCTATTCGCATATTGAACCATTCAGGAAGAGGCTGGCAGGAAAGCTTTCAGGAGGTATGAAACAGAAACTCGCGCTGTCGTGTGCTTTGATACATAAACCCCGCCTGCTTGTCCTTGACGAACCCACAACCGGCGTAGATGCTGTATCGCGCTCGGAATTCTGGGAAATGCTGAAAAAACTCAGACAGCATAATATCACAATAATTGTATCAACCCCATACATGGACGAAGCAATGAAATGCGACAGGGTGGCGCTCATACAGGAAGGGAATTTACTTTCGATAAATCAGCCGGAAAAGATAAGGGACGGATTCAGCAGAAGACTATTCAGCGTAAAAGCCCCTGAAAAATACAAACTGATAAATGCGTTAAGAGAGTTTCCATGCAACTATTTCAGCATATCCCTTTGGAGACTCTGTGCATGTCACTTTCAGGGATGATGAATTCGATAATTCCTTATATGAATATCTGAGCAGCAAAGGTATTAACAATGCAGTGATAAATGAGACCAGGGCAGGTATCGAGGACAGGTTTCTTGAGTTAATGGAGAAAGGCGCAAAGGCATAACGGCGCAACGGCGCAATGGCTAAAGGATCAATGACAAATATACCAGTAATATCAGTCCATAACCTGGTGAAGAAATTCGGGAGCTTCACTGCCAATGATAATCTGAATTTTGAGGTTTATGAAGGGGAGATATTTGGATTCCTTGGCGCCAATGGTGCCGGCAAGACAACTGTTATAAGAATTTTATCAGGATTATCGGAACCAACCTCAGGAGAAGTAATTGTAGCAGGATTTAATGCAGAAAAGCATCCCGAGAAAATAAAGAGGAGTATCGGATATATGTGCCAGAAATTCTCTCTTTATGATGACCTTACTGCAAAGGAGAACATCATGCTTTACGGCGGCATATACGGTATGAGTAAATCACTTATAAAAGAGAGAACTCATGAGCTGCTGAAAAACCTTCGTTTTGAAGAATATGGGAACAGGCTGATATCCGATCTGCCCCTTGGACTGAAACAGAAGCTGGCATTTTCAGTTGCAATACTCCATGAACCAAAGATTGTGTTCCTCGATGAACCCACCGGAGGAGTTGATCCAATAACACGCCGGCAATTCTGGGAGATGATCTATGAGGCTGCTTCAAGGGGAATAACCGTATTTGTTACAACGCATTATATGGATGAAGCTGAATATTGCGACAGGATATCGATAATGAGTGAAGGGAAGATTGTAGCTCTTGATACACCGGCAGAACTAAAGAAAAAGTATGATGCAGAGTCGGTTGAAGAGGTGTTTGTAAAGATAGCCCGCCCCCCCATCCCCCCTAAGGGGGGGCTAAACAGCATTGAAAAGGAAGCCCCCTTTAGGGGGTTGGGGGCAAAAAACAAAGGGAAAAACAATTTAATTAAGTAAATGAAACGGTTTCTCGGATTTGTAAAAAAAGAGTTCCTGCATATCTTCAGGGATTTCCGTACACTGATAATACTGTTCGGAATACCGACTGCCCAGATACTTATTTTCGGATTTGTTGTAAGCACAGATATCAAGGACGCACCGGTAGCATTTCTTGACTTCTCCAAGGATGAGATCACTCAGAAAATTTCCGATAAGATGTGTTCATCAGGTTTCTTCAGAAGGGTCGATAACCTGCAAAGCTATGATGAAATTGACAAGGTTTTTAAAAAGGGTAAGGTAAAAGCTGTGATAGTTTTCGGTCAAAATTTCGGGCGAGATCTTATAAGCCGGGGTAAGTGCAACGATCAGCATAATCGCAGATGGCTCAGAGCCAAATACTGCTACCCTGATAACCAATTATATCACAGCTATTGTGACAGATTTCAACAGGGAGCTACGCCGGAGTGTCGGCAGCCGGTAATATTCTTGTCCAGCCGGAAGTAAGGATGTTCTACAATCCCGGAATTAAAAGGTCATTTTATGTTTGTTCCGGGTGTGATAACCCTGATCCTGATCCTCATATGTGCCCTTATGACATCTATAACAATTACCAGCGAAAAAGAATTCGGCACTATGGAGGTGCTGCTTGTCTCTCCTCTTAAACCGGTACAGATTATTGTGGGTAAAGTTCTTCCCTATTTCATCCTGTCCTTTATCGATGTGATAATGATATTAGTGCTTTCATGGTTTGTATTTGACCTGCCAATAAAGGGAAGCCTGATATTGCTTCTTTCCGAGACAATGCTTTATATTCTTATGAGCCTTTCCCTCGGTATTTTGATTTCAACTGTCTCAAAAACCATGCAGCAGGCAATATTTATTTCATTCCTCGGGCTGATGCTTCCAACGATACTTCTTTCAGGATTTATTTTTCCAATAGAAAATATGCCTGTAGCTTACGATTGGGTGAGTGCAATACTGCCTCCAAGATATTTCATTGTGATAATAAAAAATATAATGATAAAGGGAACAGGTTTTCTCTTTGTATGGAAAGAGACTCTCATCCTTGTGATCATGACAACTTTGTTTATAGCATTGAGTGTAAAAAATTTTAAGGTAAGGTTACAATAATATGTTTTATGTATTACAGGCGACAGGCGATAGGCAAAAGGCAAGAGGCAGAAGACAACAGGCATCAGGTCCGGGGTTGAAAGCTGATAGCTGATGACAGTTGGCTTAATTCATTTAAGTAGAGTTGATAGTTGAACCAGAATAAGTAGAGGCAATGCGAACCATACTATATCTTTTAAGGAAAGAGTTCCTTCAGATCTTCCGGAACAAGTTTATCGGCAGGGCTATTTTTGGAGTCCCTATAGTCCAGATGCTGCTTCTTGTGCCGGCAGTAACATTCGAGATCAAGAATATCAGGATGTGTGTGATTGACAGGGATATGTCGGCTGATTCGAGAGCTTTGATAAACCAGCTCGAGGGATCAACATTCTTCAAAATAAAGTACTCAACATTTTCGGAAGAGGAAGCAAACAGCCTGCTTCACAGGAATAAATGCGATCTCATCCTTCAAATCCCTTCGGGATTCGGTAAAAACATTGGTACCGGAAATCCCGGTAAGGTTCTGGCTACATTAAATGCTATCAACGCCACTTCGGCACAACTTTCATGGGCATACCTGAATGGGGTATTGAGAGATCATAATATGAATATCCTGATTGAAAATGCCGGAAATCGTGCCGTGGCTTCTATTCCGCAGATCCAGATAACCAACAGGTACTGGTATAATGAAATGCTTAATTACAAATTTTATATGCTGCCGGGAATACTTGCCATCCTGGTCACTGCCATAGGGTTTCTGCTGGCCGGGCTTAACCTTGTGAGGGAAAAAGAGGTCGGAACTATAGAACAGATAAATGTAACGCCGGTCAGGAAATATCATTTCATAATAGCAAAAATGATCCCGTTCCTGATCATCGGACTTGCAGATCTGGCAGTTGGGTTAATAATCGGGAAGATAGTATTCAACATTCCGTTTGAAGGAAGCATAGTACTGCTTTTTCTTGGTTCTGCAATATTTTTAGTAGCTGTTCTGGGGCTTGCGATTTTCCTCTCAACTTTTTCATCAACACAACAGCAGTATATGTTTGTAGCATTTTTCTTCCTGATAGTTTTCATACTTATGGGCGGGATTTTTACACCTGTTGACAGTATGCCAATGTGGGCACAGAAATTCGATCTGGTAAATCCGATGGCTTACCTGATGCGCATCAACAGGATGGTGATGCTTAAAGGATCGTCATTCCAGGATATTAACAGGGATATATATTCCCTGATCGTGATCGCAGTCGCATTTACAACGCTTGCAGTCTACCGTTACAGGAAAACAGCTTAAATGTCGTTCGCGAAATACTACTTGAGTGAGATAGTTGCCATCACAGGCCAGTGGTCGGAAATATAAATTCCGTGCTCTTTTTTTATGTACGTCCTGTGTTCAAGCACCTTCATTCCATTCCTGACAAAAATATAATCTATCCTTCCGGCACTGGTGCTTTCCGAGAAACCATTAAAAGTATAGGCCGGCCCCTGCGGTCTTTTTTCAGTAACAGCATATGAATCGCTTAAGAGAGGAACGCTTTCATATGGACCGGTAAGTATTTCGTATCCCTTGCTGGAAATAAGCATATTGAAATCGCCGGTTATGATAAACGGGAAACCATCCGCAATGCTGTCAACTTCATTGAGAAGCAATGCGGCACTCATGATCCTTGCAGAATCGGAATCGTGAGCGAAATGTGTATTGAAGAAATAAAAATGTTCATGCGTATTCTTTTCTGAAAGTTCAACCCAGGTAACAATACGCGGTAAATTGGCTCCCCATGCTTTTGACCCAGCCGAATCTGGTGTTTCGGAAAGCCAGAAGGTCTTTGTTCTTATCAGTTCAAACCTCTCCTTCCTGAAGAAAACAGGGTTCATTTCTCCGGCTTTTACACCATCGCTCCTGCCGACACCTACAGAACTGTAATCAGTCATTACGGAATCGAGGTAATCATACTGGCGGGCCAGGACTTCCTGCATTCCGAAAAGATCAGGTTTTTCATTATTCAGAAAACGGCAGACGAATGAAGCCCTGTATGGCCATGCATTAAAGCTGTCGGACGGATTATCATACCTGATGTTGAAAGTCATTACTTTCAGGATAGCCTCATCACTGTTTTTATTGCATCCTGTTAAAAGAACCAGTAAGAGGACAACATGAACCATGCTGAATTTCTTCATCAATATTGAATTAAAAAATAAAAATAAGTAAAAAGAAATTCTTAAAAAATAAAGGATCAACAAACTGAAGGATCCATCTTCCCCCTAAAACTTAATGATGCAAATATACTTATATTTGCAGGAGCTACAAAACCCGGAACTTAATCTTCCGGACAGACCGGGTATAGTGTTGAATAATAATTACTTGTACGACTTAATTTTCTATTGATGCCTGATATTATCAAGCTTTTACCCGATTCGGTGGCAAATCAGATTGCAGCGGGAGAAGTAATTCAGAGGCCCGCTTCTGTAGTTAAGGAGCTGATGGAAAATTCGGTTGATGCGGGAGCTCAAAGTATAAAAGTCATAATCAGGGATTCAGGACGAACACTGATACAGGTGATAGATGATGGTTCCGGAATGTCAGAAACCGATGCAAGATTGTCGTTTGAAAGACATGCCACATCAAAAATTTCGGTCGCCCAGGATCTTTTTGCAATAAGGACAAAAGGATTCAGGGGTGAGGCACTGGCTTCAATTGCAGCTGTTTCTATGGTCGAACTCAAAACCAGAAGAAAGGAGGATGATTCAGGCACAGTGTTAATACTGAACGGCTCAAGGGTAGAAAAACAGGAGCCGTGCAGCTGTCCTGAAGGATCGGGTTTCTCGGTAAAAAATCTTTTCTTCAATATTCCCGCCAGAAGAAAATTCCTTAAGTCGGACAATACAGAGATGAGGCATATTATCACTGAATTTCAGAAGATTGTAATAGCTCATCCTGGAATCAGGTTTTTGCTGTCTCATAACGACAGTGAAATCTACACTCTTGGTACCGGGAATCTCAGGCAGAGGATAATCGGGGTTTTTGGAAAACAGATAAATAATGACCTCATAACTCTTGAAACATCAACTACCTTAATAAATATAAAAGGATTTATCGGGAAACCTGAAAATGCCCGCCGGACCTATGGGGAGCAGTTCTTTTTTGTCAATAACCGGTTTATGAAGCATCCCTATTTTCATAAGGCAGTTGTTGAGGCATATCAGAACATACTGCCTCCTGAGGCCATTCCTTCATATTTCATTTTTATGGAGATTGATCCCGCTTCAATAGACATAAATATTCACCCCACCAAGACAGAGATCAAATTTGAAGATGAAAGAGCGATATGGCAGATTCTTATGGCATCGGTAAAGGAAGCTCTTGGAAGGTTCAATATAGTGCCTTCTCTCGATTTTGAGGATGAAGGATTAATTGATATCCCGGTAAGGTCTGCATTTAAAAATATCCCTGATCCGCCTGCCATCGAAATTGATCCGCATTATGATCCGTTTGCCGGGGAAGAGAGGATATCAAACCAGAACAGCATAATTGAGCGGTTCGAAAGAGAAAACAATTCCGGCTGGGAAAAACTATATTCTGCTCTTGAACGTGAAGAACCCGGATCTTCAAGGATTGAACCAGAGAGAAGGTTTTTCCAGATAAAGAATAAATATATAATCTGCCCTGTCAAGTCAGGATTGATGATAATTGACCAGAAAAGAGCTCATGAAAGGATTCTTTATGAAAGGTTCCTCGACAATCTTGAAAGCAACAGAAATATCAGTCAGACAGAGCTGTTCCCCGTTAATCATGAGCTCAATCCGGCCGATATTTTTGTTCTTAAGGAAATTGAAAGTGAGATAAGGATGCTGGGATTTAATTTTCAGATAACCGGTAATAACAGGATCTCAATTAACGGCCGTCCCTCCGGAATAGGTTCATCTGATCCTGCGATTATGCTCGAAATTCTGCTGGAAGAATATAAGAAGACCCAATCAGATCCTTCGACAGGAGCAATGGAAAAGATAGCTTCGGCAATGGCAGGAGCTTCGGCAATCCCATACGGTAAGGTCCTCCTTAAAAATGAAATGGAGGAGCTGTTCGATACGCTCTTTTCATGTAAATCGCCCAATTATTCGCCCAAAGGCAAGCCAGTTATCAATATTTTAACCCTTGATGAGATTGACAAAAGGCTTAAATAGTATATTTGCCCGGATAATATATTGATTGTTTTAATAATTACCTGATGAACGGATACGGAAGAGGATTTCTGGCATTACCACCTGTAGTAAAGAATATCATACTACTGAATGCACTAATGCTTATAGCTGACTGGACAGCCAAGGGTGTTTTCGGCATCGACCTGGCAGCAGTCCTTGGCCTCTATTTCCCGAAATCAGAACATTTCATGCCGGTACAGATACTTACTCACATGTTTATGCATGCGAATTTCATGCATCTCTTTTTCAATATGTTCGCGTTATATATGTTTGGTGGCATACTCGAGAATGTATGGGGTCCGAAGAGATTCTTTATTTATTACATGGTTTGCGGTCTGGGTGCTGCTTTCGTCCACGAATCGGTAATAATGTTCCAGTATAATAAAATTATAAATACTATCTCTCCCGAAAACCTTCAATTGGTTCTGAACGACGGGGCAGCATATTTAAATGAGGGTAAAGTCTTTACCAACGGATTAATGAAGGATCTCCAGATGCTCCTCAATGTACCCACTGTAGGGGCTTCAGGTGCTGTTTTTGGCATCCTGCTTGCGTTTGGTGTGCTCTTCCCAAATACCGAACTTATGCTATTGTTCGTACCCGTTCCTATCAAGGCCAAGTATTTTGTTATTGGTTATGGGGTGATTGAATTGGTACTTGCTGTTACCCAGCCCGGAAGCAATATTGCCCATGCTGCACATCTGGGAGGCATGCTGTTTGGTTATATTCTCCTAAGATACTGGAGAAAAACCACAAAAACACTCTACTGATGGGAATCAGCGATGATATAAAAAAATCATTCAGAAGCGGAAGCAGTCTTACCAGACTGATTTATATAAATATTGCTGTTTTTCTTGCAATCTCTGTAGTATCAATAATTGGTTTTCTCCTTAATAATCAAGCCCTTTCTTTAAAAGCCCTGAATCTTTTTTCTGTCCCGTCATCAATAGGTGCCCTGCTGCTCCGGCCGTGGACATTAATTACATATATGTTCACTCATAAGGATATTCTGCATATCCTGTTTAATATGTTGTGGCTTTACTGGTTCGGGCTCATCTTTCTCGAATATCTCGACCAGAAAAAGCTTGTTGCTGTTTACCTGCTGGGAGGGATCTGCGGTGCTGTTGTTTATATTGTTTCATTTAATATTTTTCCTGCTTTCAACCCGGTGGTTGCTGAATCAGTTGCAATAGGCGCCTCTGCATCTGTAATGGCAGTGGTTGTTGCCATAGCTGTTTATGTTCCTGACTATTCGGTAAATCTGCTGCTTATCGGCCGCATTAAAATAAAATATGTTGCCCTTGCTATTTTTATCCTGACATCAGTTATGGATTTTTCGGTAAATTCAGGAGGTAAGCTTGCTCATATCGGAGGAGCCCTGTTCGGGTATGTTTATACTGTTAATCTTCGCCGCGGACGTGATCTGGGTAAAGGAATAAATAAAACAATTGATTTTCTTGCAACACTTTTCAAGCCGCGCAGGAAGCTCAGGGTAACTTATAAAAAGCGGTCGACAGATTATGAGTATAACAAGGCCCGGATCGATCATCAGGAGAAAATAAATAAAATTCTTGACAAGATTTCAAAAGGAGGATACGACAGCCTGACAAAGGAAGAAAAAGATCTTCTCTTCAGTGAAAGTCAGAAGAGTAACTGATCGTCAGATAAACGACTTTCACTTATCCTATATCCCGTCTGGTCAAAAACTTATGTTTTTCAGGATTAATTATTTATGAATTCAGGTAAATTCGCTTTGATTAATCAAACTGCCTTGAAAAAGCTTGTCAACAGAATATTTCTGACGGTAAACATCCTGTTCGCCCTTGCTCTTGTAGTGTCATACCTGGCAGTCAGTATTGATCCCGGCACCTTTGCCCTGCCCGCCCTTTTCGGTCTTGCATATCCATACCTTCTGCTGATCAACATTATTTTTGCACTTATTTGGGCAGTTGCATTGAAAATTGAGGCACTGATATCCGTAGTAGTAATAGCAGCCGGTTTCACCCATTTTTCCAACTATATCAAGATACAAAAGCCTTCGGGCGACAAGACAGGGACTTTCCAGGTCCAGAGCTATAACCTGCGTTTGTTCAACTATTTTGAAGGTAAAAAGAGCAGTATTTCAGAAAAAAAGATTCTCGAACTTCTGAAAAACCAGCAATCAGATATCATCTGCCTGCAGGAATTATACATTGTAGGAGATCCTGGTCTGAAAGAAAGGGCAATAAGGGCAGCACTCGGAGGAAAATACTATTCCCATTTTAAAACAATCGGAACCGGCACTAACCGTCATTACGGAATTGCAACGCTCAGCAAATTTCCGATAATAGACAAAGGGGATATCGTTCATTCCAAATCATCGAGCCTCTCGATATACTCAGATATACTTATCGGTAATGATACCGTAAGGATTTTTAATAACCATCTGCAGTCATTCCGCCTTCACAGGATGGAACGTAAATTCCTGGATGAATTAACTGAGACATCAGACGACAAGGAGACTCTGACTGAAATTAAGAGCATTACCTCAAGTCTGAGAAAGGGTTTTATTAAAAGAGCATCGCAGGCAGAAGCAGTTAAGTCAAGAATAGATAAATCTCCTCATCCGGTAATTGTAGCCGGCGATTTTAATGATACCCCGGTCTCATATTCCTACAGGAAGATAAGGAAAGGGCTTCATGATGCTTTTGTAAGTTCGGGATACGGAGCAGGGTTTACCTACAAGGGGAATTATCCGCCTAACAGAATTGACTATATCTTATTTGACGATTCCTTTGTGTGCCGCCAGTTTGAAATAAATAAAGTCAGATATTCCGACCATTATCCAATTGTAGCATACTTCAGGAAAAATAATTAACTCCTGTTGCTGGTTGCTGGGTACTTGGTGCTAGTTGCTGAGTGCTGGGTTCTGATTGATTTTTAACAAGTAACCAGGAACCAGCAACCAGGAGCATTGAAATTTTTCAGAATGGCAATCTCTTCAGGTCGACATTACCCCCTGAAATAATCAGACCGACTTTTTTTCCCCTGAAAAATCCTGGATTTTCTTTAATAACTGCCAGTACAGTTGCAGATGAGGGCTCAATAATTATTTTCATCCTTTCCCAGACTAGCTTCATTGAGCTGATGATTGATTCTTCCTTTACTGTGAAAACATCATCAACATTTCTTTGGATAATTGAAAATGTAAGGTCGCTGAGAGAGGTAAGGAGACCATCGGCTATTGTTAAGGGATTAACAGATGGAGTTAGGATACCGGTCTTGAAAGATTTCCATGCGTCATTTGCATTTTCGGGTTCAGCGCCAAATACTTTTATTCTGTTATTAATCCCTTTGACACATGTTGATGTTCCGCTCAATAATCCACCGCCACCGACCGGGGCAATAACGGCATCGAGATCCCCCTTTTTTTCCAGAAGTTCAAGTGATGCAGTACCCTGGCCGCAGATAACATTGAAATTATCATAGGGATGCACCAGGGTTGCTCCCTCCTTATCCATTATTGAACGGCAATTCTCTTCACGCGATTGAAGGGTTGGCTTACAATAGGTGATGGATGCACCATATCCTGCCACAGCATCCTTTTTAACTGAAGGTGCATTTTCGGGCATCACGATGAAAGCTTTTATGTTGTTCATCCGGGCCGCGAGGGCAAGGGCAGCAGCATGGTTACCTGAAGAATGAGTTACAACACCATGTTTTTTCTGGTCGTCAGTAAGCGACAGAACAGCATTTGTTGCCCCCCTGAACTTAAATGCACCAACCTTCTGAAAATTCTCGCATTTAAAATATAATTCACAATCAAATATCCTGTTCAGCTGTTGTGAGGTCAGGACAGGAGTAAGGTGAATGAACGGCTTAATGCGTTGGTGTGCCGATTGAATATCAGAAAGTGAGGGCAGGATCATTACGTCAGGTTTATTCAAATGTACAAAAATCACATGGTCTCCAATACAACTTGATTTACAAATAAAGAATTATGATAAGGGTAAACCGGTAGCATAAATGTAGCCAGGATTTCATGATTTTGGGATTCTATTGTCCGCTGATTTCAGGTGCAGGATTAAATTCTCCTTCCCATCGGGCAATTACTGCAGTAGCAAGACAATTCCCCAGCACATTAACAGAGGTTCGGGCCATATCCATCAATTCATCAATACCCAGTATTATATATATTGGCCATGCAGGAAGCCCGAAACTTGCTGCCGTTCCCAGGAGGATTACCAGAGAAGCTCTTGGTACTCCCGCCACTCCTTTACTTGTCAGCATTAAAGTAAACACGATGAGGAGTTGCTTTTCCAGTGGTAAATGAATCCCGGCTATCTGGGCAACAAAAATAGTTGCCAGTGATAAATACAGAGTAGTACCATCTAAATTAAAACTGTAACCAGTAGGCATAACAAAAGCGACAATTTTCCGTGGAACACCGAACTCTTCCATACGTTCCATGGCAATGGGGAGGGCCGATTCGGAACTGGTTGTTGCAAATGCCAACACAACTGGTTCGGAGACTGCTTTTATAAACCTTCGTACAGGTATTTTAAATAACAGTGCGACAGGGAGTAATACTGCCAACAAAAATATTATTAAAGAAACATAAAGGGTTGCAAGGAGCTTAAAAAGATTGAAGAGAATATCGATGCCCATGTGCCCGATGCTGTAAGCTATTGCGGCAAAAACAGCAAAGGGGGCAAAGTACATGATCAGTTGAGTGAATTTAAACATTGTTTCCGCCAATGCTTCTGTAAATCTTAACATTGGGCTCTTATGTTTGTCCTTGATCAAAGCAACGGCAATTCCGAAAATAATGCTGAATACCACTATTTGTAAAACCTGTCCCTCGTAAATTGACTTTGCAATATTCTCAGGAAAGATATGGAGGATAAGATCAGTCCCGGTTGCTTCAGGTACCGAAGGAATATTTGCCTGATTTACAATATCCGGAACATTAACTCCAACTCCGGCCTTGCTAATATTAATAGCCAGCAGTCCGATGAAAAGTGCTATTGTTGATACAATTTCAAAATAGAGCAATGATTTCCATCCCATCCGTCCAACCTGTTTCAGGTTTGAATGCCCTGCTATTCCGACTACCAGGGTGGCGAACAGAAGAGGAGCTATAATTGTCTTTATTAAGCGAAGGAATATCATACTTACCACCTGCATTTTTACGGCCACCTCCGGTAAGTCATAACCGAATTCTGCTCCAAGAATCATGCTTATCAGGATCCAGGTTGTAAGTGATCTTTTATATAATGCATATCCGACAATAACTGCAATTGCGGCCCACCGAATTAACATTAAAACAGTTTTACCAATACTAAAGATGTTATAGTGGTTACCTACTACCAGGCATGAAACAATGAAAAGTGTTAAAAGCAAAAACAGAAAATAACGTTTTGGTACCTTACTTACTTTTGCTTTTGCTTTCAAATCATCTGAGGAAGTTGAGGGTAATAGGGACATAACATAATATTCTAGATACCGGCATTACAAACATACTTAAATATGACAATTATTTGAAGCAGTTTTAAAATGCTATAAATATTTTATGAACATTAGGAAGTTGTTTTGATAACAGGTTGTGATTAACGTAATATTGAATCAATGGGTAATAAAAGATTCCCCCTCTTTCAGCCAACTGGCAGAGAGAGGGGGAATAAAATGGGGTGAGTTCGTGTAAAACGTTTAAGCGAAAATACTGAATGCGACGGTCAGACCTGCAAGAACAACAGATACCATCGACATCAGTTTAATAAGGATATTGAGAGCGGGACCTGAAGTGTCCTTGAAAGGATCACCAACAGTATCGCCGACAACAGATGCTTTGTGAGGTTCACTTTTTTTGCCTCCGTAGTTGCCTCTTTCAATGTATTTTTTTGCATTGTCCCATGCACCACCAGCATTATTGAGCATGCTTGCAAGAACAAAGCCGGCACTCATACCGCCTGCAAGAAGGCCGATTACACCCGGCACTCCAAAAACTAAACCCACTACCAGAGGAACAGCAATCGCCATTAAAGAAGGCACAAGCATCTCACTCTGAGCTCCAGCTGTTGATATTTCAACACATTTTGCATATTCAGGTTTTGCTTTACCTTCCATAATTCCTGGTATTTCACGGAATTGTCGGCGCACCTCTTCAACCATCTTACCGGCAGCGCGTCCAACAGCTTTCATGCTCATGGCACTGAAAAGGAATGCCATCATTGCACCTATAAAGAGACCACCGAGAAGTATGGGATTAAAGAGTGAAAGGTCATAAGCAGCAGCGAAATCCCTTATAGTTGCAGATGTTATATTCACAGCTGTCTGTCCATCCTGTACCGTTGGGACTGTGCTGTTATAAAAAAATGTATCTCCTATCTGCTTGAATCCCTCAGGAGCTTTATCGATAAGTCTGCCAAGCCATAACCTGACTTCTTCCATATATGCTGCCATCAGTGCAAGAGCTGTAAGGGCTGCGGAGCCTATTGCAAAACCTTTTCCGGTTGCAGCTGTCGTATTCCCAAGTCCGTCAAGAGCATCAGTTCTTTCCCTTACCTCTTTTGGTAATTCTGACATTTCAGCATTTCCACCGGCGTTATCTGCAATCGGACCAAATGCATCAGTTGCCAGAGTAATGCCAAGTGTTGAAAGCATGCCTACAGCTGCAAAACCGATTCCATAAACGCCCATTGCGAAATTGGAAAAACCTCCCGCAAAACCATAAGCAGCGATAATACCGGCAACAATTGTTATAACAGGAATCCATGTAGATGACATACCAACAGCCATACCTTCAATTATAACAGTCGCTGGGCCCTGAAGAGCTTGTTTTGCAATACCCTGGGTTGGTTTGTTACCATCTGATGTATAATATTCGGTAGATTGCCCAATGATGACACCTGCTAAAAGTCCCGAAACCGCTGCACCAAATACTCCCCATGTTATCCAATCCACGCCGGCCATAACAGCAAGTACAACAAGAATAAGTGCTGAGCTGCCTCCTGTCCCGAGAAGCAGAGCCCTGAGAAGCACTTTGGGTGTTGCTGACTCTTTTGTTCTTACCATATAAACTCCGGCTATGGAAAGCAAGATGCCTATCGCTGATACCAGCATAGGGGCAATGACAGCTTTCATCTGGGTATCACCGGTAATAGCTGGCAAGGCAGCTCCAAGTGCAGCTGTTGCAAGTATTGAACCGGCATAAGATTCATAAAGGTCAGCACCCATCCCGGCGACATCACCAACATTATCACCAACGTTATCAGCTATTGTTGCGGGATTACGGGGATCATCCTCAGGAATGCCCGCTTCAACTTTTCCGACCAGGTCAGCCCCAACATCGGCAGCTTTGGTAAATATACCTCCGCCAACACGTGCAAAGAGAGCCTGTGTGGAAGCGCCCATTCCGAATGTGAGCATGATAGCAGTAATTTCAATAAGTTTTTCGTGTTCAGTAGTACCTGCATGTACAAATGTAAGTCCGATGAATTTCAACCCGGCATCCATATTTTCGGGGGTAAATACCCAACCGTTAAGAATGAGGAACCAGAGAGCAATATCCAGAAGTCCGAAGCCAACAACAACAAGGCCCATTACGGCACCGCTCCTTAAAGCTACCTGGAGCCCTTTGTTAAGCGATTTTGATGCAGCCCATGCTGTTCTGTTCGAGGCAAAGGTCGCTGTTTTCATTCCAAGGTAACCGCAGAGACCCGAAAAGAATCCTCCGGTAAGGAATGCAACAGGTACAAAGGGATTCTGAATTCCAAAATAAGCCAGTATAAACAAAAGGACGATAAGAATTATAAATACCTTGATAACAACAGTGTACTGACGTCTAAGGTAAGCCATTGCTCCTTCCCTGACATACAAAGCGATCTCCTTCATCCTTTCTGTTCCTTCTTCCTGGGCTTTCATATTCCTGTAGAAGATCCAGGCGAAAAGCAACGCAATAAGAGCGGAGACAGGCACAATCCAAAAAATACTACTAATCATGATATCTGTTATTAAATTAGAAAAAATAAAGGTTTAGAAATGACAAAAATTTTGCCGCTACAAAACTAATTCAGTTTTTTATTAATGCAAATGAAAAAAGAGATTCTTAAAAGGGAATTCTGATCATTAGAACCATTCTAAATAATGTATTGAGGCTTATAAATCCTTGCTTCGGACCTGCATCAATCCAAATTAACCTTCTTCCTGCCGTAGGAGACTGACTAAATGGCTCTGAAAAACTCGTAATTGATGTTCTCAAGCTCAGGCATGCCGGGATAACGATAAAAAACAATATCGTCCTTAGCCCCTACATAAAAACCAGTTTCAATTGTCCTGTATAAAAGCTCGCCCGAAAATATTCTCTGAACGGTCTTCATATGTTTTTCGTACTCACCCCGTAGAATTTCGAGGCAATCTCTGAGATGGCCAATGTTTTGATAAGGCAGGTGTTCAGCAGAGCCATAAAGTGGATTTGTAGCAAGATCTCCCAGTTTCAGTTCCACAAAGAAGAGCTTTGGAAGCACTATGGGGATTGATCCGTCGGTAAGCCTTTTGAGAAATTCAGATGGTGGCAGTTCGCTTGCAACCAGAGGTGTCACCGGGTTTAGTTCCTGGTAGAGATGAAGTGCATTTTTTAATTCTTTGCTTTTGTCATAAGTTGACCTTTTCAGCTCAAGCACGCATCCATGGTCAGTGGTCAGGTAAAGCGACTTCAGAGCCTCAATGGGAATCGTTTCAAGAACCCTGTAAACAGAAAGGTAAACGGAACTTTTCGGACTGCCATCTTCCTTGGCTACACAACGCCTGTTAAGACTGTCCATATCAATAAGATTCTCAATCTTTTCAAGGTCAACTTCAAAGAAGATAGTCTGGCTCTTATTGCGTTTTTTCGTTCCGGTTGAAAGATACATTCCAAATCCCTCAGGAGGAAGCATCGAAGCAACCAGCGCTTCAGGGGTACAGGTTAAGTAGATGTATTTGCTCATAGTATTATATAATTTAGGAACATTTATTACCAGGTTTAGTATCAGTTCCTGCGAACCTGAATAAAATCTCTATCAAATTTAATGAAATTATTTATCCTTTTCAATATCAACAATCGCAATTTTAACTTCTGCAAATTAAAACCGGGATACCTGTAACTTTTATTAAATTTGCACAATCAAAAATTAACAGAAAGCGGAAACAAAAACAGAATCCAATGAATAATTTTTTTGATGATAAAATTGCTGACAGGCTTGGCGGGACAAGCTTCGGAAAGTCAACAGTTATTTACAAATTTGAACTTATTAAACGGGCAAAAGCAGAAGCAAAAAAGGCACATCCCCGGTCAGAACTGATCGACATGGGTGTCGGAGAACCCGACTGGCCAGCTGACAAACTGGTAACACAGGCGCTGGCAGAAGAATCAGTCAAACCCGAAAACAGATGGTATGCTGATAATGGTATCCCTGAATTTCAGAGTGCCGCAGCTCAATATCTTGAAAAGGTTTATGGACTTTCCGGCTTAATCCCTTCAGAAAATATCATACATGGAATCGGATCCAAGCCTATACTTGCTATGCTTCCAATCTGTTTCATTAATCCCGGCGATATTCTGCTCACTACTGTCCCGGGCTACCCTGTTACTGCGACTTATACCAGATATCTCGGCGGGGAAGTATTTAACCTGCCCTTACTTGAATCAAACTCATTTTTACCCGACTTAAACTCAATCCCTCAGCCAATTTTAAAAAAGGCTAAACTGCTGTATCTTAATTACCCTAATAATCCAACCGGAGCGGTGGCAAACGCCGGATTCTTTGAACAGGTTGTTGGTTTTGCAGTGAAAAACAATATAATCGTCATAAATGATGCAGCTTATGGTGCATTGACGTACGATGGGTATAAACCGCTCAGCTTTCTGTCGGCCGATGGAGCAATGGATGTCGGAATTGAAGTTCATTCATTGTCTAAATCCTTCAACATGACGGGATGGAGGATGGGATTTGCCTGTGGCTCCAGCAAGGCAATCAAGGCATATGGTACTGTTAAGGACAATACTGACTCCGGACAGTTCAGGGCAATCCAGAAAGCCGCAGTCCGGGCACTGGATCACCTTGAAATAACTGAGAATACAATTGGAAAGTATTCAAGAAGATTTGACCTTCTTGTAAAAGCGCTTAATGAACTGGGATTTGATGCAGAGAAGCCAAAGGGATCCTTCTTTTGTTATGTAAAGGCACCTGTTGGAACTGAAAATGGCAGAGTATTTAATACAGCATCTGAATTCTCGGAATTTCTCATAAAGGAATCATTGATCTCAACCGTACCATGGGATGATGCAGGGAAGTACATCCGTTTTTCCGTGACCTTTGAAGCTGATTCTCCACAAAAAGAGAAAGAGGTAATAAATGAAATGAAAGAAAGGATGAAAGTGTTGAAATTAAAATTCTGATGGACTTTACTGAAGATCTGAAATCAGCTTTAAATACACTCCGCGAGGGAGGAGTAATCTTATATCCGACTGATACAATCTGGGGCCTGGGTTGTGATGCAACCAGGGCGGATGCAGTTGAAAAGATCTTCCGGATCAAAAAAAGAAGTGACAGTAAAAGTCTTTTAATACTGGTAAACGGATTTCCTATGCTTGAAAGGTATGTCAGAAATATTCCTGAGGTCGCTGCCAGTATTATAGATGTCTCGGATGAGCCAATAACCATAATTTATCCCGGGGGCTGGAATCTTGCACCCGGTGTCTGCAGTGAAGATGGTTCAGTAGCTGTAAGGATATGCACCGATGATTTCTGCAATGAATTGATTACCAGGTTCAGGAAACCGGTTGTTTCAACATCGGCCAACTTCAGTGAATTGCCTTCTCCTGCAGTTTTTAATGAAATTGATGAAAAAATAATTTTGTTGGCAGATTATGTTGTAAAGCACAGGCAGACAGACATGCATAAAAAAACGCCATCATCAGTCATTAAGGTTGATAACAATGGCGTGATCAAAATTATAAGACAATAATTTTGCTATTTGGATCTTACATGGCCTGAACCTGATACTCTGGCATCAACTTTTGGATTTCCTGAATAAGTTACATTGCCGCTTCCTGAAACACGTGCTTCAAGCGAATCTCCTGCCCTGCAGCGGCAGTTACCGCTTCCGGAAATACTAACTTCCAGATGATCGATCTCTACTCCCTCACCCGAAAAGCCTCCCGAACCGCTTATTGAGATCTCTCCGTTGTCAACACTACCTCCTGATCCAAGAATAATATCACCCGATCCCGATATTCCGCAGTCGAGATTGTCCACACTCAGGTCCGAAGTGATAAGTTTTCCGCTGCCGCTTACACTCAGGCTGAGGTCGTCTGCTTCAACAGGATCAATGATCTGTACTTTTCCTGATCCTGAAACACCCAATCCTTCTATTTCCGGCATGGTAAGATTAATTGTCACCCTTTCATTATCAAAATTCAAATTCCAGTTATCTTTTTTGATGTTAAGCCTGTCGCCCGATACAACTGTTTCGATATCTTCCAGAACATCTTTATCTCCTTCAATAACCAGTTTGAATTCAGAGCCTATCTTTATAAAAAGATCACCTGAAACACCAAAGCTGACTTTTGTGAAGCCGCTGACATTTCGTGTTTCTTTTGATTGGCCATTCAAAAGCCAGGGAGTCAGGGTAATCAGAACCAAAACTGAAGCCAGGAAGTGTACCTTTTTCATGATTTTTTTGTTTTATGGATTTGTTATATGTTAAAAGACAGTAAATTTTATAAAATGTTGCAACTAGTTTTGTAATTTGTTGTTTTATTAAAAATTGTAGCTTGACTTTATGCGAAAAGAAAATATAATTATCGCAGGTGGTGGTTTTGGAGGGGTCCAGCTTGCCAGGCATCTTGATGGGGACCTTTTCGATATTCTGCTGATCGACAAGCTTAACCACCATATGTTCCAGCCTTTGTTTTACCAGGTCGCAACTTCACAGCTGGAGCCAGGCAGTATTTCCTTTCCTCTTCGCAAAATATTTCATGATAAAAAGAATATTGAAATCCGGCTTGCAGAAGTATTAAATGTGGAACCGGATACAAATACTATTAATACTTCTATCGGGAATTTCAGCTACGATTACCTTGTACTTGCCACAGGCTGCAGGACCAACTTTTTCGGGAATAATGAAATAATGAAGAACTCATTTGCCCTTAAAACGACCTTCGATGCCATTAAAATCAGGAATGAAGTGCTTCAGGGTTTTGAGGATCTTCTCTCTGTGCATGAGAACGAAAAGGAATACCTGCTCAATATTGTCATAGTCGGTGCCGGTCCGACAGGTGTCGAACTGGCAGGTGCCTTTGCGGAGATAAAAAAGAATATTCTTCCTAAAGATTTTCCCCTTCTCGATCTGAAAGATCTGAAAATTATTCTTCTGGAAGGTGGTCCCCATACCCTTGGAAGTATGAGTGAAATGGCACAAAAGGCTTCGGAAGAATATCTTTGCAGAATGGGTGTGGAAATAAGGAAAAACGTGTTTGTAAAGAATTTTGACGGAAAGATAATTTCACTTAGTGATGGCAATACTATTAAAAGCAGTAAGGTAATCTGGACCGCCGGAGTTACAGGAAATCCTGTAAAAGGGCTGGATAAAAATGCTTACTCCAATAACGGCAGGATAACAGTTAACAGGTTTAATCTTGTCCAGGGACACAAGAATATTTATACTATAGGTGACCTGGCTTATATGGAGACCCCCAGGTACCCGAAAGGGCATCCCCAGGTTGCCAATGTCGCGATAAACCAGGCAAAAAATCTTGCCAGAAATCTACGTGCTCTCCGGAATAACAAACCGTTAAAACAATATGAATACAGAAACCTTGGGACTATGGCTACCATCGGGAAGAATAAAGCGGTTGTTGATCTTCCGTTCATCAGGTTCAAAGGCTATTTTGCCTGGGCAGTCTGGATGTTCCTTCACCTGATGCTGATATTAAGCGTCAGAAATAAACTGATTATCTTTATCAACTGGGCATGGAGCTATGTAACAATGGACTCATCGTTACGGTTAATCCTGAAAGATCCTGATAAGAAAGATTAATTGTATATCAGTACTCGGCCGGCATGGTTAACAATTGCTCATATGTAAAGACCGGGCCGTCTTTGCAGACAAATATTTTTCCAACATTGCAACGGCCACATTTACCAAAACCGCATTTCATTCTGTTTTCCAGTGTAGTATAAATATCTTTATTTGTAAATCCCAGCCTTTTCAGGACAGGCATTGTAAATTTGATCATTACGGGAGGTCCGCAGAGAACTGCAACAGTGTTATGGGATGAGGGTGCCACTCTCTCGAGGACGGTGGGAACAAATCCTATTTCACCTTTCCAGTCCGGGGTCTCACCACCTGGGTCTACTGTCGTAATAAGCTTTACATCAGGCCTTTCACTCCACTCTTTAAGTTCATGTTTATAAACCAGGTCAGTTACCGTACGAGCGCCATAAATAATAGTAATATCCTTATATTTTTTTCTAAGGTCAAGGGTGTTCCAGATCACACATCGCATAGGGGGAAGTGCGATACCACCTGCAATGTAAAGCAGGTTTTTGTTTTCCCAATCTTCAACCGGGAATGTGTTTCCGTAAGGTCCCCTGAAACCAACTGTATCTCCCACTTCGAGATTTGAGAGTGAATTTGTGACCCGGCCTGCATTTCTGAAGGTACATTCAATATATCCTTTACGGGTAGGGGAAGATGCTACACAAAACGTTGATTCTCCTTCTCCCGCAACTGAATATTCACCAAATTGCCCGGCTTTAAAAACAAATCTCTCAGCCTCATCGGTATTTTTAAATTTTAAACGGAATGTTCTTACATCAGGAGTCTCTTCAACAATATTCTCGATCTCCATCTGGTAAGGCTTATATATATTTTCGTTCATAGTTATGAAATTTATATGCTTTGTAATGCTTCCAGCTGTTCGGCAATATTCATATCGACAGGACAGCCGCTTGAGCAACGGCCGCACCCGACGCATCCCAGAGAATTGTTTCGCTCAGGCATGTAAGAGAATTTATGCATAATGCGCTGCCTCCATCTCTGGCTTTGCACTGACCGTGGATTGTGACCTGAAGTATGCAGAGTGAATAAGCCAAAACCACATGAATCCCAACTGCGGTAACGTTTTCCGTTTTTCCCTTTTGTTTCGTCCTGGATATCAAAGCATGCGCATGTAGGACACACATACGCACATGCACCACAACCTATGCACCTTAAAGAGTTTTCAATCCAGAATGGATTTTCGAAGGAGGATGCCAGCTTTGCAGTTACTTCTTCATGATTGAATTTCTGTTTTACCTCAGCTAACAAAACCTTCTCACCAGATAGCTGCTCAAATAGTTCAGGGGCTGAAGAGAGTATTTCTTTACCCTTTTCAGTTAGTACATCTGCCTGATAATCTCCATTTTGCAATCTGGAAAGCAGTATATCACTCCCCTTTGGAGAATCCGGATTAAGCCCAACGGAGGTACAAAAACAATATTCGTCACTTTTATGGCAGCTCAGCCCAACAACCACAAGTTTCTCAAGACGTTTGGAAAAGAATTCATCCTTTATATCCCAGCAGAATATTGACCGGAGAGTTTCAAATGCTGCAGTATCGCATGGATGAGCGCCCCAGAGAACCAACTGTGGAAACTTCTCTGTGTCAATTTCAGTTATTGAGCTCTCAGTCTTACTGTTCGAATATAAAAGCAGGTTTTCAACCTTGGGAAAAACAATATTCTTTACAGATAGCGTCGATCTTATATGATCAAATGTAACATCTGCAAAATCCGGATTATACCTGTACTCCGTTTTTTGATCCGGGGTCTTTACAGGAGCGTAGATTTTTCTTTGTTCCGAAAGCCTGATGTAGAGTTTTTCCAGCGAATCCTTTCGGATTAATTTCAGGATCTTTTCCATTTTATATTATAAAACTTTCTTTATCGTTGGGTTCAAATGTTGACAGTACTGAATTCATGTTTTCAGATGTGCCGGCATAAACTTTAAAATAGTCGTAAACCTTGTCAGTCAGATTCATTGTAAGAAGATGGCATGGAATGCCTACCGGGCAGGCTCTTCCACATTCGCCGCAGCTTATGCAGCGTCCGGCAAGATGCATTGCTCTAAGAATGTGCCATTCCATGTTTCCATGTGTATTAGCCTGGACAGGGATCCATTGCGGCTGATTGACCTCAGTTGAGCACCTTATGCAGTAACACATCGGACAAGCCTGACGGCAGGCATAACATTTTATGCATTTTTCAAATTCTTTCTGCCAGTAAGCGAATCGTTCTTCCTGGTTTAATTTATTAAGTTCCGCCAGAGCCGTTTTAAAATTGTCGGGATTGGTGAGATCTGACTTTTCAATATATCCTTTCATCACGGCAATGTCATCTATATCGAGCAACTTTCCGTCGTCAGATATCCCAAGCACAACGATATTTTCCGGCAGTACCTGCTTTTCTGAGATCAGCATCATTATACTCCTCATTACCGGTAAGGTAGAGACAATGGCCATCCGACCAAAATTTTTGACCTCCTGTTTTGTCAGGTAAACAGCAAGATTCTGCTCACAGTGGTCATCATAAATTAGTTTATCTGTCCTGGCAGGATCTGTAATAAAAGCCGGACGGGCAAGGCCTGTCGGCCCGGATTCATAGCCAATAACTACATCAACGCTCTTTTTTTCAAGCAGTTCCTTTGCCCTTGCAATGAGACTATTCATTTCTGACCTCCTCTTCTAACGGTCTGTTAACCATTTCTTTGTATGAAATATACGGACCGAGTTCCCGTATCCTGGCATCAGTTTCATTCACAACCTCAGCCCATCTGGCACCTTCCGCAGCCGATACCCAGGAAAATGTAATCCTTTTCATATCGATCCCCATAAAATCCATTAGCTCCTTAAACATGATCCAGCGTCTTTTCGCATGAAAATTTCCGGAAGTGTAATGGCAATCGTTGGGATGACAGCCCGATACAATTATGCCATCTGCTCCATTGGCAAATGCTTTGAGCAGAAGCATAAAATCAATCCGCCCGGTGCACGGGAACCGTATAATCTTAACTGAGGCTGAATATTTTATGCGGCTTGTGCCTGTGAGATCAGCACCGGCATAGGTGCACCAGTTACAGACAAATGCAACTATTTTTGGTTCAAAATCTGACATTTTTATTATTTTAATGAAATATTGATCGCATTAACAGGTTAATATTCATTCAGCAAAGCTACCACTTCAGCATAAACCTGGTTGTTTGAATAACCATGCAAATCGATTGATTTTGACCGGCAGATGGCAACACAGGTACCGCATCCCTGGCAAAGACCTTCATTTATTTTTGCCGCTTTCTTCAAAACCTTGCCATCACGGCTCTTAAACTCTTCCAACTCTATTGCCTGGTATGGACAAACAGGCTTGCAGAGGCCGCAGGCAACGCAGGTCGAATACAATGGCGGAGCCATACGGTTAACATGGGCAACAAGAGGTTCTCGTGTAAGCTCATCCTGAGAAAAAAGTGCTGCAACTTTTACTGCGGCTCCTGAAGCCTGCGAAACAGAATCCGGAATATCTTTAGGATTCTGACAGGCGCCGGCGAGGAAAATACCAGCTGTGTTGGTTTCAACAGGTTTTAGTTTTGGATGTGCTTCAGCAAAGAATTTATGAGAATCATATGAAACATGCAGCTTCTGGGCAAGTTCTTCAGCACCTGAATTTGCCACTCCCGCTGTTGCCAGAACCACCATATCGGCCACTATTTCTACAGGCTGGCCTCCAAGAAGTGTATCGGCTCCTTTAACGATCAGTTTCCCTTCTTTTTCATATATAGTTGAGATCCTTCCCCGTACATAATCAACATGGTCCTCTTCAATTGCCCTGCGCACAAACTCTTCATAGTTCTTACCTCCGGCTCTGATATCCATATAAAAGATGTAAGCTTTACCCTCATGAACTTTATGCTTGTAAAGCATTGCGTGCTTTGCAGTATACATACAGCATATCTTCGAGCAATACTCAATGCCTTTAGCCGGATCGCGCGATCCGGCACATGCAACAAAGACAATATTCTTTGGCACCTGACCATCTGAAGGTCTCTGTATAGCTCCTGATGTGGGACCAGATGCTGATGCGAGCCTTTCAAACTGAAGGCCGTCGATAACATCTTTATATTTGCCATAACCGTATTCAGGGAAAAAATCCGCATGTTTAATATCGAATCCGGTGGCGATAACTATTGCTCCGATATCAAGGTCAAGTATTTCATCAGGCTGATCAAACCGGATCGCTTTTGTCGGACAGACGATTTCACATACTTTGCACTTACCTTTAATATAATAGGTGCAATGCTCTCTGTCTATCACAGGTTTGTTAGGTACAGCCTGTGGGAATGGAATATAAATAGCGGGACGCATGCCCATTCCCTGTTCAAATTCGTTCGGTATTTTTTTCTGGGGACATTTGGTTGTACATAAACCGCATCCGGTGCAGGTCTTCTCATCGAGACTTTTGGCCTTTTTACGAACTTTGACTTTGAAATTACCTATAAAACCTTCAACACTTTCAACCTCAGCATATGTATACAGGGTAATATTCGGATGTTGCGCCACCTCAACCATCCTTGGTGTAAGAATACACTGGGAACAGTCAAGTGTCGGGAATGTCTCCGATAGCTGAGACATATGGCCGCCTATTGATGGCGAACGTTCAATCATAACAACTTTATGTCCGGTATTGGCAATATCGAGAGCCGCCTGTATCCCTGCAATTCCGCCCCCGATAACCAGCGCTCTTTTCGTAACAGGCACCCTGATAGGCTGAAGTGCATGATTTAGTTTGACCTTTTCTACCTGTGTCCTGACAATATCAATGGCTTTTTCTGTTGTGATATCATTTCTCTCATGTACCCAGGAACAGTGTTCGCGTAAATTTGCCATTTCACACAGGAAGGGATTCAATCCTGCCTCAGCACATGCTCTCCTGAATGTAGGTTCGTGCATACGGGGGGAGCATGCTGAAACAACTACACCGGTAAGATTATGCTCTTTGATTGCGTCTTTGATAAGGGTCTGTCCGGGATCGGAACACATGTACTTATATTCAGTGCTTAAAGCAACATGTTTTAGCTTCCCGATGCTTTCAGCAACTTTTGTGCAGTCGACTGTTGCGCTTATATTTTCGCCGCAATGACAAACAAACACACCAATTCTTGCCATCTTATGTAATTTATTTCCTTCAACCTATATTAACATCAACAAAATGCCGCTTCAGCCCAACCTTTTCAGCAGATAATCCCAGAGCCAGCCCGATTGCCTGGGTTATAAAAATGACGGGGATCTCAAATTCTTTATTCCAGTGTTTATTAATGTCGTTTCTCCGCATATCCAGGTTTGAGTGGCACATCGGGCATGCAACAATGATTGCTTCTGCACCCCGGCTTTCAGCATCATCAATAATTTTGCCCGATAAATTTGCTACAATATCTGTTCGTGAAATTGAAAATCCTGCCCCGCAACATTCTGTTTTATAAGGATAATAGACCGGTGTCGCTCCTATTTTAGTCATTACCAGATCCATACTCTGCGGATCTTCAGGCCTGTCATAACCAAGAACCTTGTAAGGTCTTACAAGAAGACATCCATAATAACATGCGACTTTATGACCGAATGGTTTGACGATTTTCCCCTCCAGTTCCGGAACTATATATTTATCAATCCACTCAACGACATTTATAATCCGGGAAGTCCCGTTGTAATTCATTTCAATTAATTCGCTTATCCGGTTTTTTAATTCCGGATCTTTTTTTAATTCGTTCTTTGTGACTGTCAGCCTGTTATAGCATGCAGCACATGGAACAATGATTTCTTCCATCCCGTTTTGTTCAGCAAGAGAAAGGATACGAGCAGGAAGGGCAAGCGATAAATCTTTATTGAGATTATGTGCGGCAGTTGCGCCGCAGCAATTCCAGTCAGGGACTTGCTCAAGTTTAAAACCGAATGCTTCGGCAAGGGCAAAAACAGATTCATTATAGTCACGGGAGGAACCATTCAGTGAGCATCCCGGGTAAATACCAGTTTTCATCTATATCTCTTTATTTATTTGTCTTCTTAAATATCTTCGCAACATGTGCTCTGCCTTTTATAATTTCAGGTATGAAATGCAGTTTACCCCGGCTGATCATCCGCGGGGCAAGGGGAATATCCTGCATAAGTGTCAGCGACCGGCGTTTATAATCCAGAGTGAGCCCGAGCTCGAACAGTCGTCCTGTAAGTCTTATCGAATTCAGGAACGATTTATGAAATGCTATAATATTCTTCGCTTTAGGATTCACCTTTTTTTCTTTGAGCGATTTCTGTCTCAGGAAATCCATAACTGATGGAATATCTATTTCCATTGGACAGCGGCCGAGACACATTTCACAGGTCACACATAGAAAGATGGAATATGATCTCAGAATTTTTTCATCGTTTTCCGGTAATTCAGTCTGCAGAAGACGCATAACCATGCTTGGTGTCAGATCCATTTCACTGGCAACCGGACATCCGGCTGAGCATTTCCCGCATTGATAGCATTTCCTGGAAATAACTTCCACCTGCTTTTCAAGACTGTATGCCAGGGTGCTTTTTTCAGTCAGGGTTTCTGTGTGTGACATATCTATTTTTTTCTTATTCAATACTGGAGAAAAGACGCAAAAACTGGACACGTTCATAAGATGCCGGATTGTGAACATTCTTTTTGCTTAACATTCCCTTGAAATCGGAAATCTTTGAGAAATTATGCTGAGTCATCCAGGTATCAAGACCGTTTATAATTCCCGGCAGAACATCAAAATGCTGCTTATAAAATACAGAAGCCATGTGTACAGCATCGGCACCGGCAAGCAGCTGTTTAATTATGGTCTGATAATTGTGTATCCCGGTCGATGCTGCAATATCGCATTTGATTCTTTCTGACAGAATTGCAATCCAGCGAAGAGTATTTGTGTATTCTGTATCATTGCTCAACATGTTGGAAGCAGTAACTTGCAGGTTATCAATATCAATATCGGGATTGTAAGGCCGGTTGAAAAGAGTTAATCCGGCAATTCCGGTCTCTGATAATTCCAGCAGTGTTCTGGCCAGGCTGGAAAAATAGTATCCGGTTTTTACTGATATCGGGATGGTGACAAGATTCCTGACCTCTTTTATTACATCAAAATAAACCTGTTCATTTTCATTCCCCTTCTTTTCAAAGTCAGAAGGCAGCAGGTAGATATTCAGTTCAAGGGCATCAGCCCCTGCATCCTGAATGCGCCTCGCAAAATATTGCCAGTCATACTGCGAACTGCAGTTAATGCTGGCAATCACAGGAATATCAATTGATTTTTTAGCTTCTGAAACAAGATTAAGATACTTTTTTAAAGTATGTTCCTTTGCATAACTTGTAAGATAGTTGTAAGCTTCTTCATAATAGAATTCTGTATCACTCACAATTCTATTAAAAGTATCTTTCCACGATTTGATTGCGTGGTCATCTGATTCGATCAGTTTATCTGTCTCAAACTTTATCTGTTCTTCAAAGACAGATTTAAGGACCACAGCGCCCGCACCCAGCCGGGCAATTGTTCTCAGGTTATCGAGCGAAGAGGTTAATCCTGAACTTCCTACAACCAGTGGATTTTTTAAATTTAATCCAAGGTATTGACATGAAAGATCTGCCATTTGTTATTATATTAACAAAAGTAAATCTAATAACATAATTGAATTTAAAAGATGATTTTTATCTTTTTATAAGCGGGAATAATTATCTGACGGAAATTCCCGAATCGGTCATTAATTGATGTCCATCAATCCATCGGGCAAATCGACCATAATAGTTTTCTTCTTATCCTCGAATATTCAGTATGAAATCCTCATGGAAAGGTATCAGGATTTCTTTTCCATCAGGTGAGAGGATTTTTAACAGATCATGTCCCGGATTCTGAATAATCTCAATAACAGTTCCTATTAAGCTTTGATTCCCTGAGATGACTTTGAATCCTGAGATACTTTCAGGTTTGCCATCAGTTCTGGTGCCTTCTGAAAATGTCGTAAGATATATTCCACATCCTGCAAATTCGCTGACTTTTTCATAAGTATCATATCCTTTAAATTTAATTTTCAGGATATCTCCGCCGGAGTATTCTGAAGAGGATACAAAAAATGGAACCGGTTTTCCATCAATTTCCAGGAATACCGATTCCATCTCGGGAATATTATCAATAAATGACTTTTCAAGCCTGACTGAAACAGAACCATTGTATCCGCTGGCTCTGGATATTCTTCCAATCAATATCTGAAATCTGTAAGTCATTGGATTCAGAATCCTTATGACCTGATAATCTGTTATTGTGGTATTTATTCAGCAGCAGGTTCCACTGGAGCTTCTCCAGTAACGGGAGCTTCATCAGTCATGGGAGCTTCATCAGCTATGGGAGCTTCATCAACTGCCGGTGTATCCGGTACATCTTCAGCAGGAGCCTGCTCTTCAGCAACGGGTGCAGGCTTGCTTTCAGCTTCTGCCTTTGCTGCGAGTTCAGCTTGTTTCTTTTGCAAGCCTTGCTGCCCTTGCTTCATTTATCTTTTTCTCTGCTACCAGACGTTCGCTTGTCTCATCGTCCTGCGATTTTTCAAGGCCCGATTTTTTGGCTTCAATTTTTGCCTCATTCTGTTTCATCCAGGCTTCGAAGCTTTTGTAGCTTCAGCTTCATCAAAAGCACCTTTTTTAACTCCTTCGAGAAGATGCTTTTTAATCATTACACCTTTATACGAAAGGATAGCTCTACAGGTATCTGTAGGTAGTGCGCCATTTTGCAGCCAACCCAGAGCTTTATCGAAATCGAGTTCGATTGTTGCCGGGTTAGTGATCGGATTATATATTCCGATCTTTTCAATATATCTGCCATCCCGTGGCGACCTGCTATCTGCTACCACAATGTGGTAGTAGGCCTTTCTTTTGCGGCCTTTCCTAGCTAATCTGATTCTAACTGCCATTAAAATTTTACGCTTTTTGTTTAACCTGCGTTTTAAAAATGTGGGTGCAAAGATAAAAAAATTTATTCACGATACAATTATTAAGTAATGCATTTAATTATTCATGTGATACATAAAATTTCCATAGACATAATAAAAATTGTAGGGGCGTTGCATGCAACGTCCCTACATAAATCATGTACAGATTTTATAATAGCGATTAATATCCCGGATTCTGCTGGTTCTTTAAACCCGGGTTAGCTTCTGTTTCCCTGAAGGGAATCGGAAATACAGCTTCGGATCATTATAGGGTAATGTCCCCACATTTTCCTGCAACCTGCGCTGGTCGTGAATCCTGAATCCTTCATATGAGAACTCCAGTCTTCTCTCATACAGAATATCATCGAGTGTGACAGTTGTGGCAGCTGTAAGGCCTGCCCTTTATGCACAGTATTATAATCGCTTAAAGGTGCTGCACCGATTGTGGTTCCAAGCCTTACATTGCATTCTGCCCTGATCAGGTACATTTCCGGAAGACGGATCAGGTTAACCACCCCATAGAGATTATTCCATTTACCCGAGCGCATTCCTCCGTTTCCGAGAAAGAAGAGGTCGAGCCTTTCATCGCCCGGGGAATAAAGGTTAAGATGCCCATCAAGAATCTCAATATCGCCGTCCCTGCCACCGTATTCAGGTATGGAGAAAAATTCGGTCATCGCACTGAATCTGTCCTGTGAAGTGATCTGGGTAGCAAAAATATCTTCTGAAGTATTGTCATCATTATTAAATACATCAGCATAGGAAGGCTGAAGCTCATACAATCCCGATTCAATAACAGTGTTTGCAGCATCCCTTGCTTTGGCATAATCGCCTTTCTGAAGGTAAACTCTTGCAAGCAGGGCAGTTGCGGCCCCGCTGGTGGCATACACATCATTCTCTTCAGGAAGTTTCGAAGCTGCAGTAATAAGGTCAGCAATAACCTGGTTATATACCTCTTCAACCGAATTACGGGAGACAAAGCTGTTTTCATCTATCCCGCGTGGTAGGAGTAAGGACGATCGGAATTCCGAGCTGAGTGGCTGCGCTTCCGCTCTGATACTGCTGGGCAAAGAACCTTACAAGGTCAAAGAACATAAGACTCCGAAGGAACAGCGCTTCACCTTCAACGCTGTCGCGGTCAGCTTCATCAACAACTTCAAGTGCGCTCAGAACATTATTTGACAATGTTAATGACCTGATAACTGTCGATCCATTGGGCAGTTGCATCCTCATTCGAAGAATTCATCTGCTTGTTATAGATCTGACGGGGCCCGCTGTAGGTACCAACCCACATACATTCATCTTCGGCCCCGAGAAGCTCGGCATTTCTAAGAAGACATCCGCCGTAGATAGCAGGGATCATCAAACTGTGCATAAGCACCCTTCAGAACACTTTTGACATTTGCATCAGATTCAAGGGAAAGCTCCTCGCTGATACTCTGATAAGGCTCAAGATCAAGGAGTTTGTCGCAAGCTGTGAAAAACAGCATCAGATACACATATAGTTAAAATTGAAAATATTCTTTTCATAGTTTAATGATATTACGCATTTATAAAGTGATACTGAGTCCGACAAGTATTGTCCTGGGCTGAGGTGCTGAATAGAAATCCAGTCCCGAGGTGATGTTGTCAGTTGCAAAATCGGTCGATACTTCCGGATCCCATCCAATGTATTTTGTAAAAGTCAGAAGGTTCTGACCCTGCAAATAGACTCGTAATCCAGCTGAGGCCAGTTTTACTGACAACTGTGATGGAAGATCATAACTCAGCATTGCTGAACGCAGTTTAAGATAATCGCCATCTGAAATATACCTGCTGCTTCTGCCCTGGTCTCCATTACTGTAACCAAGCCGGGCCTGAGGTATCATTGTAATGTCGCCCGGTTCTTTCCAGCTTTTCAAGCTGATCGACTGGTCTGGTTGTCAAACCATGCGGCATTGGCTGCCATGTAAGGGTCGCCAGCCATCTGTATTTTGTTTCCTGCAACGCCCTGGAAGGTAAATGAAAGTCCGATTCCCTTGTATGCAGAATGTGTTTGTAATGGCTCCCAGGAAGGGCGGATTCGGATTTCCCAGCACTACAAAATTTGCCTCGGCAAAATCATTTGTAGTTGTTGTGTTATCAATAACATTCCCATTCTCATCTTTTTCATTTACATACCATATTGCATCTCCGTTATCCGGGTCAACTCCTGCATATTCAGCACCATAGAATACTCCGAGTGGCTTGCCCACCTTTACGACATTCATAAAACGTGAACTGCCCTCATCAATTATTGTCTGTTCGCCAAGGTTTGTGACTTCATTTACATTGTATGAAAGGTTCAGGTTTGTTGTCCATTCAAATTCCCCTGTAAGGTTTGTCGTATTAATGACAAATTCAATTCCCTTATTGGAGACGGATCCCACATTCTGGGTCTGAACTGTGTAACCTGTTGTTGCCGGAACAGGCACATCAAGCAAAAGATCGCTTGTGTTCTTTACGTAATAATCAATCTCCCCAGATATCCTGTTTTTGAAGAATCCGTAGTCGATACCCAGATCATACTGTTTGGTTGTTTCCCATCCAAGGTCATCGATTGGCGATCTGTGTGGGAATTAAACCGGAAGATCCGTAATAATTATCGACTCCATAAAGACCCAGATGTCTGAAGTTTCCGATTCCTGCGTTTCCTGTCTGACCAAAACTGGCTCTTAGTTTAAGAAAGCTAACAATTGGATTGCCGGTCAGAAAGCTTTCTTTGGTTAATACCCAGCCAAGCGAAGCAGCCGGGAAAGTTCCATACCTTGAATTCTCTCCAAATCTTGAGGAACCATCAATTCGTCCGGCAAAAGTGAACAGATATTTGGCCTTGTAATCGAGGTTCACCCTTGTAAAATATGATATAAAACTATACTCTGTCTTCGAGGAGGAGGCACCGCTTATTAATCCTGCACTGGCAAGGGTTTTAAGGTCGTCAAGTGGAAATTGCTCCCCTTCAGCCCATGCATTATCGATAACAGTGTACTGATACTCTGTTCCCAGAACAGCGGTTACGCCAAAATCACCGAATGAATTATTATAGTCAAGGAGTGATTTGGCAGTAATATTCTGGTTTTCACCATAGTTAGCAAATCCGTACCCGCTTGTACCCTGACCTGCATCGGTTCTTTCACCATATCTGGCATTCTCTTTTGTGCTGTAAAGGTCGAACCCGAACTCATTTCTCCATTTCAGACTCTCATGAAGCTTGAAATTCAAATAAGTATTAACCAGAGTCCTGAAGTTTGAGATATCTCTTGAGGCCTCTTCCACATCGAGCAGGCCATTATAATATGTTGTGACAGGCACGTTGTACAATTTTCCGTCAAGGTCCCTGACCGGCGTTATTGGAGACAATGCCACAAGCTGCATTGGCGTTGAGAATGCATTATCGGCCGAAACCTGGTCAATAATAGTCTTGGTAAGGCTAAGTGCCATGCCCAGATCCATATAATTATTTACCTTATTATCTATGTTGAGCCTTCCCGATATTTTCTGAATGCCGTTTGAGACCAGGATACCTTCCTGGTTGCTGTATGATCCGCTTGCAAAAAATTTCAGTTTGTCATTCCCTCCCTGGGCTGAGAAATCAGCGGCAAGCAGATTCCCGGTCTGGAATGCCTGATCCTGCCAGTCGGTATTTACGGCCAGTTCCGGATCGGTATATGTTGCCCAGCCATCATAACGATTGAAACGGGTTCTTGCAAACTGAAGCCATGAACCGGAATAGTCACCAGGATTATTTATCGGATCATAGCCTTCATACAGATCACTATTGTAAGCGGCCTCTTCAAAATACTGAATAAACTGTTCTGCATTCATGAATTCCCTGCGATTTGAAGCCTCGCTGATCCCGCTCTGTAGATTAAAATTCAGCTTAGTGGCACCGCTCAGTCCTTTTTTTGTTGTAATAAGAACGACCCCGTTGGCTCCCCTCGATCCAAAGATTGCAGCCGAAGCGGCATCCTTGAGGATTTCGACTGATTCAACATCATTGAAGTTAAAAGTTGAAAGAGGATTTATTGATGCCCCCGACTGGTTGAGCGTTTCTGTTGTTAAAGGAATTCCATCAACAACATAGAGCGGTTCATTGCTTGCCGTAACGGATGAAGATCCTCTGATCCTCATCCTTGTCGAACCAGTTGCTTTACCATTAAGTGATTCGACAAATACACCGGCACTTTTGCCCTGAAGGGCAAGCTCGACAGATGCGACGGGAAGGTTACGTAAAGATTCGCCGTCAACTCTGGTGATGCTGCTTGAGACTTTTGACTTGATCTGAGTCCCGTACCCGGTAACAACGATTTCATCAAGTCCTATTGCATCGGTTTCGAGGGTAATATCATAAACGGTTGCTGCTCCAACCACTACCTCTTTGGTTTTCATTCCGACATACCGGAATTCGATAGTTGCACCCTCCTGAGCGTTTATCTGATATTTCCCGTTAATATCAGAAAGCACACCAACCGTGGTGCCCTTAACAAGTACCGTAACACCAACAAGCGGAAGATTATCTTCCAAACCGGTAACAGTACCCGAAATGGTTCTCTGCTGCCCTGATACAGACAGCAAAAAACCATAGAATACAAAAAATAACATCAGAAGTTTTTTCATAACTTTTGGTTTAGGTGTTTAATAAGTTTTTAGGAATCAATAAATTCCATTTACTGTCCTCAATGAAGTAATCGATCAGGCTGCAAAAATATAATTTAAATGATCATATTAATAACATTCCGTAACTTTTTTGCGGATTTTTTTTAACGTTTCAAAGTTGATATCTCGTTAAATATATTTACACCCGGTTACTACTTTTTGTCTATTTTTGTGTTCCACCCTTTTATATTATTTAAATCCATAATATGGCTTTTTCACACTTACATGTTCATACTCAATACTCTATCCTTGACGGAGCTTCAAATATCTCCTGGCTCATCGATAAGGTCAAATCGCTCGGGATGGAGGCAATTGCAATAACTGATCATGGGAATATGTTTGGAGTTAAGGAGTTTCATGCCACTGCCCTGAAAAAAGGGATTAAACCGGTTATTGGATGTGAAATATATGTAGCAAAAAGATCTATTGCCGAGGTTAGCGGAAAAGAGGACCGTTCAGGCGATCATCTTATCCTCCTTGCAAAAAATCTGACAGGATATAAAAACCTCATAAAGCTCGTCTCAATTGCCTGGATAAAAGGATTTTATTATAAACCACGAATCGATAAGGAGCTTGCTTGCCCAATACAGGGAAGGGCTGATTGCCTCATCAGCATGCCTTGCAGGCGAGATCCAGGATGAAATACTAAATGGATCTGTCGCGGGGCAGAAGAAGCTGCTGAAAAGTTATCTTGATATTATTTGGTGACGACTTTTATCTTGAAATACAAAGACATGAAACCTATGATCCTGAAGCAGACAGATCGGCATTTCCCCTTGCAGCAAAAAGTTATTGAGGTCTTCAGGAAATTCTCGGCAAAATACAACGTTAAGATAATTGCCACAAATGATGTGCATTTTATCAATGCCGAAGATGCAGAAGCCCACGACAGGCTTATTTGCATGAACACAGCCAAGGATATTGATGATCCCAACAGGTTAAGGTATTCGAGGCAGGAATATTTAAAGAGTGAGGAGGAAATGAGGAGCATTTTCAGCGATATTCCTGAGGCAGTGGATAATGTGGCAGGACTGGTTGCCAAAATTGAAAAATACAAGCTCGACCACGATCCTATTATGCCTGATTTTGAATTGCCCGAAGGTTATACCGACAAAATGAATACCTCAGATATCTCACATACCACGGCGCAAAGGAAAGATGGGGAATCTGACAGCTGAACAAACCGAGCGAATCGATTTTGAACTCGACATGATAGCCAAAATGGGGTTCCCCGGTTATTTTCTTATTGTTCAGGATTTTCTTAGGGCCGCAAGGGAAATGGGTGTTTCGGTCGGACCCGGAAGAGGATCGGCCGCAGGCTCAGCCGTTGCATTTTGCCTCAGGATAACCGATATTGATCCGATTAAATACGGACTGCTGTTTGAAAGGTTCCTGAATCTCGACCGCATTTCAATGCCTGATATTGATATCGATTTTGATGAAGACGGAAGGGAGGAAGTTTTAAAATATGTCGTAAACAAATACGGCCACGATAAGGTCGCACATATAATAACATTCGGCACCATGGCAGCCAAGATGGCCATCAGGGATGTTGCAAGGGTCCAGAAACTTCCTCTTGCCTGATGCTGACAGGCTTGCAAAGATGGTTCCTGAACGACCCGGAGTAACACTTGCAGCAGCCTATGCGGAGGTGCCGGAGCTGGCAAAGGAAAGAGAATCATCCAACAAGCTGATAGCCCAGACTCTTAAATATGCCGAGGTGCTTGAAGGATCGGTAAGGCAGACAGGGGTACATGCCTGCGGTATTATAATAGGCAAGGATTCGCTCGACAACTACATTCCTCTGTGCACTGCAAAAGATACTGACCTTTATGCAACACAATATGACGGAAGCCATGTGGAGTCTGTCGGGCTTGCTTAAAATGGATTTCCTGGGACTGAAAACCCTTTCAATAATCAAGGATGCTATTGAAAATATCAAGAGATCAAAAGGCATAGAGATTGATATAGACAACCTTCCTCTCGACGATAAAAAGACTTTTGAACTTTTCAGCAACGGGGAGACAACAGCTATTTTCCAGTTTGAATCCACAGGGATGAAGAGGTATCTTAGGGAGCTTAAGCCCAACAGATTTGAGGATCTGATAGCCATGAATGCACTCTACCGGCCAGGACCAATGGAATATATCCCGCAGTTCATAAGGAGGAAACATGGAATAGAAAAGATAGATTACCTCCTTCCGGTAATGGAAAAGTATCTTAATGACTACATACGGCGTTACCGTATACCAGGAACAGGTAATGCTTCTTTCGCAGGAACTTGCAGGTTTTACAAAAGGCGAGGCTGACAATCTCCGGAAAGCAATGGGCAAAAAGAAAAAATCCATAATGGACGAGATGAACCTCAAATTCCGGGAAGGATGCAGCAAGAAAGGATACGATGAAAATATCGTAAACAAGATATGGTCCGACTGGGAAGCATTTGCACAGTATGCTTTCAATAAATCACATTCAACATGTTATGCTCTTGTTGCATTCCAGACCGGTTACCTGAAGGCTCACTATCCTGCTGAATATATGGCTGCGGTACTTAGCCGGAATATCAGCGATATCAAAAAGATAACAACCTTTATGGATGAAACCAGAAGGATGGGAATGGATGTGCTGGGTCCTGATGTTAACGAAAGTAATGTCAAATTCACTGTCAATAAAGACGGAAATATCAGGTTCGGACTTGGCGCAATTAAAGGAGTGGGGGAAAGTGCTGTTCTTCAGATGATAGAGGAAAGAGAGGAGAACGGTTTTTACAAAAGCATTTACGATCTGGTTGAGAGGGTAAATCTGAATTCGCTGAATAAGAAAAACCTGGAGGCGATGGCTGTTGCAGGGGCATTTGATTGTTTTCAGGGTATTACAAGGGCACAATATTTCTCGACCGATACCAAAGGGATCAGTTTTATCGAGAGCCTGATCAGGTATGGCAATAATGCCAAGAGTGTGAGGAACTCGAGTCAGCAGACCCTCTTCGGCGGATCGGGCGGCTTTGACATGATTAAGCCTGAAGCAGCCCAGTGCCCCGACTGGCCTAAACTTGAAAAGCTGAACAGGGAAAAGGAGGTTATAGGAATCTATCTCTCATCGCATCCGCTTGATGATTTCAAGCTCGAAATGGATACTTTTACTAATGCGACACTGGCTGACCTTCAGAACCTCAGCGAATGGAATGAGAGGGATGTTATGGTAGCAGGTATGGTTACAGATACTAAAAATGGTATCGGCAAGAATGGCAAGCCTTATGGATCTTTTACACTCCAGGATTATTCTGACTCATTCAGGTTTATGATGTTCGACAAAGAGTATATGGAGTACAGCAAATTTTTTATTGTGGGGTATTATCTTCTGGTCAAAGGAAAGGTCAGAAAGAGGAGATTCAAGGATGATGAACTTGAGTTCATATAAAGTCGATCAACCTTTTATCGAGTGTGAAAGACGAGCTGATAAAAACAGTTACTTTGAAAATCAATCCTGAAAACATAAGTAAGGAAATGATATCAGAGTTAATGGAATTGATTAAAGATAATAAGGGTGAAACAGAATTGAGGTTCCTTTTTTACGATCCTGATGATAAAATATCACTTTCAATGTTCTCGAGGACTATAAGAGTGAGGCTTAATAATGAACTTATCTCCTTTCTTGATGATCATCCCGGATTGGAATATAAAGTTAATTAGTTCAGGTTACTGGTTGCTGGTTGCTAGTTGCTAGTTAATAATCTGATAAATAAAGCATAAACATATCCGACATTAATAGAATAGTTTATTAATATGGTTACATATTAGTCATTATTAATCAGAATTTTAACCAGCAACCAGCAACAAGAAACCAGCAACTAAAAATTAATTATATATTTGCATCAATTACAAACAAAAAATCATAAAACACAAAAAATATGGCATTAGCAGTAAATGATACCAACTTTGAAGAGGTAGTTGTTAAATCAGATAAGCCGGTAATGGTTGATTTCTGGGCAGAATGGTGCGGACCATGCAGAATGATCGCCCCGTTTGTTGAAGAGATATCAAAGGAATTTGAAGGTAAAGCAGTCGTTGTTAAATGCGATGTTGACAACAGTCCGGGTGTTGCTTCAAAATTCGGGATCAGGAATATTCCCACAATTCTCTTTTTCAAGGATGGAAAGGTTGCAGATAAACAGGTTGGGGCTGTTCCTAAAATCAACTTAGTGAACAAATTAAATGCCTTGCTTCAATGACCCCCCATCCCCCAAAAGGGGACTTTAAAGCCATCACTTTATCGACCGTTTGTGTATTCGCTTCCTCAAGCAGCCGTATTGATAAAAGATATGCTGAGGCTGCTGCCGGGCTTGGTTCTCTCTTTGCCAGATCAGGGATCAAAGTCATTTACGGAGGAGGCGGAATCGGACTTATGGGGGTGCTTGCCGATGCCGTAATCGAGAACGGCGGATCAATTACAGGTGTCATACCTTCATTTATGAACGATGAGGGCTGGGGTAATCCCCTGATAAAAGATATGATAGTTACAGCCGACATGGGTGACAGGAAAAAGAATATGTTTGCAAGGGCTGACGCTGTTGTTGCATTACCCGGCGGGATAGGAACGCTCGAGGAGCTGTCCGAAGCCATCACCCTGAAACAGCTGGGGCTGTTTAAAGGACCGGTAATTATTCTGAATACCCTCAATTTCTATAAGTCGCTTATCGATTTCCTGGAGCATATGGTAAACGGGAACTTTTTAAGGAGTGAGCATAAAAGCATCTGGGAGATTGCAGACACCCCCGAAGAGGTTCTCACCGCTCTTTCAAACAACAAGGGATGGATTGATGATCCGAGGAAGATTGCGAAAATCTGATTCTAAAGCCTTTCCCTGTTGTTAAATAAAAATAGTATCAAACATTGAGGGATCATTCTTCTTTATCCCACCAGACTCTCGAATCCATTTTATCACCATTTGGACCTAATCTTTCAACTGCAGCTTCAACACCTTCCTTTGTAAGAGCATAATCCAAAGTTCCGTACATATATCTGCGTGGTATAACAGGAGGAATGTTAATTGCATCAGGTGCAGGTAAAAGGGTAGGATAGTTGGTCCTTCGCCAGTTGCTCCATCCCTGAACTCCATCCGGATAAAATGCCACATACTGTTGTGTTGCAATCTTTTCCAGGTTGGCTCCTGTTCCTGTAGGTGCATTTAGAGCAACGTTGGAACTATTAAAATATGTGGCGTCAGGGGCTCCTAAGCCCCACTGAAGGAAAGAGAGTGCAATACCGGTCTGATACAAGGTTCTGGTATTTCCTGTTTCTGAAGTCCATCCCCTGTCAGCTGCTTCAGCACGGGCCAGGAAAACATGTGAAGCTGTAAGAATAAGCAAAGGATCGTTTTCTTCCCTGTAGTCAGGATGAAATACATAACAATACGCAGGATTATCAGCACACCATTCGGAAATTGCAATATCCTCCAGTCCATAAGGCACCCCTAAAGTTGAAGCTCCTCCATATGCATCAGATCCAAAAGCAGATTGGCGGTGATCATCATTGAGATACTTAAGAAGAGAAGTCATTGTAGCACTTTCACCAACGTATGCCCCTTGATCATACATCCTGAAGTAGGGATTTTTGAAAATTTCGCCTTCGAAATTAAGCTGGAAAT
>CAVWCO010000014.1:0-132760 GCA_963753495.1 uncultured Bacteroidales bacterium
GCCCGGGAATACGGAGGTTCGGTTCGGAAGCGGGTCACGGCTGGGGTCTCCGGGCAACGCGAGGGGGTTCCCGTATGGTGCCCGAGGTGACAGGTCGACGTCCAGCGTGCAATAGATATGTCGTCATATGACGAACTCGTCGCACGACCATCCTGCTCGATGCCGACCTGCTGGACCGGCTCGACCGCCACGTCCGCCGGCTAGCAGACCACGAAGACCGCCGTGATCGGGGCTGCTCATCGAGGCGGTGGCTGGACGATCACGAGACCGTCTCCGGAGTTCCCGTTCCTGGGCATCGGAAAAGAGCAGCCACGGCCGGCTGTCGCTGGACGGTCCGCTCCATCGCACGCCGCGAGGCCGGCCGGCGCCCCGGGGACCGCTAGGTGGCGATCCTGCTCGACCCATCGGCGGTGGTGGCGGCAGCGGACGTCGCCGACCTCAATCACCGCGCGGCCGTGGCCTGGTTCTCGCGTGCGGACGAGCCGCTCCTGCTCGGCGTCCTCGGGCCTCGCTGAGCTGGACCTGCTGCTCCAGCGCGAGCTGGGCGTGGGCCGCGACGGAGGCGGTGCTCCAGGCGCTCATCGCGGATGCGTAAAATCCAAAGTTCCTGAGACCCTGCTTGGCTATTTTGCCCGTCATCCAAAAATCTTCACTGACACAGAAGACCGCGTAAAGGGAGGAATAATTCTTCTGCCCGGAAGGACCATTCCTCATTGCCTATCATCCGATTCTGACCAGTGAAGCTGAAGGACCTTCCAGAGGCAATACCGTTTTTGTTCGTTTTTATGATGATGAACAGGTCAGTCTTCTCAAGCAGCGTTTACAGTTACCGGTCAGCCTCACACCCATAACTGAATCCAATCGATTTGCAGATCCAGTTATCGGAGAATTATCAGCTCCAGGAATTCCAGCTATAGTGTATCACCCGCTGAACACTACGGTCATGAGGACCTCTTCACTCATCCGCGATATAGATAATAAACCTGTTCTTCTCCTGGATGTTGACTTCTCCCGTGATGTCTACACACAGGCGCTATCAACGCAGCTTTTCATAACGGTGGCATTCCTGGTCATTGGTATCTGTTATGTGCTTTTGACGGAGATTCTCTTCCGCCGGTATATGGTCCAGCCCCTGATGGATCTTGATTCGAAGATGATCGAAGTCGGCAATAAGCGTGACCTGTCCCGGCATCTTGAAGTCAGCGGGGACGATGAAATTGCCTCGCTTAAAACATCGTTCAACAAGATGCTGCAGGACCTTGCAGAAAACCAGGCAGTGCTGGCAGTCCAGAGTGAGCGCTGGCAGAAGCAAACCGCAAGGCCAACCTGTATCTTGATATTTACCTTGACGTTGTAACCTACGAGATCCTCAATGCAACCAACTCCCTTGACGGGTATGCGGAGCTGATAAAAAGCCGTGGAAATGAGAAGGAAAAAGCCTATGCTGAAAGCATATTACAGATTTTAAACAAAAACCGGTCGGTGATACGTAATATCGAGACGATCTCTACGATCTACAAACACCCCCCCCAGCAGAAACGCCTGTACCTTGCATCAGTTGTTGAACGGGTTATCAGGGATAAACAGCAAATCAGCATTTCCTCTGCAGGGTGTGAGGAAACGGTGCTGGCGGATGAAAAGCTTGAAGTTGTCTTTTATAACATCATCGCAAACAGTGTACGGTTTGGCGGACCAAAGGTCGAAGTCGCCATAGGTGCCCGTGTTCTCAATGACGGGATGCTCGAGGTATCGGTTACCGATAACGGCCCGGGCATTCCCGATGTAATGAAACCGACAATCTTTGACCGTTTCATGGAGAATTCATCCACGCGCAGCAGTTACGGGTTGGGACTACACATCACGAAGATGCTCATCGTGGCATATGGTGGCAGGATCTGGGCGGATGACCGGGTACCGGGACATCCGGAACAGGGAGCAGCCATCCGGTTTACCTTGAAAAGAGGATAAGCGGGAAACGGATATGTAATCCCCTTGGTCTTTTTAATAAAAAAACCCACAAAGAATTGTGTTTTGTCACTCCCCCTTAAGAGGCCCGATCCAGATGATATGTATACATTTTTTTAAGTGATTCATAATTTGGTGTCACTAACCATTTTCATGTGGTTGATTTTCACATTGACTCCGTGTTGATCATCATAATTCTGATTATTTCATGTGATTAGGTAATTCGGCGTCCGTGTTGTTACCTGTATGGGCAACGCGGAACGCTCCCTTCGGTACCAGTATCTCGAACTGATGCACCTTTCCCCGGCTCCCCGTTTTCCTCAAGGCTCATCCCGGTGATTCCCAGAATTGTCTGTGAAAGGTACAACCCAAAACCGGTGTGTTTGAAATACTTGCGCTGTAAAATTGCCTTTTTATATTCCGTAGGAATCCCTGCCCCATTGTCCTTGTATATCACTACAAGGTCCTTGTCCTGTGTCCGATACGTAAATCCAATTTTTGTGACTGTTTTTCCATGGCGGAGGGCATTTTCCAGCAGGGTGTAAAAGACTTTTGAGAGCAACGGATCTGCATAGAGTTCAAGATTATCAACATCTACGGCAACCTCAACGTTTGAAAGCGGGAGACTTGCTGCATTGGCGAGAATGACTTTTCTGAGATTAAACCATTGGGGGGACTGGACACCGATATCCTGGTATCTTTGGTAAAGAGGATCTGGGTCTGGATATTCTGGGCGGCATGGATTTCCTTATCGATATAATCCTGCAATGAGGGATCTGAAAATTTCGCCCTCATCATATCGAGATAACCTAGAATGACAGTCAGCTGGTTAAGGATATCGTGCCTGGTGATCGTGTTCAGCAGGTTGAGTTTGTCATTGGTCTGCCGGAGATCTTCTGCGTATTTGTTCAGTTCGGAGTTGGTGTAGACCATCTGTTCTTCCAGCACTTTAAGTTCAGTAATATCCTGTATTACCGTAAGACAATGGGGTTTTTTCTTCAGTGTCACAACCCGCGTGGAGACAAGGGTGATACCTTTAATTCCCTGACGGTTCACGAACATAACTTCCATGTCATCAACATTGGTGTTTGCCATACAAGCAGCATTGAGCCGTTCATGATCAGCAGGGTCATTAAGCACTCCCAGATCTCTGGTTCTTTTACCGATGACCCGTTCGGGTGGCATATCGATATAGGTGAGGAACCTTGTATTTGCCGATGTGATAATGCCCGATGGTATTTCGGTAATATAAATCGGGACCGGGGTCTTCTTCAAAGAGCATCCGGAAACTTTCCTCGCTTTCCCTCAGTTCATTTTCCACCAGTTTCCGGTCGGTGATATCACGAATCGTCTCAATAGCTCCAATGATATTCCCCTTACTATCATAGAGGGGTGAGGCAATGAACCAGAGATACGCACCCCTCCCCCCGAATAATCGCTGAATATAAATCTCTGAAAAAAATTTATCCCCGTTTTTCTGTACAAACGGATAGTTCTTTTTTATTCCCTCCTCCTCCTCAAAAACCAGGTCAATGAGAACCGGTCTGCGTTCTCCATAAAAGGGGATACTGTACTCATAATTTCCCTTGCCCAGCATATCTTCGGCCGAAAAACCCGTCATCTCTTCTATTGCTTTATTCCAGGAAATGACTTTTCTGTCGGTGTCAATCACCATTGCTGCATCAGGAAGGAAATTAATGATGTCAGTGAGACGACGTTCAGACTCCTTAATGGCATTTTCAGAACTGGTAAGGATCCTTCGTTCCCGCTCATTTCGCTGCTGCACATAGTAAAATATCAGCAGGAGTAACAGGAGCGAGCATGGCGATAATTGCAGGGATACTGGCAATGATTATTTGTGTATTCCAGTCCCAAGCTTCAATATCTGTACCCAGGACTGCAATCACCTTGCCGGTACTGGAATCCCGTATCGGTACGGCCCGCTCATCCATGTGCCCCAGCGATCCGTTACCGGTCCCGCGGTTGTCTCCTTTCCTGAAGCGAATACGTTCAAAACGACAGAAGATGCTTCTGGATAAACCTGTCCGGGAGGCGAGTAGTCCCTGCAATTTTCCGGTTCCGAATCAATCAGGAAAAAGACGGTCCCATCAGGCTTCTGACCCATAAGGTATATGAACCGGATCATACCGGCAAAATAGCTTTAATTGAGAAACCTTTGATGAATAGAATGAGAGCTGAAAAATAGAACGCAATACCTGTTATTCCGGGAGTAATGAATTTCCCGATCAACATTCCTGCCCGGGTGTTCATTAATACCACTTTATTTTTTCCCTTCGGAAACCGCAGGATAAAGTTCAGCATGACCGGAGGGTAATTAAAGCCATGAACAGGCGAAATAAAGACAGACCAACGAACCTGTTTCCGGTGGTTCAACCGAAAGTCTGTCGATTTGGGCGATATTTATGATTTGGCTACCGATGTTGTTCTCTTGTGCAACATTAGCAAGCCACACTGCAACGTTTCTGGAATTGCCGGTTCCTGAAAAATAGTAGATGATGATTTTCTGATATGCGTTTTTAACAAGAGTTTTTTCGAAGTCCATTTTATTATTTTTTATTCTGAAACATTATAATGCCTGCAATCATACTTATATTTTATAATATTCGTTCATTCGATTATCTGATAAATATTAATAGTATTACTTGAAAAGTGAAAAGACCTACTAATGCAATTAAAATGGATTTGAATAAACTAAAACCCTGCGCCTTTCTTAATTCCAATCGTAAACAATGTCAGGAACCAGAAAAAGTAAAGTGTATAAAGTGACCATAATAGTCCACGCCAGAAGGTTGGTTCATTTAATAGTTTTTCATACTCACTCATATCAATTATGCCAATCAATACTTAAAAAAGCATCTGTTAAATCATGTAGTAATGAACTCCAGGTCGCAACACCAATTCCAAAACCTATAATAGCCAAAATATTGTCAAATTTGCTTTGCCCATTCATTAACCTTGATAAAAGATAAACTGTAGCCGAAGCTCCAATCCAGCCTAAATAATATCCCGGAAATGCAAGAATAATATCATACTTAAAATATTCTTCAATAGGTATTGTAAGCCAAGGCTTAAATGTTGACGGAGAACCACCTGCAAAATAAGCCATTATATAAAAAAGTGTATATCCCAATGAAGGAATAAGAAAAGCAAAGAAACCATATTTAAGCGCCTTATCGCTTTCAAAAATTGTTTCGAATGTACTTTTTGGCTTATAAAACATTCCAAAGTAAAGAGTCCAGAAATTTGTTTTCATAACTCAATTATTTTATTATTTATTTCTGCATTCTTTTACTATACAGAATAGTTAATGGTATCTTATTTATCTGACAAGTTTGTAGTCCCATTCAACACATCATCAACTATTATTCTTTTTACTTTTTGAGGTTCTTCAAATATGGGGCTATGTGCTGAATTCTCAAACGTATAGAAACCTTTTAAAGGCGATTCCAGTTTTTCAAAATAGGATTTTGCTAAATCATGATTTACAGTTAAATCATATTTGCCACAAAAGAAATAGACTGGAATCTCGAGTTTTGGAACTATTTCCGAATAATCATTTGCAAACATTTCATTAAACAGATTTGTTTTTGGAAGGAATGAAAACTTTGATTTCCATATATTGATTTTTTCGCCAAATGTGTATGCTTTACAGGTCCAAACCGGGATGAAAATATCCCAAAATACGGATTTCATCCTGTGCATGGTACCTACACCCAGCTCATGCATGGATTGGTCACGAACAATAGATTTGTAAAAAGCTACAATATTCGAGTCGGATTCTAAAACCGGATATTTCTTCAATTCATTCACCGCTTTCTGATTGCCTGCGTCCTGATATTGTTCCAGCATATACTTATATGCAATTTTTTCCGATTCTTTTTGATTGGTAATTTGAGCCATAGCAATATATGCATAATACAAATGTGGTGCTTTTTGTGCTGCCGTTATAGCAATTGGAGTTCCTCCGGAATGTGCAATCATGTAGATTTTTTCTTTTTTGAAGCGCTCCCGCAAATAATTAGTTACCTCAATTGCATCTGAAGATAATTGTTCGAAATTCATGCTTTCAAGGCTGACTTCAGGTGTAAAAGAAAGTCCACCACCTCTTTGTTCCCAATAGCAAACCGTAAAATTTTCTTCAAGTCCGGGAGCATATTTGTCTATCAGGAAATAATTAGGAAATGAAGGTCCACCATGCACATAAAGCAACACAGGATTATTTAAATCCTTGCCTCTAATAAACATTCCTTGTTTTATTCCACCAATTTTTACAAATGTTTTTTCCGAAATACTTCCTGCAAGTGGATTTCCATTTTTTTCAAAGTAAGGTTCTGGTTTCCCTGGACTGTAAACCCAAACTAAGCCTGCCAGTATAAGCATACAAACAATAAGTAGTGAAACTAAAATCAACAACATTTTTTTTGCTTTTTTAAAGATTTCTTTAGCAGAGATCCTATTGATTTTATTATTTTCCATTTTAATATTATAAAATATTATTCATTTACAATAATCTCATTATGTATTGATTCTTGAAAATTACACTATTGGTCACATTTACAGGCTTTTACAAGCAAGCCTATGTGTACAGAAAAACCACTCAGGTTTTGATCTGATATATATGACAGATTTGTTCCTGTTATATACCTATAGCTTGCACCTGCTTCGAGCCGAAACATGTTGCCTAAAGCAATCTGGGCATATAAGGCAGGTTCCAGCACCGGGAACATTTTAAATCCTTTCTCATCTGATTCGGGTACCGATTCTTTAAAAACTGCGCCACCGGCAATCAAAATGTTTGAGCCTAAATTCAGTTTTTCGCCGGGGAAAAGGATATAACCAAATTCAAGACCACCATATCCGATTTTAACAAAATCATAGATTCCGGGTTCACTGCTTTCAATTTCAATTCCTTTGGGCATGCCCAGCCGCCCCCGCCGATTGTATAGCGGTAATTAAAAGTAGCAGAGCCCCTTCCGCCTGTCATTATTGCAGGCTTATTGTTTACTTTAGTCCATAATAATCCATTGCCACCAAAAGTAAGAGTGGTCATTTTGAATTTTTTCTCGTTTTTAGTTTTGTTTTCCTTAAAAGGCAAAGAATTTAAAGTATCACCAGGAGAGTTGATTTGTGCAAACGTGATATTAGAATTCAATATTGTGCATAGAATAAAACTCCATATATAGCATAAGAAAGCGGCTGGATTGGTTTTCAACTGGTACCCGTAATTTTTTTTCATACTGACTGTTAATATAATTATTCATTCAAATTCAAAGTTTAATTTGAAATCAAAATTATAAGCCAGCCATGATACCTGAAATTCTTTCTGGTTGGATGACTGGAAACGGAATATAAGACACAAGTTATGCCCTTTCTTATTGTCGCATAATGAGGCGTATCATTTAAATTGAACCTCAGATTGATATAACGCTGAGGAATAATTCTATGGTTAAGTTCTGCGTTTTCAATAATTAGTTCCCAGAAGAATTTTATATGATTCTTTAGCAGAGGATTTTGTACCTGATATTTTATTATGACATGCTGCATTGTTATTTAATAAGTCTATTATTTCAGCGAACCGATATTACCAGTGCTTTGGGCTTTCTAATTCAAATGGCTTCTAAATGCTTTATCTACAATTGGATTCACTAAAAACGGAGGCAATCCTAGTTTTTCTACAGCTGTTTTGCAATAATCCAGCGTGTTTGGGCTTTTATCCTTATAGCAATCCTTTATAACAGCATCAAGCACTTTCATATATTCTTTCCCCTCCTCAATCAATTTTTCTATCTCATTCTTGTCAGTTAAGGGTGGAGTCCATGATGTAAGCAATGTTTTAAAACCTGTATTCTTTTTAATTTCATCTAAAGAATGCATGAGATCGAAATAGTTATCATAATTCGGGATATCATTCTTTAGTGGAATCGAATCTGCCGTAAAAAGTATTTGGTCTTCTTCAAATATTATCTTCTCACTCCCTTTTACTCCGGTATCAATCAGGGTAATTCATCTGCACAATAAATCGTGAAAAACTCAAAAAATGAATCTATTGATGTTTGTCTGGCATTCAAAACCTAAAGAACGTCATTCAGAAAGTTTTATAGGACAGATAAGAACAATATCGATATTTTTGTTTCAAAAAAACAAATGCAATTAAGGTCAATCATATCGCGCCTGTTTGCCTTTGGGAACACCAGGCAAAAACTAAAAGATACAACCCGGGAACTAAACAAATTCAGGTTGGTACTTGACCAGGCTCCTGCTGCTGTATATATTATTAACCAAAACATGCATTTCGAGTACATCAACCCTTGTTTTACCCAGCAGTCGGGCTATACAAAAGATGATTTGCTGAACAGGCATGTAAACGAAACAATATACAAGGGCAGAATACCAGAGAGCAGACAACATATAGTTGAGGCACTTAGAAAGGGCGAAACCTGGCAAGGGGAACTGCTTTCTACTCATAAAACAGGTAGCACCTATTGGGCAAGTACAATTGCTTCTCCGTATAAAAACGAAAAGAACGAAGTTGAAGGATTTATTATTATTCAGCAGGATATTACAGAGCACAAACGAATTCAAATAGCACTTGATGAGAGTGAAAAACTATACCGGACTTTAATTGAGAAATCACTTGATGGGGTAGTACTGTCTCAGAATGGTAAAATAGTTATGGTTAACAAAGCATTTTGCGACATGGTTGGATGCACAATTGAAGAAGCTCTTGCCTATGGCCCTAATGAATTGTTAATACCTGAAGATCGCGAACGTGTTTTGCAAATACATTATCAGCGGATGCGTGGTGAAATTGATAACATGAGCTATAATGCCACTCTTTTGCATAAAACCGGACGACATGTAGTTGCAGAATTCAATTCAACAACAGTTCAGGTAAATAGTGCAATTGCATCATTTATTACCATAAGAGATGTAACCGAACGCGAACAGTTAATTAAAGCCCTTCGTGAAAGCGAGTTAAAATATAAGACTTTAGTCGAAAACTCACAGGACGGTATTTCAATTATTCTTAATAATAAAATTCTATTTGCTAATAATACCTTTTGTAAAATGCTCGGATACACTCTGAATGAGCTTCAGAATATGCCAGCTGTAGATACTTTGCACCCAGATGAACACCAGAGAGCTATTCAAATTAGTGAGCGAAGAAGAAACCATGATTTTAGCACAATTACTCAGTCTTATAAAATGCTAACCAAAAATGGAGAGATTAAGGAATGTGAAACTACTTCAACCTTTATTGAATACGGAGGGCAAATGGCAAGTTTCTATACATCGCATGACATTACTGAAAGCAAACGTATGCAGATTGAATTAATGAGAAGCGAAGAAAAATACCGCACCCTAATCGACAGAGCCACCGACGGAATTCTGATTACCCAAAGCGGTGTTTTTAAATTTGTGAATCCGGCGTTTTGCGAAATGATGCAATACACAGAAAAGGAGCTGATTAACAAACCATTTATTGATGTGGTTGACAAAGAACACCACACCGAAATGCTTGAAAACCACAAACGAAGAATGAATGGTGAGTCTTTTCCTGCCATTTACCGCGCCAGACTTTATCGGAAAGATGGCTCAAGTATTATGGTTGAATTGAATTCGCGAACCACAGATTTCGAAGGGTACCCGGCGTCGTTTGTGATTACCCGCGACATTACCGACCGCCTGCAAAAAGAGGAAGAGTTGCGAAAAACCCAGAAAGAACTGGAATACCTTAACCAGAACCTTGAAACCAGAGTTCATGAAAGTACGATCAAACTAACCGAGGCAAACACACAACTCATCCGTTTGCAAAAGGAAAATCTGCAGTCACAGTTTGAGGTTTTGCGCCAACAGGTAAATCCACATTTTTTATTCAACAGCCTGAATGTACTTACATCACTTATCAAGCTGGAACCTGATCTGGCCGAAAAATTTACAGAGCATCTTTCAAAAGTGTACCGGTATGTCCTCGAGAATAAAGATAATGACCTGGTTGATTTGAGTACGGAACTTGATTTTCTGGATGCATACATGTTCCTGCTCAACATACGGTTTATGGACAAAATTAAAATGGATGTGAATATAAGTCTGGATCCCCAACGATACTATATTTTACCTCTTGCTCTGCAACTCATAATAGAGAATGCTATTAAGCACAATACCATGTCGAAGAAAATGCCACTGCACATAAAGATTTTTGCAGATGAACAAAAGATGCTGAATGTAACCAATAATCTGCAGGAACGTGAGTCACATATGGCATCTACTGGAGTGGGTTTGAGGAATATCGCACACAGATATAAATTGCTCGAAATGCCTGAACCTGAATTTTATAAAACCGAAACACATTTTGTAGCCAGGATCCCGCTAAAGAAGAAAGAATAATACTGTAAAAATAAACACTGATATGAATATTATAATCATTGAAGATGAGGTTTTTGCAGCCAGACGGCTGGAAAATATGATAAAAGAATTTAATTCACAATATAGAATCCTTGCAAAATTGGAATCTGTTAATGAATCGCTGACCTGGTTTAAAAGTAATCCACAACCCGATCTTATCTTTCTTGATATACATCTGGAAGACAACCTCAGTTTTGCCATTTTCAATGAGGTTTCGGTTAATTGTCCGATTATCTTTACCACTGCAACAGATGAACTGGCAATAAAAGCATTTGTTTTAAAGGGATCGACTACCTGCATAAACCAATTGTGCAGGATGAACTGAACAGGATGCTTCAGAAGTATTCCAATCCGGAAACTAATACAGTAAAAGTAATTGACTCAGGCTATTTTTCGGATCTGATGAACAGCAAATAATATAAAGTTTATATTATGAAAGCAATTATTATTGAAGATGAACAACTGGCAGCCAGCAGGCTGGAATCCCTTATAAAAACATGCGATAACTCCATCGAGATTGTTACAAAACTTGAATCAGTGCAGGAATCAGTAAACTGGTTTAAAAACAATGCCCATCCCGATCTGATATTTCTCGACATCCATCTTGAGGACGGATTGAGTTTCTCAATATTTGAGAAAACCAAAATCAATGTACCTGTTATCTTTACCACAGCCTTTGATGAATATGCTATAAGGGCGTTTAAGATGAAAGGTGTTGACTACCTGTTGAAACCGATTTCACAGGAAGACATATGCCAGGCAATTAATAAATATAAAGACTGGACAGGTTATGGCAGACAGAATCTTGACCTGAACGATTTGTATAGGATAATCAAAGATAATAAACCGGAATACCGCCAGCGATTCTCGGTTACAGTAGGGGAAAAACTTAAATCCATTGATGTTAATGATATAGCCTATTTCTTTTCAACCAGTGGCATCACCTTCGTGGTGATGAACAGTAAAAGTCAGTATTCGATAGATCTTAGCCTGGACAAACTTGCAGTAGAATTAGACCCAAAACAGTTTTACAGAATAAACCGTCAGTATCTGGTCAAACTTAAAGCGATAGCAAATGTGCACGTTTTCCCTAAAAGCAGACTGAAACTCGATCTGGTTCCAGCCACCAGAGATGAAATATTTGTAAGTCTGGACAAAGTTGCGGAATTCAAACTATGGCTTGACGGGGAAAGACCAGGATAGATTCGTAACAAGAAAAAGCCCTGTATCTGCCTTCGGCGTCTGCGGGATTTTTTGTTTTCATCCCTCACCCGCGCAAGCTCGGATCGGTCTGAAAACAAAAAACCCTGGCGCTAAGCGCCGGGGTTTTTTCTTTGTAGACAAGAGGTTTGAAATATCTAACCTGGATTTGGAGAAGGATTTGATGGAAGTGGTCGAGTCGCTGGTATTTCTATTCCCATAAATAGGTGGGAAGCATTAGTTCTCTTCATCAGTTATAAAGTATAGTGATTCTTGTTGGTAAGATGAATTGAATACTGTAAAATTTTCTGAGACTCCCTTCTTTTTAAAGTTGCTTTCCCGTAAGCAGTTTTAACATATTTCCCATCATCTTTTGTTTGGTTACTTTGTCGCTCAATATGCCCAAATACAACATCGCAGCATTTCTGGGAGGGATCGTTTTTTTAGTTTTTCCCATCAGTTTCAGCGCTTCTGTTTTACAAGTAGTAACACACAGGCCGCATCCAATGCATCGATAAAGGTCAATAATTGCTTTTTTATTTTCAATCTGAATAGCCTCCATCTGACACCTGTTAACACAAATCGTGCAGCCAGTACACAATTCTTCTTCTACTTTTGCATAAAAGTTATGCGCAATTAATTCAGCAGGTTTTTCATATTTTTTTGCTGAGGTCAGCACGCCACAGCAACACCCGCAGCAAAGGCAGATACAAAATGGTTGAAGTGAATTACCGGGTTGCAGTACCAATCCTTCCCGTTCAGCCCGGTTAATGATTTCCATGCACTCGTCTTTAGTAATGGTTCTGGCCTTCCCCCTGTCTAAATAATTTTTCGCATCAAACATCAAACAAACTTCGATATCTTTAGTTTGTTTGCAGGGCTTACCAAGTATTGCTTCCCCTTCCTTGCATACACAATTTGCCACCTGTATGGACTTGCTTGTCTTCTTTACAATTTCCCGCATATTATCGTAGGTGGCGATATTAAATTCAGGCACAATAGCCTTCATATGGGGACTTGTACGTAACTGCGGCAATGAAGACCTGAAAAATTCATCATCAAAGCCCTCATCGAAGTACTGGTGAACCATCTCAACCATTTCCTTGCTTAAGTCACCTACCTGATGTTCAAACATCCCGATGGCAAGCATTGCATTACTATATTTGAATGGCTCCATACGAGACCTGTTAATAGCACCTTTCATAAACATATCATGAAGTATTCTTGCTACTTTTTCGGTCTCATACGAAATCTTGAATTTTTTTTCAAGTCTTTTCCTTACCGTTTCCACGGAAGCATTTCCCAGGCTCAGGCAGAGAGCCACTTTTACCTCAATAGATGTAAAAAGTAATTGAAGAATCCTTAATTCTACTCCTGAATTTGTTTTAGGATACCCAATGGGCAGCTTATCAAGATGTTCCTGTAACTGTCTATAATATGTAATTTCTGAATCCATGGCTTAATGATACGAAATAAAGTATAATGGGCAAAACAAAAAAGCCCTCACTGCTTTCGCAACAAAACTACTACTTTGTAGCGGAGACTGGTGAAATATCTAACCTGCTAAAGGATATCAGTGAAATTATTAACATGAATGATTTTTCAGGATAATGAATCCCGAAGCAGAATAGAATTATGAGTTATTAAATTAACATATGTGCAGATCTGAAAGTAAAATTTTGGACTCTCTTCCTGTCGGTTAAAATATCAGAATCAGTCCAGCCTTAAACTTAATGATTTAATTTGCACTCTTTTGACAGAGTTTATAATAGACTGAGCTTTTACTTTAAGATTTTCAGCCACGGAGAAAACAACCGGGACTACCACAAGGGTTAATAACATTGAACTTGTTAATCCTCCAATGAGCACCCAGGCGATTCCGTTCTTCCATTCTGAAGCTGCTCCGGTTGCCAGTGCAATTGGCAATAATCCAATTATCATCGAAAAGGTTGTCATAAGTACCGGGCGGAGTCTTATGCGGGTCGCCATTAGCAGAGCCCTGATGGTACGATAGCCTTTATTCTTAAGCTGATTTGTAAAATCGACAACAAGTATTGCATTCTTGGCCACAAGTCCCACAAGCATGATCATACCAAGCAGGGTGAACATGCTAAGATTGTTCCGGGTAAGGGCCAACGCAATTACAGCACCTATTACTGCAAGAGGTATGGAAAACAGCACGACAAAAGGATAAAGGTATGACTGGTATAAAGCCACCATTATCAGGTAAACAAGTAATATTGCAGTAAGCAGGGCAAAACCAAGACTGCCGAATGCATCATCCTGATACTTCATCTCGCTGTCGTAGCTGACTGAAACACCCGGAGGCAGCGATAAGCCGGCTATCTTTTTCTTAATCTCATTACCCACATCTCCCGATGAGCGGCCAAGTACCTGCGACTCAACAGAAACCGATGATATCCTGTCATACCTTTCACGACTTATATTCCCTGTTCCGATGTAAACAGAGGCAAACTGCGCAAGTTTTACCGGATAACCCGCGGAGTTTATAAATACCAGATTCGAAACATCTTCAGGGCTGCGCCGGTTGAAATTGTCATATATAATATTAATATCATATTCATAGGACCCACGTCTGAATTTTGAATCAGTATTGCCGCTGAAAGCAGTCGCCATCACAGGACCAACTGTCGCCAGAGATAATCCGAGCTCAGCCATTTTATCCTTGTCAATATCAACCACCAGTTCACTGGCTGCCTGTTCAAGTGATGAACTTACATCATTTGTACCGGGTGTCTCTATTACCAGCTTCCTGATTATACCGGCATACTTATGCAATGAATCAGGATCAGATGATTTAATAATTACCTGGATGGGGCTGTCATCCGTTCCTCCCATAAAGGGATTCAGAAGCACTGTTTTGACCCTGGCACCTGCTATTTTTGCATTTAATTCGTTCTTAATTCTGTTTGCATAGACATTCGCTGTCACATCACGGAATTCCTTATCAACAAGTTTGACGTTGATTTCCGCCTTATATGCGCTGCTTTTTTCGCCTCCGGTAAGAAGTCCTGAGCTGGATGATCCTACTTTTGAAAAAACTGATTTTATCTCGGGTTTTGAAAGAAGGATGCTTTCTGCTTCAAGTACCTTAAGATTGGTTTCTTTAAGAACTGCATCCTTCTGAAGTTCAATCTGTATAATAAATTCACCTGCATCCCCCATCCCGAAGAATTCAGAACCGATGAAGCCGGCAGGAATCAGGGCAATTGAGCCAAGAAACAAAATAGTAACTATAATGAAAAGTTATTACCTTATGTCTGAATGCCCTGATAAGTATAGAGTGAATAACCCTGGCAAGCGCATCAACCTGAGACTCGAACCAGAGAAAAAAGCGACCGGAAAGCATTTCCTTTTTCAGGTGCTTCAGTTTTCCAAGACGGGAAGTAAGTAATGGGACAACTGTAAAAGCAACCAGCAGGCTGAGCAGTGTTGTAACAACAATCACAAGCGCAAAAGGGCTAAGCAGAGGTGAAATTACACTGCTCGACAATCCTATCGGAAGGAATACCACCACATCAACAAGTGTTATGGCAACTGCAGTAAATCCGATCTCCGATCTTCCATCAAGTGTAGCCTGTATCTTGTCTTTCCCCATCTCCATATGCCTGTAGATGTTCTCAAGCACAACAATTGCATCATCGACCAGTATTCCGATTACAAGCGACATAGCCACAAGCGTGATGATATTCAGTGTATATCCCAGGAGATACATTCCGGTAAAAGAAACAATAAGTGATATCGGGATTGCGACCATTACTATAAATGCGTTCCGCAACCCATGCAGGAATACCAGCATCACAAGAGCTACAAGTATTACGGCATATGAGAGGTCATGCATTACCGAATCCACTGCCTGTTCTGTGAAGACCGATGAATTGAACGGAACATCAAACTTCAGGTTGACATTTTTATAAGCTGATTCCAGTCCTGACAGTTCAGCTAACACCTCATGACACACTTCCACAGTATTTGAACCGGATTGTTTTTTAATGCTAAGCCCTATTGAATTCAACCCGTTTATCCTGGCAACCATAGTTGTTTCCTTTTCGGTATCGAGTACTTCGGCAATATCTTTCAATCTTACTTTTGCACCATTCATGTCACTTAATACCACAACATTTTCGATATCTTCGATCTTTTCAAACCGGGCCGACAACCTTATGACCATCTGCGATTCATCGTTTTTTATTTTACCGGTCGGGAAATCGATATTCTCCGATTGAACAGCCTGTAAGACCTGCAGTACTGAGATATTATAAGATTCCATTTTCCCTGCATCGAGGTTTACACGGATCTCCCGTTCATCACCTCCGATGATGTCGATTTCTCCAACTCCCCTGATCTGTGCAAGCTCAGGTTGAATGTTGTATTTAACAAGATCGTAGAATTCTGTGGGCGGCATGGAGGCAGTGACTCCGATATTCATTACCGGCAGATCATTTATTGAAATCTTGGATACCATAGGGTCCAGTGCTGTTTCAGGCAGCTGATATCCAGCTGCGTCAATTCTTCTCTGTGCATCCATGATGGCATCATCAATATTTGTACGTAGTTTCAGGGTTATTACTATTATTGAGACACCCTCGTGTGAAAATGAACGGATGTTGTCAATACCTTCAACTGAAGTTATTGCATCCTCAAGCTTCTTTGTTACGCTGTTCTCCACTTCGGAAGGTGAGGCACCGGGATATACGGTGACAACCGTAAATACTGGGGAAGCGAAATTTGGCGCAAGCTCATAATTAAGGTTCTTATAGCTTGCAAACCCCAGGAACAAAAGTATGGTAAAGACTACCACTATAAGAGTGGGTCGGCTGACTGCTATTTTGTGATATTCATTGTCTTGGTAGTTAGCGGATTATTGATACTTTAGAACCGTTTACAAGGTTTATCTGGCCGGAAATGACTATTACATCTCCCTCCTTTAAACCCGTTTTTACGGTAACATATCTGTCATTGAGAGTGACAGCTTCAATACTTTTCAGAATAACAGAATCAGCTTGACAACAAATACTTCAGGATCCAGTATACTTCCTGCAATAGCCCTTCGGGGTATCACAAGTTGCTTTTTGTCCGATTCCAATGTGAAGGTTCCGGTCCCAAACATGCCGGGCCGGATTGTGCTGACCGGGTTGTTAACTACTTCGATTTCTGTTGACATACCGTTTTGAGAGGTCAGCCCTTGTCTCAATGGCACGAACTTTCCCATGATAATCAATTCCTGTAAAAGGTCCTGCCGTAACCTTTACATTCATTCCCCTGAATACCTTTGTAACCTGCTCGCCGGTCAGCTTCAGGATTAACTTGACCCGGTCTGTTTCGACTATATCAAATAATGGTGTTCCCGGGAACAGGTAAGAGCCTTTCTCTATATGCCTTTTTGTTACTATACCGTCGAACGGCGCTTTGAAAAGCGAGTTCCGGTATTGGGTTTCGGCTGTGATTTGTGCTGATCGGGCATTGAAGGTAATTCTGCCTGGCTGACTCTGATTGCTGCATTGTTACGGCATCTGCCTTTCGATAGTTCCTCAAACCGGTGTAAATCCTTTTCAGCCTTGAGCAGACTGTATTCAGCCAGTTCAACCTGTGATTTAAGAGCATTATTATCAGTAGAACCCAGTATCTGCCCGGCTTTTACGTAATCTCCGGTCTCTGCATAGACCTCCAGAACCCTGACCCTGTGTTTCCGAAATCATGGATATCTCACAGAAAGCCTGGAATGTTCCGTTTTCCGTGAATTGGTCAGATATTGCTTTTAATTTTACAGTATCGGTTATAACCGGAACAGTTGTGTTCACTCCCGACACCATCTGTAGCTGCTCACTGAAATAGCGTTTATTTGAGATGAGCCTTGCTGTCCCTGCAATCAATAAGATTGTGATTACAGTAATGCTGATCGCGATACTTTTTCTTTTCATTGTATTGTAATTTTAGTTGTTTCAGAATTCCAATAATTCGCCCTTTGCTTTTCTGAGATCCAGTTCGGCGTTTTTAAACTGGAGCAGAGCGTTTAAATATGATAACCTGGCTTCAATCAGGTTACCTTCTGCAAGTATCAGGTCGGAGAGAGGAATGACCTGCTGGGTATAACCATTCATACAAATTGCATAACCTTCTTCGGCAGTTTTAATATTCTCTTCCTGGCGCCAAATAATATTGATGCTGTTTTTATATTGAGCCAAAGCATCAGAATATTCCTTTGATAAATACTTCCTCGTATTTTCCATGGTATTTTTGAGTTGAATAAGTTCAATTTCATACTGAGCCTTGCCGAAACGCTTTTCAAATCCGTTGAAAATCGGAATGTTGAGGACTATACCAGCAAATCCGACTTTATAAAACTTATCTTCACCCCCTTTCAGAAAATCAAAATCATTGCGCTGACCCTGAAAATAATACTGTGCAGTAGCTGACAGTGAGGGCAGATACTCCTGCTGTTTCCTCTTTTTTGAAAGATTTGTTATTTCGATTTGTTTTTCAAGCATCAGAATGGCCGACCGGTTTTCAAGGAATAATAGAATCATGAGAAGTTTTCAGGTTTCCTGAATTAAGTGAATCAGTCAGGACAATTCTGCTGTTCATATCCAGTCCCACAAGGAAACTCATTAATCCAAGCTGCTGTCTCTGGAGTTGTCTGAGATTATCAATCTGAGTCTGAACGTTTGCTTTATTTACAAGAATGGAGGCATAATCTGCTTTTCGTGCCAGTCCATTATCGATCTGGAGGCGTGTTATTTCTGCCATCCGGTCAATATTTGTCAGATTAATTGAAAGATATTCAAGTTGCTTCCCGGTACAGTTGCACAGATAATAAAGCTGGGATACCTGGTATACAATTTCCTCCTTCTTCTGTATTACAGATATTAAGCCCAGGTTTTCAATCTGTTTTAGTATTTTCAGAGAAGTGAAGTAGCTTTGGTTGTACAGTATCTGGCTGGCTTTAAAACCGCTGATCCAGTCGAACCTTGTCCCGATTTCAACGGGAATCAGACCGGTTTGGCCGAAAATCTCCCCTGGAACAATCATTTTGGGAATTAAGAAGTTATTGCTTAATGAAGTGAAGCCCTCCATATGGGGATAGAGTTTGCTTTTTGCCTCTGAAAGCTGGAATCTTCTTTTCCTTTGTTCCAATTCCGAATTCCGAACCTCCACATTCTTCTCAATAGCCATCTGGCATGCCTTTGAAACAGAGAGATATATGTTGTATCCTGTGCGGAGGCACGAAGGCAGGGTAATGCCACGATAAGGCTCGCGATGCTGGTAATAATAATTATTCTTTTCATGACTTTAATTTATAAACCGACCGACCGGTATGTTTGAATATAAAAAAATAATATGACTATCGGTAATGAATAGAAATTTTATGAATAAATTTTAGTAAAACAGGCAATTAGAAGTCTGTCAGATAATTGATCTCCGTAGTTTCTCCTGTTTATCATGTAGCAGAATTCATCCAGATAATTATGGAGAGTAAACGTATTAGATATCATATGATGGATTCCAAAACAAGGTTTTCTTTGCATTTGCAATCATCGTGTATACCCAGGGTAACACTTTACCGGCTGCTTTCGGACTCACTTTCTGAGGTATAAAGAAAAGTGCCATTATTATTCTCATAGTTAATAAAATTTATGATTATAATGTAGTCTTATTTTATTTTCATTGTGCCATTTATCACAACAACCGATTTGCCTCCAATGTATATATCATCATTATCATATATTACCTGTATTATCCCATTCCTCCCCATTGCTGATCCCTGATAGGCAGTATACTTTTCACCAACTAATTCAGATTTTCCTGAAATTTTCAAATGAGCAGCAACAGCAGCATTCCCGCTTCCACAGACCGGATCCTCAGGAACTCCAAGAATGGGAGCAAATGTGCGTAGGTGAACCTCTTTGTTATCATCAATGCAGTACACATTTAGACCAGAAATCCCGGCAAATTTTGATAATGTAAGCGTTTTCTGAACATCGATACTTATTTGATTCAAAACATCCTTGTTTGCAACAGAAAAAGTAAGCCATACCGGACCAGAATCAATAGCAAGTGGCTTGCTTGTTATTGGTACGCCTATTGCTCCCTCAACATCACTTGAATCAATAATTTTATCAAGTGAAGTGATTGCAGGAACTCTTGCAAAAACAACACCATTCTCATATCTGATATGCACAAAGCCTGCTTGACAATCCTGAATATATTCTTTCTTCTCAACATCTAACTTACCAGATTCAATTAAAGCAAATGCTGTTCCTAGCGTTGGATGGCCGGCAAATTTTAATTCATTCCGTGGAGTAAATATTCTAAGTTTGTAATCACCTACCATTGATGATTGCACAAAGGTGGTCTCAGAGAGGTTCGTCCAATTGGCGATTTGCTGCATTTCATACTCAGACAAATCATCTGCATCAAAAATTACTGCCACCGGATTTCCCATAAATGGAACCGAAGTAAACACATCTACTTGATTGAATTTTAATTTCATACTTATAATGATTGATTTTTAACATATTCCATTCCTGGTTTTTCGTCAGGCCGGGTTGCAAATCCTGACTTTTCATAAAAATGTCTTTTACCTATAGCGCAGAATAGTTGAATATCCCTGATATTATTCTCAAAACATTTTTTTAAAAGTCTGTTTAGTATCTCTCGTCCAATACCCCTGCCTTGATAGTCCTGATAAACAATCATCTCGTATATCATAGCGTGTAGAATTCCATCGGACATAATCCTTCCAAAGCCAATTAGTCTTTCCCCATCATAAGCAGATACACAATAATAACTTTTCATTAAAGTATTGTTTAGCTCTTCCTTGGTTAATTTGTATTCTTCGTTCCATCCTGTTGATTTAAAAAGTAAAAAGTACTTTTCCATTTCAGGTATATATTCTTTATATACTATTGTCATAATTTAGCCTCCTCTGATTTTAAAAAATCACCGTCAATGATTAATAATCGAACACCTGTTTCCGTAGCTGACCGATGCGAACTCAATTGTCTGAGACAATGTAAGTCATACCCTTAGTTAACAATTGTTTAGTTCCATCTTGTAACTCGTTTACAAATTCACCTTCAAGACAATGCACTATATGACCCTTTTGACACCAATGATCTGCCATATACCCTTTGGAATATTCAACAATTCTGACTCTCAGGTCACCGAACTGGAGCGATTGCCAGTATGCAACACCCTGTTCGCCTATATGTTCGGTTTTTGTATTGTTGCCCAATCTACTACCCGATATTCAATTGTTTCTTTCATAGTTGAAGTATTATTTTATTTATTTTTTTACCAATCGCAAAGATTCTGTCATTTCTAATTTCAAAATCATAGGGATTTCTTGTTTCAATGAAAACAAGTTCAAAACCACTGTCTGAATAGAATTTCCTTATTTCGGATTCGCTAAAAAGCGAGAAGTATATTTCGGCTTCAATGCCAATTAACTCATTAATAAAACCTTCGTCAGAACCTTCTTTCACTGTAACCAAAAGGTACCCTCCTGGTTTAAGGATCCTATGAAACTCTGTGAATATTCTATTTACATATTTCTTGGGTGTATTAATTATTGAGTAATATGATACAATCCCATCAAAGTGCTGTTCAGGAAAACTTAATTGGGAAATATCTTCGCATAAGAATTGAGTTTCCGGATTATGAAGTTTTGCTAATTCTACGCATCTGTCGGATATATCCACACCCATAACTTTAATCCCTTTTTCCTGCAGATACTTCCCGATATGCCCTGAAGGACCACAACCGGCATCACAAATAAGCGAGAATGGCTTCAGCATGTTAGCAAATAAATCCAGTAACATTCTGTCATATTCTTTTTCATTCATCTCATTATGAAAAAGATCGTGATATTTATCTGCAGCAAGATTATAAGCCTGCCTGGTCTTTATGTTTATTGATTCTAATGAATTCATAAATTATTTATTGCGTTAATTATATGCATTTAAAATTGGGCTTACTTATTTCGCCAACTTGCTTCTTAGCAACGATATAGATAATTTCAACCAATATTGTATATTTTCGTCATGTACTTAGCTTTATAAATTTAATTCGATTCACGTTAAACTGTTTTCAATAATATAATCAACATATTTATCATTCCGGACGCTCATATAAAATATATACCGACTGCCCGGTATGGTTTTATTGTAAAAAAAATTATGCTTTTATCTGCTCATAAAGTGCATCCCATTGATTTTTTATTTGTTTAACCATATTCTTCCAGGTCTGCTCCCCGCATAATCATATTATATCCATATTCCGTCACTAGGTAGATAAACATTTCTCCGAGTTTTTACATCAGAAAGAGATGTTTTTATTTCACCCTTAGAGCGAGCCACTTTAATTACTTGTACCCAGATTGCAATTCAATTTTAAATAACTCTTCAATTTTCCTTCTGTATTCAGGAAACAATCTGAAAGCATCCAATACTCAGGGAAAATGATTGATTGTAAACTGCTCTCACTTGAATTCGTTTTCAAAGTTCATGAAATACTCCTCTGGTAGACGAATAGTATCATTCAGATAATCATCGTAAAACTGCTTAAGGAAATCCTTGGGAATATGAGCTGAAATCCCTGTCAAGCGCATTGAGAAAGAATTCAAGCGATTCGAGAAAGACCTCTTCTTTACTTTTAAAGTAATGATAGAAAGCACCTTTTGACATCCCGGTTTTTTCAACCAGCTCTTTCATAGTTACTTCCTTATAAGCTTTTCTGGAGAAAGAGCCGTGAAGCTATCAGGACAATATATTCTTTTGTATCCTGACATAAACCGACCGTTTGGTATGACAAATATAAACAAAATTTTATAAAACAAAAAAAATTGAACTTTTTTTTCAATCCTTGAGAAATCAAACTTGAACTACTGATGTTAAAGTCAATGATCACATACATTGCAGCATCGAGACCGGGTGTTTAAATGGGAGGATTATTTCATGATCCTCATGGGGTAACAGCCCTTAGAAAAAGCCTTGCATTCGCTGAAATTCTTGATCATTAGTCACCCTTCCCTTATTGTTTAAGGGGAGGGTTGGGGATGGGTTGAGAGATATCTGAGGATTACGCCTCACTTCGTTCGGCGTGATCCTCAGGGGGTAACAGCCCAAAGAAAAAGCCCTGCATCCGCCTTCGGCGTCTGTCGGGCTTTTTTATTTCTTCACTTTCGCATTCAAACTCGTTTGACGGTCTAAAATAAAAAACCCCGGCGCTTTCGCACCAGGGCTTTTTCTTTGTAGCGGAGGGAGGATTCGAACCTCCGACCTTTGGGTTATGAGCCCAACGAGCTACCACTGCTCCACCCCGCAATTTGGGTGCAAAGTTAAAATTAATCTAAAATTGACAAATTTATTTATTCTTTTATTCGTTTAATATGATAAATTTGTTTAAAATGATATTCGCTGTATCAATGGTTTCTGTGAGTAAATCATTTATAGTTGGCAGTTGGCAGTTGGCAAAAGCATCAGTCAATAGCAACAGATAAAACTTTCAGATATGTCATGAAGTTTCAGAGAATTAAAAGTGTATCAAAAGGCATTTGCTTTTGCAATGAAGATATTTGAAACAACCAAGAAATTTCCCTAACGAGGAAAAATATGAATTAACTGATCAGATAAGACGATCCTCAAGAGCAATTTGCAGGGCCATTGGGGAGGGTTACAGGAAACGCCAATATCCAAGACACTTTTCAAGCAAAATGAGTGATGCTGACATGGAAAATACCGAAACTCAGGTTTCTATTGATTTTGCGAAATCATGTAAATACATTTCAGACAAGGATTATCACGGACTTATTAACTAATTCTGAAGAGATAGGCCGTATGTTAAATCATATGGTAATAAATCCTGAAAAATATATGCCAAGACAAGATAATAAAATAGCTATATTGCCAACTGCCTTTTGCCAACTGCATACTTTTTTCAAAATGCATGATTACAAAATGCGATTTTAATTAAATTTGATATACTAAAAACATAAGAAACCATGCCAAGAGTATTCAAAGCCACAGATATCGAAAAGGAGGAGAAAGAAGTTAAACGCGATTACCTCGATCGTCATATGCCTCATGTTATTTGTCCCGACCAGGTGCAGAGAGGAGAAAAATTCATGGTGAAGGTGATACTCGGCGAAGAGTATACACACCCCGATGAATATGATCATTCTATAAGCCAGATCCAGCTGTGGAACCGCGAAACACTGCTTGCTGAAGCCCGCTATACCCCCGGTGTATACGGTAACCTGCCTTCGCATGTTGAAATCGATTTCTATATTGTGGCTCCCGATGTATCAATGAACCTGTCGGCTATGTCGGTATGCTCAAAGCACGGACTATGGCAAAGTGAAGATAAACCGGTAAAGGTTACCTAAGGTTTATTATCTTTGCACGCATATCACGAATCATTATATGCCCAAGAACGATAAGAAAAAACGTAGCTGGCGCGATAAATACAGGTTTTCTGTTTCCAACGACACTACCTTTGAAGAGGTATGGAGAATAAGACTCACCCAGTATAATGCATTCCTGCTGATAACATCCCTGTTTTTTTTTGTTATCGGAACAACTGCCTCGCTTATTGCATTTACAAACCTCAGGGAATTAATTCCTGGATATCCCGATGTAACAATGCGCCGAAACATACTCCTCAGCGCTATCCGTCTCGATTCGCTCGAAAGGGAACTTGCCATCAGGGATAAGTATTTCGCTAATCTCAACTCAATAATAGCAGGAAACCAGCCTGCCGATATTTATGCTCTCAGGGATACGACACGTAACTATAAATCAATCACCTTCAAAGACTCCCCTGAAGATTCTATATTAAGAGTTCAGGTTGAAAATGATGACAGGTATAATCTGACCCTTGATCCGGTGGCATCTGAACCGGTCACCAGTCTGGCCGGACTTCATTTTTTCCCACCAGTAAAAGGTATGGTTTCAGGAAAATTTGATCCGCGGTCGAAACACTATGGAACCGATATAGTAACAAAACCAAAATCACCTGTTAATGCAGCTCTCGATGGGACTGTAATATTCACCGGTTGGACGATGGAAACCGGTTTTGTCATTGAGGTTCAGCATTCAAACAATATTGTCTCGGTATATAAGCATAATGCATCCCTTCTCAAGGCCACCGGAGATATGGTCCGTACAGGAGAGGCAATTGCAGTTGTTGGTGATTCCGGTGAACTTTATACCTCAGGACCCCATCTCCATTTTGAGATCTGGTACAAGGGACGTCCGCTTGATCCTGAAGAACATATAATTTTTTAAATCCCTGAGTCTTTTATGCCAAAGAAAATTGCATTGCTGGGATCAACGGGATCAATAGGCACTCAGACCCTGGATGTCATTTCAAAGTTCCCTGATGAATTTGCCGTTGAGGTACTTACTGCCGGAAATAATATAAGGCTCCTGGCCCAGCAGGCAAGAAAATTCATGCCTGACTCCGTGGTTATTGGGAATGAAGACCATTATTATACGCTCAGGGATGCCCTTAAGGATATTCCTGTAAAAGTATATGCAGGCGAGGAAGCAATTGAGCAAATCGTTGCAGGTTCAAATATAGATACTGTTGTCGCAGGTATGGTAGGCTATTCCGGACTAAAACCTACAATTTCAGCAATAAAGGCCGGCAAGAAAATTGCCCTGGCAAATAAGGAAACCCTCGTAGTTGCCGGTGAAATAATTAAAAAGCTTGTAAAGGAAACAGGCAGCCTCATAATACCGGTCGACTCTGAACATTCGGCAATTTTCCAGTGCCTTGCCGGCGAATCAGGGAATCCCATTGAAAATATTACCCTGACAGCTTCCGGCGGACCTTTCCTGAATTTCACAAATGAAATGCTCCGGAATGTAAAACCACATGAGGCGCTGAAACACCCGAACTGGGAAATGGGTAACAAAGTCACAATTGATTCTGCTTCTCTGATGAATAAAGGGCTCGAAGCTATTGAAGCTAAATGGCTTTTTGACCTTAATCCAGGTCAGATAAAGGTAATTATTCATCCTCAGTCGATAATTCACTCGCTGGTTCATTTTGCTGATGGCTCTGTAAAAGCTCAATTGGGAATGCCTGACATGAGGATCCCGATTTTATATGCCCTGAGCTATCCCGACAGATATGTATCAGATCTTCCAAAGCTCGTCCTGAGCCGTTATCCGACACTCAATTTCAGCGACCCGGATCCTGTAAGGTTCCGTAACCTTGCACTGGCTTTTAAGGCTATGGAACTTGGCGGCAATATGCCCTGCATCATGAATGCAGCCAACGAAGTTGCAGTGACTTCATTTCTTTCAGGTAAAATTGGCTTTCTGCAGATGTCGGATGTGGTTGAATTCACAATGGAAAAAACCGAGTATTCTGCATCTCCCGGACTTGGATTCCTTGAAACATCAAACAAAAGCGCAAGGGAGATTGCATCACACTATATAAACGAATTATATAAGAAATCATGACAATACTGATCAAGATACTTCAATTCCTTCTAAGCCTTTCCATTCTGGTCATTATCCACGAGTTTGGTCATTTTATTTTTGCCAAGCTTTTTAAGACAAGGGTTGAAAAGTTCTACCTCTTTTTTGATCCGTGGTTTTCACTTTTCAAACGCAAAATAGGTGAAACAGAATACGGAGTTGGCTGGGTTCCACTCGGCGGTTATGTAAAGATATCAGGGATGATAGATGAGTCTATGGATAAGGAACAGATGAAGCAACCTCCACAACCTCATGAATTCAGATCCAAGACATCGGGACAGAGGCTTCTTATAATGACCGGCGGAGTTCTTTTTAACTTCATACTGGCACTGCTGATCTATGTTTCCGTGCTTTATGTATGGGGCGAGACTTATCTCCCCACGGCTAATGTAAAATACGGGATAGTTACTGATTCAGTCGGATACTCCATAGGCCTCAGGAACGGAGATAAAATTCTTTCGGTCGATAATCAGACGATCGAGAACTTTGCCGAGATCACATCCGATATCGTGCTGAATAACAGGAAAACCATACAGGTAGGGAGAGACGGGGAAGTTGTGAATATCGATATTCCTGTTGAATATATTGCTCAGATGCTGAAGGGAAACGGAAAGATAGAAGTAAGAAGACCCTTCAGCCCGTATATCATAAGCGCTTTTCAGAAAAAATCCCCGGGAAAGGTTGCAGGGTTGCTGGTCGGCGATGAAGTAATCGGACTCGATGGAAATAAATTCACCTGGTTCGATGAATTTCAGAAATATTTATCCGACAACAGGACCGGGCCGGTCATAGTCAATATCCTGAGAGAAGGGGAACAGGCAGATATAAATGTTGTGCCAACATCTGAGGGTTTTCTCGGGATAGCAAGCTCCGTGACTTACGATCAGATGTTTGAGCTTAAAACCATAAAATACGGCTTTCTGGAATCGGTCCCCGCGGGCATCAGTAAAGGGTTTAAAACAATCGGTGATTATCTCAAGCAGTTCAAGGTGATTTTCTCAAAACACACAAAAGCCTACGAGTCTCTGGGAGGATTTATCACTATCGGCAGCATATTTCCCGGGGTCTGGGACTGGCAGTCGTTCTGGAACCTCACAGCATTGCTTTCAATTATACTGGCTGTGATGAATATTCTTCCCATTCCGGCACTCGACGGCGGGCACGTGATGTTTTTACTCTATGAGGTCGTTACCGGCAGAAAACCCAGCGATAAATTTCTTGAATATGCCCAGATAACGGGAATGGTGATCCTCTTTGCTCTTCTGATATTAGCCAATGGTAACGATATTATGAGGCTTATCAGGAAATAGACAGCTATAATTATTTTTTCAGGATTTGTAAATCATCAAACAATTTATAACTTTGCAAACAATCAAAAACTTAAAGAGATGGGAAAGATAGGCATGACTGAGATAATACTTATTTTGCTTGTTGTTGTTCTTTTATTCGGTGGCCGTAAAATTCCTGAATTGATGAAAGGAATAGGTCAGGGTATGAAGGAATTCAAAAAAGCATCAAAGGTTGACGGTGACACTGATAACAAAGAAACTGCCAAATAGAGTAATTAAGATCTTTATAATATCGAAAGGGCTGCTTAATCAGCCCTTTTTTTATTTAATTCCTTTGAGAGATCTTTGTGTAAACCTTGGTGTACCTCTATATAACTAATATAAGAACTTACACAGAGAATCACTGAGGTTCACAGAGATACACAGAGATTTGATTTATTAACTCTGTGTAGCTCTGTGACTTCTCTGTGTAACTCTGTGTAACTATAAGTTATTTTTATTGATGTTCCCATATTTCATTGATGGGTATAGGACTTTGTGGTTAAGCTTAATTCTTTCAACCACTAAGGATCACAAAGTACACAAAGTAGCACAAAGGGAAGAATAAAGAAGATAAAAGCGTTTTCAATAACCCCGATAAAGGAGCGTGAAATTCAAGAAACCGGGGGTGGTGAAACAGGTTCATACTTTTGATTCCGTCTTACAGGATTAAATCCTGCCTCCCTGATAATCTCCTGTATCTCAACTGCATTAAAACGGTTATTTGCTCCTGCCGCGCTTACAACATTTTCCTCAATCATTATCGAACCGAGATCATTTGCCCCGGCATTCAGCGACAGCATGGCAATCTCTTTGCCTACAGTAAGAAGCGAGGCCTGCAGGTTCCGGATATTATTAAGCATCATCCGGCTCACTGCAATAAGACGAATATAGTCGGGGCCCGTATATCTGCTTTCTATACCTGACTTTTCAGAAAGCACTGTTCCTTCATCCTGAAAGGGCCAGGGTATAAATGTTATAAATCCATAATTGCCTTCCGGCTTTTCATCCTGGAGCTCCCTGATTTTGATAAGATGCTCAATCCTCTCTTCTATTGTTTCAATATGTCCGTACATCATGGTTGCGGAGGTTGGCAGGTTTAATTTATGCGCATCCATCATCACATCAAGCCACTCATTTGCAGTAGCTTTGGCGGGGGAGACGATCTTGCGGACCCTGTCGGAAAGTATCTCTGCCCCGGCTCCCGGGAGACTATCAAGCCCGGCAGCCTGAAGTTTTCCAAGTACTTCATAATATTTCAGGTTCTCTTTTTTCGAAAGGAAGACAATCTCGGGAGGTCCCAAAGCGTGCAGCTTCAGCCGGGGGTATAATTCTTTGAGCTGTCTGAAAAGATCCAGATAGAAAGCTAATCCCAGACCGGGATTCATGCCTCCCTGTAGCAGAAGCTGATCACCGCCAAGGGCAAAAAGCTCATCGATCTTCTTAATATATTCATCGATCGAGGTTGTATATCCATCGGGATCGCCTTTCCTGCGGCAAAAATTGCAGAAGGTACACTGTGAGAAGCAGATATTGGTGATGTTTACATTTCTGTCGATCATCCAGCCGGCACCATTACCCGGATTATGAATCTGCCTGAGCTTGTCGCCGGCAAACATAAGCTCTTCAAGAGGAGCCTTATAATAAAGGAAAGTTCCTTCCTCAACCGTCAGAGGCTCAAGATCGAAAGCTTTCTTATATAATTCTTTCAACTCCATAGATTCAAATATATATCTGCACCATCTGAATGCCAAAATCCTGAATGAGCCGTCTAAAAACAACTTGGTGACCCTTAGTGAGTACTTAGTGCGACTTTGTGGTTAAATATATATAACCTTGAACCACAAAGGATCACCAAGTGCCTCACAAAGTATCACAAAGGCAAATTTTTTTAACAGGCTTAAGAGGGCAAGCCGGGAGAACAAAGGTAACTCTTTCGAAACTAAACAATCAATAATTTAATTAACTTTACTTCCCTAAAAATCCAGGATAAAATATATGAAACCGGAAATTTTAAAAATTTCACAAATATCTCCTGAACAGTCTGTTGTATGTATCACTGGAAAGGATAAATTGCCCGATTGGCTGAAGCTGACCAAATCAGAAAAGGAATTTGCATTAAAACAGATTCAGGCAAAAGAGGAGTATGTAATTATCAATTCATACTTTAAAAGTACATACATAATCAGGATAAATGAAGAAAGCGAGGAATTCTCAATAAGGGAGTCTTTAAGAAAAACAGCTTTCAACCTGCGAAAAAATATAAAATCAAACAATCATTCTGAGCTTGTAATTGCATCGCATGAGGTTTTCGGAGGAGCTGTAGAATCTTTTACTGAAGGATTGCTGCTAAGCTTTTATTCCTTTGACAAATACAAATCAGACAAGGACGAAAAAGTAAAGAAAAAATATCCTTCCAGGCTTCTTTTATTCGGGGGACCTGGTGATAAAGACCTTAAATGGCTGACCGACCTCACTGATGCTGTCTATCTTATCAGGGATCTGATAAATGAACCTGTCAATCATCTTAATGCCCCTGCCTTTGCTGAAGAGATAAAAAAAATAGGGAAGCTCGGAGGTTTCAGAGTTGAAGTTCTGAATAAGGGGAAAATCGAAGCCCTTAAAATGGGGGGATTGCTTGCTGTTAATAAAGGAAGCGTCGATCCGCCTGTTTTCTGCATCCTTGAGTGGAAGCCCGAAAAGGCCCTGAACAAAAATCCGGTTGTACTGATTGGGAAAGGTATTGTATATGATACGGGAGGGCTTAATATCAAGACGGGAGATTATATGGAGAATATGAAGGGCGATATGGCGGGTGGTGCAGCTGTTACGGGTGTTATGTACACTATTGCCAAAACCGGAATTCCGCTTCATGTTATAGGCCTTATCCCTGCAACTGACAATCGTCCGGGAGGAAATGCATTTACCCAGGGGGATATTATTACAATGTTCAATAAAATGACTGTGGAGGTTGGTAATACTGACGCTGAAGGACGACTTATACTTGCCGATGCAATAAGCTATGCTTCGAAGTTTAAGCCCGAGCTCATTATTGATATTGCCACTCTCACGGGTTCAGCAGCTGTGACATTCGGTATTCAGGCAATTGCAGTTATGGGAAATGCTGACCGGAAGTATTTCGACCTGCTCAGGGAAGTCGGCTATGAAGTTTATGAAAGAACGGCAGAACTGCCATTCTGGGAAGAATACGGGGAACTGATAAAATCCGATATTGCTGATCTTAAGAATATAGGCGGGAGGGAAGCAGGCGCTATAACAGCCGGGAAATTCCTTGAGAATTTTGCTGAATACCCTCTGATTCACATGGACATAGCAGGGCCAGGTTTATTGAAGAAGGATGATTTTTACAGGCTCAAGGAGGGACCTGGAACAGGTACCAGACTCCTCTCGGCATTTCTGAAAAGATATGCATCTGATCTCACGGTTAAGAAATGACATTGTTATGGAGAAAAAAACGATAATAGCAGGAATAACTCAGGGTGATATCAATGGTATTGGCTATGAGGTTATAATAAAAGCCCTCATGGAACCAACAATTTACGATTTATGTGTCCCTGTGGTTTATGGCTCCCCGAAAGTTGCCGCATATCATCGCAAGGCATTGAATATTAATAATTTCAGTTTTAACAATATAAGGTCGGCTGAAGAAGCAAACCATAAAAAGACAAACCTGATAAATTGTCTTGACGATAATATCAGGGTCGAATTGGGACGATCAACCCCTCAGGGAGGCGAAGCAGCCCTGGCCTCTATTGAAAAGGCAGTTGCCGATATTAAAGCCGGCAAGATTGACGTGCTCATAACCGCGCCTATTGATAAGAAGAATATTCAATCGGAAAATTTCCAGTTCAGCGGGCATACTGAGTATCTGAGGTCAAAAGCAGGTACCAGCGATGTTCTGATGTTCATGATAAGTGAAAACCTCCGGATAGGCATGGTTACGGGCCATGTTCCTTTAAGCAGGGTGCCGGAGATGATAACCAGAGATCTTCTTCTCAGTAAGATCAGGCTGATCAACCAGTCACTTATACTTGATTTTGGAATTCGCCGGCCGCGGGTTGCAGTTCTTGGGCTTAATCCTCATGCGGGTGAGAATTCCCTGCTGGGGAAAGAGGAGGAAGAAGTTATTACTCCGTCAATACAACAGGCTGTAAAGGAAAATATGCTGGTTTTCGGTCCTTTCCCGGCTGATGGATTTTTCGGGGCAGGATCATTTACCAAATTTGACGGGATACTGGCAATGTACCACGATCAGGGTCTGGCTCCATTTAAAGCACTGTCGTTTGATACCGGTGTTAATTTTACGGCAGGTCTGCCATTCATCAGGACCTCTCCGGCTCATGGAACTGCCTTCCAGATAGCCGGCAAGGGAGAAGCTTCGGAAAACTCATTCCGTCAGGCCATATACCTTGCCTGTGATATATTCAGGAACAGACAGATGTATTCTGAGATTACACGCAATCCGCTTAAGCACCAGGATATTGAGATTCACACCGACCGTGTTGACGAACTGCCGCCAGAAATTATTAATTCCGAACAGCATTTATGATCGATTACATAAAAGGGAAATTAGCTGAGCTGACCCCAACTTTCGCAGTTGTTGAAAATGAAGGTATCGGATATCATTTGAGCATTTCCCTTTCGACATTTACACGGCTTGAAGGCCGGACCGATTGTAAGATTCTGGTCCATGAAGTAATCAGGGAAGACAGCCACCAGCTTTTTGGCTTTGCCGACAAGGAAGAACGCGACATTTTCAGGCTGCTTATTTCCGTGTCAGGTGTTGGTGCAGGAACAGCCAGAATGATGCTCTCATCTCTGAGTCACGACGAAATTGAAAAAGCTATTCTCGGATCAGATGTTAATACTCTGAAGAGTATTAAAGGCATTGGATTGAAGAGTGCCCAGAGAATAATTGTTGACCTGAAAGATAAGGTTGGAAAACAATCCGGAACAGGCGAAATATTTGCATTTACAGACAATACAAAACGTGAAGAGGCGTTATCAGCTTTAGTGATGCTTGGGTTTGGCAAAAGCGCTGTCTTCAAAGTTCTTGACAGGATAATCAGAGAAGAGAAAAATCTGACTGTTGAGGAGCTTATCAAGAAAGCTCTTAAGAGCCTGTAAATAAGAATAAATTTCGGTTTGGGATCAGGGATATCATATAGAAATCTTCTGAAATATTTATATTTTTTATTATTTGCTTCTCTTTTCCTCAGATCGGTTGAAGCAGATAGTCAGATTTCTGTTCAGTCAGGTGATACAGTCAGAAAATCTCCTTTAAAGCTTCAGGACGTCTCGGGAAATCCTTATGAATCAACTCCGAAGGCTCCTTTTTTCCTCTATAATCCTTCAAATATACAATCCACAGTTGTTTATGATTCTGAAAAGAATGAATATGTCATTTATCAGAAAGTAGGTGCTTTTGACTACCGTACGCCTGTCCATATGTCGCCTGAGGAATTTCGTAAATACCAGTTTAATAAGGAGATGCGCGATTACTGGCAGTCGAGGATATCGGGCGAAGCCGCAGGTTTCAAATCGAGTCTGATTCCCCAGATAGAAGTAGGAGGGGCCACTTTCGATAAAATTTTCGGCAGTAATGTCATAAATATTGTTCCACAGGGTTCAGCAGAACTAATTTTCGGCATCAATATCTCACGCACTGAGAATCCTACTCTTTCAGAAAAACTCAGAACTATCCCGACATTTGATTTCAAGGAGAAGATCCAGATGAATGTTACAGGTACTATCGGGGATAAAATGCAGCTTGCAGTCAATTATAATACTGATGCAATGTTCGATTTTGAGAATGAGATCAAGCTACAATATGGTGGCAAAGAAGATGAGATTATCAGGAAAGTCGAGGCAGGTAATGTAACACTTCCCCTTCCGGGAACCCTGATTACAGGAAGCTATAGTCTTTTCGGCCTTAAAACTGAGCTTCAGTTCGGGAAGCTTAACATGACAACTGTTCTGTCGCAGCAGAAGGGCGAAACATCGACCATCGAAGTTAAGGGTGGCGCCCAGATAAGCGAATTTGAAATTTTCATTGACGATTATGAATCTAACCGTCACTTTTTCCTTGCCCAGCATTTCAGGGATATTTACAATGATGCCCTGAAAAACCTTCCGAATATCAGCACTGGTTTGGATATCAGCCGTATCGAGATCTGGGTGACAAATAAAACAAGCAGCTTTGATGAGACAAGGAATATTGTCAGTTTTGCTGACCTGGCTGAAAACAGCAGCCATATTTATAACGATGTGCCTGAATTCCAGGCACCGCCTGGAGCTTTGATATATCCCGATAATAATGCCAACCAGCTTTACGATCAGCTTCAGACAACATACAACGGAATCAGGGATGTCGATCAGGTAACAACGGTTTTCGAACCGTTATATCCCGGTTTTCAAATCGGACGGGATTTTGAGAAAATTGAAAATGCCCGGAGGCTCAATGAAAGAGAATACACTCTGAACAGCGAGCTTGGATATATTTCGCTTAATACTGCATTAAACACCGATGAAGTTCTTTCTGTTGCATTTGAATACACTCTTAACGGTCAGGTTTATAAAGTCGGAGAGTTTTCCACCGATGGTATAGCAGCTCCCCAGACCCTGATTCTTAAACTTCTTAAGGGAACGACTCTCAGTCCGAAATACCCTACCTGGAACCTGATGATGAAAAACATCTATTCCCTGGGTTCAGGAAGACTTGAAAGCAAAGATTTTCAATTGAATATTCTTTATGAAGATGATAAGACAGGTAACTCGATAAATTATCTTCCTGAGGGCAAAACTGGTGACCAGATACTCTTACAGGTGCTCGGCCTGGATAATCTCAATTCACAGCTCGATCATATGCCTGACGGTTATTTTGACTATATCGACGGAGTGACCATAAATGTCAGCAGGGGAAAGATCATTTTCCCCGTCACTGAGCCTTTCGGCAGTTATCTGAGAAGCAAGATAGGAGATGATCTCATTGCAGATAAATATGTCTTTCAGGAGCTTTATGATTCAACCCAGACTGTAGCCCGGCAGGAGGCTGAGAAGAATAAATTCAAGATGATTGGCCAGTATTCTTCCCAGGGAGGCTCCGAGATCAGGCTGAATGCAACGAATATCCCTGTCGGATCAATTATCGTTACAGCAGGGGGTATTACTCTTAATGAAAACACCGACTATACGGTCGATTATAACCTGGGGGTCGTCACAATCATTAACTCAGCATTAATAGAATCCCAGACACCAATCCAGGTCTCACTTGAAAGCAACCAGTTCTTCGGATTCCAGACAAAGACACTTCTTGGTACGCATCTCGATTACAGGTTCTCCGATAATTTCAATATCGGAGGCACTCTGCTCTACCTCCATGAAAGGCCTTACACCCAGAAAGTCAATTTCGGGGAAGAGCCAATAGCAAACACGATTTGGGGTCTTAATACCTCGTACAGGGGAGAATCGCAATGGCTTACAAACCTTCTTGATAAGATACCCCTGCTCGAAACAAGCACACCTTCAGGCATATCATTCAATGGGGAGTTTGCCGACCTGATCCCGGGTCACTCCAATGCTATTTCAGATGCAGGCAACTCATATATTGATGATTTTGAGTCGAGTGAGATCCCGCTCGATCTTAAATCGTTCAATGCATGGTCGATCTCAAGTGTTCCTCAGGGACAGGATCAGCTTTTTCCTGAAGCAAGGCTGAACAACAATCCGGAGAGCGGAAAGAACAGGGCTAAAATTGCCTGGTACACCATCGATCCTATTTTCCTGAGGAACGGATCTTCAACCCCCGAGCATATTAAACAAGATCCTAATACTCAATCAAGCCACTTTGTAAGAGAAATATACGAGAATGAGATCTTCCCGAACAGGGAGAGCACCACCGGAATTCCGACAACAATTTCTGTACTTAATGTCGCCTATTATCCTGAGGAAAAGGGACCTTATAATTACGATTCCAATCAGGGCACATATTCATCAGGTATGAATTCCTCAGGCCTGCTTAACAATCCGGGGTCGCGATGGGGTGGTATAATGAGGGAAGTCCTCACCAGCGATTTTGAAAATGCCAATATACAGTATATTGAATTCTGGCTCATGGATCCCTTTGTTGAAGATCCTTCCCTTTCGGGAGGCGACCTCTATTTTAACCTCGGGAATATCTCGGAAGACATTTTACGCGATTCACGTAAAAGTTTTGAAAATGGATTGCCGGGTTCTCCTGAACTTGTGAATTTGGATACAACATCATGGGGAAGAGTTCCGACGGTGCAGTCGGTTGTGAATGCATTCGACAACAGCATCGAATCGAGGAGATTTCAGGATGTCGGTATGGATGGTCTCATGGACGATGATGAACAGTCATTTTTTGCTGACTATCTGCAGCAAATACAGGCTATTGCTGATGCTGAAACATACCCTGAGATCCTTAAAGACCCTTCAAACGACGATTTTCACTACTACAGGGGATCTGATTATGATCTGGAAGAGCTGGGTATTCTTGACAGATATAAAAAATATAACGGGCCCGATGGCAACTCGCCCACTTCCGAAATGTCTGAGGAAGATTATCCGACAACCGGTTCAACAATTCCCGATATGGAGGATATCAACCGCGACAATACGCTGAGTGAGACTGAAGGCTATTACCAGTACAGGGTCAGCTTAAGGCCCCAGGATATGAAGGTTGGATCGAATTATATCGTAGATGAGGTAGAACCTACAGTTAAAATGGCGAACGGAACCGAATCGAAAGTGAAATGGTTTCAGTTTAAGGTACCGGTAACAGATTACCAGAAAATTGTCGGAACGATAAACGATTTTAAGTCAATTCGTTTTATGAGGCTTTTCATGAGAAACTTCAGCGATCCTGTTGTAATGCGTTTCGCAGAGCTAAACCTCGTCAGGGCCGAATGGAGAAAATACAACATCACCTTCATGGAAGGAGGAGAAAGAATTACTGTACCTGAACCTACCGATGGTTCATTCGACATAAGTTCTGTAAGTATCGAAGATAATGCTGGCAAAAAGCCTGTAAACTATGTATTGCCTCCGGGATTTGACAGGGTTGTTGATCCACAGAATCCACAGCTGAGACAGCTTGATGAACAGTCAATGGTTCTCAGAGTTCAGGACCTTGCCGATGGCGACGCCAGGGCAGCCTACAGGAATGTGAACCTTGATATCAGACAGTATCGCAGACTGAGGATGGAGGTCCATGCTGAAGCCCTGATCGACCAGTCTTTATATGATTATGAGCTTACAGCTTTCATAAGGATCGGATCAGATTATAAATCTAACTTCTATGAGTATGAGGTACCTTTAAAACTGACCCCTCCGAATGATAAGTACGATAATAATTCGACAGAAGACAGAGAAATCGTCTGGCCGGAGGAAAACAGTTTCAATATAGATCTTTCGATCCTCCAGGATGCCAAGAAGGAACGTAACAGGCAGATGCAGGCTGACGGTTCAACCTTAAATCTTTCCGACGTCTTCACCTATATGGATAGCGACTCTAACAGGGTTTATGTGTGCGGCAACCCGAATATGAGCAATATTAAGACTATTATGGTCGGTGTCAGGAATCCGATAAAGACACGGAATCCCGACACCGATAACGGAGAGCCAAGATCAGGGGCGATCTGGGTAAATGAACTCAGACTGAACGACTTTGTGGAAGATGGTGGCTGGGCAGCAAATGCTCATTTACAGGCTCGCCTGGCTGATCTGGGCACCGTCGATCTTGTTGGTATGGCCAGCACGCCCGGCTGGGGAAGCATTGATAAGAAAGTAAATGAAAGAAGCAAGGAAGAAGTTTATAAATATGACGTTTCATCAAGCCTGGAGCTTGGAAAGTTCTTCCCTGAAGAAGCTGCTGTCCGCCTCCCTGTTTATGTCGGTTTTTCTGAAACCCGTGTCAAACCCCAGTATAATCCCCTCGATCCTGACATCCCGCTGCAGGATGCACTCGATGAAGCTGAAAATAAACAAGAAAGAGACTCAATAAGAGCAATTTCAGAAGATTATTCCAGACGTAAAACAATCTCGGTCAATAATGCAGGGATATCAAAACGCGGCGAGAAACCGCAAGCCTGGGATCTTGCCAATTTTGGCGTCAATTATACATATAATGAAGTCTATAGGAGCAATACCAAAACTGAGATTGATCTTGAGAAAAACTACAGGGGAGGTATAAGTTATAATTATGAGGCTCAGCCTGCAAATATAACCCCGTTTAAGAATGTAAAATTCCTGAACGCCCCTGCTTTCAGGATACTGAAGGACTTTAATTTCTATTTACTGCCAAGAAGCATCTCATTCAGGACTGAAATGTCGCGCTATTACAATGAGATCAAGACAAGAAATATTAATAATCCTGGTATACTTATAAATCCCACGTACAGGAAAGATTTTGAATGGACCAGGATTTTCGATATGAAATATGATATTACACGCCAGCTTAAATTTGATTTTACTTCAACCAACATAGCAAGGATCGATGAGCCGGAAGGACCGGTCGACAAAGACAGGTACAGGACTGAATATGAAATTTGGCGTGACTCGGTAATGAAAAATATTAAAAGCTTCGGAAGGACAACCTCCTATAATCATTTTTATAATATTACTTACAATATTCCGATAAATAAACTGCCGCTTCTTTCATGGGTGACTGCAAATGCAAGGATAGGGGCAGATTATGAATGGCTGGCGGGCGCTCTGTACGCCGATTCACTGAACATTAATCTTGGAAACACCATCAGGAATCATTCGGAGCTGACATTCAGTTCAACAGCCAACCTGGCGAGCCTTTACAGCAAGTCGAAGTTCCTTAAAAATGTGGAAAACAATACACGTCCCGGTGCAGTTCAGAGAATGCAGACTGAGTTCAAAACGGTAACATTCAGCAGGAGCAATATTAATTTCAGAGAAAATATTGTAAGGTCAATTACTCATAATCTGAAAACGAAGGATGTAAAGGTCAGAATAGTTAAGAATGACGGAACCGAGGTTAAAGGTAAACTCGAGATATTAAGTGAGAACAGGATTAGCTTCACCTCATCTGAGACTGCCGAAGGTACTACAGTGTCAATCGAGGGGAGGATTCCTAAAAAAAGGAATCCGGTTATTATCACCGGTGAATATGTACTTCGCGCTCTTATGGGAGTCAGATCGGTGAGCATGACCTATACTCAGGGAAATGGACAGTTTCTGCCCGGATTCCTCCCGGAGGCAAATTTCCTTGGTATGTCAAAAGTCAACGATGTTTCGGCGCCTGGACTTCCTTTCATCCTGGGTTACAGCAATAAAAGCTTCTTCGATAAAGCCGTATCAAACGGCTGGGTTACAACCGATTCTCTTCTCTATACCCCTGCTATTTATAACAACAGGGAAGATCTCTCTTTCAGAAGCGTTGTTGAACTGTTCCCCGGACTGAAGATTGATTTAAACTCTGACAGAAGATTCCTCGAAAACGAGACTTCTTATTATACAGCCGATTACAATGGTAATTTTCCCGACAGTACACGCAACCCGGTTGTTACGGGGAGCTTCTCGATGTCAATAATAGCCTGGGGTACCACTTTCGAAAAAGTCCAGAAAGAAAACAATTATGTATCCGCGGCATTCGAAACTTTCAAGGCAAACACCGTGATCATTTCAGGAAGAAAAGCCGGGGAAAGACAGGAACTGGATCCGGGGTATGATCCCGACCTGGATCCTTCCACAGGTCTGCCCATCGAAGGCGAGTATAAAAACGGATACGGACCAACCTCACCTGAGGTTCTTATCCCTTCATTCTATGCGGCATACACCAAAACAGATCCCGAAAAGGTCGACATGGATATATTCCCTTCAGCATTCAAAATGATGCCAAACTGGAGAGTGACATTTGACGGATTGTCAAAGATTGGCTTCATAAAGAATACTTTCCGTTCAGTTAATCTTACCCATCAGTACAGGGCTCTTTACCAGATCGGATCCTATATATCGAACCTCTATTATAATGTGCCTGATGGGGGAGTAAACAATATCAGGGATCTCCAGAATAACTTTATCCAGCCTTACCAGATAAACACTGTCACCGTAAGCGAACAGTTCAGTCCTCTTATCAATGTTGATATGAACTGGAAAAGCAACCTGACATCAAGATTTGAATGGAGGAAATCGCGGACAGTCTCACTCAACCTCACGGGAAACCAGGTAACAGATAACAGGATCAATGACCTGGTGTTCGGTGCGGGTTACAGGTTTGACGATGTTCAGATTATTATTAAGACAGGAGGGGGTCAGAAAATACTTAAGAGCGACCTTAACCTCAGGCTCGATATTTCTCTCAGGGATAACAAAACACTGACCAGGAAGCTTGTGGAAGATGTTAATCAGCCTGTTGCAGGGATAAAAGTTTTTATCATAGGGGCAACTGCTGACTATGTCCTGAGCGACCGTTTCAACCTTCAGATCTTTGCGGACCATACAATGAATAATCCTTTTGTTTCCAATACATTCCCAACATCCAATACCAACTTCGGATTCAGCCTTAAGTTTTCCCTGGTCCAGTAGGCTGTCCGGAGTATATTTAAATAGTTGAAATCTGCAAAGAGTTGCAGATGATCTATCCCCGAGGGACTGGAAATGAATTATGCTTAGCTGTATTCAAGGGAGAATCCTTTACTTTCATACTGATAATTAAGATACATTTAAAGCTTATATGCCCTTTTTAGTCATGAATATAAGATTTTAATCCCCTTTCTTATTTCCCCCAGGGGGGAAAAGGTTTTGGCTGGGGCTATTGAAAAAAAAGGAAATCTTATGGGATGAAAATAAACAGAGTATTGTTACATGAATTATACGAAATTCAGCAGGGGGAATGACCTCATTTTCTATATTTTTGATTACTTTTCCTGACCATTAACGGATTTTTCCCGGATTAAAACCTGACTAAATGAAAAAAACAAAACCGCAATTAAATTTCTGGCAAATCTGGAACATGAGTTTTGGGTTTTTAGGGATCCAGATCGGATATTCACTTCAGAATGCAAATGTGAGCCGCATTTTCGAGACTCTGGGTGCCAGGATAGATGATATCCCAATACTTTGGATTGCAGCACCTGTTACTGGATTGATAATGCAGCCAATCATAGGTCATATGAGCGACAGGACCTGGAACCGGTTTGGCAGAAGGCGCCCTTATTTTCTCATTGGCGCCCTTCTTGCATCCATTGCTTTGTGCATAATAACAAATTCTCCCACATGGCTTTTTGCAGCCGGAATGCTCTGGATAATGGATGCATCAATTAATATTTCCATGGAGCCTTTCAGGGCATTTGTCGGCGATATGCTTACTTCAAAACAGCGAACATCAGGCTTTGCCATGCAAAGCTTTTTCATTGGGATCGGCGCGGTAATCGGCTCTTTCCTTCCATGGGTTCTTGCCAACTGGTTCAGTGTTTCAGAGATACCACTGCAGGGTAAACTGATACCCATGAACGTGAAACTCTCGTTTTATATAGGTGCAGCAGTTTTTTTACTGGCCGTTTTATGGACGGTTTTACGGACAAAAGAGTATTCACCAGAAGAATTAAAGGAGTTTGATGAGAGTGAAAAGATAGCCAGGGGCGAGAATCCGGAGGTAAAGGATTCAGTCAGTAAAACTCATGCAGCAGGGGAAAGAATAAATTATTATCTTCCAGGCATTATCTGGCTCTCTGCCGGTATAATACTGACATTCATATTGTCGAGGGTGAATCTCGAAAAAGAGCTATATGTAATTACCGGAGGTGTGGCATTGTTCGGTCTGCTTCAGTTATTAGCAGGCGCTTTGCAATCGGCAGGGAAAAGTGAAAATGGACTTAACTCCGTTCTCCACGACCTCAGAAAGATGCCGGCAACCATGGGACAGCTTGCTGTAGTTCAGTTTTTTACATGGTTTGCTCTTTTCTCGCTGTGGATATATACAACTTCAGCGGTCACTTCACATATTTATGGTACTACCGATACAACATCAGCAGCTTATAATGAAGGGGCAAACTGGGTTGGTGTACTTTTTGGCATATATAATGGTTCAGCGGCATTAATTGCATTTCTCCTGCCGGTAATGGCCAGGGCGACAAGCAGAAAGATCACTCACTCCATATGTCTGGCAATAGGGGGCGTCAGCCTGATTACAATAAATTTCATATCTTCTCCCTTGCTTTTAATATTGCCTATGGTTGGGATCGGGGTTGCATGGGCAAGCATCCTCTCAATGCCTTATGCAATGCTGACAGGGGCACTGCCTCAGAACAAAATGGGAGTTTATATGGGGATCTTCAACTTCTTCATTACAATACCCCAGATCCTTGCAGCAAGCATTCTCGGAAGCATGGTAAAACACCTTTTTCATGGAAATACAATGCTTGCCCTGATAACCGGCGGAATATCAATGTTTATTGCTGCAATTACCGTTAAATTTGTTCATGATATTGACGATAAAAAATAACTATGAGTCTTAAAGCATGTATTTTCGATCTTGATGGTGTAATTGTGGATACTGCAAAGTACCATTACCTGGCATGGAAAAAGCTTACAGTCATGCTGAACATCCATTTTAATGAAAAGGATAACGAACGGCTGAAAGGTGTAAGCAGGATGGCCTCTCTTGATATAATTCTGGAAATCGGAAGGATGACACTTGATGATAAAAAGAAGGATGAATATGCTGCGTTGAAGAATGAATGGTATCTTGATTATATAAGGAGAATGACACCGGATGAGATACTGCCCGGAAGCCTTGAACTGATTTCTGAACTCAAAAATGCAGGTATCAAGGTAGCTCTTGGATCAGCAAGCAAAAACACGCCTTTAATACTCGAACGGCTTGGTATAGAAAAACTATTTGATGCGGTGGCTGACGGTAATGTTGTCAGTAAAGCCAAACCTGATCCCGAAGTATTCAATGAGGCGGCAAAAATGGTTGGAGTTGCCCCTGAAGACTGCGTGGTATTCGAAGATGCCCTTGCAGGTGTTGAGGCAGCACTTAACGCAGGCATGTTCTGTATAGGAATCGGATCAGAAAAAATTCTGACTGATGCTCATTATGTTGTTTCGGGTCTTGATAAAATAAATCTTAGGAAACTTCGGAAAATCATGAAATGATAATATGATAAAGAACTATTATAAAAAAGATGAATGGAATGTAGTTGAAGAAGGATTCCACCCTGATATGAACAGGGAATCGGAAAGTGTTTTTTCAATTGGAAACGGATATATGGGCCAGAGGGCGAATTTTGAAGAGCAGTATTCCGGCGATTCTCTTCCGGGCAGTTATGTAGCTGGTGTTTACTACCCTGATAAAACAAGGGTCGGATGGTGGAAGAACGGCTACCCCGAATATTTTGCCAAAGTTCTTAATGCCCCTAAATGGACAGGCATTGATGTTTCAGTTAATAAAAGCCCTGTCGATCTTTCAACTGCAACTATCAGATCGTTCACAAGAACCCTTAACATGAAAGAGGGTTACCTCGAAAGGAAATTCAGTATCAGCATTTACCGGAAATAAAACAATCGAATTCCATACCAGGAGGTTTCTGAGCATGTCAGAACCCGATACGGGTGTAATTAAATATTCAATCCGCTCCGTCAATTTTGAAGGTATAATTGATATCGGTGTTTACCTCGATGCCGATGTCAGGAACCAGGATGCCAACTACGGAAAGAAATTCTGGAAAGAGATATCACGTGAAATTGATCAGGAAACCGGAATAATTGTAGCCAGAACTCTAAAAACCGGTTTCGATGTCTCAACCGGAATGTGTTGCCGGCTTCTCAGGAACAGCAGGGAGCTGAATGTAAAGTCATCATTAACTGACCGTAAAAAATATATTGCACAATCGTTTTCCGAAAGAATAAAACCGGGTGATGAGCTGACTGTGATAAAGTACGTCTCAGTGCTTTCATCTCTGAATATTCCTGCGGAAGATTTAATAAATAACACGAAAAAACGTCTTCACGAAGTATCGTCCAAAGGGTATGACAAATTGTTTTCCGATCATACAGGAGAGTGGGATAAAATATGGAAGTCGTCGGATATTGTCATTGCTGGGGATGTTGCAGCCCAACAGGCGATAAGGTTTAATATTTTTCATCTTAACCAGACATATACCGGAAAGGATGAAAGGCTGAATATAGGCCCAAAGGGATTCACGGGCGAAAAATACGGCGGGAGCACTTATTGGGATACAGAAGCATTCGTTCTTCCCTTTTTCCTCAAGACGGCAGAGCAGAATGTGGTGAGAAATCTCCTGCTCTACAGGTATAAGCACCTGGAAGCCAGTATCAGGAATGCTATGAAGCTCGGTTTTAAAAATGGCGCTGCCCTCTATCCGATGGTTACAATGAACGGAGATGAATGCCATAATGAATGGGAAATAACATTCGAGGAGATCCACCGGAATGGGGCGATCGCTTTTGCGATATTTAATTATGTAATGCACACGGGCGACAATGACTATCTGGCTGATTACGGGCTGGAGGTCCTGATAGGGATTTCGAGATTCTGGAGCCAGCGGGCCACATGGTCCGAAAACAGGAAGAAATATGTGATACTTGGTGTTACCGGGCCGAATGAATATGAAAACAATGTCAACAACAACTGGCATACCAATTCATTTGCGGTATGGACACTTGAATATACCCTAAGCAGCCTAAAAAAGCTCAGGCAGGAGGATCACGGAAAGTTTGCAATGCTTGTCAGAAAAACAAATTTCAAATATTCTGCTGAAACAGCCCAATGGCAGAAAATCATCAGTAATATGCACCTGCCTTTCGACAGTGGAAGAAAAGTATTTCTGCAGCAGGATTGTTTCCTGGACAAGGAATTATTACCGGCCGATACGATTCCACAGGATGAACGGCCGATAAACCAGCACTGGTCGTGGGACAGGATACTGCGCTCCTGCTTTATTAAACAGGCAGATGTTCTTCAGGGTCTGTATGTCTTTGAATACAAATATGATACAGAAACTATTAAGCGTAATTTCGATTTTTATGAACCAATGACTGTTCATGAATCTTCATTGTCGGCCTGCATACATTCAATCCTTGCCTCACGGATCGGCAAAATTGAAAAAGCCTACGAGCTTTATCTCCGCACTGCAAGGCTCGATCTTGATGACTATAACAATGAAGTATGCGATGGGCTGCATATTACAAGCATGGCAGGCACCTGGCTTGCAATCGTTGAAGGCTTCGGGGGAATGAGGATAAATGATGACAAACTAATTATAAATCCGTTAATCCCCGGCCAGTGGAAATCATATTCTTTTCATGCGAGGTTCCGTGGGAATTCTTTTTGAAGTAAAAGTAAGCCGGAATGAATTATTAATAAGTAATTTATCAGACAGGAGTCTTGCGATTGTCATCTTCTGGAAAGGAATACCGGATTGAAAGTTCCGGAAAAAAATCGATCAGTTTAAAGCAATCTAAAATTCTTAATGAATGACTAAAGCAATAAGATTTCAGGCACTTTTCCTGCTGATGATCATCATCAGCAATGTTATTGAAGCTCAGAAAATCGACCGCGCTTGAACCGCCATCATGGTTCACGGGAATGAAGGAAACTGCTTTGCAGCTGATGGTTTATGGCAAAGAGATCGGATCATTTGATGTGATTGCCGATTATCCGGGGGTTAAAGTAACTACCCTGGTAAAAACTGATAATCCCAATTATCTTTTTGTCAATCTTGATATCAGTAACAATGCTCTTCCTGGTAATGTCAGGTTGATTTTCACAAGAGGGAAGGTGAAACTGACACATGATTACCCTCTGCTGGCACACCCTTCCGGTGAGGCAAAAGGCTTTAACGCCTCCGACGTGATTTACCTGCTCATGCCTGACCGTTTTGCGAATGGCAATCCTTCAAATGATAATGTTGAAGGAATGCTTGAAAAAGCCGATCGGAGCAATCCGAACGGCCGGCATGGCGGAGACCTGAAGGGTATTTCTGATCATCTTGATTATATAAAAGATCTGGGTGTTACAGGTATATGGCTTAACCCGTTCCTTGAGAACAATCAGCCCTCATTTTCATATCATGGGTATTCAATTACCGATCTGTACCGGGTTGACCCCAGGTACGGGACCAATGAAGAGTTTAAAGATCTCATATCGAAAGCCCATGGTAAGGGTTTAAAACTGGTGATGGATATGATATGCAATCATATAGGGTCGGGCCACTGGTGGATGAAGGATCTGCCGTCAGACGACTGGGTTCATAAGTTCGGTAGCTTCACACGAACGAGCTACAGATCTTCAGTTTATATGGATCCCTACGCTGCTGAAAGCGATGCGGAGATTATGGAAAAGGGTTGGTTCGACAATACCATGCCTGACCTCAATCAAAGCAATCCGCTTGTTGAGGAGTACCTTATCCAAAACAGCCTGTGGTGGATAGCATACTTCGGAATTGACGGAATACGGATGGATACATATCCGTACCCTGAGAAGAATATGATGTCGAGATGGGCCAAAAGGATGACTGATGAATTTCCCGGGTTCTTTATAGTCGGAGAAGTGTGGTACCAGCAGGAAGCACCCACAGCCTACTGGTCGTTTGGTAAAATCAACAGCGACGGATACCAGTCTAATCTTCCGTCAGTTACTGACTTTCCCCTGTCGCTTGCAACACACAGAGCTTTCAATGAGCCTGACGGATGGACTGAAGGAGTGGCAAGATTATATACTGTCCTTTCCCAGGATTTCCTTTATCCTGAACCATTTCGCAATGTTATCTTTCTTGACAACCATGACCTTCCACGATTTTTCACCCAGACAGGAAAGAATCTCGATATCTATAAAATGGCTCTTTCATTTATTCTCACAACAAGGGGTATCCCTCAGTTCTACTACGGAACTGAAATACTTATGGAAGGGGATAAAAACCGTGGCGACGGATACCTGAGAGAAGATTTTCCCGGAGGATGGAGCGGCGACACCAGGAACGTTTTTTTGGGCCAGAACCTTAATGCAACTGAAAAAGAAGCCTTCGAATTTACAAGGAAGATTTTAAACTGGAGAAAAGAAAAAGAGGTCATTCATTCCGGGAAGCTGAAGCAGTTCATTCCTGAAAATAATCTTTATGTCTGTTTCCGGTACAATGAAAAGGAATCAGTAATGATAGTGCTTAATAACAGTGACAAGGAGACACAGACAATAACGAAGGAGAGATATCTTGAGGCCCTGAAGGGATTCACACTGGCACAGAAGTAATAACCGGTGCAGAAATAACTGATCTTGCCTCATTTAAAATTGCTCCTAAAACAGCAATGATAATTGAGTTGAAATAGTTTCAATCCGGTCGCTGACCTGTCAAACAACCTGTATGGAAAAATCTACTGTTGTCTTACTGGTATGCTGCGCTTATTTTGCAGTAATGATCCTGGTTGGCATATTGGTTATGTCCAGGAACCGGAAAGCTTCAGATTTCCTTGTGGCAGGACGAAAGCTTAACCTTCTTTTTACAGTTGCCACCCTCTCGGCAGTCCAGATAGGCGCAGGAATAATCCTTGGCGGCTCATCAACGGGAGCCTCAATGGGAGTATGGCCGGGAATGTGGTATTCGCTTGGCTGCGGGGGAGGTCTTATTCTTGCCGGCATCCTTGTAGCCGGAAAACTAAGGCAGAAAGAGAATTTCGTACCTCTCGATTTTTTTGAGAAAAGGTATGGATCAAATAAATGGATCAGGTTATGGGCCTGGATAAGCAACGTTCCGAGCCTTCTTGGTATTTTTATTGCCCAGCTTCTGGCATGCGGAAGTATACTGTCGGGGTTCGGAATACCATTTTACAAAGGGGTCATTATCTGTGCAATGGTCATTTTAATTTACAGTACGCTGGGTGGGCTGTGGGGAATAGTCCTGACTGATGTTATACAAACTACAATAATAATGATCAGCATCCCTGTAATCAGCATTGTATCCCTGGCTCTCCTGAAAACAAATAATATCAGTCCGGCAGAAATTTTTGCGACTCCTTTTATTCCCCCCGGCACTTTAACAAAGTTTATATACATGGTAATTCCATTTCTTATTGCGATCTCCGTTTCGTACGATGCCTTTATACGTTACCAGGCGGCAAAAGATGCAAGAACTGCAAGGCTGGGATGTATCATTGCCGGATTATTTGTAATTTTTATAGGTGTACTGACTTCCGCCATCGGTGCAGCTGCAAGACTTTTGTATCCTGATATCAGCGAAGGAGCTTTTTCTTTCATGGTTATCAGATCCCTCAATCCGGTCCTTGCCGGAATTGCAATATCTGCCGTTCTGGGAGCTGCAATGTCAAGTGCATCAGGACTGCTGATAGCCCTTGGGGCGACCTTTTCAAGAGATCTTTACAACAGGTTTCTGCACCCTGAATCAAGTCTGGATGAATTGCCTTATTCTAAAATAATTTCACGTCTTGCAGTAGTGTTTTCTGTGGCAGCTGGTGTACTGCTGTCATTCAGGATCACGGATATTCTTGATGCAATTATCATTTTCAATTATCCTTATATGGGAAGCCTTCTAATACCTTTACTGGCAGGAGTGTTATGGAAGGGGGCTACACGGAAAGGTGCAATTTCAGCAATCTTTGCAGGAGGTATAATAGGAACCGGTGCTTTTCTTGCCGGCGGGTCCTTTGAAAGGATTTGTCAATCCTGAAATGGGCCTCTTTTATGCTTATATTGTTTCCCTTATAATATTGGTACTTGTAAGCAGAATTGAAAGCAGAATTAGTTCATGAAACTGAATTATAAAATACTTTAAAAATGGCGGTCAGAGATTGGCCTTATCCTCTTGAATGGGAAAAAGAAGAGACTATGGATACCGATATTCTTGTTCTTGGAGGAGGTATTGCAGGATGCATGGCTGCAATTGCCGCAGCAAACAGTGGTCAGAGAGTCATCCTGGTCGAAAAGGGAGCGACAAAAATGAGCGGTGCAGGAGGCTCAGGCTGTGATCACTGGGAATCGGCTGCAACAAATCCCTGTTCGAAAATAACCCGGAAGAGCTTACCCGTGCAATGCTCGATGATAATGATGGTTTTAATAATGGTATCTCACATTACATTGAGTGCCGCGAAGGATACGACAGACTGCTTGATATTGAAAAAATGGGAGGCAGGATAAGGGATGCTGACGATGAATTCAAAGGTGCTGCTTTCCGGGATGAAAAATCAAAATTTCTGTTTGCATACGATTATGTTAACAGGTTTACGCTAAGGGTCTGGGGTTCAACATTTAAGCCGTCAATGTACAACGAGCTTAAACGGCTGAACGTAACAATAATCGACAGGGTAATGGTCACTTCTCTGCTGACCGGGCCGGGAACTGACCGTACCAGGATCATTGGAGCAACCGGTATTCAAACCAGGACAGGAAAATTCTATGTTATAAGGTCGAGGGCCAGCATTATGTGCATGTCGCGACCCTCAAGGGTGTGGCTGTTCTCTGCTTCCCTGCCCGGATTGTGTGAATTCCGGCCACCGCAATGCGTTGGTGATGGTCATGCAATGGGATGGCGCGCCGGAGCTGAATTTACAATGATGGAGAAATCAGTGGGAGCAGAGTTTTCCGCATCTGGCCGAAGCTACCCTCCTTACGGGGCCGGGAACAATCACAATACCTGGTATGGTGCAACACTTATCGATTCGGCAGGCAGGGAGATCCCATACGCTGACAGGGACGGTAATATTCTCACTGATATATCAGGCAGGTTTAAACCTTCACCCGGCCAGAAATTTTTCCTTAAGGGCGGTTCTGTCGATAATCCAAAGTACGAATACAGGGGCCCTGAGACACTGCCCTTTCCGGATATGATTGATCAGGGCTACAAGCCGCCTTTCTACGCAGATCTCTCAGGATTGCCTGAATCGGAAAGAAGAATAATCTGGGGGATGATGGTCGGAGAAGAAGGGAAAACAAAGATACCTGTTTATAAGAACTATACTGAAGCAGGGTTCGATCCCGAAAAGCATGTTCTTCAGTGTTATGGAACAGGCTGGACATCAGCGCAGTTTCTTCCTGATGAAAGACAGCTCTTCGGTCTGCCGGGAGGATTTATGAATGACTGGGATCTTTCAACAAATCTTGAAGGATTATTCGTTGCTGGCGATTCTCTGTATGCTTCAAATTGTTACGGTCATGCTGCTGCCACCGGTCATTATGCCGGCAGACACGCTTCAGAATTTGCAGCCGGGAGCAAAAAGCAGGATCCTGATAAAATACAGATCAGGAATGAAAAGGAACGTGTTTATTGCCCGCTTTATAACCAGCCCTCAGACAGTATCGGATGGAAAGAGCTGAATATGGGTATTTCCAAGATTATGAGGAACTATTGCGGGGAGATCAAGAATGATGAACTGCTTAAAATAGGACTTGAACAGCTGGATGATTATGAAAACAGGATTGTTTCTGAGACTTATGCATATAATCCGCATGAACTTGTAAGGCTTCTTGAAGTTTTTGACATACTTACGGTATCGCGGATAATTCTGAATTCCTGCCTCAGGAGAAAGACGAGTTCAAAGCCTCTCTGTTTTATAAAAAATAACATCTCTGAAGTCAGCGACGCAGAAATGCTTATAACCATAAGGCAGGCCGGCACAAAATTATAACCAGGGAACTAAATGTCGGTTTTTTTGGCGATTTAAATGAAAACTATGAAAGGCACAACAAAAAATATATCAGTGAAAAGGGCAACATCAGGTAATGACGGTTTAGTGGTTCACGAAATGCCAGCAGCAAATCCTGTAATAATCGATCCTGTAAAATGCACAGGCTGCAACAGGTGTGTAAATATTTGTCAGGTTGACATAATAGTACCAAACCTGAAAAAAGGAGCTCCCCCTGTAGTTTTGTTTCCCGGAGAATGCTGGTATTGTGGTAGTTGTGTTGTTGAGTGCCCGGTTGAAGGTGCCATTAAACTGCGTCATCCTCTTATAAACCGTGCTAACTGGATAGCAAAGGAAAGACTGAAATAAAGGAATTAAAAAAATTTCTTTATTTTTGATTGACCATAATAATCAAATTAACTGTATTATAAATTCAATAAAACATTAATAACATGAATGTTCCGGCAGCTTTACTATACACAAAAGATCATGAATGGCTGAGAGTTGAAGGTGATTTCGGTTTGTCGGGATAACCGATTTTGCCCAGGGAGAACTTGGTGATATCGTTTTTCTCGAAATCGAAACTCTTGGAGAGACCCTGAAAAAGGAAGAGGTATTTGGCACTATCGAAGCTGTAAAAACTGTATCTGACATGTTCATGCCGGTAGGGGGTGAGATAATTGAAGTAAATCCTGCAATTGAAGATTCTCCCGATGTGGTCAATAAGGACCCATACGGTAAAGGATGGATGATCAAAATAAAGATTACAGATCAGGCAGAAGTTCAGACTCTTCTTTCAGCCGAAAAATACCAGGAGCTTCTATAAGGTCTTTTTAACCTCGAATTCCTGGTAGCCTTCAACCATGTCTCCGACTTTTATGTCGTTGAAATTATGGATGTTAAGTCCGCATTCATATCCTCCGACAACTTCTTTCACGTCGTCTTTGAACCGTTTCAGTGAACCGAGCTCGCCTGTATAAATAACTATACCATCGCGTATTATCCGTACCCTGGTATTTCTTGTTATTTTTCCCTCCTTGACATAACAGCCTGCTACGGTACCGACTTTGGTGACCTTGAATATTTCACGGATCTCAAGAGTGGCAACGATCTCCTCTTTCACCTCAGGTGAAAGCATCCCTTCCATTGCAGCTCTTATCTCTTCAATGGCATCGTAGATGATCGAGTATAGCCGTACATCAATCTCTTCTTTTTCAGCAAGCTTACGGGCGCTGAGCGAAGGTCGTACCTGGAACCCTACAATAACTGCATTCGATGCGGCGGCAAGCAGGACATCCGATTCAGAGATCTGGCCAACAGCCTTGTGAATAATATTTAACTGTATTTCAGGTGTCGAAAGTTTAATAAGCGAATCGCTCAGAGCTTCTACCGATCCGTCAACATCACCTTTTACAATTATATTAAGTTCCTGGAAGTTGCCGATTGCTATTCGTCTTCCTATTTCGTCAAGGGTTATATGTTTCTGGGTACGCAGTCCCTGTTCCCTCTGAAGCTGGGCTCTTTTTGTTGCAATATCCTTAGCTTCGCGGTCGCTGTCCATTACATTGAATTTGTCGCCAGCCTGAGGCGCTCCGTTCAAGTCCAAGGATAAGTGCCGGCATTGCGGGTCCTACTTCATCAACTTTGGCGCCTCTTTCATTGTACATTGCCTTGATATGTCCGTAACTTGCTCCGGCAATCATTATATCACCGATCCTCAGTGTACCTGCTTTAACCAGAACAGTGGCAGTAAATCCGCGTCCCTTGTCAAGAGATGATTCAATAATTGTTCCGATAGCTGGCTTGTCGGGGTTTGCTTTAAGGTCGAGCATTTCTGCTTCAAGCAACACTTTCTCAAGGAGAAGCTCAATGTTAAGTCCTGATTTGGCAGAGATCTCCTGCGACTGGTATTTGCCACCCCAATCCTCGACAAGGTAATTCATTCCTGCCAGCGCCTCTTTTATCTTATCAGGGTTGGCTGTCGGCTTGTCAATTTTGTTTATTGCGAATACGATAGGGACACCTGCTGCTGATGCATGGTTGATGGCTTCTTTCGTCTGGGGCATTACTCCGTCGTCAGCTGCAACAACAATAATGGCGATATCTGTTATCTGGGCTCCCCTTGCACGCATTGCTGTAAATGCTTCATGACCGGGGGTATCAAGAAAAGTTATCTGACGCCCGTCGTCAAGGATAACACCATAGGCCCCTATATGCTGGGTTATTCCTCCGGCTTCTCCCGCAATAACGTTTGTACGGCGGATATAATCGAGAAGCTTTGTTTTACCATGATCGACATGCCCCATTACAGTTACAATCGGCGGCCTTGGCTTAAGGTCCTCTTCAGCATCTTCAACTTCCCTGACTGTCTCCTGAAGTTCAGCACTTACGAATTCAACTTTGTACCCGAACTCATCGGCCAGAAGCGACAGTGTTTCTGCATCGAGACGCTGGTTTATTGAAACAAAGAGGCCGAGATTCATACAGGTGGAAATAATTTCGGTCACAGGAGTATTCATCATCGTAGCCAGTTCATTTACCGATACAAACTCGGTAACTTTCAGGATATTCTTTTCCAGTTCTATCCTGTCTTCCACTTCCCGGTTCTTCTGGCTTATTGCTTCCCTCTTCTCCCTGCGGTATCTCGATCCTTTCGATTTCCCTTTTGTTGTCAGACGGGCAAGGGTCTCCTTTATCTGTTTCTGAACTTCTTCTTCATCAACTTCAGCATGGACCGATCTTTTCTTTATTACTTTTTTACCTGGCATATCCTTCTTGTCTGAGGTCGACCGGCTTCACAACAGGAACCTGATCTTTTTCCTTTGTAATCCTCTTTCTTTTCCTTTTTCTCCTGAAGTCGGAATCACCATCAATGTTTACCTGCTGGTAAGCAGGCTTTTTCTTTTCTTCAACAGGCAGGTCAATCTTGCCAACAACTGTCAGTCCTGATAATTTTTTAAACTCCGGTTTGAATAATTCAACGATTTCTTCTTCCTCGGGTTCCTTAATAATCTCATTCTCAATGATCTTTTCGTCGGACTTACCTCGGGTTCATCTGTTTCAGAGACAGGCTCTTCAATCTGCTCTTTTCTTTTTTTACCGGTTTTTGGTTTCTTCCTTTGAAGATTCCTTTTTGTCGGCTTGTTTTTCTTTTGGTTTTTTCCTCTTTCTTTGAGGCTTTTGTTTCCCTGGTTATCGTTTCCAGGTCAATTTTCCCGACAATATGTATATCGATTGAAGATTTAGTTTTTTCCTCTTTTTCAGCTCAGTTTCTTTTGCTTTTACTTTTTCTTCGGGTTCTTTCTCCTTTTCAGCAACTTTCTTTTCGGCGGCTACTTGGTGACTTTCTTTTCCTCTTCAGGTTTTGGTTTTTCAGTCTTAACCGGCTTCGGTTTCAGGGTTTTTTCCAGATCAATCTTACCAACCAGTTTAATATCAGGCTTTTTGATTTCGGTTTTGATATCCACGTGTTTTTTTGGCGGTAGAAGAATCTTTTATCATGATCTCCTCATCCCTCTCCTGATCATCACCATTAACGCTTTCAGGAACATCATCAATAGAGACAGACTCTTTTTTTCTGTGAAGGTCTTTCAGAATAAGCTTTTCCGATTCCTTTTTAACATTAAGATCACTGCTGTATTCTTTTAACAGAAACAGGTATGCTTCAGGAGGTACTTTGGTATTTGGATTTGGATCAAGATTAATGCCCTTCTTATGCAGGAATTCCACAATAGTGGAGATCCCCACATTAAATTCGCGGGCTGCCTTGCTTAATCTTGTTGCCTTGATGTCTTCTGCCATAAATCTGTCCTTAGTCTTTCTTAAATCTTAAGTGAATTAATTTTGACAATATTTTATTCAAATTCAGCTTTTAGAATATTTACGACTTCCTTCACTGTTTCTTCTTCAAGGTCGGTTCTTTTTACCAGGTCGCTGATTGAAAGATTCAGAACACTTCTTGCGGTGTCGCAGCCAATTGATTTTAATTCCTCGATTATCCAGTCTTCAATTTCGTCGCTGAATTCTTCAAGATTTACGTCCTCTTCATCTTCGCCTCCCGGTTCCCTGTAAACATCGATTTCATAACCGGTAAGCTGGCTGGCAAGCTTGATATTAAGGCCGCCCTTACCGATAGCCAGCGATACTTCATTTGGTTTCAGGTATATCTCTGCCCGTTTTGTCTCTTCTACAAGCTTGATTGAAGTTATTTTTGCAGGGCTGAGCGCTCGCTGAATGAACAGCTGGTTGTTTGATGTATAATTTATTACATCAATATTCTCATTGCGAAGTTCCCTTACAATGCCATGTATCCTTGATCCTTTCATCCCAACACAGGCTCCAACCGGATCAATCCTTTCATCATACGATTCTACAGCTACCTTTGCACGTTCTCCGGGAACCCTTACTATCTTCTTGATGGTTATAAGGCCGTCGAAGATCTCAGGCACCTCAAGCTCAAAAAGTCTTTCGAGGAAGACCGGGGAAGTACGGCTTAGTATGATAAACGGAGTATTGTTCCTCATCTCAACTTTAATAACCACAGCGCGTATGGAGTCGCCTTTGCGGAAATGATCGGAAGGTATTTGTTCACTTTTGGGGATTATCAGCTCATTACCGTCATCATCAAGTACAAGCATTTCCCTTTTCCAGACCTGGTAAACCTCTCCGGTCACTATCTCGCCGATCCTGTCCTTATACTTGATATAAATGTTGTTCTTTTCGAGATCAAGGATCCTTGCAGTCAGGTTTTGTCTGAGCGAGAGTATTGCCCTTCTTCCAAAATCAAGAAATTTCACTTCATCAGAAACCTCTTCACCGGCCTCATAATCTTCGTCAATCTCCTTAGCCTTCGAAAGCGGGATCTGAGTGTTCGGATCAACCAGCTCCTCGTCCTCAACAACAACCCTGTTCCTCCATATTTCAAAGTCGCCCTTGTCGATATTGACGATGATATCGAAATTGTCAGCCGAACCATATTTTTTTGCCAGCATTCCTCTGAAAACGTCCTCAAGCACACTCATCATTGTGGGACGGTCAATATTCTTGAGCTCTTTGAATTCTGAAAAGGTGTCGATCAAATTAATATTTTCCATCTGGGATTATCTTCTGTTTTTTATTTTATTGTTAATACGGCTTTCACGGTTTTAATCTGGTCAAAATTAAAAGGCAGATCCTTTATCTCTTTTCCTTTCCCTTTGACTTTTATTTCTGTTTCAAGGTCGAAACCTCCTTTAGTGACATTTTTAAGAATCCCTGTATATTTTAATCCTTCACTGTCAACCACTGTGACTTTGCGGCCTTCATTCCTGTAATACTGTTCAATAACCACAAAGGGCGTATCAAGGCCGGGCGAGGATACCTGGAGTTCAAAATCCTCAGCATCGCGATCGAGGTCTTTCTCAATATGACGGTGCAGCATGGCACATTCCTCAATTGTTATTCCCTCCTTCTTATCGGCAAGCACAGTTATCCTGTTTGAATTGCTGACTTTTACAGCGACAAGAAAAAGTCCTGTACCGCGGATAAACTCTGTTACCGATTTCTCTATTTTTGCCTTGTCGGTCATTTCATTAAAAGCGATAATAAAATAGGGGACTCTGGTCCCCTAGGTCTCAATTTCCCCTCAAATCGGATGCAAAGATAGATAATGTTTTGAAATTTGCAAAACATTAAAATAATCTTTTTTGCTATAATGTAACACAAAGGATATCACTATGGGGCACAAAGGTGTATAATAATTAATCCTCCTTTATGTACCTTTGTGACTTACTTTGTGCGCCTTTGTGGAAAAAGAAGAAATCTACAATATTGATGAACGGCAGTTGCTTTCCCGTTGTACCTTATGCCCCAGGGAATGCGGAGTGAACAGGTTTGAGGGAGGGTCAGGATTCTGCGGATCCGATGCCGGCATGAACATCGCATCCATTTGTATCCACCGGGGAGAGGAACCCTCAATAAGCGGCCCTGCAGGGATCTGCAATATATTTTTTGCAGGATGCAATCTTCGCTGTATCTATTGCCAGAATCATGAAATAAGCAGGCCGGGAGGAAATTGTGCAAGAAGAATTACAGACCTGAATGAGGCACTCGATACAATCGGAAAATTCCTTTCAGCCGGTGTCAGGGCTGTGGGTTTTGTTTCCCCCTCACATGTGGTACCGCAGGTAAGGGCAATTATCCGCGGATTGAATTCAAGGGGGCTGAAGCCCGTGACCATATATAATACCAACAGTTACGATAAGCCTGAGGTTATTGAAAGTCTTAACGGTTTAATTGATGTCTGGCTTCCTGATTATAAATATTTTACTCCTGCCATGGCAGAAGATTATTCGGATGCCCCCGACTATCCGGAAGTGGCTCTCAGGGCTCTCAAAAAAATGTACTGGCTTAAAGGTTCAGTGCTTCATACGGACAGTCATGGCCGGGCTGTAAGCGGGATGCTTATAAGACATCTTGTCCTTCCGGGTCAGGCCGGGGAAAGCAAGAAGGTACTTAAAAGCATTGCGGAAGAGCTTTCTGCAGGAGTGCATCTTTCATTAATGTCACAGTACCATCCCACACCGTTTGTAAGCAACCATCCTGATTTAAAAAGGATATTGTATAAGGCTGAATATGATTCAGTTGTTGATACCATGGAAGATATTGGCTTCAGGAACGGATGGATTCAGGATATAGAAAGCTATAAGAACTACAGGCCTGATTTCTGTAAGGAACATCCGTTCGAAGAATAATCCCTCTACTTTTTATTTCCTGCAATTTTGGATTTTACATAATCCGCCTGCTCTGTCATTCCGGCATTTTGCTTGGATGAAGCTATACCATTTAGTATCATGCCATTTAAATACGGAAGTATTTGTTCGGAAAACTCTTCAGGAATAGCATCGCGGAATTCAACGATCAGATCAACACCTTTCCTGAAATTTTCAGGATTATTAACTTTTTTCAGATAATTTGAAAAATACTGAAGAAGTCCGAATTTGGCATTCCCGAAGGGTGCCGTTTCAAATTCTGCGGCCAGGGCGTCGAAATCATTTTCCCCGGCATACGTATAAAGTGTGCTGGTTATGGCTCTCGATAATGCCCCTCTTGGATGCCCCGACGCTAGTGTTCTGGCACCTGAAAGCGCTGCGGCACTGTCGATTGAGCCCAGGGCAAGAAGCGCATTTCCTGCAACTGAATAGGAAGAGTCGTTAAGTGATTTCAGGAAGAGATCTTTGTATTCCTCCTTCTTATATCTTCCAAGTGCCTGAATGGCAGCTGACCTGATGAGGGTGGAAGCATCATGTTGTGCCAGACCAGCCAGGATAGGCTCAGCAGATTTTTTAATTGAATCGTCCAGCAGATTCAGCTTCTGAATCGCATATATCCTTAATCCCTGGTACCTGTCATTAATGGTATTTTTCAGAAAATTAAAAGCTTTAGGGTCAATAGTCTGATTCAATGAAGCAAAATCTATTGCTTCACGTCTGTCGGCATACAAGGCAGCATTTTCATATTGAAAAATAAAATTATCGAGTGTTTTGTGGTCTGTCTTTTCACAAAGAAGGATTTTTTCTCCGTCAACATTTATAAGATCGGGTTTTGAAGAGGAAGGAAAGGCGAATGTATCAGCCTTGTTTTCGAGCCATACACTGTATCGTTTTTTACCGCCGCCCTGGTAAGCGTCTATCGCAACAGGAAGCTTAAAGATTTTGTCAGGCTGGGTTTGTTTAACAAAGACTTTTGCACTCCGGGTTGACTGGTCATAATCATAGCTGATATCAAGCTTCGGATGGCCGCTTCCATAAAACCACTGGTTCCAGAACCAGTTGAGATCCTTGCCGGTGACCTCTTCAAATGCAAGACGGAGTTCCTGGGTCTCAACTGCCCTGAACTTGTGTTTAGTGAGGAACAGATTTATCGATTTGTAAAAAGCCTCCTCGCCTGTATAGTTACGGAGCATGTTGAGGATCCTACCCCCTTTCTGATAACTGACGGCATCAAACAATTCCTCACGGCTCCGGTAATAGAAACGGACCAGGTCCTTCTTGCTGCTGTTGCTGAAGAGATAACTCTGCATTGCCGTCGTATTATGCTCCCCGGCCGCATCTTTTCCGTATTTATATTCGTTCCAGAGCAGCTCACCGAAATCGGCAAAAGATTCGTTTATTGAAAGATTGCTCCAGCTTTCGGTTGTGACATAATCGCCGAACCACATGTGGAAAAGTTCGTGAGCAATCACATCTTCCCATGAGTTTCCGTCAATCAGCTGACGTGCATCCTGCTGTGCCGATTCACTGTGAGTGGTGGCTGTTGTATTTTCCATTGCGCCACTTACAAAATCCCTTACCACGATCTGTGAATATTTCGGCCACGGATAATCTACACCGGTTATGTCAGAATAGAATCCTATCATCTCAGGTGTCAGGCCAAATATCTGTCTTGCAACAGGTGCATATTCCTTCTCAACATAATAGCTTACCTCTTTGCCTTTGTACTTGTCGGTGATAATTGAATATTCACCTGCTGCCATCATCATAAGATAAGGTGCATGAGGCAGGTCCATCCGCCAGGTGTCGGTACGGGTTCCGTCGGGATGTTTCTTCTGCTTAACGAGCAGACCGTTTGAAAGTGTTCTGAATTTAGCGGGAACCGTCATGCTGATTTCATTTGTCGTTTTCTGATTTGGTTTATCAATTGTCGGAACCCATCCTGAATTCGATTCGGTCTCCCCCTGTGTCCATATCTGGGTGGGCTTCTCTTTCTCTGTTCCCGTGGGATTGATAAAATAGAGACCCTGTGCTACGGATATTGCTCTGCTTCCTTCCCCGTTACTCTCTCCAGGTTTGGCTATATAGTCTATAAAGACTGTATAGTCCTCTCCGCCACGGTAAGTCCTGTCGAGGGTTATGCTCAGGTTTAATCCGTCGTATCCATATTTCAGGGGGATCTTTTTACCGTCTTTAACCATCGACACCTCATTGACAGTCATGCTTTTGGCATCGAGGGTCAGGGAATCGGTCGGATAAAAATGAGGCTCAAGGGTTATCCATACTTTGCCATACATCCACGATTTTGAAAAATCGAAAGTGGCCTCAAGCCTGGTATGAATAAGACTGTTGATTTTTGCCGGAGTGGCTCTGTAAATGTTCTTCCAGGCTTCACTCTTCTGATCATCCGGCATTTGTGGAAAGCAGGTAAGCGAAAGGAGCAGGAACGCCGCAGTGATTATGTTTTTCATGGTTTGATTTTCAAAAGGAATCAGATGTAAATATAGATCAATATTAACACACCAGCAAGACTGCATGACCGGACCGCAAGACGGCAAGACTGCATGACCGCAAGACTGCAAGAGGGCAAGACCGCAAGACTGCAAGACAATAATTGAATATCTTCCATTTTTAATTTATATTTGAAATCATGAAAAGGATCATTCATTTATCAGATTTGCATGTGGGACATGGAGACTGCAGTTATAAATTTCGGAATATCATCGACAGCATTACATTTCTGAAACAACCTGCAAAAAATTATATCATTCTTATTACCGGCGATATCGTCGATAATGCTAATCGCAGCGAACAGATTGATGAGGCTGTTGAAGCTGTTGAGTTGCTTGAAGAACGTGGATACCGGGTACTGGCTATTCCAGGCAATCATGACTACGGGACCGGCACCTTGGGAAACAGCCAATTTGTGGGGCTGTTTAAAGAGAGGTATTATAAATCGAGGGAAATTTCTTATCCGAAACTCGATATAATTGACAGAATTGCGTTTATGGGACTCGATTCCACAGCCGAAGAGCTTAACAAGCTTGACCGGTTCCTTTCTGAAGGAGAATTAGGAAAGGTACAATTGAACCGGCTGAAGGAAATGCTTGATCAGCCTGAGGTTGCCAGCCGGAAAAAGGTTGTCTATCTTCATCATCACCCTTTTGATTTCAAGCTCGCGATGCATTTAAGGGATAGCAAAGAATTAAAAACTGTAATTGAAAACAGGATCGATATGCTTTTATTCGGTCATTATCACGTTGATGCTTCCAGCTCGGGTAAAATATATCACGGCATTTGGGGGATAAGGCGTTGTTACAATGCAGGTTCATCGACTCACAAAAACGGAAATAACGGATTTCAGAGAATTATCGATTTATCCAATGCCGATCCCAGGATGGACTATGATGGCAATTTCATCTGACGAAAAGCAAAGGCCAGGGGAAGTCTGGCAGGAGAACTACCTGGATTTACTTGTCAGATGCCAGAAACCGCAGATTATGCATTTATAAGCGGATAATTCCCTTGCTCCCTTGTTTTGCATGAGATAACTGATCATGTCCCGGGCCTCCTCAGGGGAATTGTACATTGTCTTTTTACACGGAGGATTAATGGGTTGTATATTCTTTATATCTGACTTCCGGTTCACTCTGCAAGTTTAAATAAATATCCTTTAAAATCTATCTTTTACAATACCCCGTTTTTTAACAAAACATTACCTGAATAGGTTCTGAATAAAATATCCCCTGCTTCCTGCCCACTGCCTCCTGCAAATAGGTTTCCATTTAGCTATATTTTCCTTAACTTAGCCTGACCCCTGGGAATTCAATACACGAAAATGAGACTGCTGATAACATTTATACTGATCACTGTAACGGTAAACGTTTTTCCTCAGATTTCAGGAGTTGTGATTGACAAAAGTTCGGGATATCCGATTCAATTTGCTAATGTCCGGATCGAAAATGATAATGTCGCAACTGTTTCTGACATCAGGGGAAATTTTAGATTCAGTCAGAATGTCCTTAATAAGACCCTTGTCGTTTCTGCAATCGGATTTATAAGTGAGCGTGTTGATGCCGACAGCAGTTTTATTAGGATTGAACTTAAGACTAAAGTCTTTATAATGGATGAAGCAATTGTTGTTGCTGAGAAATCAAATCCGCAAAATTCTGTTGACAAACATATTACTGACTCAGTGTCGTACCGGAATTGCTGTCAGTCCGGATCGGGCAACGGAACCTGTTCTGACTCTCTGGGACAAAACAGGAAAAACTGAAAACGAAAAGGCTTTTAGAGCGATACTGTCTTATAACAAAAAAGAGAGGTTGTACCAAAAGTGGGATTTATGATAATTTCCCCTTTGTGTGACTTTGTGATGTACTTTGTGATCCTTAGTGGTTCAATTTTCAATCTCACCACAAAGGTCCCCAAAGGTTATCTCAAAGGGACTCAAGGGACTTTTGATGCAGCCTCTTCTTTCTGAGATTAATTATAGTTTGTAAGGTCTTCTGTATTCGTAATTCATCAGCCTGTGGCTGCATGCCTCCTTATCATCAATGAATGTATAAGTTGCCGGATCCCATTTTACAGGTCTCCCGAGTTCAGTTGCAATGTTGCCAAGGCAGCAGGTTATAGCGGTACTGCATCCGACCTCAATTGGAGCGATCGTTTTCTGGCGTGAGCGGACTGCATCGATGAAATTCTGCATGTGAGGTGAGCTGATCTCAAACTGCAGTCCTGCCTGTGTCGGGGCCGGACGTGCTCCCGCGGCGCCTGCAGGCCTCTGTCCCTGCTGACCGGCTGGCCGCTGGGCTCTTGGCTGCGGACGGGTTCCTGCAATTTCGGCAGGGATAAGGGACTGATCTGAACATGCTATATATCCCCTTGCCACCTCTATCCATCCTTTTGTCCCGATGAACTTGATGCCCTGGGCACCAGGATTATCATCAAGATAAGGCTGTTCAGTCATGACAACTCCTGTCTTATATTTATATGTCATAAACTCCTGACCTTTGTACCCTTTAGGTATTATCTCGCAGGGAGCTGATCCATCCATTCCTATAGCAGCCTGTGCTATATCGAACATATGAGCTCCCCAGTCTGCTGTGTAACCGTTACCGGTCTCCCTGTACCAGCGCCATGCACCCCAGAGTGTTTCATTCTGAACCGGATCGAGAGTGATCTGCGGTGCAAGGTCGGGGTTGTAGACTATCTTCTCATCATTAAGAGGGCCGAGCCACAGGTTCCAGTTCAGGTTCCCGGGGATTGGCATAGCAGGAAGATCAAGAGGCTTTGGAGGGTCGCCAACCTTTGCATAGATCTTTTCAATATGACCTATGGAACCATTCTGAACAAGCTCAATTGCCTTCTGGAATTCCTTGCTCGAACGCTGCTGGCTTCCAACCTGAACGACCCTTTTAGTATCATTTGCTACCCGGGTCATAACGAGCGCTTCCTGTATAGTGTATGACAGAGGCTTCTGAACATATACATCCTTTCCAGCCTGGCAGGCATGGATTGTCATAAGGGCATGCCAGTGATCGGGTGAGACTACCTCGATAACATCAATATCCTTGCGTTCAAGAAGCTGTTCATACTGCTCATAGGTGTCACAGCGGGGAGCAAGCCCTTTTGACTTCTGCCAATCCTCGACCCTCTTTTTGTACCTCTGCTGCTTGATCGTATCAACATCGCAGCAGGCAACAACCTGCAGACCGACTGCACCGGCAAAACCGTTGAAATCCGAAAGGGCCTGGCGCCCCAGGCCGATTGTCCCCATCAGTACACGATCGCTTGGGGCAACGCGGATCCCGTTAATAACATAGCTGGGAAGGATAGTCAGGCCTGTCAGTCCTATTGCCGATAATCCCAGAAAATCACGGCGGTTCAGTCCTTTGTTCTTACTTTCTTTCATATTAAAATATAGTTTAGGGTTAATCTCTTTAAAACAGCCTAAAAATAAAAAATAGTTTAACTTTAGTCACGCCAAAATCATTTTTTTTAAAGATTTGTTTTGGACCTTCGCTACCCCTGCCTGATCGATTGATAAAACCTGGATGAATTGACGATTTAAAATATAATTGTTTAAGAATCAAACACAAAAAAAATTATGAAGAAGTACCCCTTAATGCTGATTTTAATTCCGTTACTGTTTTCATGTAAACATACTGTTAACATTGAGGCAGCCAGAAATGAAATAATGCAAGCTGAAAAGGCATTTGAAAAAATGGCTTCCGAGGAAGGTATTTCTGCTGCATTTTATTATTTCGCAGCCGAAGATGCTGTAATAAAAAGAGGAAATGACTCCCTGATTATTGGTAAAGAAAACATTAAACGCTTTTATGACAAAAATGCCAATCCTGATGTAAAATTAAGCTGGACTCCTGATTTTATTGGTGTTTCAGATTGCGGGACATTAGGATATACCTATGGTAAATATGTTTTCTCGATTCAGGACTCCTCTGGTAAAAGCGCAGAGCAAACAGGAGTCTTCCATACCGTCTGGAAAAAGCAAAACAACGACTGGAGGTACGTCTGGGATTAGCAACTCAAAGTCAGTCTGCCGCCTGCTCAATTTAACCAACCGCATAACCACATAACCGTACAAAACTGCATAACCTTAAAACTTGCCTTCCGGTTTATTTTTGGTATTTTTGCTGCGTAATGCAAAACTATGACTGAGCAGAAACTTGTGGAAGATTCAAAGCCGGAATGGATTAAGATTATCCTGAAATACAGGGATCCTGATCCGGTAAAAAGCTGGTGGCAGGTAATCAACTCTGTGGGCTCATATATCATATTATGGGTACTGATGGTCCTCTCCCTGAAGATTTCTTACTGGCTTACGCTTTTCCTCTCGGTTTTCGCAGCAGGATTCCTGGTAAGGATATTCATCATATTTCACGACTGCGGACATGGCTCATTTTTTAAATCAGTCAGGTTAAATAAAATCGTTGGTATTATTACTGGAGTGATAGTATTTACCCCGTTTCATAAATGGCATCTTGACCATAAGATACATCACCAGACTGTCGGTAACCTTGATAAGCGGGGCAGGGGTGACGTTAAAACACTTACTGTCGATGAATATAAAAAACTGACAAACCAACAGCGCTTTTCGTACAGATTTTACCGGAGCCCTTTTTTCCTTTTCGGACTTGCACCGTTGCTGCTCTTCGTCGTTTCGAACAGGTTGACTAAGAATTACATGTCAGGGAAGGAAAAACTGTATGTCCACCTTACAAACCTTGCACTTTTTGTATTGATTTTCCTGTCGATCCTGGCCATTGGTTGGAAAGCATTTCTGTTAATCCAGCTTCCTGTTCTGTATATTGCTTCCGTGCATGGCGTGTGGCTGTTTTATGTCCAGCATCAGTTCAGGCATGTCAAATGGGTAACCACCGATAACTGGGATTATAAAACCATTGCCCTGGAAGGGAGCTCACTGTTCAGACTTCCGGCACTGCTTAACTGGTTTACAGGAAATATCGGCTATCATCATATTCACCACCTGAGTCCGCTGATACCCAACTACAACCTGAAAAAATGCCATGATGAGAATCAACTTTTTCAGGAAATAAAACCTATCACATTCTTCACCGCATTTGAATCACTTCTTCTCCGGCTCTGGGATGAGAAGAGGCAAATGCTTGTCAGATTTAATGAAATTCATAATTGACTGACTAAGGACACTAAGTGGATCACACAGGGCATAAAGAAGCTGATCCCGCAGATTGACGCATATTTATGTGAAAGGAATTTAACCGGATTTTATCTTATTTTTAATATTTTAATTATAAGGTCTTATTAAGAAATTGAAAACAGGTTATAATACATTAAGAAATATGAAGGAATTGGTTAAAATTTCATTGAGAATAATATTATTGATCATTATTCTTATTCTTGTAACCAGAATATTCAAAAGAGCTGATGAGGATTTGATCTTATCTCCGGTAACATCTGTTTTTTCAAAAGGGAATGCTCCCGATAATACCAGAAATGAGATTATCGATCAGTTAAGAAAATTTCAGGCTGGCTACTCAAAAAGAGATATCGGGCAGCTTGACACTTTTATGCAATCTCTTTATTCCAGAGAAAATATACTGATTCTGGGAACAATGCCTGGCGAAATTTTTAGTGGTTATGAAAGAGCAACCTATTTGGTGCAAAATGACTGGGAATCATGGGGCGATTGTAAATTTTCAGTTGATAGTGCAAATATTTCTTCATCAGGTAACATAGCATGGTTCTCGACAAGAGGCTTTGTAAAATTTGACCTTTCAAGGCTTCTGGTCGTACCATTACGTTTTACAGGCATAATGGTAAAGGAAGATCAGATATGGAAGTTCCAGCAGCAACAGTTTCAGTTTGATATTGACTTCAGTTTCAGCCTGCTTGCCTCACTGATTCTTTTTATCTGGATTCTTGTCAGCCTGGTTAACCTTTTGATTAAATTCGGACGATCCCGACTGCACAATGTTACGGCGGGCAAAGCGTGAAGTCACTCAGACCCTTATTCAACTAATCTCATTTAAGCCGTTCTGCCGTTCTGCCGTTATGCTGTTATGCCGTTATGCCGTTATGCTGTTATGCGTTATGCTGTTATGCTGTTATGCCGTATTCAGCCTTCCGGCGGACCAGAGGGAATATTACTGGGGGTATGAATAAGAATTCGGTTAGCTATAATTTTACTCTGCAGCCTGAATTGAAACACTGATAAAAGGATCCATCTTTGTAAAAAAGTATCTCCCCGGGTTTATTTTGACCTATTCCGGCATCTGCTCCCAGGATTTTATTGCCAAAAAGTGATCTGATAGTCTCATCAGGGGTGTGTCCTACCACGATATGCCCTTTCCCGTAAAAATCAAGAATGGAATCAATTTGACTTTCGCAGAAATCCGTATCGTAAAAATATCCTCTGTACCACAATGGACCATCAGCTTCATTCAGGACCTTAACCAATTCCCTGCCACAAACCTCTCCCAGGTTTCTGCCAATAACTTTTTTTGTAAAAATCTTGTTTATTTGCTTGAAATTCAGATTCCTGTTAATAATTTCCATTGAAATTCCGCCGTGGACAAATATGATATTATCAATTGTTATCACAACCGGTTTGGTTCGCAACCATTTGCCCAGAACAGATTTTTCGGAATATAAATCAGCGTAAGCGGTTTTGGAAATTTCTTCCACTTTGGAGTATTTTTCGTTAAGGTCGCAAAGTTCGTTCCTGAGTACCATGAATTCATGATTCCCAAGCAACACATGAACCCTGCCGCCGGCTTTTTCAGCCTGCTTTTCCAGTCCAAAGAGATGCCAGAGCACTTCAGTTACCATATTCCCTCTGTCGAACATGTCGCCAAGAACCACTAAATGACCCGTTCCGAAATTCCAGTTCAGGTTCTCGTCAATAATACCGTTTCCCTGCATGAGTTTAATATAAATACCATATTCCCCGTGGATATCGCTTATTACAGCTATACTGTCCGCATTGCTGTAGCTCTGGTCAAAGTCAGGATTCAGTTTGTAAGTGTCAGTCAGATCTTTGTAATTGAATGACAGATTTAAATTCCCCCCTTTTCTGTTGAAATTATCGGGTACAATATAATCTTCCCTGTAAACGCTGTTCTCAATCCATCTAACCTTAAGTTTATTGTTGATCTGATAAATATAGGGACCATCATTTATCAGATAAGGATCATTCCCTCCGGGATTTTTGTTTTCATATGGTTCCATCATCGGCAGCAAGCCAACTAGCATAAAAAGGAGTTGGTTCATTAGGCTTTTGTTAATAATTCAGCAACGGGCAATGATTTCAGCTGAATATGGGTTAAGTGGTTTATTATATTATAACAAATCAGTTAAGTTTTTGTTTATCGAAGGAAATAATCAGCTGTATCTTCCTTTCTTCAGAGAGCGTTTTAACATCACAGCTTCATGATCGCATAATCATTTATTATTCTTACCTTTAGTACAAAAATATAAGGCTGTTTGTCATATTATCATATACCCAATACTTTAACAGAGGAAACTTGAAGAATTTGAGGTACAGGATCAAAGTCAGTTTACTGTTAATATTGGTAACAATATAGCAGAGAAGCATTTGTATGTAGAATTTAAAATATATTAACTGTATATCAAATAATTATAAACATTTGTTTCAACGAAACAAACAAGCGAAGCCTCGACGAAGTCAACCATGCGTGGTTCCATCCTGCCATTAAAATCAAAATCATATGATGATGAAAAAAACATTATTACTGGTTCTGACACTTTTTATTTTCCAATATTCAGCGAATTCCCAGCAGAAGCCAGATGGGCAACATTAAAACAGCTTTATTGATTGTCGACATTCAGAATTTCTATTTCCCGGGCGATGGACCCGGATTGGTCAATGCAGAGGCTGCAAGTTTAAACGCCAGAGAAATTCTTGAGATCTTCAGAGAAAAGAATCAACTGATTGTGCATGTTCGTCATAAATCAGATAAGGGATTTGAGATACATAAAAATGTTGAACCTCTTTCTGATGAAAAGGTAATTACCAAGGAAGAAGTAAACAGCTTTCAGAATACTGATTTGCTGGAATATTTGAAGAGCAACAATATTAGTCGTTTAGTTATTATTGGCATGCAGACTCAGATGTGTCTGGAAGCAGCTGTCAGGGCAGCGCATGACTTTGGTTTTGAATGTATAGTTATTCATGATGCATGTGCTACCCGTGACCTTAAGTTTAACGACAAAATCGTTAAAGCTGAAGATGTTCAGGTAAGTACCCTTGCTACAATAGCCGGCGGCGGGTACGGTAAGGTAATTGACCTTAAAACTTTCAAAGAGAACACAGATAAGTACTTGCAGCAAAAACTCGATTGACTAAAACTGACACAAATGCAAAATTTTGAATCGCTTTACTACCGGGATTTCGTTGTTCTTCGCTCTCCTCAAACTACATAATCTGCATAACTTTACGTTAGTATAATTGCAAATGATAACTAATTAAAAATGGATATGGGAAAAAATATTTTTACAGTTTTAATACTGCTGGGCGGAGTTATGTTAATTGAATCATGCTCCATGAAACAGGTGACACCCGAAACGGCACTTCAGGCATATCTGAATTCAAACGACACTGTATTCAAATGGGTGATCCAGGATAAATTTAAAAGTGATAATGTAACACTATACCGCATACTGTTTACCTCGCAACAATGGCGCGGCATTAAATGGAATCATGAACTTACAGTAATAGTTCCGGATAAAGTTGAATATAACGATGCTCTTTTATTCATAACAGGAGGCAGTGTTACAAACGGCCAGCCAAATATTCATGAATGGACAGAGGGGCTGACAGTTGGATTGAGCCAGGTTGCTATAACGAATAAAACAATTACTGCTATAATCTGGCAGGTGCCTAATCAGCCTTTATACGACGATCTTACTGAAGATGCTCTCATCTCTTATACACTTCATAACTACCAGAATGATAATGATCTGACATGGCCATTGTTGTTTCCTATGACAAAAAGTGCGGTCAGGGCTATGGATGTTGTGCAAAAATTCTCAAGGAAGGAGTTAAAATGGAAGGTCGATCAATTTATTGTTTCAGGTGCCTCGAAACGAGGATGGACAACCTGGCTCACAGGCGCTAATGACAGTCGTGTCAAGGCAATTGGTCCTATGGTAATTGATGTTCTGAATATGCCGGTAAATATAGATTATCAACGAGTTGTGTGGGGTGATTACAGTATTGAGATAGCGGATTATGTAAATCTTGGAATTGCACAGCAGGTCAACACCCCAGAAGGGACTGATCTGGTTAAAATGATAGATCCGTACTCATACAGAAAGAGCCTGACAATGCCGAAGATGATATTCATGGGAACAAACGATCCTTACTGGCCTGTTGATGCTGTAAAAAATTATATCGACAGTATTCCGGGAGAAAACTATATTTGTTATACTCCAAATGCGGCTCATGATCTGGGTGGAGGAGAAAAGGCATTTGCAACATTAAGTGCATTTGTCGGAACAACTGTAACCGATGGAAAATACCCCATCTGTAATTATGCTGTTTCAGAAGTGAATGGTGAAGTATTGGTTAAGGTAACAGCCACACCTGAAATGCTGGTCAATACAATTTTATGGAGTGCAGATTCAGAAGATCAGGATTTCAGGGATGAAACCTGGACAGATTCAACACTTAATAAGGCCGATAAAACGGATTTCGAGGTGAGGATCAAGAAACCGGTATCAGGTTATAAGGCATTTTATGTTGATCTTCAGTATAAGGCGACTTTTGGAGGTGATTACACCCAGAGCACCAGGATGTTCGTTGCCGACAGCATAAAACTATTACTGAGAAGCAATTAAGCCCGGATCAATTGCCGTTCTCTTCCACATACCACATACCTCGCACCTCATAAGTATTGGCTGGCAAAACTTGCAAAACCGCAGAACTTTTGATTAATTGCAAACCATGATAGGAAAATACAGGATTATAACGTTATGCGGAAGCACCAGGTTCAGGGATGAATTCATTGCCGAGCAGAAACGGCTGACGCTTGAAGGCAATATTGTCATTAGTGTCGGACTTTTTGGTCATTCAGGTGACGATGAAGTTTGGTCTGAGAGCACTAAGGAGATGCTTGATGATATGCACCTGCGGAAGATTGACCTGGCAGATGAGATATTTGTAATCAATCCCGGCGGATATATCGGTTCATCAACAAAGAGTGAGATTGAATATGCAATGGAGTCAGGCAAGTCAGTGAGATATCTTGAAAGGTAATTGACCTAAAAACTTTCAAAGAGAAAACCGATAAGTCCTTGCACCAAAAGCTGGATTGACTGCAATTGGCACAACAGCAAAACCGCTTTTACCAAACCCACCATGGTGCCGTGGCAAATTCTGAATAAACCAGGATATCAAATAAAACATGTGCTGACAATGACGGCAGAAGACTTTTTGTTAAATGCCTGACTGTACCGAATAATATACCTGCAAGGAAGGTCCAGAAAACCAGAAAACCAACATTGATATCTGCGCTGACCGCCGGAGATAGGAACAAACAGCATTTATAACCGGTATGCGATAATGTACTGAATAGAATCGAAAACGGCCCATTAATGCTTTTTGTGAATTCCTGCAAAAATCCCCTGAAAACCAGCTCCTCAACACAGCCTATAAGTGCCGCAATAAATACAAAAAGATGAAGAGATGCCGGAAATAAGCTGATACCCAGATGCCGGCGGTAAGTTACGGCCAGCATAATGCCCATAGCAATTCCTGTTGTGAGGTACAGAAGAGTTATTTTGCAGGAGACAGATTCACCTGTGATCTTTTTAAAATCTGAGAATGACCTGAGATTTTTGCTGATAATGAAAGCAGACATAAAAAGTGCCGCAAAAGAGAGGAGCCGGAGCGGAAATTCAAATTGAATGAAAAATGAAAAGACCATCAGCCCGAGGCTGCATTGAATTGCTCCGGATAAAACAGTAAGCCTTTTTCCCCCTGACATTGCTGATCACTATGACTTTAATCCATTCTGAGTCCTCCTGCCGAAGAATCTGAAAATAATTACCAGCGGTACAAGGAGCAGAAGCCATCCGGAACCAAGACAGAAACCCTCGTTGGCAACGATGCGTGTACCGGGTAATGACCTTTTTATTTCAGCTTTATTTACCGGATCTGCAAGAAAATCTTTGGGTAGGGAAAGGTACTTTAAGCCGCTGAGAATTTTAATTGTGGCAATATCCGCAACTGTATCGTTTACTGCCAATCCGTACAGCTTACTGAGTTTTGATAAAGCCTGAAGGCTGCTGATTGTATCATTTTTGATCAATTCAATGACTTCAAGATCAGGATGTGTATCAATAAACGAGTCGAATTCTTTCTGTGTCACATTTGAAGAAAACGCCATCCACCGGAGCAGAGGTAAACTGATCACATCCGGATTATAAATCAGTTCATCACCTGTAACAGACAATACCACAAGTTTCGTATGACCATTTATTAAATCCAGGTTATTGATTTCTTCCGATACATTGATAACCAGCTCTTTCAGATTATCAAGTGGATTCAGCATTGAAATATCCAGACTTCCTGAAGTCTGAATAATAAGTCTTTCAATCTGTTTATTGTTTATCAGAAAGTTATCCGTTAAAACAACATCATCATCCAGTTCTGTAAGGAAAAGCTGTTTCAGTTCAGGCATGTAGGGCAATGGATCGGTGATCACTGAATCATTTAATGTTATCATCAGGATCTCAAGGTTAGTCAGCCCCGAAAGCTGGTCGTAGTCACTCCGGATAAGACTCGTTCCGGCAATAATCCGCGGATTGAAAATTTTAAGAAGCTCTGCCATGTCACTGAAGTTCCCCGGAAGGTAGATACCTGCATCGGGTTTGATTTCAGCCAGCTTGGCCAGGTAAGGGAGATAACTATCAGGGAACTTTGATTGTACGTTTATAAACTGAAGCGTTGAAAAATCATACTCTTTTAAATTTTTAAACCATGGTATAGTGTCATCTTTTACCGGGATTTCAATTGAATATATTTTATCATTGACATACAGAATACTGTCAGTCTGTTTGAATAAGAACCTGTTTTGAGCAGAGGGGTCATTATACACAAACAAGTATTCGTCGCACCAGAACAGGTCACCGTTACTTCCCATTATTACAACAGGATTAATACTGTCGGATTTATTTAGCATCAGAAAGTATGATTTGGATAAATTGCTTATTTCGTCTATGCCGGTAAATTCAAGAACGGAATAGGATTCGGGCTGGTTTTTGCATGAGTTGAGAAACATGATAAGCACAAACAGCATAAAGTAACAGGAATGGCTGCGAAATCTGAATCTCACCTTGAAATTTTTCAGGCTTTCCATGATTTTATTTTTTAACTGCACTAGTAATCAAAATGTTAAAGCAAGTTACGGGATTTTACGGATAAATCCCAAAAAATTTTAGCATAAACAACATCAGTTCAGGCCGTAAAGTAATTTATTATATTACAGGGACATTAGTTATCAGGCAGATGGCTCCCTTATACTATATTAAGGTTATTCGTTTAATTCTTAAGCTCATTAAAATGGTATAATTCTTGTGCCACTTTTCTTGTTAAATTTGTACACTTATGAAAAGGCTTGCATTATTGTCTATTTTCCTTGGTTCTTTGTTTACTTCATGTTCCAAGGATGAGATCAATATTGATCCGGATAATTTATTGATTGGTATATGGATTTATTCCGATTTTAAGGACAATGCTGCCATATATACCAGGGATAAGGAATTTGTTGACAATCATTGTTATAAGTTTAACTCTGACGGAACCCTTAATGAAAGAAAGAACTCCGGGTGGTGCGGAACTCCTCCGATATCATATTCTGACTACACTGGATCCTGGTCTGTCTTAAATGATACCCTTATCCAAATTAAAGTTGGATATTGGGGTGGCACTATGTCCTATAAACTTGACATTGAATCGGTGAGTACGGATTCACTTAAAGTCCTATATCTTCCTGTCGACGAATAAGATTCTTTCTAAAATAATATTGATGGTGCTTTGAAAGTACCCTGAGCATTGTTGAGGCCATGTTTATAGTTTATCAATTCCATGCTTTCGGGGACAATTTTAATAAGTACAAAGATGTTTTGCCAGTTCGGGATCCCGTTCCAGTATTCGCGTTTCATTTTTAACAGCAATTCCCTGTCATCAATTATCTCAGCTTTGCCGGTTATACTGACATAGCCCTTTGCAGCCACATGGTCCGCATAATAAACACACACTTTTGGATTGTTTTTGATTTCCCTCACTTTCCGGCTGGTTCTTGAAGTTGCAAACCAGGTAATAAATTCATCATTCGCCGGAAAAGGATTCATGGTTCTGATCTGGGGCTGGCCTGTGGAATCTAAGGTTACAAGTGCACAATAGTTTGTTTCCCTCATTATTTCAAGTGCGGCGATACGTACAGTATCTCTGTTGACAGGGGATTGGGCGTGGAGTACAGGGGAATTGACTGCTGAAAAGAGCAGTAGCCCGCCGATTGCAAAAAATGTAAATGTCTTTTTCATATAAACTGGTATAAAGTTAACGGTTGATGTCCGGGGAACTTGTGTTGAATAATTGAATTCTCATCACTATGACCGTCAGAAAGGATTTTACACTATCCGTTTTCTGATTATTATGGATTTTTGACTTTACAAACTTATGTCTGAATTCATGACTGATTTTCGACCGGAGATCAGACCATTTTTTATTATACTTTCTGCCGACTTTATAAGAGTCAGTAAAATAGTGATATACGCAGATTTAACATATTCTGTAAATTTCGAATGATTTTTTCTTAGTTATTTGAATTAAAACATAATTCATTATATTAGGCGCCTGTTAACCATTTTCATCAAGACTATAATTAACACTTACCATTATGTTACTCCATCAACAATTTGTTCATATGGCGAAGAAACATGCCGAAAAGCTGGCAGTTATTGATAAAACCACAGGGAGAAATGTTACTTATTCCAGGGCTTTAATCGGAGCTCTGATACTGAGTTCAAAATTTAAGAAGTACGATAAGGGGTTCATTGGCATAATGGTCCCGACTTCTGCAGGTTGTGCACTGGCTACAGTTGGAGCATTGATGAGCGGCAGGATACCTGTAATGATAAACTATTCAACAGGGGCTGCAGGTAAGCGCAAAATTTGCGCAGAAAGAAATGTAAATTCAAAACTATAATTACTTCCAAAGCATTACTGGAAAAAATCAGTTGTCCGGTAATTGACGGGATGATAATGATTGAGGATATAATGGAAAGTGTTACCACAGGTGAAAAGCTTAAAGCAGCATTGAAAACCAAACTTCCTGTTAATATGATCCTCAGAAGCATCCATAAAGGGAATGAAAATGATACTGCTGCAATCTTATTTACAAGTGGAAGTGAAAAAGATCCGAAGGCGGTTCCGCTGACCCACCTTAATATTGCTTCAAATATTGAAAATTTCAGTGGCCTATGTAAAAATTTCTGAATCAGATATCATTCTGGCAAATCTTGTCTTCTTCCACATTTTTGGTTTAACAGTAAATCTCTGGTTGCCATTTTATTATGGAATGACGATGGTCACTTATGCTAATCCCCTTGATTTTCAGACTATCAGCAGGATTGCACGCGAAGAAAAGCCAACGATTAATGGTTGGTACTCCAAGTTTCTTCTGGGGATATCTCCAGAAATCGGATCCCGGTGATTTTAAATCTGTCAGGCTAATGGTTGCAGGGGCAGATAAATGTCCGGATGCCCTGAGGGAAGGATACATGAATAAGCATGGTGTAACACTTCTTGAGGGTTATGGAGCTACCGAGACATCTCCCGTTATTTCGGTTAATTCACATGAATTCAACAGACCCGGCAGTACCGGTAAAGTGATCCCGGGTGTTAAGGTCAGGATTGAGAGTTTTGAGACAGGTGAAGAGTGTAAAACCAGGGAAGTTGGAAAGATATTCGTAAAAGGAGACTCTGTAATGAAAGGCTATTATGATGATCCTGAGCTTACAGCTGATGCCCTGGCTGACGGCTGGTATAATACAGGTGATATGGGATTTTTTGATGAAGATGGCTTTCTCTGGCATGCAGGGCGGTTTAAGAGATTTGCCAAGATCGGAGGGGAAATGGTCTCTCTGGTTAAGGTGGAGAATATATTGGAGAAGTTTCTTCCGTCGGGAGTATCCTGTTGTGTGGTCGAAGTATCGGATGAAAAAAAGGGATCATATATTGTGGCGACTGTCTCCAGGGAGGTACACAAGACAGAAATACTCAGGAAGATGATGAATGAGTTACCCGTTATCGCTCTGCCAAGGCAATTTATAGTTATTAAGGAGTTACCTATGATGAGTACCGGGAAGATAGATTTCCGAAGCGTTACAAAAATAGTCCAGGGAATATTGAGCGCTTCCGGCTCTGAACAGTAGACTGGTTATGTTGTTTTCAAAACTTTTTAGCCCATACAGTTTTTATATTAACAAACTCCCTTATTCCCTGGATAGCCAGTTCCCTGCCGAAACCTGAATGCCTGGTTCCGCCAAAGGGTACCCGCGGATCGGATTTTACCATACCATTAATGAATACCGAACCGTCGTGAAATTCACGGGCAATATCATACGCTTTGTCGAGATCATTTGTAAAAAGCGAGACTCCAAGGCCAAAATTTGTCCTGTTGGCAATCATTATCGCTTCTGCTGTATTATCAGAGATCGACACAGGTGCTACCGGACCAAATACTTCTTCATCGAACAGAGGCATTCCGGGCATTACATCAACGACAACCGTGGGCTGGTAGAATGTTTTGTTACGGATACCTCCTGCAATCACCCTGGCTCCCATTTCAACTGATCTGACGACCTGTTCCTCAACTCTTACTGCCTGTCCGATGCTTGCAAGAGGCCCGATATCCGTATCTTCTTCCACCGGATTGCCTGTTTTCAATTTCATTATTCCATCAAGGAACAGATCCAGAAACTCATCGCTTATTTTTCTGTCCAGGATAAACCGCTTAGCGGCTATACAGCTCTGCCCCGCATTCTGAAAACGTGCTTTTATCCCGGTCTCAACAGCCTTACGGATATTTGCATCATCAAGAACGACAAATGCATTGCTTCCCCCTAGTTCCAGAAGACATTTCTTCAGCACACTGCCTGCAGCTTCGGCTACTTTTTGTCCCGCAGATTCACTTCCGGTAAGAGAAACAGCCCTTATACAATCATGTTTAATTATTTTATCCACCCTGTCTGATCCTATTACAAGATTCCGGAATACTGAGGGTGGAAATCCCGCCCCGATAAAGAGGCTTTCAATATTCCGGGCGCAGATCTGAACGTTTGAAGCATGTTTAAGAAGTACGGTATTCCCTGCCATAAGAGTAGGGATGGCAAAACGGAACACCTGCCAGAATGGAAAATTCCATGGCATGATCCCCAGGATAGTTCCGAGGGGTTCAAAAGTCACATAGCTTGTGTCTGCGTCGGTTTCTGCAGGTTCAGGGCTGAGAAAGCGTCCGGCATTTTTTGCATAATACTCGCAGACCAGAGCACATTTTTCAACTTCTGCCCTCGACTCTTTAAGTGGTTTCCCCATTTCAAGGGTGATGGAACCGGCATACTCATTTATATTACTCCGGAGCAGTGCAGCAGCTTTTTCCATGAGAGATCCCCGGTACTCAATGCATGTTCTCTTCCACTTTTCAAAAGCTTCTCCGGATTCAGTCAGCACCTTTTCCGCCATCTCACCCGATATCTCTTCAAATTCTTCTATTACCTCGTTTGAAAAAGGATTAATGCTTTTCAGTATCATAAGGAATAATTAAATAGCTTCATATTTTCTTAGGGTAACCGGTAATATTTCTTATCTGATCGTACAGAGGATGAAGTCGCTTATACATTTTTGAATATACCTTTTCAAATATTTGGTTATACATATTCACATTACTACTGTCCGGAAGATATTGTTCACCAGGACGTGTCATTGACTTAACAGCCTCATTATATATCTTTCAGGGTCTTAGCGCTTTCATATTTTATAGCGTACACAATTTCTGCCAGAATTTCGCCGTCGTGACTGACGACTTCAGCATATCGTGGATCATCCCTTGCAATCTGAAATATAACGTCACTGTCGGTGCCGTAGTTTCTGCTGACGTATTCAATTGTTTGTTTGCTGAAATCAGTATAATTAAGGTGCTGCCTGATCATAAACTGTTTCATATCCCTTATCTCACAACCGGATAGATAAAGATTGTCAGAAACAGGATCCGAAAGAGGTAGCTCCTCCGTAATCCTCTTTTTCAAATAAAGCAACCGAAAGTCCCCGGGCAGCTGCAATGTAAGCCACGGCAGCTCCAGTAATGCCTCCGCCTACAATTATCAGGTCAAATCTTTTCCCGGTCAGCTCTTCGATATGCCTTTTTAAAACCATGTTATAAATTTAAACTAATTAATTTGCTATTAATATAAGTAATTACTACGACCACATAACACAGATAAAATTTAATACGCCTATACTGGTTTTTTTAGACCTGTTATTCTTTGAAAATACTGGAAAATCATCACTTTCTGCTATCTGTAAACCAGTATGTGTGATCAGTATATTTAGGTTTGGTGGTATATATGTAATAGAATAATTTTGCTATTAGTTCATTAAACCAACAATACCATAAGAAATTAATAACCTGTCACTCACACAAAAGTTATGAAACCAATCTTACTCAGAAATTTCCTGATCACATTATTAATTTCGCAGGTTTGCGGAATTTCAATATGCCAGGTTCCTGTAAGTTCAGAGAGCAACAGACTATCTGCCGGTTTTTATAAGGATCGCCGTGATGCACTCCGGGAGATCATGCCCCCAAATTCTGTCTTTGTTCTGTTTGCATCGCCCGAAAGGACATTTTCCACAGATGTGGATTATGTTTATCATCAGAATCGTGATATGCTCTATTTCTCAGGGTACCCTGAGCCAAATTCAATGATGTATATCTTTAAAGAAGAACAGAGAGCAGACAGCATTGAAAATCCTTTCAGTGAAGTGATTTTCACACCGGCGGTGGATTTGGCGCAGGCTGTATGGACCGGTAAAATTATGGGAGCTGAAGAGGCTATGAAAGATCTTGGTATCAAGCTTGCGTTAGAGGCATCAAAATACGAGAAATTTCCTGTCGACCTGTCGAAATTCAAAGTAATTATTACCGACAGACTCCCGTCAGATGTCCGGGAGGGAAATTCAGCGTCACTCTCAGGTTTTATAAGTGCCTTCAGGAAAAAAGCAGGAATTCAGCATTCTCCTGATGAATTTTCTTTAATGGTAAGTAGTAATCTTATTGATTTAAAAAATGATTTACAACTTAGAGAATTCCAGGAGAAAGCAAAAGCATATGTTACTGCCCAGGTTGTTAATGTAAATGTTGATCCTTTTTTAATCCGTTTTTTTAATTCTACCGATTCACTGACGAGGGCTCTGATAAGGGATTCCCTCGCTAATGCTCGTATTAACTATTTATCTTTTAATCGTTTAACCAGTGCTTTACGGCAGATCAAAACTCCGGAGGAAATTGCAGTGATTAAAAAAGCCATTGATATAACATGCGATGCCAACAGGGAGGTTATGAAGGCTGCTACTCCTGAAATGAGCGAAAGGGAAATACAGGGCATACATGAGTTTATATACAAACTCAGGGGAGCGAAAGAACCAGGCTTCCCTTTAATAATTGCATCCGGGAACAATGGATGTACATTTCACTACCAGGATAACGATGCTCCAAAAGTTGGCAACAACTTAATCCTTATGGATGTAGGAGCAATGTTTTGCGGATATTCCGCTGATGTGACCAGAACGATTCCTGCAAATGGCAGGTTTTCTCCCGAGCAACTTGCCATCTATAATATAGTTCTTGAAGCTCAGGACTCTGCTTTTTCATACTGCAAGCAGGGAATGCCATTTGCAAAACTGAATTTACCAGCAAGAAAGGTAATCGCTGAAGGATTAAAAAAACTTGGAATTATACAAGAAACTGAGGAGGTCTATATCTATTATCCTCACTCAATATCCCATCAGATAGGACTTGATGTACATGATAAATCTCTCCGTAGTTCACCATTGACAAATGGCATGATAATAACGCTCGAACCTGGTATTTATATCCCAACCGGAAGCAAATGTGATAAGAAATGGTGGGGAATAGGTATAAGGATAGAGGACGACATTCTCATTAACGATAATAATCCTGTAAATTTATCTCTGTCAGCACCCAGAAAAGCTGACGATATTGAAAAGCTGATGAAGAAATCAAGTCCTTTCAATCAGTTCAGATAATCGGTTGGCCCACTCAGATGACCACCGACCGGGCCATCGGATAATACCTGCTTTCACGTAATATTTTATGAGCATTCCCGTTCTGCAAGGACGGAACGGGACAAAACCACTTGTTATGAACTCAACTTATCGTTATCTGGTCTTATTAGCAATGACATTCCTGGTCTTTAATAAGACAGTGGCACAAAAAGCTAATTTTGAAACCAATAACGGCATGACAATCGGATTTGGCCTTGGTGCAGCCTATCAGCAGTCTGACATTGCAAACTCAAAAGGCGGGGGATTCGACTTTACCCTGGGAAGCTATTTATATAAAAAGGAGAATGCATTCTTATCCGCCGACTGGAAATTCCGTTTCCTTGCCGGTGAGAATATAGCTCATGATCACAGGATAAACACAGATGGTAGCTTCAGCAATATCCGTTACAGATTTTTCAACTACGACCTTGAACTGGGACTAACGCTTAACCGCCTAAGGGAAAGAACACGAATAGTAATCACAGGTTTTGCCGGTGCGGGAATCACTCATGGCATAACCAGCACTGACCTGCTCGATGAAAGCGGAAATCCATATGATTACAGCGTCATCGATCCTAACTCGGGAAAGGAACAGATACTTACTGATCTTTTAAATCTGACCGACGGGAATTACGAAACTAAACTTATCGGCAAGGCTGCAGTAATGCCAACAGCCGGTATATACCTCGGTTATCAGTTTTCGCGCAGCTTCTCAATAGGATTAGAACATAAAATAAATTTCTCACTTACTGAGAATAACAGTTTCTCAGGGATTGATATTGATAATAATATTGTTTCAGGTTCACGAAAAGACAGGAACCATTATACATCACTCAGCTTCAGATGGATAATCAGAGGCCGATCATCAGGTTCAGGCCCAGGGAGAAGCTATGCAGTAATAAGCACACCTGTACCGGTTTATAAACCACCTGTTCCAGAGAGACCCGTGAATAATCCCACTCCTGTAATTACGTTGCCCCTTCCTCTGGTCGAAATAATTGTTCCTTCAGGCAACCCCTATTCAACTTCCGAAGGAAGACTTGAAATTACAGCCAGGGCCAGGAATGTGAAGGACAAACGGGATATTCAGGTTGTTTTGAATAACAGAAACATAGAGTTCGATTATAATCCGTTATATGGAAATGTCAGATCAACAATAACACTGGCAGAAGGTAAAAACATCCTCATAGTAACCGGTTCAAACGAAGCAGGAAGCAACAGGGATGATGTGGCCATTATTTACAATAAACCCGTAACCGTAGTTGTTCCCACGGTAAAATTTATTGATCCTGCCTCCCCTGTAACTGTTAACACAAACATCCTTTCAATAACTGTTCAGACAAGGAATGTAAAAGAATGGCAGGATGTGACAGTGAATGTAAACGGAATTGACTTCACCAATTTCAATTTCAGCACTGAGGGGATCGTGTCCACCAACATACCTTTGAAAGAAGGTACCAACAGAGTCGAGGTAACAGGGAAGAACCAATCTGGATCTGCTTCAGATTTTGCAACTATCACATATTCAAAACCTGTTAAAGCAATTCCTCCTGCGGTTAATATTCTGAATCCTGGTACCAGCTCATCCAACACAATTGAACCGCTCCAGGAAACCAAACCCTGTCCTCCTCCTGTTCTGAAAATGATTGAACCCGCTCAGAATGAGTTAACAACAGACAATCCATCTTTTACCATCAGGACAGAGATCAGGAACATTGTTGCCAGGGAACAGGTGTCTGCTACATTAAATAACAGTCCGGTTACCAATTATAACTTTAATGGCAACGAAATAGCTTATGTTGCTTCTCTTGTTTCAGGAATAAACTCTTATGTTATTTCTGCCACTAATAATTGTGGTACACAAAAAATAAACTATTCTATCTTTTACAAACCAACAGAGGTTATTATTGAAAAACCTTGTCCCCGACCAGGTATCAATTTCAGCCTTACAGCCATTAACAGGGAAGATGCCACTCATGAGCTGAAAGGGACTGTCAGCAATGTGAAAAACAGGAGCGACATAACATTCACCATAAATGACAGCCCGTTCGAAGGATTTACCTATCTTCCGAACACAGGAGAAATTAATTCGGTATTTAAGTTCAATCCTGGTTCATATACCATCAGGGTTGCTGTTAAGAATGATTGCGGTCAGGACACATATTCAGGAACAGTAGTTTTAGAGGAGGAAAAACCATGCGGAATCAGGATTAATCCTGGTAATTCCTTGTGGGAATTCTGCATGGTTACACCAGCGGGCACAATTAAAAGGGACATATTGACAAATAGCAACTTCAGATATTCAGGTCCGGCCAGCAGTCTGTACTTTATGCCTATTGCGGGAGGAGGCGATGCTGTTGTGAAAGGTACACCATACAGCATCCGGCCTGGACAGTATTATCTATTTACAGGAAACCTGACTGTTACGATCAGCACAAATAATCCGGGGTCGATGGGGCAATGGTCGGTATGTATCATTTCCGACAAGGAGCCTCTGTCAGGCAATGGAAACAACAGGCCAAATAGTCCATGCGAAGAGCAGGAGGACAAGGGGAAACCAAAGAAGAATGATGTGGGTAAGGATAATTTATAGGCTCGTTTAAGTACATTTGTCAGCGCGGTCATGCAGTCGTGCAGTCGTGCAAGTGACCCCTGACGCCTGTTCTTCTTGCCGAACCGTAGAATAGCGTTTGGACCGCTACACCATCAAGCCTCAATGCCATTACACCTTTACGCAATTACGCCGTTAAGCCTTGACACCGTCTTAAATACATCATAAGTAATACATTTTATGCTTACCTTTAGTAGAAATATTTCTCTTTTGTAATGAATTTGGCTCGTCAACAATATGAAGCTTAAAGAAACTCATCAAAAGGAATTACGTTCCGCTAAGCTATTGCTTGAAAATCCAGGTATTGCAGCTAAAATTACCAGTCTGGTCGGAATGCCCATCAAAAAAGGATTAGAATTACTTCCAAGAAACTGGAATGAAAAAATTGAAAAAGTAACACAAATAGCATTAATGAAAGCTGCAGATGCGGCAATATTCACTTTGAAAAAAGACCCTGAGGAAGAGCCATCCAATTGGTGGCATAAAATCGGAGTAGCTTTAACCGGAGGGATTGGCGGTTTTCTGGGTCTGCCGGCATTGACTATCGAACTCCCGGTGTCGACTACAATTATGTTAAGGTCAATTGCAGAAATCGCCAGATCAGAAGGAGAGACTTTAAATGATTATGACACCAAATTAGCCTGTTTGGAAGTGTTTGCTTTAGGTGGTAAAAATAAATCAGATGATAATGCCGAAAGCGGCTATTTCATAGTACGGGCAGCTTTAGCAAAATCGGTTGCTGAAGCGGCAGAGTTTGCAGTAACAAAATCTATTGCGGAAGAAGGTGCCCCTGCATTGATAAGATTCATAATTAATATTGCTCAGCGATTCAGTATTCAGATTACAGAAAAAGCAGCTGCACAGGCTATTCCTGCAATTGGTGCTGCAGGAGGAGCAATTATTAATACAATATTTATTGATCATTTCCAGGATATGGCCAAAGGGCATTTTACAGTTCGGCGGTTAGAAAAGATTTATGGTAAAGAAATTATTAAGGCCGCTTATGAAGAATTAACTGCATAACTGCATAACCGCAAAACTGTTTTGAAACTATCTCAATATTTTCCCTGGCCTCTTTCCGGTTTCTTTGTTCTATAGCCTAAAGGATGTCTGACAATGCTTTTAATAGCGTCATCAGGCCCGGTTGCGAATTATGTAAATGCTGTAAGAGCTTGCAATTTGATTTACCTGGCAGGTAAAGGACCCTTGAAAGCGGATAATACTTATGTAACAGGGAATGCTGGTCGGAGAATCTGGCTTAAACAGGCATAAGGAAGAACTAAGAAAGTCCGGCATCCTGAAGATGGACTTTCAGAGTTGAAAGATCCTTCTTCATAGCTGAAATAACGTCGTTGCGTTCAATTGTTAGTTTAGAGGATCCATTTTCTGCTCCTCCAAGAGGGTACTCATAATGGAGGGATAATGGTATCACAAGTTTATACTCTTTCAGAAGCCTGAAAAATCTCCTGAAATCTACCATTCCTTCACCTAAAGGAACTGCTTCTGATCTTATTTTCCCATCTCGTTCAATCCATTTAAAATCCTTGATATCTATTGTTCTGATATAAGGACTTATTAGCTTAAATCCAACAGGCCAGGTATTTGCACCTTCAACAGTTGCATGGTAAATATCATATTGTGAACCTAGCCAGGGTGAATTAATCTCTTTAAGCACTTTAGCTATATCCCAGATTGCCCCACCAAAATAAATTCCTTCCGAAGCCAACCCGGAGTGGTTCTGGTATTCTCCTGATATTGAGTATTTTTCATTAAGGAGAGCCAGTTTTGTAAGTTTTAACTGCATAGAACTGATATTTTCCTCAACTGATCTGGTGCCATCATAATGACCCCATCCCATCCTGTAATGCCTGATGCCAAGGGAAGATGCAGTTTTCAGAATCCTCACTGTAAGGGGATCATCAGCATTATCTATTGCAGTCGTTAACATGTATATCTTTTTCCCTTCCCTGGCCAGGGCTTCAGAAGCTTTTGGCAAATCTTCCTCCACTCTGTCAGGCAATACATGCCCGCCTGGCCTGACTGTCAGATCTGCCCCGTCGAATCCAACCTCATACAGAACGTTCGCCATCTCTTTGTAATCAAGCCACTGCAAATGCTTGGAGAAAATACTGATCTTAAAAGCTTCCGGACCATTTTGGTGTTCAGCTGGTCCCGGCCTCTTATCCACAATGACCGGTTGCGGACTTGCAAATATCCGGCTATGCACACCTGTTGCTGCAATGCCGGTAGCAAAGATTAATTTTGAAGCAAAACTCCTTCTTGAGGTTAACATGTCGATTGTATTTTAACCCTGGCGTGATTACTCTTGCTACTATAACGAAAACTAACAACCCGCGATCCGTACTTATGCTGGGTAGAAATCCGATAGAACTGATCATCAAAACTACCTAAAACTTTTAAATGTAAATTAGTGTACATAAACAACAATTCATCAATTGACGGTAAAAACCAAAAGTCAATTTTATTTTAACATGTCATTTCCTTTTCCAAAGTTCTGATAACTTTCCATCAAAGTCAATTATTTCTATTAATAATTCCTGGAGCATTATATTGAACATCCCTTCCACTACGGTTGTTAGTTAATTAAAAGTAAACAAAAAATCCATAAATGAATCTTGTTAATAACTCCGGAAGCAGAAAAGTTGTCGTAGTAGGAGCCGGTGCAGTTGGCGCCACATACTGCTACTCTCTCGCTCAGTCAGGTCTGGCCGATGAAATAGTTATAATTGATAAAAACACCGACCTGGCAACAGGTCAGGTCTCCGACCTCGTTCATGGACAACCCTTCTTCCCTACTGTTGAAATCCGCCAGGGAACATCCGATGACTATACCGATGCAAACCTTATTGTCATAACCGCCGGATCGGCCCAGAAACCTGGCGAGACACGTCTCGACCTTCTGAAAAGGAACGCGGCAATCGTTGGCGGCATTGCCGAAGAGATCGCATCAAAGAAATCCAGGGGTGTGATGCTGATCGTCAGTAATCCCGTCGACGTACTTACATGGGTCGCCATTAAACGATCAGGCTGGACAAATAACCGCGTTATCGGCTCAGGAACTGTTCTCGACAGCGCCAGGTTCCGTCATTTCATCGCACAGCATTGCGAGGTCGACGTTCATAACGTTCACGCATATATCCTCGGCGAGCATGGCGACAGTGAGGTGGCCACATGGTCGATGACAAATATCGGGGGGGTCCCAATCGACCGTTATTGTCCTTTATGTGGCGGATGCAAGGGATGGAAGCATGAGAGAAAGAAAATTGAACAACAGGTTCGCGAGTCGGCTTATCATATCATCAATGCCAAGGGTTCGACACACTTTGCTGTCGGATTGGCACTTGTTAAGATCACATCATCAATTTTACGAAGACAGAACTCGGTGCTTACTGTTTCAGTAAAGCTGTCGGGTGAATACGGCATCAACGATGTATGCCTGAGTCTGCCGGCTGTTGTATCTGACACAGGTATAGTGAGGATCGTCGATGGGCCGCTTTCAGAAGAGGAGAAAGAATTACTTCAGCATTCAGCAGCGGTATTGAAAGAAGCTATTGATTCGCTGAATCAGTAAGACTCTCCTTCAAAATTCCATCAAAGTCTGGTCTGGAGAAAAAGCCAGCCTGCTGTGGTGGCATAAAAAACTATTCTTGACCCTGAGAAAAGGTCTTAAGTATTTCGGACCAGTGGTTAAAAATGCAATAATGCCCCTCTCCTTCATATAATTGGAAATCAGCATGTGGCAATCGTTGTGCCAGTCTTCTTCCCATTTCAGCAAAAAGCAGCTCATCCGCACTTCCATGGAAGATTTTAACAGGGATTTGAATTTCTTCAGGGGTGAATCCCCAATTAATACCAGCAAAAATATCGTCTACCCAACCTGCTGCTCCTTGTTTGAAAGCCTCTTTCATTCCGTCTTCAAACATTTTTCGTAAAGCCTGGTTTGTAAATAAGATTTTATCCGGTTCCGGAGATTCTTTAAGCCAGTTGTCAGCATATTTAGCAATATCTGAATTTGCTCTTTTTGCTTCGCTTTTGCCGGCTATTCGAATCAATGGTTTAAACCACCTTAATTTCAATAAAAAACGAAAGCTTTTATGCATAGTTTCAAATGCACCAGGAACATTTAATGGACCAATTGGTGAAACCAGTACAACCTTGTTTACTCTGTCTTTAAGTTTATAGGCAATTGCCAGTGCATAAGGCGAGCCCCCTGAATGAGACATTACACCAAATTTATCAATTTTAAGTTGATTAGCAAGTTGTTCAATATCAGGTACCCAATTCAGAAAAGTTCTTCCTGGATGCGGAGATGATTCCCCATATCCAGGTCTGTCTACTGTTATTAGCCTTATTCCAGCTTCAATTGTAAGCTTATTATCTGGATGTCTGGCCAGTCTGGAATCGCCAAAACCATGTTGGTGAATTACAGGAATTCCATTTTCAGCCCCATATTGTTCGAAGGCTAAATGGCGGCCGTCTTTTAATTTTAGAGTATTCATATTAATCTTAGTTTTTACATATCTTCAAGGTAATACATTATTTTTGACATGTTAACAACAGTAGTTTCCTATTTATCTGCTTCTCAAAGTTACTATCATTAATATTGGATTATTTGAAATATCTGACTCGGATATTAATTTCTCCAGTGCCTTTTTTTTATCTGGATATTTAGCAGTGATATCTCCAGATTTATTCTCAAGTTCTTTTTTCAAAGACACTATGTCTAATGGCCTATATACCTGATTATCATTAACAGCTCCGATTGGCCAGAAATCTATACCAGCATCGAAATCATTTATAAATCCTGTCGATGAGTTGGAACCATTATTTAACAAAGTACCAATTCTCTCCTGTTTATCATAAAGTAAGTACTTGTTTTCTCCTTTGCCAAAGCAATTAGATACAATGAACAATTTATTATATTTACATACAGGTCGCACCTACGGAGCTGAAACCAAAACAAAACCACACCATTTGTTTGTGGCTGTCATATAGTCTTTTCGTTGAGTTATTTTAAGCTTTTAATCCATTCGTTTATATATGTCGCTACTTCTTCCCAGTTTTGTTGGCCACAGATATAATGTGTTCTATCTGCAAATTCCTTGAAATCAATTTTACTTTTCTTGTCTTTGTAAGCTTCAAAGTTTTTTTTGTTGAGTGAAGAGGGAATAATGTTATCTTTCTCACCTGCAACAATCAATAGCGGATTGTGCGGTTTTTTGAGATCAATTTTACCGTCATTTTTTATACTGCTTCTTGGAATGTTCCTACTTTCGGGGACTACAAATTTATTGTATTCAATTTCCGTTTGTTCAATTGTCATTGTATTGCAGAAAGCGTAGTGAAACCATTTTACACTTGGCAAATAAACTGAATTTCCTTTGAAAGGATTTATTGTCGCCAAGTTTGCTTTTAGAAAACTCCATTTAAAAGAAAAAATTCCTTTTGGCGCTCCGGGGTTAATACAAATTCCTGCAACTCCTTTATGCATTTCCAATAGCTTCTGAACTACTAGTCCACCTATTGAGTGGCCAATTAGAATTGGCTTCTCAGGTAACTTGTCAATGAATGCAGATATAGTTTCTGTGACTTGTCTAAATGTCAGCTTACTCAGGTTAGGATTGATGTTGTTACGTAGGTCAGAGGGGCTGCCTTCGTGAAATGCGTATGCAGGAGCATAACACTTGTAACCTTTTGCTTCGTAAAATTTTATCCAGTTGTTCCAGCTTATCGGGTTCATAAAAAGTCCGTGAATAAACACAATTGTTTTACTTGTTATTTTATCATCCATGATGAGCTCATTTGTTTAATTATTAAGGTTGTAGAAGGTAAATAAAGTCGTTTAATATTTTTTAAGGAGTACTAATACTTACCGTTGACCGGTGAGCTTTGCATCATCCGATTTTTTCACTTATTTTAGTCCAACTTTCTCTAATAAGATTGAGAATCTTGGATCATCACGAAGATTATCAAAACCAGGATCTACCTTGACCCATGCTACCCTTGATAATTGTTGTTCGCAGGCTTCCTCCAACAGTTGGAAAGCTATCTCCTTTTTATTTAGTAATGCATAACAATTAGCTAGATGGTAAGGCTGGTGGTAGATACCTTTTTCAAGACCTATACCTTCGTTAACTAGCCAAAGAAGAAATCCTTCTATTCCAGATCTTTTGAAGACATCATCAACAACGGGTACATATTTCTTGGTAAACTCATCTCTTAATAAATAGTTTTGATATTCCTCAACTGCCTCCGAGTACAATCCTTTTTGAATATAAGTTATTGAAATCCAAAAATAGACTATAAGAAAGCTATTATCAATTTCAAGCGTTTCTCGGAATTGTTTTATTGCCTCATCATATTTGTGGAACATATATAGAATCAAACCATTGGCATAATTGAAAACTAACGAAAATGGATCAAGCTCCAAGGCTCGTCTATTGTGTTCAATGGCATTATTGAAATCTCCTAAAAAAGTTTGGAATAGAGAATAAAAATGGTGAACTTCCGCTGATTTTGGATTAAGTTCAATAGCTTTTCTACTTTCCATCTCAGCTTTCTGCCAGTCCCATTCAAATACTGCATAATAGTACATCATTGAACTATGGTTCTCTGCGAGAGTATTATCCAGTTCGATAGATTTAATAAGTAATTCTTTAATCTTTGGAGCTATTCTTTTTGCTTGTATATATCCCCAATCAGATAAGGTTATGTATGCATAGGCTAATCCTGCATAAGCTAATGCGTAATACGGATCAGTTTCAATTGCTTGTTCAAAACAATGAATAGTATTTTTGATGCCTTCATTTGTTCTACTATTATTCCAGTAGAATCGTCCTTTCAAATAATAGTTGAATGCTTTAAGATTTTCTGTCTTGCCTTTTAATATTTTAACTCTCTCTCCTTCAAATAGTTGTATTTTAAGTTCTTTTACAATAGCCAGTGAAATTTCATCCTGTATTTCAAAAACGTCTTTCATTTTACGGTCATACTTTTCAGACCATATATGAGAACCATCCGACACCTTTATAAGCTTAGCTGTGATACGAAGTTTATCACCTGATTTTCTCAAACTCCCCTCTAGTATTGTCTCTACACCAAGCTCTTTGCCAATTCTGCGAACATCCTCATATTTATCTTTGAAAGCAAAAGTGGTAGTGCGTGCGATAACCCTCAACTTTTCAATATGTGTCAATGTGTTTATAATTTCTTCGGTTATTCCATCACAAAAATAATCCTGGTCTTTCTCAGGACTTATATTCTGAAATGGCAGAACAACAATTGATTTCTCGTGATGAATCGCTGCAATAGGCATTGAAATGTCTGTAGGTTTCAAATGATCTGTTTGGTTTATATCATAATAACTGTCTGGCTTTGTCTTACTAATGATATGAGGATCCTTATATTTTAAATACCACCTTATAATTATCGCAAGATTATTTAGGACAGGTTTTACCTGTTCTGGATCAAAGTCTTTAGGATGAGTGCCATAGGTTGATAAACTATTCAGACTATGCATTGAGGTGATAATATGTGATGGAACTTTTTCTTCACTATAAAGCTTATCAATGATACCTTTGAGTGGTTCAGTTTTTCGGGGTCTTTTTAATTCGCATTCGCATAAGTCTGTAATAATTACCTCAAGGCACCTTCTCGAATAGAGCATAACGACATTTGCATCTTCAGTGAAGAAAAGTCGTTCAAGTTCTTTATCAAGATAAGGGAAATAGCCTTTAAGAGAATCATATAGATTCTCCAGCTCCTTTATTTCAATTGACCAGATTGTCATTCTGATAATTATAAGTTACATATTAATTCATACAGGTTTGATTATTGTATGTTTTCAATACTCCCTGAAATTGAAAGGGCAATTATGTAAATTTAGTCAATTTTGATTTTCAAATAAGCAGTTATCCATAAAGTAACATTATTAGTGTGGCTTGCTTATAACTTATTTTTATTTTACTTCGTGCGCCTTTGTGTTTTACTTTGTGATCCTCGTGGTTCAATGATTTGTTTTTTACCACAAAGTCAAAGGTCTATTATGAAAGTCAGTACCAAACAAGTTTTATTCGCCATAATGGCGGTTCCGTGTTTCCGGAGCTCAGGGTGGAAAGGATCTGGAGGGGAAGAGATAAAAAACACAACGGCATCATAAATGGCAGCTGGAAAAACCTTATTTTAGATTTCTGATTAAATACCATAAATCCGATTAATGAAAATCACGGTAAATAATATTCCCCTGGAAATCCATAACGGAGCCAAAGTAAAGGATGCAATCCTGAAATATTTCTCACAGCATGGTAAAAAAATCCCTAAACAGCTCCCTCCTGTCGAAGATCGTTATGGAAATGAAGTTGCACCCGACGGAGAGCTGACTGATGGCAACATCCTTGTTATCAAAACAAAAAACGAAAAGAGATCTGCATTTCACACTGTTATTCTTGCTCTGCTTGCAATCGGACTTCTTTCCACCTGCGGTACCGGAAAGAAAGCAATTTCATTCAGCCAGGGTGAAAAACAAGCTATCATCTTTGCGGTAAACGACATGCATGCAACAATCGATAATTTCCCGAAACTTGCTTTCATCGTCGATAGTCTGCGTGCCATTTATCCCGACATGCTTCTCGTTGCTGCGGGCGACAACCAGACAGGAAATCCGGTGAACGATCAGTATCCCGAAAAAGGATTACCAATGATCGAACTTATGAATGCAGTTGGCTTTGACCTGAGTGCCGTGGGAAACCACGAATTCGACTCCCGTCCCGGAGGATTCAGTAATCTGACTCACAAAGCAGACTTCAGTTTTATATGCGCCAATATATCAGCTAATGATTCACTCAATATAAGATTCAGCCCATATAAAATAATCACATTGCGCAACGGACTGAAACTGGCGTTTCTCGGACTTCTTCAAATCAATCAAAACGGAATACCCGATTCTCATCCCGACAATACAAGAGGATTTACCTTCCGCTCACCGTTTGAGACGGCTCCTGAATATCTCTATCTGAAGGATCAAAGTGATATTTTCATTATACTGACTCACCTTGGTTTTGAAAACGATGTAAGGCTGGCTGAGACCATGCCGGCCGGTATCGATCTGATCATTGGAGGACATTCACATACGAAAGTCGCCAAAGAGCAGGTATTCAACGGGGTTCTGATCACACAGGCTGAAAATAAGCTGAAATACGGGACCCTTATCACCCTGACCGTTAAAAGCGATGGAACGCTTCAGCGAAAAATGGAACTCATCGATATCAGGAACTCGAAGAATGAAAAAGCTCCAATTCGTATCATGGTCGATAAATACAACGACAATCCGGTGCTGAAACAGGTTATCGCAACAGCTTCTGACGATTTTTCATCGTATGAAGAGGTTGGGTACCTCATGGCCGATGCACAGCGCGATGCTGCCGGAGCCGATATTGCACTCGTAAATCCGGGAGGAGTCCGTCTCGATCATCTTGCAAAAGGTCCAATAGCGATCATGAATGTTTATCAGTTCGATCCGTTTGGAAACGAACTTGTCGTAACAAAACTTACAGGCAATGAAATCCATGATCTGATGATTGCAGCCTTTCCTGTCGATGACAGGCTTCCTGTTTATACTTCCGGTATCAGAACAATGCTGAAAGTGAGTTCTGATCGTAATCTTGACAGATGTCACACTTCTTACAGAAAGCGGATCGCCTCTTGATATGAACAAAACCTACACTGTTGCCATGAACAACTACATGACACAGGTTTACAAATACAATCACAGTGATCCGGGACAATCGCTATTTATATCAACTGCTGATGCCACAATCGCCTATCTGAAGAGAATTCAGAATATAAGGAGTTACCGTGGGGAAAAAAGGGTGCAGCTCAATTAATGAGAATAAGCTGTCATGCGGTCGTGCAGGTCGTGCGGTCATGCGGTCGTGCAGTCGTACAGTCGTGCAAGCTGAGGATCCGCCAGCTGGCGGAGACGAAGACCCGAGAGCGAAGCGACTCGGGATCATGCAGGTCATGCAGATCCTTATTCAATATTAACTTGCATAACCGCAGAACCTGCAGAACCGCACCGACGCTACGGTCGGGGTCTCCGTTTCACTTCGCCGAGCTCGCCGGAGTTTACCCCGCACGGAGGGGGCTCGGTTCGTCACTTCGATCCTCAACCTGCACTACTTGCATGACCTGCATGTTGACGAACGAAGTGAGGAAATCCAGCTTTGCTGGAACCGCAAGACAATGTATTGCACCCGGGAGCAGGAAAGTAAAAACCGTGACAACTTTGCCCCGAGAATTCGGGAAGCAACTTCCCTTTGACCGTGTTAGCTGGTGTAGCATTTAGTCAAGATCGAGTACAATTTTTATATTGTCTTTGACTTTTGTTTGAAGTTCTTTGGTTAATTCTCCAACTTTATTTACAAGTCTTCTGTTATCAATGGCTCTAATCTGATCGATCATTATATCAGAGTCAACCTTTAGATTTGATATCCCTTTTTTAATAAGTACCCTTAATATCTCGCTGTCTTTCTGTACATTGGTTGTAATCGGACATACAACAGAAGAAGGGTGCTGGTTATTTAAAAGATTTGTTTGGACAATAACTACCGGTCTGACTTTTCCAGTTTCAGTCCCGCGCTGAGGTTCCAGATTCGCAATCCAGATATCAAATTGCTTAATTTTCATCATGGAGGCTTTCAAATTCTGCAAGAACCAGAAGGGATTCTTCCCTCACTAGTTTTGATTCTTTAGCAAGTTTACGGGAAATAAGATTTCTCTTGTTAATCCTGTTATAGTAATCGACAGCTTCATTAATATAACGGTTTCTTGACTTTTTTACTTTAGTCAGGACTATTTCAGTCTCGTTAAAGATATTATCATCAAGTTTTAAGGAAAGTGTCTTCATTGTGTATTATTTAAGTATACTACAAAGGTATATACTTATATTATATCTGCCAAATTTTATTATGAGTCGGTTTGTCTATGAGAGCTGGTGGATCCTCAGCCTGCATGACCTGCACGACCTCTCCCGTAAGGCCGGACAACTTTTCTTTATTGTCCTGAGTACTTATTTAAAATGTTGTTGGTGAAGTTCTTCAGGTCATCTATTGATAAGATCTGGCCGTGACCACCAATTACTTTTTCAATATTGTTCATCCGGTTTTCTATCCAGCTAATTGCCCGCATACATTTTACTGCATCTGTTATCGATGAATCACTGATACCTGGTCTGCCATATTTTGAAAACAAATCTCCAATAAAAATCAATACGAATTTCAGGTACATAAATCACTATATCACTATTAGAATGGAATTTACCGAAATAGATCATTTCGAAAGTAGTATCTCCAAGGTCAAGTTTCATACTGTCAGAGAATGTAATATCAGGTAGTTTTACAGGGATATGGTTCTTTACATCAATATATGCACTCATGTATCTGATTTTTTGAGTGAAGAGATCCTCCCATTCAGGGGTATTTATAACAGACTGCTGCAGTTTTTGATCATAATCTTCGGCAATCTTGCATAAACTCATCATTGATTTCTCCGGATTAGTCCATCGTTCAGATACTTCCTTCTGGCAATTCTCATGCCCAACAACTTTAGCTTGTGAGAAGACACCATTCCCTCCAATATGGTCATGGTGACCATGCGTGTTGATCACATATTTATAATCATCCTGACGAAATATATTTTCAATGGTTTTTTTGTATTTGGCAGTTAGCGCTGTTGAAATTCCTGCGTCAACGAGAACAATACCCTGCTCGGTTTTTATTGCGGTTATAGCATCATAACCAAAATTTACTATAATAGTGCGGTCATTAACTTTCTGAACTTTTATTAATGAGTCAACTTTCTGTGATTCAATGTTGTTCAAGGTAATTTGTCTTGAACTGCATCCTGAGAACGAGTACAAATAAACGCATGAGAGGAAGATTATAAATGATCCTTTATTATTCATTGGTTTACCTGTTTTTTTCTGATATTTAGAATCAATTACTTGATTGGCTTTTGCAAACCCGCTTGTGCCTGAAATGTTTTTATGTTCATAAGACTTACAAATATCAGATTATCCGGCATGAAATAAGATTAACCAATGCAAATATAAAATTGAAAATTGTAAATTTACATCACTAAAGAGATTCTGTTATATTTTAAAACAACTGAATATGAAACGACTGATTCTGTTATTGTGCCTGGCCTCTTTATCCTTTGGCCTGTTAAATGGACAGCAGTCAGAAAGTGGGTTATGGTACAAGACCCCGGAAGAGCTGATCCGGGATATTTATGTTTCTGTCTCTGCTAAAAACAGCGAATCGGTCGACTGGCAAAAAGTTAGGTCAATGTTCAATGAAGAAGCAGTTGTTATCCTCAGGACATCTAGGGATAAATCAACTCAGTTCACTGCCGACGGGTTCATACAGGATTTTAAGGATTTCTACCAGAATCCGGAGGTGAAAGCCAATGGCTTCGCGGAGAAGATACTCAGGATGAAGACGATGGTATATAAGGAAATTGCTTTTATCGCCACTGTATATTCGGCAGAGATCATCGGCAGCCAGCGCCCTCCCACATACGGAATTGACCTCTGGCTACTGGCTAAAAAGGAAGGACTCTGGAAAATAACATCTGTAGTGAACGAAGTAATTCCTGCCGGACAGGAACTTCCGGATGAACCGGAGTGGAAGTTTTGATTCCAGACATGCAAGTTGAGGATGCGCCGTCAGGTGGAGACGAAATCCCGCATCAGCGGAATCATGTAAGTCGTGTAAGACTTAACTAAAATAATAACGATAAACAGGTCAGGCCTCCGTCCATCTTTCTGAATTCCGACATGTCAAGTTCAATAATGTTATATCCGAGTTCAACGATCTTCTTTTTTGATTTCGGAAATCCTTTGGGGATCAGCAGGAAATCATTTACCTGTAGGCAATTGGCGGAATAGCTTTCTTCCTGGTCTGAAATGATAATCGCTGAGGAGCCAGCAATTTTTGAAAATCCTTCAACTGATATAAAATTACCCTTCCCCAGGTAGGCAAGCCCGGATTTAAGGTGGAGGCCCGGCCCCACTTCTGTTTCTGATGCAGTATAACCGTATTTTGAAAGTATTGCTGAAAGCTGCCTGGCACCATCCCTGTTCGTCCTTCCGGAGATCCCGATGAAAAAATGATCCTCCACCCTCAAAACATCTCCTCCATCCAGAGTGCCGGGAAGCTTAATGGTCTCAATCTTCCTGAACTCAGACAGGGTCTCTGATATTTCAGCTTCTTCACCCATCCTCGATGCAGCTCCGGGTCTGGTAATTACTGCCACTTCACTGGTGACAATTGCAGTATCTTCTACAAAACATCCATCCGGATATCTCTCATCAGCTTCCAGAACTATAAGCTCCAGGCCGCACCCTGTAAGTACATCACAATATGCTGAATGCTGATCAAGGGCTTTCCCAAAATCGGGTTTGCCCAGGTTTGCAGTCGTAATCCCTTCAGCGAAATTTCTGCCGGGTCTCCGGACAATTGCTTTTGTGTACATTTCTGATTATTAAAGAATCTCCCTGCTTTTCTGTTTCGGACCTATAAATATATGAAACGTCCGGGAATTATCGGTAGCGGTATGGGGTATGGGGTGTGAGGTATGTGGAAGAAGTTATGCAAGTCGTGCAGGCTTTGCAAGTCATGCAAGTCCTACTCCTAAGATATTTGATACCATGCATTTAATAAATCTGAACAACTTGTGTCACATTTTGTTTTGTTTATGTAATATATTAAAATATTTACTTTGAGGTTTTTCAAGATAAAACGGCTGAACAGAATTCCTGATTTTGATGAAATTGTATTCGAGTTCAGGAACAAGGAGTATGGAGCTTTTATTCTGCGGAAGAAGTATAGTCTAAATGTTAGCATATCCCTTCTGATTGGAATCATAATTATGACTGCTACAATCCTCATACCATACATTAATTCCAGGGCTTTTATAAATCAGAAGAAGCATTCTGAAAGACAGGTAGAAATCAAACTGGAAAACCTCGATCATCCAAATGAACTCATTGTTCTTCCCCCTCCACCGCCACCACCAGGTGGAGATAATATTCTGAAAGTTAAATATGTACCTCCGGTTGTTGTAGACTCGGTCAATCTTGAAGAAACAATACAACTTATGACTGCAGATGATGCACAGAATATAATTATGGACGAGAAAGTGGTTGAAATGGTGAAGGAAGTTAAGGAAGAGTTGCAGGAAGAAAAGACTGAATCCGAACCTTTTCTAACGGTTGAAGAGATGCCGGAGTTCCCCGGAGGTTTGCCAGGCCTTATGAAGTTCATTGCAGAAAATACAATATATCCGGCAGTAGCTAAAGAGTTAAACATCCAGGGAAAAGTATTTGTCAGGTTTTGTGTGACTTCCACTGGTAATATTGAACAGATCAGTATTTTACAAGGTACTGATCCTGAACTCAATGCTGAAGCGATAAGAGTTGTAAAAAGATTTCCACCATTTAAACCAGGTAAACAGTATGGAAGGCCCGTTCCAGTATGGTATGTCGTGCCTTTTAATTTTCAACTTATATAAAATCAGATAAACGAAAAATAAACTGAGGCTGACCCTTGCCTGTGGTCTGTCGACTGCCTCGGTGTTTACAGTTCCCTCTTACTTCTTACTATTCATATCCCATAAAACGTTCACAATCATCCATTTTCCACCAGCTTTCGAGAGGTGGATGTAGTCGAAGAAGCCATATTTGGCATTCCAGGTTTTTACGCTGGCGTTAGTACCGTCGATATCCAGGATTTTAATCTCCGGAACAAGCTCTTTCCCAGGAGTCAGATCCGGCATGCGAACGCCATTTGCATTTCCAAGAGCCGATGCACAGAGGAGGGAACGGCTCATATCCTGGGAGAATACCAGCTCCCCGGAAGCGGCTACTCTCCGCTTTGACAGTTCAGGTGAAACAGCATCCTGGATGCGTTCAACATTTCCGGTAGCCCATCCTACAATATAGTCGGTTACGGCTTTTTTTATGGCAAGGGTATCTTCCACTGTCTGTCCTAATGCCGGAAGAGCAAAAACAACTGCAAGCATTAAAATTATTTTTTTCATAATGATCCCGTTTGAGTGATTATTAATTCAGTATGAGGTAAAAGATCTGATATAAAGGTAAACAATAGAGATGATGAGGGGCAATGTCAGGCGTAAAGTCAAAGGCGCCAGATGTAAAGTAAGGGAATTAAATTGGTATGGGGTATGGGGTATGGGGTATGGGGAAGAAGTTATGGTCATAGTCATAGACAGCAAAACAGCATAACGCAAACCGCAAAACAGCAAAACGCAAAACGCAAAACAGCAAAACCGCATAACCAAAGAACTTTATCAATATCTTTACTTTAATCAAAAATATAAACAATTATGAATACAAGAATCAACAGTCACACCCGGATTCTACTCCTCGTAGTGTGCTTTTTGTTATCTCTTACTTCAGCTTTTTCGCAAGGCACCAGGTTATTGCGTCAGCCTGCTTTAAGTTCAACACACATCGCCTTTGCCTATGGCGGCGATATCTGGGTCTCTGATCACGATAATCAAAAAGTCATCAGGCTTACCAGCACCCCTGCCGTTGAAAGCAATCCCCAATTTTCTCCTGACGGGCAATGGATAGCTTTTAGCTCGAACCGATCGGGTAACCAGGCTGTTTATATAGTTCCTGTCGAAGGAGGTTCGCCAAAAAGACTTACCTGGCATCCAGGTTCCGCTTCGGTTTGTGGATGGTCTTCAGATGGCAAACTTGTACTATACTCAACCTCAAGAGATAATGCACCGGGTGGATTTGCCCGTTTGTGGACAGTATCTATGGAAGGGGGTCCTTCAACAGTGCTTACCAACCAGTGGGCCGCTGATGGATCATTTTCTCCCGATGGCAAACAGATTGTAATAGACAGAATACAGCGCTGGGATGTGGAGTGGCGCCATTACCGGGGAGGTCAGAATACTCCATTGGTGATTTTAAATCTGACCGACCAGACTGAAAAACTGTTACCTGACGAATCAACTATCGATATTCAGCCATTATGGCTGGGTAACACGATCTACTTTTTGTCGGATCGCGACCGAACCTCCAACATCTGGTCCTACACCCCCGGAATCAGGTGAGCTGAAACAGGTTACAACCTATACCGGATCGGATATCAAATGGCTGAGTGGTTTCGGGAATAAACTTGCCTTTGAACGGGATGGTTACCTTCATATGCTTGATCTTTCCTCAAATGATTCAAGACAATTAGCCATAACTATTATTGCAGACTTCCCATGGGCTGAAACAAAGTGGGAAGATGTTACCAAAAGCATTGGTTCCGTTTCACTTTCACCAACGGGAAAGAGAGTCATAATGGAGGCGCGCGGTGACATTTTTACAATTCCTGCTGAAAACGGAGATGCACGAAACATGACCAATACTTCAGGTGTTGCCGATCATGCTCCGGTCTGGTCTCCAAAAGGGAATGAGGTGGCCTGGTTTTCGGATGCAGACGGAAAAGGATATGCCATGCTTATTGCCTCACAGGATGGTCTGTCAAAGCCAAGGAGCATTTCAATCGGGGAATCGAAGATGGCCTGGGAGCCGGTGTGGTCTCCCGATGGAAAGCTTATAGCGTTCGTGGATGATAAAGTCAGGATCAGGATTGTGGATGTGGCCAGCGGAACGATAAAAACTGCGGATATAGCGGGAGACAATAATGAGAGGGGAAATATGGGGCTCATATGGTCGCATGACTCCAAATGGCTTGCATATACAAAAACAGGGATAAATCATTTCAGACAGATTAAAGTGTGGTCTGCAAAAAATGACAGCATATATGCTTTGACAAACTCCTTTGCAGATTCTTTTTCTCCAGCCTGGGACAGGGATGGACGCCATCTCTATTTTCTGGCAAGTACAAACCTTGCGCTTGGTTCGGGATGGGCCAATACCAGCTCAATAACCTCCGATCCTGACTACGCGGCTTACATTGTGAACCTGAAAAATGAGGATACTTCACCGTTCAAACCACGCAGTGATGAAGAAACCATAACCGAAGAGAAAAAGCCGGAAGCTGAAGCCAAAAAACCCTCAAAGGGGAAAGTGCCTGAAAAAAAGGCCGATAAAGATACCACCAAAACATCTGACAAAGAACCTGTACCTGTAGTTGATTGATTTTGAGAATATTGAACGGAGGACAATTGCCATGCCATTGCCGAGGGGCAACTACAGCCTGATTATATGTGGCCCTGCCGGCACATCATTCATCGGTGAGCAGAAAGAAGGTGTCAGCGGTCTTGTAATCCAGAAATACACCCTTGAAAAACGCGAAGGCAAGGAATTTGTAAGCGGCGCGAGTCAGGTTTCTGTTTCGAGCGATGGAAATAAAATGCTTGCAATGATTTCGGGCGACTGGAAGATAATGAATACATCTTCAGCTACAGGAAGTGACGGTAAATCCGTTAAAATCACTCTTAAAAAACAGCTTGACAGGTCAGCAGAGTGGAAACAGATCTTTGAAGAAGCATGGCGATATGAAAGGGATTATTTCTATGATCCCGGTATGCATGGCAGAAACTGGAATGAAGTATATGAAAAGTATTCTCCGCTGATCCCTTATATAAAGCATCGCACCGATCTTACCTATATTCTTGATCAGATGAATGGTGAACTTTCAGTAGGACACAGTTTTGTTTTTGGAGGCGATTACCCTGAAGTAGAAAAATCATCTGTTGGTTTATTGGGTGCAGATCTGATAGCTGAAAACAATCGCTGGAAAATCAAACGTATTTACACTACCGAAAGCTGGAATCCTGAGTTGTCAAGTCCTCTTGACAGACCAGGGATAAAAATCGAGGAAGGTTATTATATTGTAGGTATTAATGGAAGAGAATTAACTGCTGCAGATGATCCATTTAAATTTCTTGACGGTACGATGGATATGCAGACTACACTTCATATAAATAAGACTCCTGATTTTGCAGGAGCGTGGCAGGAGGTAGTAAAACCTATTGCCAGTGAAGGTAATTTACGGCAAAGGGCATGGGTTGAAGATAACAGGCGTCTGGTGGATAAATTATCGGATGGGAAACTGGCATATGTATGGGTACCAAATACCAGCAGCGGTGGTTTTATATCTTTTAACCGGTATTTTTTTGCGCAACAGGATAAAAAAGGCGCCGTAATTGATGAGCGGTTTAATGGAGGCGGCCTTCTGGATGATTATATGGTTGACCTGATGAATCGTACATTAAGGGCATCCATTACAAACGAAGCTCCGCAAGGCATTCCATTCCGTTTACCCGCAGGTATTCTCGGACCCAAAGTGCTTTTAATAAATGAAATGTCCGGTTCGGGTGGTGATTTTTTCCCATGGGTATTTCGTCAGCAAAAGATAGGACCACTTATCGGAAAAAGAACATGGGGTGGCCTGGTAAAATCGTCAGTCCATTATGCATTAGTAGATGGAGGAGGACTTACTGCTCCTGATAATGCAGTTTTTGATCCGATCAGTAAAAAATGGATAGCTGAAAACGAAGGAGTCGCTCCGGATATTGAAGTACGTCAGGATGCAGTTTCTCTATCAAAAGGAATTGATCCTCAGTTGGAGAGAGCTGTTAAAGAAACGATGAAATTACTGGAATTGACAGGGTGAAATAAAAATAACACCACCAGCATATCCGACACCAGCGAAGCATTGAAATATAAATTGTCCGCCAACAGGGCTTTCCGGTCGGATTTCTCAAGTTTAAGAATCCTGACCCTGATCGTCTGAAATGACATGTTTAAGATGTTCTATTACATCAGCTGTAGTTTCTCCGGGTAATATCCTGAAATTGACAACTGCTTCAGCTTTTGTCGGAATTACATTATCCTTCATTCCAGCGTTAAAAATTGTTGGCGCTGTGGTTGTCCTGACCATTGCATTTGAGGTTTTGCTTCCCTCATAAATTTTTAAAATGACACCTTTAAAAAGCCATTTATTTGCAAAAATTGCTCTGGCATAAAATGGCATTTCGGGACCTATGTACCTAATAAAATCATTAAGAGGTTCTGATATAACTGCATTCATCTGATTACCTATGATATTGTCAAGCGCCTTACAAAGTACGGTAATAGCAGTCTCCTTTCCCGGATAAGCTGAATGGCCTCCTTCCATTTCTACTGTCATACTTACTGATAAATATCCTTTTTCTGATGTTCCGATCAGAGCAACAGGCTTTTTTATCATTGGAACCATTAAGATTGATGGCTGGGAGGAAATGTGCTGTCTAGATCGGCGAACATATCATGTCTTGTCGTCCCTTCCTGGTAGGGAGACTGACTGTTCGCCCCCACCTGACGGACTGACGGAGGGAATACCCCAGAGGAGAAGCGGCCTGTGCCAACGTCTCTACCGAAACCGAGATAGCGGACAGCGAGCTGGCTACCGCGACGGCGGGCGCCTGCCGGGGTTACCTCCCTGAGAGCGGAGATTTTAATATACCCTCCGTTTACTTGACCGAAGAAGAAGGCGAAAACTGTAGTTGTGTACAGGAAGATATTCTCGAATCTAATTCAAGGAGAATACCCGGTAAAGGATTTAATGTTACAGGAAGGAATGGTAAGGACGATTCCGAAGATTGTCGTGACAGCTCATATTGATGCAAAAAAGGGAACTCCCGGGGCAATAGATAATGCAACGGGAGTAGTAGTACTCCTGCTCCTGGCAGACCTTCTAAAGGACTATGAAGGAGACAGGATGATTGAGATTGTCGCCTTCAACGGAGAAGATTACTATGCTGTACCCGGACAAATGAATTATGTAGCTGCAAATCAGAACAGCTTCAGTAATATCCTTCTGAACATAAACATTGATGGTGCAGGATATAAAGAAGGACCCTCAGCATTTTCCCTCTTTGATTTGCCAGAGGATCTAAAAAATAAGGTTGACAAGATAATCGGCCAATATCCTGGAATCTGTGAGGGTGTTTTATGGCCCCAGGGTGATCACAGCATTTTTTTACAGTTCGGAGTACCCTCAATTGCTGTCTCTTCGAAATGGTTCATTGACAATATCAATGATCAGGATATCACGCATACCCCCAAAGACAAAGTTGAAATTGCAGATTGCCGCAAAGTTGATGCTGATCATCCAAATGGAAGTTAAATCCACAGGCTGCACAATAAGAATGTCGGATTTATTCTTTAAAAAGCCCGGACTGCACGGGTCCTTATTGTATTTTTATTCCTGTCGTGATTGCTCTTGCTGCCATAATAAAAACTTACTACCCATGATCCGTACTTATCCTGGGTAGAACTCCAATAGAAGTGATCATCAAAAATGCCTGCACCTTTTAGATGCAAATTAGTGTACATAAGCAACAATTCATCAATTGACGGTAAAAACCAGTCACTGTATCCATTCATTTCCAGATCATAACATAATCTGGCTGCGATTCCTTCCTCAGGGCATCCGAGGACAATATCTGTTGTATTCTGATAACCTGTACCAACAGCCCTGCCAGCCGCCCCTGCAGGAGCAGAGTTGCCCCATGGTGCATCTTTGCTCTGGTCCGATAATGCACATACCAGGCCATGTTCCCCCGTTTCGTCGACATAAAATATGTAACCGCCATTTAAATACTCTCCTAATACATATTCTGATTTAAAAATTACATCCTCGCCATAAGTCGTTCCTTCGTGGTTTGTTGCAACGATTCTGTAATGGTAATCTGTACCGGGTTTAAGGTCCGTAACATTTGCGTTTACCCTGGCAGCGGTTAGTTTGGATACAGGACTTTGAGTGGCTGCTATTGTAGTTCCATAACTTGTAGTTGTACCATATTCAAAATTCACAACAGTCGACAAACCGTGCGTATTCACAATGCCATTAAATTCAGCTGTCCGGGGTGAGGTGTTTGTTGCTGCATTGGTTTCAGCAAACGGGACCTCCCCTGAGTATTTAAACGGGATATTAATACCGGTTGTTTTACCAAGTGAATTTGCTGCAACAACTCTGAAGTAATAGGTGGTACCAGGTTTAAGACCCGTAATGTCTGCGCTGACGAGGGCAGGGATATTTCTTGTAACAGGACTTTGGGCAGCCGTTACTGTTGTAGTCCCATAACCCGGAGTTGTGCCATATTCAAATGTAACAGAAGTCGTAAGATCATTGGCATTTACTACCCCGTTCAATGTTGCAGAGCTTCCCTTTAGATTTGTGGCAGCTCGTGTTTCAGCAGTTGGCATCCTCCCGGGAGCAGTCGTCAGACTATCTTTGAATGCAGGAGCATCGATCAGATCAACAAGGATTGCACCATTTGTACCTCTAGATCCGTATATCGCACTTGAGGGTCCTTTAAGAACCTCGATTGATTCTACCATCTGAGGAGGGATGTCTGCTATCGAGTTTACAGGTGTACCATCAACAACATACAAAGGTTCATAGCCTGACTTGAATGGTGCCCCCCTTATTCTTACATTTCCGTTATTGACAATAACTCCCGGCACTGATCCCTGCAGCATATCAAAAATTGAGTTATATGATGCATATTGATATTTTCTGCCCGATAATTTGCTTACCGATGAAGTAAGGTTCTTTCTCTTCACAGTTCCATAACCAATATTTATTTCTTCCTCCTCAGGTTTATATTCCGGGATAAGATTATGACCCTGAGATGAATTCGGAAAAGTGAAATTTATCCTTGTCCTTCCATCAATAGCTTCTTCAAGAATACCATGTTTAAAAGAAAAAATACCAATCCATATTTCATTAGGTCTTACTCTTGTTTTGTAAAATCCTCTTTCGTCAGTTACAACTCCGGTTGTATTTTTATCAATCAATATTACAGCATTATTTACAGGGAATTGATTTACATCAACCACATACCCCGTAATAATGTTTCTTTTTGATTTCTTTTGCCCATAAGATGGTACGGCACACACGACAGCCAAAAACAGAAATCCAGAAACAAGATAATTGACTGTTTTCATCTGTTTAATGAATGAATGTTTCTTAAATGCTAATTTATTACAATAGAAACCAATAGTCAATTTTATTTTAATATGTTTTTCTTTTATAAAGTTCTGATAATGTATAGCAGCTGTACCTAAGCTACCGGAAGAGCCATAGATGAGAACTTTTTGTCCGTTACTGATATTTCCTTTTCTGAGAAAATGCAATGCTGTATTTCCCCCGAAAGGTATAACGGCTGACTCCTCATAGGTAAGGTTATCCGGTTTTATGGCAATAGTACCATCTTCAGACAGGCAAATATATTCGGCATTAGCGCCAAGACTCATTCCTGCCTGACCAAAAACCTGATCGCCTTTTCTAAACAGTTTTACATTTTTGCCCAACCCTTCAATTTCTCCGGAAAATTCATTCCCAAGGATAGTTGCTTTTTTGGGTCTTGTAAGGCCATTAAAAACCCTTATTGCAAATGGATCAGCCTTTCTCATGCGGCAGTCACCGGATGTTACTGTTGTCGCAAATATTTTTATCAGTACCTCATTGTCTTTAGGAACAGGTTTTTCAACTTCCTTTAGTTGGAGAACCTCAGGTGGTCCATATTTTGAGTATACTATTGCCTTCATTTAAGTAATTTCTTCAGGGTTACGCCACTTCCATGCATACCAGACAATTAGTGCAGTACACGTAATTTCTATAACCGTGAAAAATACGTAATACGAAGTTGGTTTTGCAACAAATAGAGTCACGGGCAGAGCAGCAGTCATTATCGTGCCTGCGATGATGCTAGTCCAGCGGCTTGCCCGATACTTTAATATCCGGGACAAGAGAACCATTGTAATCGGAATCATCATGAATATGGAGCCTCCTAACAGAAATCCTTCAGTCAGTTGAACCGACCCGTGTTTAACAGGATCCATTAATGTTACAACATCGCCGTAAGTATATGTGAGTATTGCAAATAACCAAAGTGCTGAGAGTCTTACTCTCATGTCTGGCATTTCAGTAGTCTTTATGTTGGCATTCATATTTTTTTATTTTTTTAATTGTTGGCGTGCCTATATAGTATTATTCTTATAAAGAATTATACTCAGTGTATTAATAACAGTTTTGTCCGTAATAAGTTCATTGCTAAATCTTAATCACGATTCAACAGCCAATGGTCCTGGGTTTGGATTTTTGATATCGGTGTCAGGGCTGGTGCGGTTTATGCATTAGCCTACATACGATACTGAATAGCCACTTGTGGCGACTTTATTATAATTCTCTGCAGTTGTATTCTATGCTGGCCAGGCAATTTAAAGCCCTTCAATAAAAGGTGTTTGTGGACCTGAGTCTTACTTTTAATGGTTTAATACCTGTCGTATTTACCGTCAATAATCACCTCCTTCACTTTTTCGAGGTAGCCGAACCCATTGAGCATGTCGGGTAACAAATAACTGCCTTCGACCCATTCGTTCCAGGCGTTGATGGTGATCAGTCTGGGCTGTTCGGGATGGCTGTCGGCATATTTTTTCGCCTTGGCGAGCAGGGTTGCAAAACTTTGAGGAGTGTTGTTGTAGTGCACCACATCGTTTATACCTTTTGCAGGGAAACGCGGAGTATCGTCCCATCCGATAGATACGCATGGAAAGACAGGTACATCGAGGATAGCGTCCATTTGTTCACGGATCTCAATAGAATTGGTGCCGTAAACTATATAATCTTCAACACGTCCGCCCATATTGTACATGGCAACACTATTGAATCCCATCGTTTTCACACTGGCGTTAAATTGTCCCGCTTCCTCTTCCGACATTAGCGAGCCGCCGCCCTGGTTCCACTGGATATGCAACCCGGGGAAACCGGCCTTTTTAACTTCATCGCGGAAATAATCCAGTGCTTTACGCGCCTCTTCCGGATTGTTGTCAAAGCTTTCCAGCAATTTGTTCACACTGAAGATGGAAAATACCGGCTCGCCGTTGATTTTAAAATAGTTCGGTCGCTTGAAATACTGGTTGATGACCCTGTCGACAATGATTTGAAAGTTTTTCCAGTCCACTTTGGCGTCCCACAGTATATCGGTATTGTCCTTGTAGCGGTGATAGTTCCAGTAATTGTACTTCACATCGTGGTTGGCCCACATGATATAGAACTGCATTTTTTCGTTGTTTCCTGCTTTCAGGAAACCGTCGTTAAGGGCGCTTTCCAGAAACGGGCCTTCATCATACCAGTACCAGTCGTATACGAATACATTGACACCATGGTCAGTGGCTAAATCAATCCATTTTTCAACCACTTTCGGATCATTGTCCAATTCGTAACCCCATAGCGGCTGACGGGGCTGGTAATGTCCATCGAAACGGGGATTCCCCTTTTTAATCACTTCCCATTCGCCGGAACCTTCCGGCCACAGCTTCTCCCTGCCCAACGAATCGTTGTGGCACGACGGCCAGATATAAGCCGCCACAAAATAATCGCTCTTAGCCGGTTTCTCTTCCTGCTGAGGCGATTGAACACCTGATGAGCATCCGAAAAGAATAAACAGCACTGTCAGAGAGCTGAATTTGATAATTGCGTTTTTCATTAGTATCAGACAACTTTCGGGATGTTAAATGGCTTTCTGCCGCCGTCGGGACGTGACAGGTAAGAATTTGCTTCCTTGTCATTGATGTACTGTTCGGTTTTTCCGTCGAATGTCAGTTTACGCCCGGTTCGGTATGCAGTGTTGCCCAGATGCATCATTGAAGTTGAAATATGGCCCTCTTCTATATCTGCAATGAGCTCTTTGGAATTCCGGCTTTTCACGCAATCGACAAAATTCTGGAAATGGTAGTCAATATCTGCCTTGTCAATTTCATCCCACCTGGGATTGGGATCAAGACTTTCCTGAGTCACTGTTATTGAAGGTTTTGAAGTTCTGTCCTGTTGTCGTCCAGTGCTGAATGCAGCAGTTCCGGTCATACCACCTGCTGTTGCAGGTTCATTACTGCTTTGGAATACCAGGAAACTATTTCCGGAGGCATAGGCATATCCTTTTGTCCCAAGCCACAGATTTCCCCAGGGTTCATTAGGTGTTGGCAGGCTTCTTACTTCGAGCTCAAGGACCGAGCCATTGGCATATTCAAATGTTGCAACCTGGAAGTTTGGAACCTCCTGGTCTGATTCACTTGCAAAGGCATAAAAGCCACCGCAACAGGCTATCTTCACAGGATGTTCATTGATATTCATTCCAAGCCTGATTACATCCATGGCATGTGTGCCGTTGTTCCCGAATTCGCTTGTGCTTGTATCCCAATACCAGTGCCAGTTGTAAATAAAATGGTTTTCGTTGAAAGGGATCATAGGTGCAGGTCCCCTGTAAAGATCCCAGTTGACACCCTGGGGAACTGCGCCGTCGGGTTTTCTGCCAATGCTCGGACGTGAACGATATACAGTGCCGCGGCCCATGTAGATATCTCCGATAACTCCTTCGCGAAGCATCTGAATAGCTTTCATGGTGACCCTGTTAGCTCTTCTCTGGGTACCGGCCTGGACTATCCTGTTATATTTTCTTGCTGCCTGAACCATTTTTCTGCCTTCGTCGATGTTGTATGAAATAGGTTTTTCCACATAAACATCTTTTCCTGCCTGGCAGGCATTTATTGTCATAAGTGCATGCCAGTAATCAGGAGTTGCAATTGTTATAACATCCAGGTCCTTATCCTCCAGCATTTTGCGGTAATCTGTATAGGTGGCAGGCTTTGTCCCGCCAAGATCCTCAATATCCTTTACTGCTTTTGGCAGAAGGTATTCAACACAATCGCAAATAGCAGCTACTCTGGTATCCTTTATCTTTGTAAAATTTGCCGTATGCCCGCCTCCTCTGTATAATCCTCCCCGGTCATTTATTCCAATAACTCCCACATTGATCATGTCGCTTGGCTTTGTTTGCGCAAAGCCTTTTATGTATGCGGGTGCTCCGAAAGCCAGACCTGCCGAAGCAATTACAGATTTCTTTATGAATGTGCGTCTTTTCTCGGTTTTCATAGTTCATGTGGTTTTATAGATCATTATTATTATATCTGTAAATATAGGTTTTTAATCAGAATTTACCAGAGCCTGACCTGCACGACCGGTTACCTCAGCTGTCCAATGCCTCAATCTCCAGCCCATAGTCGTACTGCAGATCCTCATGGAGGGTACCAAGTTTTTCCTTTATAATTGAGGTTTGTTTTAAATAAAGGTTCCGGAGTGCAGCATTCCTCTGAACAGAGGGTGTGAATTTCTTCAGTTTTGAGCAATAATAGATAAGCAGGTCTATCTCCGTTTTCTTATTATGTGAATACCTGATATACTTCCTGGTGTTGAGCAAGATCCTGCGAAGACCTTTTTTAATAAAGTAATAACTCTTTTTATTTACCAGCTCAAACTGCAGATCGATCTCTTTTTTTACACTTTCAACATACGATGCCTCATCTGATGACTCAAACAGCAGGTAAGTCATTAACTCCTTGTTCTCTTTCTTGAATCTTGCCAGCCGGAGACAGAGGTCACGGAGCTCTTTTGGTGTCAGGTTAAGTAACTCCTGACTGATTTCTTTTACTGTGACGGCCTTCATAATTTATTGACACAACCCTGTCACTTCAAAATTAACGGATTATTTAATACCAGGGTCTGTTTAATTACCCAATCTGATTACCTGTTGACAAAACCTCATTACCGCACATAAAATAATAATTAGCACAACCTTTGAGGCCATTCTCTGAATATTGTTATAATTGTAAAAGAAATATTTAATTATGAAAGCATATTTTTCGACAGCATACGGCGGACCTGAAGTTTCGCATTATGGAGATTTTCCGGATCCCGTAGCCGGTAATGGTCAGATACTTATTGAAGTTAAGGCAGTATCAATCAATCCTGTAGATTTTAAGGTGAAACGGGGAATTGCAAAATTAATGAGCGGCTCGAAGTTTCCACGCATCTTTGGATCTGATTTTGCCGGAGTAGTCAAAGCTGTCGGAAGCGGAGTAACTAAATTCAGGCATGGCGACAGGATCTATGGTGCAACTCCGGTGATATGGGGCAAACCGGGCGCTCTGGCTCAACTTCTGGCAATTGACCAGAAATTTGCAAGGGCTATTCCAGGACCAATCTCATTTGAAGAAGCCGCATCGCTTCCCATTGCTGCACTGACAGCACTTAACGGACTACGAAGGTGCATGGTAACCACAGGAAAGGAAGTACTTATAAATGGTGGGACAGGTGGTGTCGGACATTTTGCAATCCAGATCGCCAGGGCAAAAGGGGCAATTGTTACAGCGGCATGCAGTCAGGGTAATGTTGAGCTCGCTAAAAAGCTGGGAGCAAATGATACAATGGGGTACAGCAGGGAAGAGTTTGCAGGGAGCGGAAAAAAATTCGATGCAATTATGGATGCTTATGGTAAGATGAATTTTGAAGATGTCTGCAGGCTTCTGAAACGAGGTGGTATATATGCCACAACACAGATAAAGCCGTTACTCTTCTTATCATCATTTTTTGCTCAGCTCGCGTACGGGAAGAAGCTTACCTCATCGAATATGCGTTCAAAGCCTGAGGATATGGATGAAATGGAAAGACTATTCCTCGATAAAAAACTTTATCCGGTAATTGAGCATTTCTTTACCCTCGATCAATCCGATGAAGCTTTTGAGCTTGCTGAAAATGGCGGGTTCCGTGGCAAAATTATCATAAGAATTTAGAATGTAGTACGGGCGTTGCATGCAACGCCCGTACAATATCCATCGTACCCCATCGCAGATATTCACACAGTAAGTACTTCAGATGCGGATTTTCTCCCTATAGCATCCACTGCAACGACTTTGAATTCCCTGCCGGAAGCGATCTGATAACTGAAAGGATCTTTGGAAACCTGCGGGAGATGAGGGACTGTCCCTATAACTTTACCATCGCTATTACTTCATAATGCGTTATGGGTTCATTACCTGCATAGCTGTTATCCCATGTTAATTTTACACCGTCTGACCTGGTAAGTTTAGCATTTCCCGGAGGAGTTAAACCTGCGTCAGCCAGCTGGAAATAATTTGTTTCTCCGTTACGTGCCCGCGCACCTATCTTCTCAAGTTCACGTCTTTCATTTTCACTCAGTGCATCAGGTTTAATCTGAGCTGCATAATAGTTTTGAACAAGCTGGCATTTAAGGGGATTATCATCGACCTGACCTGTCCCTATTATGAGTGTATGTATACCCGGAGCAGTAAGTACATATTCGATCAGAGGTTTACTCGGAACCGATTCAGTTCCTATTAATCTGACCACATGCTCAGGTTTGCTTGACCATCCGGGTTCTTTGGTATACATTGTTCCATCGGCAAACACCTTCATGGCTATCACTCCCATGTTCCTGGCCTGTGCGACAGGGATCACATTGTATTGCATATTAAGGTAGCGCCGGTCATTCACATTGATCGAAACCAGCATGCCATCCAGCAGGTCCCATTTGTCGCGCTGGATCATATCCATCATTACAGGAGCATTGTTATGTCCCGAAAATCCCAGGTGCTTAACAAGCTTTTCATTTTTGGGATTCAGTCCGGTAATGTTGGTACCATCCCGGTAGTCGCGAAGAGCAACCAGAGCGCCAAAATTATCATTTAAATCAAGGGGAGTTTCAAGACCTTTATACACCACATCAACCTCTTCAGCATTGGTAATATTATGTATCAGAATCATGTCAACATAAGATTCTTCCGGATAGCTTCCATCATCTTTCCCAAACATCTGTGAAAGGGAGCGTTTCAGATCAGCTACTGCTCCTTCCCCATGTTTCCCGTCAGTACTGTTCCGGACGTTGTCAAGAGCCGGATAACCTCCCTTTGCCCAGCGAACCATCGTCTTGGTTGTCAGGAAAATGGATTCCCTGAGTTTTTGGTCGTACCCTTTCTGTCCCGGAACCAGATTAAGTTTCCGGAAGGCTTTTCCATAATTCATCTGACTTGGTCCATATGCATTCGAGGTATCGTAGTAATTAATTCCCAGGTCGAAAGCTTTTAAAATGATATCGACAGGTTCAATACCTTCCGGGGTCCACATCAGTGAACCCTGTCCTCCAAGTCCTATTGTGGTAACATCGAAATTAATCCGTCCGAAACGTCGTTTCATTGGAGAAGGAATGACGGTCGAAGTGCATGAAAGGGCAGGTAAAATTGAAACCCCAGCTGCAGCAGCAGCTGAAAGTCTCATAAATTCGCGTCGCGAAAGCTTGGATCTTGTTTTAGTAGAAGCCATTTCAGAATAAGTTTAGATAAGACAATGAACAGAATACAAATCTAATAAAACCTGTTTATCTTTTAATGATGAGATGTCAGAATATCATGAATAAAAAGATCTTTTTAAATAAGTCTGAAGATCCGGTCCAAAGAACCAGGTTCATAGCGAGCGAGCGAAGCCTTCAAGGATGGATTTGTCAATATAATCCTGGCCTTTGACACATGTCTCCTGCAATTCATCAACAAGCAGATCCCGAAGAACAAGTTGGTATCTAAATTGTTATACATTTGGCTAAAAGCGCCACAGGCAGAATGGAAATAAACAGAACAACTAATCTGGCTTCAGGTATGGTGATAGCAGTGACCACCCTGCTGTTTTTCAGCGGCACTTCCGGCTGGATTTCAAGGGGATCACCTGATAATGCCGCTGGTGTAACTGAATCACTCAATGAAGCACTTCCAACTCCGGAAGGTGAGATGGTTTTTAATCCTGATATCATAACACGTTTATATGAAAAAGGGGGAGATCTTCTTTCTCCAGTATGGGACAACAGGGACAAAACAGAACAGTTGATCACTGCCATTTACAATGCATCGGCTGATGGCCTTATACCTGATGATTACCATCTTTCGGACATTGAAAGGCTGACTGAAAAAATAGTACTGTCAAATGAACCTGAAATCGAGGATATTGACAGAATGGAACTTTTATTGTCGGATGCATTTTTACTTTTATCGTCGCATCTGGCGGCAGGCAAGACCGATCCGGAAATCATTGATCCGCAATGGAAAGCTTCAAGAAGAAAACTTAGCGGGAACTGGAATAGTTTTATTGACAGTGCCCTGAATACCAACAATATAACAGAAGTACTTCAGAGCCTGGCTCCTGCGCACTATGATTATGTTAATCTCAAAAAAGCATTAGCTGGATACCGTAAGCTTGAAACAATGGGTGGATGGGAAGGTTTCAGTACGAACCTGCCTAAACTGGAGAAAGGCATGAGACATCCTGATGTCTCATTGCTGAGGAAAAGGCTTGCTGTTACCCAGGGATATATTGATTTCAATCCCGGGGATGAGGATCTGTTTGACCAGCCTCTGCACGATCAGGTAATTGTTTTTCAGCAAAGGAACGGGCTTGAAGCCGACGGAGTGGTTGGTAAGGCTACGGTAGAAGCATTGAATATACCCATAGGGGAGAGGATTAGGACAATTGAAGCCAATCTTGAACGCTGGAGATGGATAAGTGATGATCTGGGAGACCGTTACATCAGGGTGAATGCAGCTGATTTTGAGCTCCGTGCAATTGAAAACGATGAACAGGCATTTCAAACCCGGGCTATTGTAGGAAGCAATAAAAGGCAGACTCCGGTTTTCAGTGCGATTATGAAATATATGGTACTGAATCCCGAATGGGTAGTCCCGCCACAGATACTTAAGCTTGATGTTATACCGGATATTATTAAAGACTCAGCTTACCTGGTTAAGAAGAATATGAAGATACTGAGGATGGACGGATCAGAAGTGGAGCCTTCCTCAATTGACTGGAAACATGCATCTGCAGACAGATTTCCTTACATGATCCGGCAGGATCCCGGAGAGGGCAATCCACTAGGGAAGATTAAATTCATGTTCACAAACGAGTATGATGTCTACATACATGATACCCCTTCCCGCGGGCTTTTCAACCGGAACATAAGGTCATTCAGTTCAGGCTGTGTTCGTATAGACAACGCCCTGGAACTGGCTGAATATCTTTTGAGGGATGATCCTTACTGGATTCCGGAACGTCTTCAGGAGGCGATTGACAAAGGCCAGAAACGGACCATTGTTCTGAAAAATCCGGTACCGGTGCATATTCTGTACCTCACTGCCTGGGCAGACGACAAAGGAACAGCCTATTTCGGAAAGGACATTTACGACCGCGACGGGCAGCTGATCAGTGCATTAAAGCAAGATTCAGGCGGACGGACTCAATAAAAAACCTCTGCATTTCATCAAGCGCCGTCTCAATGGAGAACATGCAGGAATTACTCAGATATTTATCGTCGGGGAAATGTATGTATATACATGATTTGCCGGAAAGCATATTAATGTACCTCTCATGATCCTCCATGGGGATTGAAGGGCACCCGTAACTTCTTCCCAGACGGCCATTCCGTAAGATAAAATCACTGCTCACATAATCCGCCCCATGCATAACTATTGCCCGCTCCCTGGCTTTATCATTTATCCCCGGCTCAACTCCGTCGAGGCACAGCGACAGGCCGTGTTTTCCGGTATAGGTCTCGCCCGTTACATAAAATCCCAGACTGCTCTTGTATGATGAAGGGGTGTTGGAAAAACTGCCGGCAAATTCTTCTCCGCTGTTACGTCCGTGGGCTACAAGACTGGCATGCACCACTTCCATTTTATTCAAATCAATTACCCACATGCGGTTGAAATTTGACGAAATGGAATAATCGATAATTGTCAGGATGTTTTTATCGATATTATTTCCGGCTTTCAGATTGAGGAAACCGGTGAGGGCTTTTTTATAAACCTCATAGCCGGGCTTTGATCCTTCATCTCTGAGTAAACCATATAGCGCTGTGCAGTAACCATCAATCCTTTCCTCCCCGGAATACCCCGAAAGAGTTTCCATTCTGCTATCAGGCTTATACCCGGCGATGATAAGGGGAAAACATAAACTCAGGATGATCAGACTGATTAATTTCACAGACACCAGGGTAATGGGTTTAAATTCCGCGACAAAATAATTATTATTCTTTTACCTAACTCCAAAACATGTGAGACTATTATACGAATAATGTTAAATTTTGTTTCCTTGCCCCATCTTTGATCCAATTGTCGAAGAAGCTGGTCTGCAAAGCAAAACTGGAAAACTGGGAAACGGCAAAACTGCATAATCGCATACTGTTTTTTATAATGAGAAAATAATCCTCATCTTTACCCCACAATATGGCAGAATCCTTAATGATGAAAGTCCTGTTTAATGCCAGAATAAGATATATTGTCCTGTTAGTTGCTGTATCTCAACTGCTTATGGTTTCATGCTCAAAGAAAGCTTATCCGGGGTTATCATTTCAGAATATTGAAAGCCCTGCTGATAAGAAAAAGCTGAACAATTTTATGGCTGATGGTACTGAAAAAGAGGTAAATACACGAAACACCACCGTTGATGAGATCATTGAAACCGCTCAAAAATACCTTGGCGTGCCCCATTGCATGGGCGGTACAACAATGAAATGCATGGATTGCTCAGGATTACTGGTGACGGTTTTCGCAAAACATGACATTCATCTGCCTCATAATTCGGAAGAACAGGCAAGGTATGGGAAAATTTTAGCCGAAATGGATCAGCTTGAAAAAGGAGACCTTGTCTTTTTTATAAAATCGTATAAAACGAATAAATTCATAACCCATTCGGGCATTTTTACAGGGGATAATAAATTTATCCATACTTCGTCCAGCAAAGGAGTGATCATCACTTCAATGAATGATCCATGGTGGAACGAGAGGTTTGTTTTCGGAACAAGGATTTTTTAATAATTCATCTGTCAGCACAGGCGCAGAGACTCCGGCAGACATAGCAATAATCAGGAGTATCACGACAGCAAGTTCAGTATTAAAGATCAGGAATATTGTTTTCCCGGAATCATTTTGAGCAAATTTTTTCTAAAAAGCCGGTTTCAGATTTTCTGTTTACATTTTTTGTAGATTTGGATTACCAAATAAATCAGATCCACCATGCCAGGAAAAAGCTCTTTAGCCGCAGCCATTTCAATGCTGATTCTCTTAACTGGAGTCTTGTCCGCTCAGGATAATAGTCCGGTATCAGTACAGAATACAAGTAAAATAAAACTCCTCAAGACCGAAGATTTTAAACATGCTGATATTGGAAATCCTGCAATTGCAGGAACTGTGACTCTATCTGAATCAGGATTTGACATTACTGCAGGCGGTGCAGATGTGTGGGGAGTAAGGGATGAATTCAGTTTTGTTTATGTTGAAAGAGCAGGTGATTTTGACTTCGCCGCCAGGGTTGAAAGCCTTACTGCTGCACATCTGTATACCAAAGCCGGATTAATGGCCCGTGAAGATCTGACACCCGGAAGCCGGCATATTTATTTTCAGATCTTCCCTGATAACAGTCCGCGCAATAAAAACAACGGAGGATTTGAATATCAGTACCGTGAGCAGGCAGGTGCCGAGATGAAAGCAATTTATCCTGCCAGGTTTGAGGGCACGCCGGATTTCCCGGTTACATTTCCCAATACATGGATTCGGCTCAAAAGGGTAGGGAATAAGTTTACCGGATATACCGGTACCGACGGAAAATCATGGAAGGAATATGCAACTTTCACTCTCAGCCTTCCTGAAAAAGTTTACATCGGACCAGCAGTTACATCACACAAAACAACTGAATTCACAACTGCAAAATTCCGGAGCATTTGCAGCATAATCAGGTAGCATCGGGTAAAAGAAAAGACTCAAGCCCATGCTTTAACGCTTCTTCTTTTTCCCCTTTTCCTTTTTGAACGACAGGATATCACCCGGCTGGCACTTCAACGCGTTGCAGATCGCATCAAGGGTTGACAGTTTAATTGCTTTTGACTTCCCCGTTTTTAAAATCGAAAGGTTCGATACAGTTATGCCGACTAATTCAGCAAGCTCATATAATTTCAACTTCCGCTTTGCGAGCATCACATCCAGATTGATAATTATAGCCATTTTAATTAGTATTTATTAAAGTCAAATATAATAATTAATTATTGTGTTACAATAAAAAAAGTGGATATTATAATAATTAATTTACCTGTAACGATAACCAAAATTACCCCCTGCATGACATTATCCTGTAACACATGTTGTCCCTTCGGGACCGGATTAAGAACCTCGTCGTGGTTTTGTATTCAGATACTCCGGAAGTTACAAGCCACGAGCTCGTACTATTGCCTTATGAATGTGTGAATTATGTAATAAATATACATAATTATGTAAGCCTCCATCCGGGAATTTCATGGATCTTTACTGCAGATTATAAGTTTATTGTTGAATAACAGTTACTGCAGAAGAGTTAAACTAATATCAGGATAATATGATAAGTGCATCAATTAAAAGAATCCTGAAAACGATCAGGACCGATGAACTACTGAATAAGATTGCATCAGGTAAGAATATAGTCTACTTTGAAAACAAAGTTGAAGGAATCGCATTTAAGTGCGTCCATAGCGCGATAGGCAAACCTTCAAAATACTATGCAAAGCATTTTGGGCGGGATGAATTTGAGATTGATTTCGATTCAGTTCCTGTTATCATGGCTGTAATGGAGGGTAATCCGATCAGTAAGGCAAGATATGAGAAGTACCACCTTATTTCAGGGCACTTCTGGAACAGGAATTTTAATATTTCTGCACGGGAAAGACAGTGGGTAATCAGCGGGTAGCAAAATAGTGCCCCTGCCAGAAGAACAGAAAATCTCCGGGAATTTATTAACTTTGGTTTATAAAGTTAATCGAGTATTAACATGTGCCCGGGAAATAATTCTGGTATCTGTTTTAAATTAAGTGTAGTTTTCTTTATATCAATGCTTATGGCCGGTTCCTGCAAAAAGGATGAGTCACCGCCGGACGAAGATAATTTACTGGTCAGAAAAGAAGACACCCTCAAAAACTATTCTCCTGAAGTCAGTTTTGATATCACCGGCAGGCTGCTGGAAAACAAACGCATCGACTGCATTGAACCTGCCTATAAAGGAAACATCTGGATAGCTTCCGGGAAAGATCTATTTTATAAAAATGGCAGTGAGGAGATGACCTATACCCTCGATTTTCCGATACTTGATATTTCAATTGCAGGGGATGAAACATTATGGATCGGCACCAATGGGGGAGGGCTGGGACATCTTACAAAAAACGGGATTATATGGTACACTAAAGCTAATTCCAATTTACCGAGAGATTATATTGGCAATGTTGAGGTCGGATTGGACGGGCGGATCTGGTTTTCCAGCTGTGCACATGATCTGGGAGGATTGGTTGTTTATGATGGTAAGGAATTTAAACAGTTCACTCCCGATAATTCAATATTGAACCAGAATGTCATTGATGATATAGGAATTGATCACAATGGCTCTATATACGTTATTACCATGGGAAAGGTAAACCGGACAAATGTCTACCGGTTTTCCGGTAATTCATGGAAATGCCTGGGCAGTGAAAACGGGACTTTTTATTGGGTTATAGGATTTACAGTTGGCCCGGCAGGGATTATTTTCCTGCAGGAAGATTTTGGATTGTCTTCATCTTTGGATAACTCCAATGCCTTATTTGAATACAGAGATAAGAGCTGGCAAAAACTGGAGACAGATTTTATTTCGTCCCGTCTTGCTTTCTTCACTGCTATTAAAGCAGACAGGAGGAATTATTGCTGGACTGCAAGTATAGATGGTAACTCGTATGTCCTGCATGTTTATAACGGAATTTCGTGGGAAGAGTCTCCTGAAGAACTTTTTTGCCGGAGACATGATCACAACTATCGAAACCGACAACGATAATAATATCTGGATAGGGACAGCCCAGAATGGAGTTTTCATATTGAAACAATAAAGTGATAAGAGGCTGATGAAAAAAATTCTTTGTGTGCCTTGGTGCGAAGTTAATATTACTTTGCGTTAGATATGAGACATTGATCTATGAAGCCATCCACTTACGGATTACGAAAGTCCGCATCTCTCTGGGAGAGGGGGATTGCCTAACGGCGAGCTCATCCCGATAAATCGAGATTCGGTTTAGGGGGAGAAGCCAAAATCGCAGGAAAAATGATAATAATAGCAGATCATAATAACTGTTAACATTTAAAAACAGACAAATATGGTAATTGGAATTGATATAGGCAGTACGACAACCAAAGTGGCTGCAGTAGGTTCAGGGAATGAAATAATTAAAATAAAAACCAAAGCCATCGATGCAATAACATCGGCAACAGGAGCCTTTGGCAAGATGATAATGGAAAATCATTTCAAGCTCGAAAATATTGAGAAGATAAATATTACCGGAGCCGGCGCATCAAAGATCACCGATAATCTTTTTGGCATCAGGACAAACACGGTTGATGAAATGACAGCAATAGGCACAGGCGGTAAATATTTATCAAAAAAGGATCATATCATCATATCAAACATCGGAACAGGTACAGCAATTATTGAAGTCAATGGAAATATAATAAGTCACCTGGGCGGAACAGGTGTTGGCGGAGGAACTATTATCGGACTGTCGAAAGAGTTACTGAAAACAACCGATTTCGATACGATCATTCAGTATGCATCAAAGGGAAATATTAATAATGTAGATCTTAATATCGGTGACATAGCTGAAACCAATATCGGATTTTTAAACAAGGAATTTACAGCATCCAATTTTGGCAAAATGCTTGATATCGCATCAAAAGAAGATCTGGCAATTGGAATTATTAATCTGACATATCAGGTCATCGGAATGGTATCAGTATTTGCAGCAAAAAGCAAAAACAATCATACTGTCGTTATTACAGGCAATGGCAGTAACAATCCGATCGGAAAGAAAATTCTGGCTGATGTCTCCGGGATGTATGAAATTGACTTTGAATTTCCTCCTGATGCCGAATATGCCACGGCAATCGGCGCTGCACTATCGGCATAACTCTATAATTTTCATGGTAGGGGCGTTGCATGCAACGCCCCTGCTTTCGTAATAAAGTCATTCAGTATACGTTTAATATCTGTTAATCAGTTTAAAGAAAACAGTATGAAAAAGGCAAAAACGTTAATCATAATATCTGGTGGTTTCATGCTATTATTTTCTTATGGAAATATGTCAGGTAATACAGGTAATATGAGTGGATCGGCGTCTGCTCCGGTAAGTTCACAATCTGCTCAGACACAAACAAAATCTACCCAGACTCAAACGAAATCTACCCAAACACAAACCAAAACTACACAGACACAAACAAAAACTACACAGAAAAAGCCTGCCACCAAGCCAAAATCCACCTCCACGGGTTCAAAACCTGTAGCGGCCGATAGTAAAAGTGTCGGAACTGTAAAGATCGGCACACAATACTGGGCTTTAACTAACCTTAATGTAGACACCTTCAGGAATGGCGATTCAATTCCTGAGGCAAAAACCAATAATGAATGGGTGGAAGCCGGACAGGCGGGGAAACCTGCATGGTGTTACTATAATAACGATTCGAAAAATGGTGTAAAATATGGCAAGCTGTACAACTGGTATGCAGTTAACGACCCGAGAGGATTAGCTCCGGCTGGCTGGACTTTGGCAGGGGATGCAGATTGGACAGAGTTGACTCGTTACCTGGGAGGACAGGCAGCCGGCAATAAAATAAAAAGCACCAGCGGATGGGTCGATGGTAACAATGGAACCAATGATGCCGGTTTTACAGGTCTCCCCGGAGGCTACAGGATTGAGAACGGAACATTCAAAAACCTTGGCAACATTGGTACCTGGTGGAGTTCAACAGAAGGCAAAGCTCTCACTGCCGTCGACTACTATCTTGCCCTAAATGGCAATTTAGGCAGGAGCAGCAGTCCAAGGCAGAGGGGAGAATCAGTGAGGTGCCTTAAGAAATAGTCACTTATTATATGGCTCAAAAACCTTTTTAAGGAGCGCTATCGTTGCCTTTATCCCTTCATCCTCGCTAAGCTTGGTACCTTCATACTCAACATCGATATATCCTCTGAATCCTGAATCGTATATTATCTTCATCATCTTAACATAATCGATCTGGGTCTCATTCCCGTTTTCATCAAAATCGTGGGTTTTAGCGCTTACTCCCTTTGCAAAAGGCATCAGTTCTGTAACGCCCTTGTAACGGTCGTATTCATAAAAATTACCAAGGTCAGGCAGCGTTCCACAATTGGGTCTGTTGACAGCCTTCATGATCTCTGCAAGCCATTTCCCGTATGAGGAATTCCCTCCGTGATTTTCGACTATTACATTAATCCCGTAGTCTGCTGCATAGGCCGATAATCTTCCTAAACCGTCAATTGCTGCAGCCTGCATCTGTCCCATGGTGCCGCGGCCTCCTGCATTGACCCTTATTGAATGACAACCCAGGAATTTTGCTGCCTTTACCCATTTGTAATGATTCTCAACAGCTTTGGTCCTTGCTGCAAGCGAGGTGTCGGCCAGGTTTCCCTCGCCGTCGACCATAATCAGCAGGCTCTTAACGCCGTATTTTTCACATTCCTTCTTCAGGTTGGTAAGGTATTCCATATCTTCAGCCTTATCCCTGAAGAATGTGGAAACATATTCCACGGCATCAAGGCCGTAGGTCTCCTTTGCAATTCTCGGGAAAATCCATATTTGTAATAGTCTTCTTGAACAGACTTTTGTTCAATGACCATTCGGCCAGTGAGATTTTAAATGCCGGTTCCTGTGCCAGGCAATTCAGACTGACAAATGATGCCATTAGCATCGTGATTAGTAAGGATCTGGTTTTCATAATTATTGATTTTTGAAATGGTTATTAAAAGTTACTGGTTGCTTGTTTGTTTTTCTTTCCCCACTCCGCACACCCCACTCCGCACACCCCACGCCGCAAGCCGCAAGCCGCAAGCCTCTCGGGGATTTCCCCAAATCTAATGAATTTGCGCAACAATTGAATGAAAAACTTTCACAGAGGAAATCCGGAGAACCACAGAGTGACACCGAGAATAGCTTTTGAGGAGCTAGGTTAATCCTGGATGTTTCCCATGGCATTCAATGTTACTCTTTCAGGAAATAACCGACGAATGAATTTATCTTATCCCGGAGATAGTAAACTCTTCTGCTTTAATTCCTCTGGTAACTAAGCCTTTAACCAGCTTATCAGTAATTTTTGGAGCTTTCCTCATCATTATTTTACGTTTCACAGTAGTTTTCAATTATTTTTCTGTTCGCTTTCAGACTTACCGCACGACCGCATGACCTCACGACCGCACGACAATAATCCTACATGAATTTTTCCCTTTTCTGAAGGTTGAACAGGGCTGCAAGGAGAAATAATATTGTACCGGTAATCAGGATTATCCTGTTCTTGAGGGTGATAATCGCCCAGGTTGTTTCATTTACATCCCAGGGCGGATCAAATGGATTAAGGAAAATATTCCACTGGCTTCTGCGTAGCGGCTCCTGGAGGATCAGAAAAAACATCCCGAATATGATCATAACTACTGCTGCTCCATTGCCATTCCTTATAACGGTTGAAAGCATAAATGCCATCATCCCGAGGAACAGAACCGGCAACATAACCTGGAAAGTGACATAAACAACCCGGAACTTAACTATCAGGATGGAAGAAAGAAATGTAAATACCAGCATAATCAGGAAGGCAATTATAAAAATCAGGATTATCCTTACCAGCCAGACCTTATACCTGTAATTGGGAATGCCGAACAGTATTTCGATAGTTCTTGCATCCTGGTCGTTCTGGATACCGAAAACCGAAGGGTAGAATACCAGCAGAATTCCTGAAAAGATGAAAACGCCGTACAGATCGGACATTCTTGATATGTCGTTTGAAAAAACATAGATAACCGACAACCCGAGGTAAAAGACGATCGACACCTGCAAGAAACCAGATGAATTTATTGGCGAAAATGATCCTCAGATTATAAAGTATCATTTTCTGTAATTAAGGTGATTAATAATTGTTATAATATTTCAGTTGTACAGTTCAGTTGTATCATGTATTACTTATGTTATTTTCATTCTATGTTCTTTCTGTAACAGCCACAGATAAGCATCCTCAAGGTTTGGTGTTACGTTAACAGCTGTTTCCCAGGGTTTTGATTCTGAAATAACCCTTACCCTCACCTTGTCGCCCTCTGACATATGATGCACCACCAGGTGCTCTTCAACAAATTTTCCGAACTCCGTTCGCAGGGATCCTGAACTGCCATACATGCCCTCAGCTTCCCTCGTCATATCCGAAGGTTTACCGAGATATCTCAGTTTTCCCTTATTAAGTACGGCAACCTGGTTGCAGGAACTTGAAATATCCTCAATAATATGAGTTGAGAAGATCACTATTCGCTCGCGGCTTAGTTCCACCAGCAGATTCCTGAACCTTATCCTTTCCCTCGGATCGAGGCCTGCAGTAGGCTCGTCAACCACCAGTATCCTTGGAAGATGAAGAAGAATCAGCGCAATACCCATTCTCTGCTTCATCCCGCCTGAATATGAGCCGATCTTTTCATGCCTTCGTTCCTCCATATGGACAGCTTTCAGAACATAAGTCACCCGCTCTTCCCTTGTCTTTACATCGATAATGTTCTTCAGCATGGCCTGGTAATGGAGATATTCATGAGCTGTCATATTTTCATAGCTGCCGAATTCCTGTGGAAGGTAGCCGATGAGTCCCTGGAGTTCCTCGCTTTTTTTCTGTGTATCAAGGCCATTGATCCATACTTTGCCATAACTCTGCTCAAGGATCCCGCAGATGATCCTCATGAGTGTTGTTTTGCCTGCCCCGTTGGGTCCGAGAAGTCCGAACATTCCATTTCCGATATTCATCGAAACACAGCTCAGGGCTTTGAATGGTTTCTTCTTTTTGCCGATCAGGGGAACAGCTGCAACCACTTTATAGATGGTCTTTCGTATCCCCTTGAATCTTCCTTCAAGCCTGTAGATATCAATATTCTCCCTGCTCAGCTTCATTCCGGTTTTGTATATGAATAATCCTGTGAACCAGAGAAATCCAAGGATCAGTACAACAGCAATGTTATCCCATTTCAGCTGGAACATTAACAGAGTTCAGGAGAGGGATCATCCAGAAAACAATGAAGTCAGTAACCGGGATAAGTTTCTTCAAAAACTTCCTGTTGCCATCTGCAGAAAGATTCGTAAAAAGTTCTTTGAACTGGTTCCAGATTGCTGAAAGGAAAAACCAGGTTGCAATGCTGAACAGGAAGATCCAGAATCCCTTTTTGAGATAGAAATATGTGAAGTAGATCATGAAGGTGAACAATGGCAGCTGCCATGAAACCTGTGTCATATCTTTCCATCGCCTGAAATGTTTTTTCAGGCCAAGCCGTTCCCTTATCTTTTCGCCCGCCTTCCATTCCCTGGCCCACCTGTTTTCCCTTTCATAGATCTTTACAAGGCTCTGCACATAAATATTGATGTTTTCATCGGCCGGAATGACTGTCTCCCTGGCTTTTCTCAGGCTGTTCATTACGAACCATGCTGTTGCCGGTACCAGAATCACCGAAAGTATCGTGGTGATAAGCTTCCAGAGGAATTTATCGATATGTGTGTAAATCAGGAATATAAGAAAGCCGAAAATAAGCAGCTGGAGGGCTTTGTTCTTCCAGCCAAGCGATTTGAACCATTCAAGGGCATTCTCAAGTCCGGAATAAAATGTCGGAATAAAGATCAGGGTCAGCAGAGTGCTGAGTGTAAGACCCCCGATAACTGTTATTGCAAATGAAGCGCCGATTGCTGATACAAATTCCGCTTTTCCCATTGCCAGAGGGAACATTGCAATTACTGTTGTGGCGGCAGTAATAAGGATTGGTCTTATCCTTGCCATTCCTGCTGTCATTAATGCTCTTGAGCGCCGGTAACCGCGTTTCCGCAATATGTTTGTATAATCGATAAGTATAATGCCGTTATTTACAACCACACCCAGAAGGATAAGGAAGCCGGTCAGCGTGTTTGCATTAAGCAGTGAATTGCCTGTAAGGATAAGGGCAATAAGTGATCCGAGCGCGGCAAGGGGAATGCTGAAAAGCAGGACAAACGGTATGGCAAGCGATTCAAAAACAGCGGCAAGGATCATGAATATCAGGAGGAATGCAATCCCGATAAGGTTATAGAATTCTTTCAGCTGGTTCTCTTCATGGACAACTTCAACTGCGATTCCGGCCGGGATATTAAGTCGTGATACAATTGATTCGATTTCGGCCCTGCCTCCCTCAAGCAGATCCTTTGATGAACTTATATTTCTCCTTGAAACTATAAGTCACTGTGACTCTTTTTTCCTGGTTTTCCCTGTGAATATTTCCCATGCCGTAGGAAAAAATGACATCGGCCAGCTCTTCCATTTCCATTACAGCACCGCTCGCACTGCTTACTTCGAGATGTTTAAGGTCATCGATTGTTTTTTCCTGATCCGGATTATTGATTGTATCCTCTCCGGCGTATTTGATCATTATATCATAGCTTTCTGTACCCTGCCTGAAAGTGGCTCCTGATGAATATTCCCTTCCGAAAGTTGACAGGGCGGCTGACAGATTGACAAGAGTAAAATTATTCCTGCCCATGTAATCCATATCAAAATGAAGCTGCACTTCAGGCTTATTATCCTGGACATTGATACTTACATTATTAATAGATTCAAGATCATCGACATATGATCTGATATCATCGGCAAGATTCTTCATCTGTTCAAAATTCTGCCCTTTGATGATCACGCTTTCCGATTGTGATCCTATTCCGAGCAGATTCAAAAAACCTGCCCCGGATTGATGTTTTCTACCGCCTCCACCTCCTCCTGTGAAGCCTCCGCCTGTGGAAATCTCATCCATGCTGATCTCGGCCGAGGAGATATTTTTTGTCTTTTCCGAAATATCATTTTTTATCTCAGGAAGGCTTCTCTTGCTTTTCTTATCCCACTCTTCAGGAAGATTGATTGTAACTGTTGCCTGTTCTTCTTCAATCCGGCTTACAATATCCTCTTTTTCAGGAATTGAAGCCAGCCTCGATTCAATTTCTGCAACAACGGCATCGGTTTTTTAAAGAGTCGAACCTGCCGGCATTGTTACACTCAGCCTGAAATCAGGGGTTTCAATTTCACTTGTTGTGCTCAGGCTTAAGGTAAGGCTGATCAGAAGAGCTGCAAAAAAGACAACCAGTGTGCCGATAATTGTTGCGGCAGGTTTTCTCATGCTTGCTTTCAGAAGAAGATGATATCCCTGGATGAGCCTGTCGTGAATCGAGAGTTTCTTGAATATCTCCGAATTTGCCGACAGATGATCCTGAAAGGAGTAGAATGTTGCCATCGGTATAAACAGCAATGGCAACGGCAAGTGAAACAAGAAGGGTCGAAATAATTGAAACACCAATATTTTTCCCGATAATTTTAACCAGGAAATTGGTGGAAAAGATGAAAGGGAAAAATACAATTACAGTTGTAAGCGTTGAAGCAAAATTGCACGCAATACTTCCGTTGTTCCTTGTTTTACAGATGTTTCCGGGTCCTTTCCTGATCCGGCAAGCCGGTAAATATTTTCAAGCACCACCACCGAATTATCGACAAGCATGCCTATTGCAAGAGCTATTCCGACAAGTGTAAGGCTGTTGATTGTAATATCAAATGCATAGAAGAAATTAAATGCAGTATAAACCGAGACAGGGATTGAGACAGCAATAATTGTTACAAGCCTGATATTCCTGAGAAAGAACCAGAGAATCAAAACTGCCAGCAATCCTCCGGTGATAGCCAGGTTAATTATCTGGTTAATATTCTCCTCCATGGTCTCAGCACTGTTGTTCTGAACAACAATTTCCACACCTGAAGAGGCGAGCTCTTTGTTGAGCTTCTCAACCTGGTCGATTGCTGCATGTGAAAGCTCGATAAGGTTGGCCTGCTTGTCATTAACAAGGTTGATGTGTTACCGCATCCAGTCCGTTGACCCTGCTGTAAGAGCTCTGCTCCTTACCCCGTAAAAGATCTCAGCAATATCGCGCAGCAAAACAGGTCCATCCTGTCTTACAATTATGTTACCGATATCCCTGACATCGGTATATGTCTGAAGTGATATTGACATAGAGTTCATTGTTCCCGTCAATAACTTTTCCTGCAAAAGTCTTCTCCCTGCCATTATTATTAAGAAGAGTGCTTATCTGTCCGATCGTTATGCCAAGAGATTTGCAGGCTTTTTTGTTGAGCCTGACTTCGATGGAGTTTTCCTTGCCTCCGTAAACCTGGACACCTGCAATTCCATCGATATTTTCAAGTTCTGGCTTGATCTCCCTGTCGGCAATATTCCTGATCCTGTCAATCCCTCCTTCACCTCTCACCTGAAGCGACATGAACTGGTTTGTAAGCTGTTCAAGATCAATTTTTATCACATTGATAATAAACTCCTCAGGGATAGTGCTTTTAATAATGTCAATTTTCTCCTGGAGCTTCAGGTTTGCATATTTCAGATCGGCATTCTTAATGTAATAAATTACTATAGTCCCGTAACTTGAGGTGATATTTGATTCGATCTTTTCAACACCCTCAAGTGTTCCGATTGCTCCTTCGATGGGAATAATTGCCTGTGTTTCAATATATGAAGGATCCATTTCGAGGGGAGTGCCTACCTGAACGAACAATGCAGGCAGCTGGGCATTCGGGATAAGCTCGACAGCCAGTTTCTTATAGGAAATCATAACCGAGCATCGAGAGCCCGATGAAGAGCATACTGATAAGGATCCTTCTTTTCAGTATAAAATCCATCTCTTCTCTTATAAGAATTTCACAGGATCAGAAACATTTTTCTTCCTTCCCTGAAGATAATCGCTGAAACTGTCAAATACCCAGTAAACACATGGGATCACAATCAAGCGTCAGCAGGGTGGAGGAAACCAGTCCTCCAATTACTGCAAGAGCCATCGGAGACCTGAGGGAGGCGCTTTCGCCTATTCCGATAGTAAGCGGCAGAAGGGCAAGGATTGTGGTAAGGCTTGTCATCAGGATCGGCCTGATACTCTGTGATCCTGCAAGAACTATTGCATCTTTTTTCTCATTCCCGTCTTCCCTGAGCTGATTTATCCGGTCGATAAGAATAATTGCATTGTTCACTGCAATACCTCCAAGCATAATTATTCCGATATAAGCCATCATATTCAGTGGTTTGCCAAGCAAGAATGAAAGTGAGAACGGTTCCCACACCTGCCAGAGGTATTGTAAGCATTATAACAAAAGGCTGAATTACTGATTCAAACTGTGCTGCAAGCACCATAAAGACAAGTACAAGCGAAAGGATCAGGGCAAAGGTGAGATTCGACATTGATTCTTTTCTTTTAAGTTCCTCGCCCGTAAATTCCATTTTATAATCGACAGGCAGAGCAACTGGTTTCAGTGATGATTTCCGCCTCCTTTACCACCTTGTCGAATGGCCTGATCGTCCCTTACCATTGCATAGATATAGCATGTTCTTGACTGGTTTCTTCTGGTAATCTCCCTTGGGCTTGTAATTGTATTTATCACTGCAAGCTCGCTTAGCGGAACTTTTACATTTCCTGCAGTAATCATCAGGTCCTTCAGCTGGTGAAGTGAAATATCGCCAAGCTTTATTGTGATATCCTTCAGTTCGCCCTCCTTTTCAAAGTTTCCGGCTGAGGAACCCTCAAGATAACCTCTTGATCTGGTTTATGACATTTTCAACAGTAACATTATAATAGCTTGTCTTAAACCTGTCAATTGCAACTTCAACTTCAGGTGTTCCTTCGTCCATCGAAGTTGTTATATTATAAAGGCCTGTGATTCTTGTCAAGGATTGCCTTTGATTCATTAAGGATTCTTTCAAGCTCATTATAATCCTTCCCTGATATCTCAAGGGCAAAAGGTGATTCGGATGTTCCAAGAGCAGACTGAAGAGCAGTTTCTTCCCTTGTAAAAGCTAGCTTCAAGTTCAGGAACGGTTTTCAGATAATTTTCCACCAGGCTAATTGCATTTTCAGTTTCTGAAGCAAATTCCTCTGCAAGAATAATCTTAAGTGAAGCACTGTTTTCTCCTTTTGCATCTGCAGACTGGCTTAAGGTTGAAGTATTATCTTCACCTGCCTGGGTATAGATCATTTTAATCTTTTCACCGAGAAGTTCCCTGATTATGCCTTCTGTTTTTACTGCTGTGCTGTATGTCCTTTCAAGGCTTGTTCCTTCCGGAAGCTTCAGTCCGACAGTGAATTCAGCTGATTCGGATTTTGGCATGAACTCACTTCCCAGCTGTGGAATCAGCAATCCTGAAACAGCCAATATGATAACCGATAAAAATGATTACCAGGTTTCTTTTTTCGAGTGTCTTTTCAAGGAACCCTTTATACCAGTTAAATTGTAATGCGGAGGTTGATACAGCTTTTTTCGTTTTATCAGGGAAAAGTGTCGAAACCAGCATCGGGATCACAAGCATGGCAACAAAAAGCGAAGAAAGCAAAGCAAAAGCAACTGTCCATGCCTGATCCCTGAACATTTCGCCTGAAGCTCCATGAAGGTAAACGATTGGAAGGAACACAACAATTGTTGTAACTGTTGATGCAGTTATTGCTCCGCCAACCTGACCGGTTCCTGTGATTACAGCCTCCAGCAGGGACATCCTTCCTCCCTGTTCCGTGTAATATTTTCAAGAACCACAATTGCATTATCCACAAGCATTCCGGCTCCCAGGGCAAGTCCTCCCAGCGTCATTATATTGAGTGTCAGATGGTTGAAATACATCAGGTTAAAAGTGGCAATGATCGAAATCGGGATTGCAACACTTATCACAAGGGTTGTCCCTATCCTTCTCAGGAAAACATAAAGAATGACAACGGCAAGAAAGATACCTATTATCAGGGTATTCTTTACTTCCCCGATTGCATTCTGAATATATGTTCCCTGGTCGTGCACTTTTATGAATTCATAACCGGGCAATGCTTTGCCAAGTTCATCGAAATGCCTTGTCAAGGCTTTTAACGGCATCGACAGTATTGAATTTCGGTTCTTTGTAAATTGAAAGCCGATACATCTTTCACCGTTAATTGTGACAATATTTTCAGGATCCTTGTTTGCGAATCCGATCTTTGCAACATCCCTCAGATAAACAGGGACCCTTTCACTGGATGAGGCAGCATTCGCCTGCCTGACCCGATGAGTGCTGAACAGTGTGCAGGTTTGTTTGAATCCGACAATAATGTTTTCAAGATCCTCAATATTTTCAAGGACACTTACTCCTTTAACAACATATTTCATTCCCATATCGACAATTGATCCTCCTGAAACATTCCTGTTGTAGTTGCTGATCTGGGCAGCAATGCCATCGGAAGTGAGACCGAATGATTCGAGCAATATTTGTTTGTTTCAATTACAACTTCGCTCTCTTCCTTCCCGACAAGCCTGACATCGGCAACACCTTCAATCCTTACAAGCTCATTCCGGATATAGTTTTCAGCAACTTTCCTGAGTTCATCCATATTGGTTATCCTGTCATTCTTCAGTCCGACGATCATTACAGGCGAAGCATTCGGATCATATTGTGAAATTGTAAAACTCTCAAGATCAGAGTTCTGACTGAATGAATTAAGCTCTTTCTGAAGATCAAGAAATGCTTCATCCATATCCTTGTTCCAGTCATATTCAACAGTAATGATGGCAGATCCTCCCCTGTGAAACTGAAGAAACCTGAACAACATCACTCTGCCGCATTGCAAGGGATTCAATCTGATCGACATAATTTTTTTCAATCTCTTCAGGAGGTTTTTCCCCGGCCTTAAGCTCAATATAGATCTTCGGATTATTAAGATCGGGGAACAGATCGGTCCCGAGCTTTCCGAAGGAGATAAATCCCAGAAGAACAATCCCCAGGACAAGCATCAGTACCGTTACCGGGTATTTTACAGCAAATCGGGCAATAGTGTTCATGTCGGTTATTTAATGATTTTCACCTTCGACTTGTTGCTGAGAGTCTCAAAACCACTTGTGACAACCCGTTCATTTTTCTCCAGACCCCTTGTCACTTCAACTTCGGTGATATTTTCAAGCCCTGTCTCAATTATTCTTTCAGCAGCCACGCCCCGGTCGACAATAAATACTGTCTTCCCTCTCTGGCGTGAAAGGATTATATTTTTGGGAATGACAATCACTGAATCCTTATGATTTGTGACAATATCAGCTTTTACAAACATTCCCGGGCGCAGAAGATAGATCCTGGATTATTGATCGAAATATTGCCCTTGAATGTCCTGGTATCGGCATTTATTGCAGGTGACAACTGGGTTATGTTTCCGATGATGGTATCATCGGGAATTGTATAGTTTGTCAGTTTTAACAATCTGTCCGGGTTTAATCACAGAAATATATTTTTCAGGAAGCTGAACATCCATATACATTGTCCTGTAATCCATAATTTTAGCAATTGTAACACCGGTTTCAATCTGGGTTCCCTGGGTATAATAAGGCAGATCGACAATAACTCCGTCGATCGGAGCAACAATCCTTGTTTTCTCAAGCTGAAGCTTTGAAGTCACCACCGTGGTTTTGGCATTTTCATAGTTAATGCCGGCAGTCTTGAGTTCCTTCAGGGTAACTCCTCCTTTTTCATAAAGCGATTCCTGCTTTCTGAGTTCGCTTTCCATAAGCTCCAGGTTAAGCTGGTTGGTCTCCATCTTGACTGAATTACATATTCCTTGTCCTCAAGCCGTGCAATAAGAGCACCGGCTTTAATCTTGTCGCCCAGCTGCCATAATCTTCCGGTCTGAGGATTTTTTTCAAGGAAATATGATGCAGGTATTTTTGATTTCAGCTCTATTTCACCCTTTGGGAAATGCAGTTCCGGTTGTATTAATGAATTCTTCGATCGGTTTCAGTTTCAGTTCTTCAACTGAAACAGGTATTTCAACATCAGCAGTAAGGTTCTGATCCTGGTTCCTGCAGCCGGCTATCAGTAATAATGCAACTGCGAATAAGATTAAAATATCTTTTTCATTTTATTATTGATTATTTTTATTTTTCCAATGTCATTACCGGTGTACACCTGCTCTTTCTTCTCAAAATCGTAAAGAGTCTGAATCTTAAGATTCAGAAGTTCAAGCTTATAAGAGATAAGTGAATTGGTATATGAAAGCTGTTTTTCCGAAAGCTGGTTCTGAAAAATATTCAGATCCATACCGGTAAGATCACCGTTTTTATATTTTTCAAGATTAAGATCATAGGTAAGCTGGGCATTTGTGACATTCTGCCTGGCAATCTCGATCTGATTCTGCAGATTGAGCAGATTCCTGTAAACCTTTCTTATACCCAGGATTATATTATTTTTTTCTTCCTCAAAAGAAATATTTGCTGATTCGATAGTGGCTTCAGTGGCTTTGATCCTCGATTTTCTTTCTCCCCAGTCCCAGAGGGGAATTGTAAGAGAAAGTGAAACATCTTCATTATCAGTAGGATTTGCATAAACATCTTCGAGATTTTCATTGTCACCGAAAAGACCGAAAGAAAGGCCGAGGTTTCCCTTGAATTCATTCAGCGCTTTTGTCTGGATGAGATCAAACTGCGACAGTCTCAATATCGATTTCGCGCTGCCTCAGTTCCATCCTGTTTGCCAGTCCCTGGTCGATGGCAAAAGCAATATCGACCTGAACTGTATCAACAGCAATATTGGGCAGGACAATCAGATCATCATAAAGACTCATGCCGATAAGGAGCTTGAAATCATCCTTTGCATTTTCAAGTGAAACCTGCTGTTTTCAAAATCCGATTTTGCTGTGGCAAGGTTAAGTTCTGCCTGGAACATCTCTTCGCGTGCCGAGATCCCTGCATCACCTTGTTTTTAATACTTCATGGCTTTTCTGCATATTCTGGAATGCCTGGTTTGCAATATCGAGGCTCTGCTGCTGCTGGTAAACATAATAGAATGCCTGTGACACCATTTTCTCAAGGGATAGAAGCTGAATGGCATAGTTGAGCTGTGCATTTTCAAGTGCAAGTTCAAGTTCCTTCAGCTGAAGCTTTGTCCGGTTATATGTAAAGAGGGGCTGATCGAGATTAAGTGAGAGGTTATTGCTGAATCCTTTTGTGGTGGTATTTGAGTATTCGCTGTATGAATCATTGTATCCGAACCTGTTGATAAGGGAAATCCTTGCATCTGTCAGGACAATAGGCTGGGAAACTGTGAATTGTCCATAGCTCTCAGTTGTTTGCACTGAGTTCCACTTGGAGATGAGTTCATTGAATGCCCTGTTCTGGCTGTAGCCGATCGGATTCAGTGAAAGGGAGAAATTTGATTTCAGTGCGGCATTCTGTGCATTCAGGTTTTCCTGGCTCCTTATCAGGTTAAGTCTTGTTCTTTTCATATCGGGGCTGTTCGATTCGGCAATGCTGAGAGACTGTTCAAGTGTAAGTCCCTGCTGGGAGAAGACTGATATTGCGGTGATCAGAAACATTAAAAGACAAGTCCCCCTTCTTATTATAAATTGTTTCATATTCATATTATTATTCTTAATTCGATTGTTCTGTTTTCATTGTCTTGCAGTCTTGCAGTCATGCAGTCTTGCGGTCTTGCGCTCATGCGGTCTTGCAGTCTTGCATCTGCTCTCATCGCCTGTATGCCTATGCCTCTACGCCTTTGTGCCGTTAATTCGCCTTCACCCATTTTATTGCATCCCCGATCACCATTCTTCCTGAAGACTGATTGGTAAGTTCAACCTTCGCAGTGTCGGAGGAGAGGTAATAACGGCCAAGCATATTCCATCCTGCCTCTGCATTTTCAAAATCAACAGTGATCTCCTCAACTCCTTCATCATGGTAAATCTTATAATGCATATCCTTATATACGTTTTCACCTCCTGATTCTCTGCCTGGCGGAGGAGGAGCTCCTCCGGACGAACCGGTACGCACAACCATCCTGTCGGCTGTTTTTCCGATATAACAGTAGACATCATAAAAATCCGGTTCCGTCAATAGCTGTTTTCCATATCACCGTTCTGTCGCCTTTGCCGCTGCGGGTATAAACTGAGGACCGGACATATTTTCCGTAATAGGATGACTGAACCACAGGCTGCCAGTATTCAGGAGCCCAGAACATGTTGATCTGCTGGTATCATTACCTCTTCTGTTTTTTATCCCAAGGAGTTTTTTAAGAGGACTCTGGGTTCCCTGGCTGCCTCTGTCAAATCCCGGATCTTCATTATCAACAATCAATCTCTCCCGGACCTGAAAAGGGAGGTAATGCTGTAAGTGTTTCTTCCCCTTCAGTTTGATTAGAATTATTTCTGGACTTTTTAATTTCATCGATCGGAAGGGTTATTTCTCCCGGAATATTTCTGGCAAAAAGAGTATTGATCATCATTTCCCTTGGCTGGGTATCGAGAATAATTTTGATTTTTTTTGCTTCTCCCGGGCCCAGGAGAATTATTTTTGAGATGTCGGATGCTTCCATTCCCCGTCCCTGCATTGATAAAGTTATTCCTCCCCCCTCAAATGATCCGGTAATCTG
>CAVWCO010000015.1:0-8375 GCA_963753495.1 uncultured Bacteroidales bacterium
TATAATACACTCCAATAACAAGCAGTGCGATGAAAAGCACTATTCCTGCTCTGTAAGTTGCCAGTTTTCCAAGGAACTTCCCGGCAGATCCCTTTTCATTACTTTTCTCAGTCAGCCTCCTGAATTCCGAATCTGTCAGGTCTCCTCTTTTTTACCTTGCCGGGCGGATACCCGAAACATTCGTGGAAGCATTTGGTAAAATATACCGGGCTGTTGAACCCGACTTTATATCCTACTTCAGCAACTGTGTAAATCCCCATCCCTGGAGCAATCCAAAGCGGGCCTTTGCGAGACGGGCATCGCGGATAAAGCGGCTGACACGATTTTCCTGTTATCTTTCTCAGTCTCCTGTTAAGGACGCTGGCTGTTGAAACCTGATTCCAGGGCAAGTTCATTCACCCCGAAATGCTCGTTTTCAAGGTTCGCTAAGGCTATATCAGTCAGCTTCCTGATGAAAATCTGGTCCGGTGAAAGAGGCTCCTGCATCCGATTGTTAATAATTTAACAATAACCGAAATTTCTCTCCTTACTAAAGTCAGTAAAATAGTAAATTTCAGTGATTTATGCAAATAGATTTTGATGGGGATTTGATTTTTATTGATACAGAACAGATCTGGCGTTCAGAAATTTATTAGATTGCATCAGGCGGAAATTATCGATTTCAGTCCCATTACCGTTTATCTACTGCGCTTACCCTGAACGTAACAGCATACTCTGAAGGCAATGCATTAAGGTATGATGCAGGTATGCTAAAGCTGAATCCGTCGACTCCGGCATTCCATTTGAGATTGCTGCCCTTCATTCCAATCATGCTTATCTTTGCTCCTTTAGCCGGACTTAAACCCGTGACTACTATTTTTGAAGGCAGCTTCTCATTTTCATCAAGCAGATAGATTATATACGCCGATCCGTCTTTTCCGCTGGTATATCGAAGCTTACCGTCGAAATAAGGAGCAATTGTCCGTGTTCCATATATTGCATCACCATTAATGCTTAGCCATTTACCTGTTTCCCTGAGTCTGTCGTATGCCTCATCATACCAGGTCCCGTCAGGCCCGGGACCGATATTCAGCAGCAGGTTCCCTCCTTTTGCTACAATATCCGTTAACATATGGATCACTTTCCTTGAAGGCATCATTGTTGCATTGAATGAAAATGACCATCCACCCCCAAGTATCATGCATGATTCCCAGGGATATGGGAGCATTTTTTCAGGTACCTGGTTTTCGGGTGTCAGATAATTCTGATTTTTGCCATGAACCGCACGGTCGACCACTATCACCTCAGGTTGCTTCTTCCTTATTTTCTCAACAAGCTCATCCATTTTTACATCCTGGTTGAACGGCCGTGTTTTAATATCTCTTTTCTCCACCCAACCACCATCAAACCAGAGCAGATCTATCTTGCCATAGTTTGAACAAAGTTCCATAACCTGATTATGTGTGAACTCTACATAATTATTCCATTTTGCAGGGTAGCGGCCAGGATCATAATTCGGATTTCTGTCAGAGGAGGAAATTGCGGCCACCAGTAATCTGGAGAGTGCCAGTCAGGTTTTGAGAAGTATGCTCGACCGAAAAGTCTTCATCCCTGAAGGAATCGAATATTGCTTTTGTAACATCAGCTTTTGGATTTGTATGAAAAGGGCACTCCTTCCCGGTAATCTTGTAGTCGGTGTATCTTGAATCAAACATGCAGAAGCCGTCATGATGCTTTGTTGTAAAGACAACATATTTCATTCCTGCTTCTTTTGCAGCTTTTGCCCATCTTTCGGGATCAAATTTCAAAGGATTGAAAGTTTTTCCCAGATTTTCATACCTGGTTTTGTATTTAAAATAATCCTTCACCGTGTCAGGAACACACCAACCCTCATCCTCAGGGCAGATTGACCATGATTCGACAATTCCCCACTGGCTGTAAGGACCCCAGTGCATAAGAAGGCCGAACTTTAAATCCTGCCATTGCTCAAGTCTTTTCTGAATTACAGGACTTGGATCTGGTACATACTCTTCATTATGCTGTGCCTGCAATTGCAGAACAGAAATTAAAATGATGAGAATAATGAGGTTAATTGTTTTCATGAAGACCCTATGATTATAATCACGACTAAAGGATATTTCCGGAATATCAGGAAAAGAATCACGATTCCGTGATCTTGTAAAAGGATGAATGCAAGAAAAATAAAATAACCCGGGCAACCAACAAACGAGGATGCCAAGGGTTTTCTTTGGGCTGCTACTTATTTGCTATTTGTTTTCTTTCTTTGATTGATGATCAGAAGATCTTGATGTTAACCAGAAACCAATAATTCCAAGGGGCAGACTGAATAGTAATAATTTTATATAGACCTGTAAATCAGGCTGAATTATTATTCCTGAAATACCCTGGAGTGCAACAACTGTATTTACAACAAAATGAGCTAAAAATGCCGGCCAGATACTTCCTCCCTTTAAGACCATTGTTGCCCACCAAATTGAAATGATTACTGCTTCAGCTAAAAAGAAAAACTGTAGCCAGGGAAATTCCTGAAGAAATAAACCATATAATATGAAACAAAGCAAAGATTGCTGACATAAGTATTACACTTCCAAATATTCCTTTTTGTGTATTTCCCCAGCTTCGGACAAGAATATATAAAATTGCCCCTCTGAAAAGCATTTCTTCGTCTATACAAACCACTGCTTGCATTGCTATTATTCTCCATGCTGATGAAAAATTGAACAGATTTGAGTAATCAAATGAGAAATTTCCATAAAATGAATATAGCGAGGCAAGAGCAAAATATACAGTTCCGACAATGGCAATAAGCCAGGTCTGATATGTGCCTGATCGGGTGATGCCTGCACCTTTTAACCATCCAAGGTGCCATAAAAGAATAAAGACACATATTATACCAGTGAGATGACCAATAATTAAAGTGCTTGTATCTCCCAGTCTTTTATTTAGCAGACTTGCAGCAATACCTGCAAATATCATTATCAGGACAAGCCAGCTAATTGCCAGGCTAATCACTGACAAAACGGGATGTTTTGTGAGAAAGGAATTAAAGTTGCTCATAGATTCTTTGATTTACTGCAATTTAGTTTTCATGGCCTAAAAACTTGATATCAAAACAAATATCATCAGGCTTAATCTATCTTGTTGTACTACAACGGTTACATGTAAGCTTTGATAAAAAGTCCGGGCTAACCATAATCGATTATTTAAGCAATACAACACCAATTAATAGTCCGGTAAAGAGAATGCCTATGCTGATCAGTATCCACCACCAGAGGTTCCCCCATTTAGGAATTATAATTTCCCCTTCACCAGCCGTAAGAAGACTACCATGATCGAAAGTCTTTTATTACTGCCCAGCGCTGAAAAAGGAAAATTAAAAATCCGCCCGGCAGAGCGCCCAGAACGACAATTGCCCACCAGGTCATTACGGACAAGGGAGAGAGCGGCAATAAAAGAGACATATTCAGGCTTTTATTCACCAGTGGCAAAGCCACAGGAATTATCCCTCCCAGACCTATGAAGGTTGTTACCAGTACCAGGGCGAGACATTGCAATAACAACCGTCCGGCATTTTTATGGCTGACAGGAGCCAGAAACACCATATGGAACACCCATCCCAGAATTATTGGCAGACCAAACATCATGGACACCTGAATCTGCCAGTTGCCATTTCCGGATAACTTACTTAAAATAAGAATTGCAAGCCCTGCAGTGTATGAGAACACAACCGGTATAAGGTTTCCCAGCGTTTCAATAATGGTATTCCGACAGAAAGTAGTTTTAGATCTTCTTAATGCGAAAAATCCTGCCATCAAAGCAACCGGACCCAGAATCACCACAGCGGTTATCCAGAAATGGAATCCCTTTTTAAACAGACTCCTGTTGAAGAACAACAAAATCAAACTTACCAGTACTATTACAGGCCAGGATATACCAACAATCCAGTTTGTCCGCAGATTAGCCCGGGCTGCATGATATCGCCTGGCAGCTTCCTGCTGAACGTCCTCCGGGAAGAGCTTGCTGAGTGCTCCGGGTTCGCGCGGATGTGATAATTCGTATTTAACATTTAACACAACAGGACGATCATATTGGAAGAAATAATATATATATACGTTTCCATGAACTAAATCGGCTAAAATTGTTTCAATAGTCCAACCGGAACTTGTAGAAACATGGACGGCATCCATGACGTCTCTGGCATCTTTGTAAGTGACAGGACCCTCCCTGGCTATCATCTGTTTCAGTAATTCACTGGCCTTCTCATATCGCCAGCAGGGATAATCTAAACCGTTGGAAGGATTAGCCACATTGAAATTAGTGGAAACCAGGAATCCATCGCCCTGTGGTTTTCGTGTGAACACCATCTCACCGTCTTTACCTGCACTGATAATGACTGCATCGCCTGTTGCATCGGCAAAATGCAGCTGGTCATGCATATACGGATAGTGCTGATGGAGATTGGCCCACCTGATGACCTCTTCAACCCTGGAGCATTCATGCATTATCTGCATGATATAATGATGGTAGTATTCTCCTTTTACCGGGATCCGCTCAGGATGCGGATTTAATTCAAATCTTGGCAATCCGTTTGCGTCATATGCCAAACCTTTTTCGTTTACTCCCTGTTGGGGGTCATCCGGTTTACCAATCCAGATTACTCCATAACTGGAGGAGTCGCCTGGTTCTACCCAATAGTAAGAATCCGGATTGATGTAGTCGTCATTACCCCCGAAAAAAACACTATCTCCCTTTGATATGGTAATTACCGAACATCCTGAAGGAAAAGTCTTGTTATCAGAAGGTTCATCTGAATAATTTTGTTGCGCACAGGTTTCTGAAACTGCAGCTGGCACAAATAAAATAAAAAGCAGAAGTTTTTTCATTGTATTAATCTCCTATAATTAATAATACTTCTTACAATCATTATTGTTATTTGCTTGGTTCTAAATAAGGGGACACAACGATCAGGAAACTGTGACACTTTTATTCCTCTTGCTTTACCTTTTTTTCAATGATAATTGTCCAATCTTTGGCAATTGCAGCTATAGCACCGATCGCTGCCAACTGAGGAGCCACCAAAAGACCAATCGCCCCCATTTTTAAAGAAAATTCCTTAATCGTCTCGTCCTTTTCGTTTTTGATGATTACCTTGCTTGCCTTCCCTTCTTTAAAAATTTCCCTGATCTTTGATAATAACTCATCGCCGGAGACCTTAAAGGATTCCTGATTTGTTTTTTCGTCAGTTTTCATATTGTGTTGTTTTGGGTATGGATGATAATAACAATCGGGGCACCCATGGAAATAGGTTGCACAAAGAATTTTGCAGGCACTATCTTTTATTGAGGATATGAGATTGAAAAAGGTTACAGGCTGTATCTCTTTTTCAGCTTCTTATAATAATCTCGGGAGATCTTAAATGTTTCAGGTGAACCCTGCAATATCACCTCGGCATTACCGGTAATGTTATGATCAATTTTAACAATGTAATCGAAATTTAATATCGTTGACCGATGGATTTTGCAGAAATTCTCATCCGGGAGTTTTATTTCCCATTCATTCAGTGGTTTGGAAGCAATAAACTCCCTTCCGTCATTTGTGTGAATATAACTATATTCCCCTGATGCCGTTAGATGTGTTATCTGACTGATCTTTATGAAATTGACCGATTTCTTATGCTCCACCATCAGGCGGTCACTGTAGTTGAGTTTTATTATCCTTGTCCGGGAAGCATCCAGACTTTCACCAAGTTTTTCAATAGCCGTTTTAAGTCGTTTTGCCGATAAAGGTTTAAGCAGGTAATCAATTGCATTTATTTCAAAAGCCCTTAATGCATACTCGTCGTAAGCAGTGACAAATATTACCCTCCCGTTATATTCAATCAGATTGAAAAGATCAAAACCTGACCCGTCAGGAAGTTGAATATCAAGAAAAAGAAGCCCGGGCTTCAGAACCTTTATTTTTTCTTCAGCCTCTTTCAGGGAAGCAGCCTCGCCAATAATCTGAATTTCAGGGAAATCGGCAAGTTTGTTTCTGAGCGTGAATCTTGCCAGACTTTCATCATCAATGATAAGTGCGGTCAGATTATTCATTTCGCGGTACTTTAATTTCAACTTTTACAATGCCTCTGTCATCGGAGATATTCAGGGAATAATTCCCGGGATAAGCATTATCCAGGCGCTCTTTCACATTTTTGATGCCGGTTGAGTCATCTCCCCCATTTTCTTTCCATTTGCCGGTATTAGTAACAATTATTACCAGATTCGGTCCATCAACTGATGCCTCAATAACGATTTCAATCTTATTATAAGGACTACTCTTCATGCCATGCTTTATTGCATTTTCCACAAATGGCTGTGTCAGGAAGCAGAGTATCTTTTCTTTTCTTAAACCAGAAGGAAGTTGAATTGAATAATCAAGCCTGTCGTCAAATCGTATTTTTTCAACAAACAGGTATTTTTCAATGATCTCAAACTCATCTTCAAGGGAAACGTATATGTCTGTATTGAACTTCAATGTGTAGTGTAAAAACTCTGATAGTTCAGTGAGCATCAGATCTGCTTTTTTCAGGTCCTGGTACATCAGTCCCTGTATGGAATTAAGTGAATTGAAGAGGAAATGGGGATTTATCTGGTAGCGAAGCATCTGCAATTGTGCTTTACTTGCAAGAAGGAGGGATGCCCTGGAACGTTCATATTCCCTGTTCAGGTCCTGCCAGTACTTAATACTGAAATAAAGGATACCCCAGACAAAGAAAACCCATGAACTGGTAAGAATAAGTGTCAGGTATTGAAAATTGCGATTTAAATGCAGCCAGCTTTCCCCGGTTCCTGTTAGTGAGTACCGAAGAATATAGCGTAATTCAACCGACAGAGCCGAAATAATAAATGATACTGCTGAGATTACAATGAAATAAAATAACTGTGATTTTTTTAATTTGTAAAGGGGCCGGTAGATATATCGTAAAAGCAATGTCAGTCCGAAAAAAATGCCGTACAGGTACACCATATAAACCAGTGTGCCCGGAGATGTAAAAAAGGAATCTCCGCTTCTCAGTAAATCATTGAAAAGAAAAAGACTAAAACCCAGGCACTGGTAGTGCCAGAAAGTAAGCTCAAAAACATTTTTACGAAACTTAAAAACCATGACAGTAGATTGATTAATCTAAAGGTTCCGGCAATGAGGATCAATGTCTGTTACAACCGAATATTTTATATGGTCTATTCTGATCGTCATGTTCATCTTTCGGTTCTTTTTTAACCTCTCCCCTTTTTGCCTGATGAATGGACCAGAAACCATCCCGCACTTCCACCATAACAAATATACTTAATTACAGCTCTGCCCCGTCACTCACATTAAATCCTGTGAAAAACGAATGATAAAGATGATCATATCAAAGTTTGCAATATTTTGACAACCAGTCAAATGACTTTTTCGAATGGTTGAATGTAGCTGTAAACGGCTGTTTTCACCTTTCAGTGGCTTTTTAGAAGTTAATCAAATGGAATGAACCATAAAGGGAGCTTAATAATTTAGAATGAAGAACAAACGAATAGTGAAGTAAGTAGTTCTGCATTCTGAATTCTATTGTTCAATTGCTCTTATTTCAATCTTTACTTTAATTATATTACTCATATGATGCTGCTATTACTCCGGATTCAACAATTAATGTTATAACCTTATCCTTTAAAAGGTTTGATATTTCAAACCTCTTGTCTTCAAAGAAAAAGCCCTGCAAGGGGCTTAACAGAGCGATCATGAATATGACTGAAGATTAATAAACAGTGGTGCCTCTGTTAAATCCTTTCAGGATTTATTATCATTTTACCAGTCCCAGGATCATTAATTGTAATGGGGATTTATGTGATTCCGCAGGACAAACAGTAATAAGTACATATTGTGATGCAGTAAGTAATATATGCAATACGATAAATAATGTTCCCTATAACAATATGTAATTCACACATAATGAACGCATTAAGATTTAAAATGAAAAATGTGTATAAAGGGTTGCTAACTGCGTAGACAGGGGGAGGGAATCTGAAATCTTATTATATTCAATATCAGATTTTTTTAAATCCATTGATTTTTGTTCTTCCAGTTTGATTTGTCCTTCATACTTTGTAGTGCGCTTCCTGGTATATTGAACGGGCTAAGTTCATTTTGTCACCAAAGATCTCTTTCGACGTATCTGATAAAAATGTAACTTTGTTTTTAACCTATGATATTCATTGTCAGAAAATGTATTGGTGGCATATTCATAATATGTTGTTTATCAACTTTTTATACTAACAAAAGAAGGTGTAATCATTAACAATAATAACATAATACTTTAACAATCTACGTGTTAGCGTCTTTGTCATATACTAAGTAATCTA
>CAVWCO010000016.1:0-449215 GCA_963753495.1 uncultured Bacteroidales bacterium
AGCCAGTGGTTATCCGATGAATAAACCCCTCTGTCAGCAGGTTGGCGGACATCTCCCCTTAAAAATAAGGGAAGAAAAGCATTTACATGATTGAGGTTTTCAAGGTCTTCTTTCCGGTAAAATGGCATGACGTCGAATCCTTCGCCGGTTTTCCAGACAAGCCTTTTATCAAAATCATCTCCTTTCAGATCGTCAGTGATCTTATCCATCCACTCCTTTGTTGTTACCGGAGGGAATTGTTCAAATAGTCTTTTCTGTTTCAATTTATAATACCTCTTTAGTTCTTTCCCTTCGTGATAACCTTCGTGATGTACTTTGTGATACTTAGCGGTGAAAATATTTTTTCTAAGTCTCACTAAGGATCACAAAGGGTCACCTTCAAAATGCCTGATCCCCTTCAAAGGGGGAGTTTTATTTTCCGGCAGACTCCATCAAAAATGATTTAATAAAGGGATTCAGATCTCCGTCGAGTACCGCAAGAACATTCCCCGATTCGTGGCCTGTCCTGTGGTCCTTTACCATCTTATAAGGATGAAGCGTATAAGACCGGATCTGTGATCCCCATTCAATTTTTTTCTTTTCGCCTTCAATCTTCGCCTGCTCTTCTCTTTGTTTATTCAGTTCAATTTCATAAAGCTGCGACCTGAGTATCCTCATCGCATTTTCCTTATTATTCAGCTGTGAGCGGGTCTCCTGGTTTTCAATAACGATACCTGTCGGATGATGCCTTAGCCTGACAGCTGTATTGACCTTATTTACATTCTGGCCGCCGGCTCCGCTTGAACGGTAAGTCTCCCAGGTAATATCGGCAGGATTGACTGTTATTTCAATGTTATTATCAACAAGGGGTGAAATAAAGACTGAAGCAAATGTGGTCTGGCGCTTTCCCTGTGCATTGAATGGCGAAATTCTGACAAGGCGGTGAACACCGTTTTCACTTTTAAGATATCCATAGGCTCTCTCTCCGTCAATTTCAAGTGTCACCGATTTCACACCAGCCTCATCGCCGGCCTGAAAATCGAGTTCCTTACCGTGTAGTTGTTCCTTTCTGCCCAGCGAAGGTACATCCTCATAAGCATCGAAGCCCAGTCGTTGCTTTCAGTACCTCCTGCTCCTGAATTTATTTTCAGTATAGCTCCAAGCTGGTCTTCCTCTTTCTGAAGCATATTCCTGACTTCAAGATCTTCGATCATCGAAATGCAAATATCATATTGCCTGTCGACATCTTCCTCTGAGGCTTCTCCTTCCCTGTAAAAATCAAAGATTACCTGCAGGTCATCAAAGGCACTGATCGACCTTGCTGAAATCTGTGGTCCAGCTTTTTATGTGTGATATTTGCCTTAGAAGTTCTTCAGCTGATTTAGGATCGTTCCAAAAAGCGGGGTTTTGGGTTATCTGTTCTTTTTCTGTAATTTGTTCAAGCTTGCCGTCAACGTCAAAGATACCTCCTCAACGCATCACGGCGTTCCGACAAACTCTTTATCTGCTCGGTAGTTATCATCATTTGGATTTTGCACAAATTTAGAACTTTTTTTAATAAGCCAGCCCTTCTCCAAATCATAACCGGAACTCAACAATTAGTATATTTATGACCTGAACCGTATTAACCTTTTATTTATGAGAATGACCTGATGCTTAAATCGTACCTATACCGTAACCTTATCGAAGCCGGATGTGATGAAGCCGGACGTGGTTGCCTGGCAGGGCCTGTTTTTGCTGCGGCTGTCATTTTACCAAAGAATTATAAGCATCCTGTCCTGAACGATTCAAAAAAACTGACAGCAAGACAAAGATCTGAGCTAAGGGATGAGATTATCAATTCTGCGATTGCATGGAAAGTGGCATTCGTGGATAATGCCGGGATTGATGAAATAAATATCCTCAGGGCATCGATAAAAGCGATGCATCTGGCTGTTGATGGCCTCGAAAAGCGACCCCAGTTCCTGCTGATAGACGGTAACAGGTTTTTCCCTTATAAGGATCTGAAGTATAAAACTATAATCAGGGGTGATGGATTGTATTTTTCGATAGCTGCTGCATCGGTGCTTGCAAAAACATTCCGCGATGAATACATGGAAAAGATCCACAACGAATATCCGGCTTACGGCTGGAACAGGAATAAAGGTTATCCGACATCATTTCACAGAGAGGCACTGCTCCGGTACGGATTAACTCCATATCACAGGAAATCATTCAGCCTCTTCAATACCCAGCTGGCAATCGATTTCGGCCAGTAATACAATATCATCGTAACAGCAACAAGCAACCAGCAACAAGCAACCTGACATATTTTTTAAATAATAAACTTATCTTTGACGATTATTTTTTATAAAATCCTAAAAACATACATTATGAAAAAATTTATCTCAGTTTTTATTATCCTTATTGCCGGTCTCGGGTTAAAGGCAGCGCCCGATGAAGGAATGTGGGTACTGCCTCTAATTGAAAAGCTCAATATTGGTAAAATGACAGAGCTTGGGCTCAAGCTCTCGGCTGAAGATATTTACAGCCTGAACAAGGCCAGCATCAAGGATGCCATTGTAATATTCGGTGGTGGATGTACCGGTGAAATAGTGTCATCGCAGGGACTGCTTCTGACAAACCATCACTGCGGCTATGGCCAGATCCAGGCACACAGTACCGTTGAACATGATTATCTTAAGGATGGCTATTGGGCAATGACCAAGGAAGAGGAACTTCCGAATCCGGGACTTGCAGTTACTTTCCTTTTAAGAATTGAAGATGTCACTGATCAGATACTTGTCCTCGGTAAAAGCCGGGATGAGTGAGCAGGAAAGGAGTTCTGCAATAAATGAAGCACGTACTGCTATTGAAAGCAAAGCTGCAGAGGGAACTAATTACAGGGCAACAGTAAGTTCCTTCTATGGAGGTAATTATTTCTACCTTCTGGTTTATGAAAGATATACGGATGTCCGATTTGTTGGTGCTCCCCCGTCATCCATAGGAAAATTCGGCTTTGATACTGACAACTGGGAATGGCCGCGCCATACAGGCGACTTCAGCGTATTCAGGGTATATTCAGGCCCTGATGGCAAGCCGGCCCCTTTCTCAAAGGATAATATTCCGCTTAAGCCAAAACACTGGCTGCCGGTCTCAATAAAGGACCTGAACAAGGGAGATTATGCAATGATACTTGGTTACCCGGGCAGAACACAAAGATACGCAACATCATACGAAGTTGATGAACTTCTTAAGATAACTCATCCGAACAGGATAAAAATCCGTGGCATCCGCCAGGAGATACTTATGGCAGATATGCAGGCCGATCAGAAAGTTAATATCCAGTATGCTTCAAAATACTCAGGATCATCAAACTACTGGAAATATTCAATAGGACAGAAAGCAGGACTTGAAAGGCTTAATGTTAAAGGAAAGAAACAGCAGATTGAAAATCAGTTCAATACATGGGTTGCAGCTGATCCTGACCGTAAAGCAAAGTATGGAGAGGCTCTGAATATGATCCGTACATCAGTTGAAGGAAGAGCCGAATACACAAATGCACAGCAATATTTAAGAGAGTGCTTTAGCCAGGGATGCGAGTTACTGAGAATGAACATGGTTGCTTCGGCTCTGGCAGGTGCATTAAAATCGGACGATAAGAACCAGGTAGCAGATCTTAACAGGCAGGATGAAGAGGAACCATAGATTCATTCTATAAAGATTATAATCCTCCTACCGATCAGAAAGCAATGAAGGCCATGCTGAAGCTTTACAGGGATGATGTCCCGGCAAAGTTCCATCCTGATTTTTACGTCAGCATTATTGATAAAAAGTTTAAAGGCAGCATTGACAAGTATGTCGATGATCTGTTTGCAAGATCAGTATTTGCAAGTGAAGCAAAGCTGAATGCTTTCCTGAAAAAACCAGTTCTTAAAACTCTTGAGAATGATCCGGTTTATCTTCTTGCAGGTTCAATCAGCAAAGTAAACAACGAAGTTGCTAAAGAACCTAAGCCAGTTTGACGATAACATGACAACCGGCCAGAGACTCTGGATCGCAGCCCTTAAAGAAATGACACCCGACAAGACTTTATATCCCGATGCCAATTCAACGATGAGGCTTACCTATGGCACAGTCGAAGATTATGATCCGAAGGATGCCGTTACATATAAATATTATACAACGCTTCAGGGTGTTGTGGATAAATACAAACCGGGTGATTATGAATTTGACGTTCCTCAAAGACTTATTGATCTGAACAGCAAAAAGGAATTCGGGAAATATGCATCCTCAAAAGGATATATGCCAGTATGTTTCCTGACAACAAACGATATTACCGGAGGTAATTCGGGAAGTCCTGTCATGAATGGCAACGGCGAGCTTATCGGGCTTGCTTTTGACGGTAACTGGGAAGCCATGAGCGGTGATGTGGCTTACGAGGCAGAACTTCAGAGGACAATAGTTGTGGATATAAGGTACGTGCTCTGGATAATGGATATTTATTCAGGGGCAGGTCACCTGGTAAAGGAAATGACTGTAGTAGAATAAGACCTCATCCCCCGGCTCTCCCACCACAGGCTATGACACCTCTCTTGGGGAGGTTGGGGAGAGGTACAAAGTTGAGCCAATTAAAATTTAAATATATGCAATTGGACTTAAGGGAGATATTTGCTGCATTTATGGTACTCTTCGCCATAATTGATATACCCGGATCAATCCCGATTATAATTGATATCAAATCCAAATCGGGTGACATAAAGTCAGCAAAAGTGACTCTTGTCTCTTTTATTTTACTTTGTGCATTTCTGTTTATAGGAACTCCGCTGCTGGGTGTTTTCGGAGTTGACATCTCATCGTTTGCCATTGCCGGATCCTTTATAATCTTCCTTATCGCAATGGAAATGATACTGGGAATCGAGCTCTTCAAGCAGGATTCGCATGAAAGCGGATCGGTTTTCCCGATAGCTTTCCCCCTGATAGCAGGGGCCGGATCAATAACCACAATCCTTTCACTAAAAGCTGAATACCAGACAATTAATATTTTTATTGCCCTTGTTTTAAATATGGGAGTGATTTACCTTGTTCTGCGTCTGACATCCTTGTTTGAAAGGATACTTGGCAAGAGCGGACTGAAGATCCTTAAAAAGTTTTTTGGTGTAATCCTTCTTTCAATTGCCATTAAACTTTTCCTGACAAATACAGGCATTACCTTACTTAATGGCAGGTGAAATAACAATCTATACCGATGGCGCTGCCAGCGGGAATCCTGGTCCGGGAGGATATGGAGTAGTACTTATTTCCGGTAAACACCGTCTTGAAAAATCAGAAGGTTTCCGGTTGACGACAAACAACCGGATGGAACTGCTTGCAGTTATTACAGGTCTTGAAGCCCTGAAAATCCCCGGAAGCAAGGTTGTGGTTTATACCGATTCCAGGTATGTGGCCGATTCGGTCGAAAAGGGATGGGTTTTCCAATGGGAATCAAAAGCTTTTAAAAAGAAGAAAAATCCCGACCTCTGGATAAGATTTCTTAAAGTATACAGAAACCACAAAGTAAGGTTTGTCTGGATAAAAGGACATGCCAGCAATCCCGAAAATGAGATTTGCGACAGGCTGGCAGTGGATGCATCGAGGGCAGCTGACCTGTCAGAGGATACTGGCTATAGTCCGGGAAGATAATGAAGATAAACTGTTTGAATGAGAGGACAAAAAGAACTTTATGAACTGCTGGAAAAGCTTGGAATAAGCTTTGAATATCATGAACACCCTCCTCTGGCTACAATAGAGGACGCAAAAATCCACTGGAAAGATTACAATTCCGGAAGGTGCAAGAATATTTTTTTCAGGAACCACAAGGGAAACAGGCATTACCTTGTAATCCTTGAACATCTGCGGCAGCTTGATATCCATGATCTTGAGAAACGGCTTCACCAGGGCAAGCTCACTTTCGCTTCCGACCAGCGGCTGAAAAAATACCTTGGTGTTGAACCCGGATCAGTATCTCCATTCGGGCTTATAAATGATACAGAGAACCATGTTCATCTGTTCATTGATGAAAAGCTTAATGAATCTGAACGTCTGGCTTTCCATCCCAACGTCAATACAGCATCGATAGTGATCTCAAAATCCGACTTTCTTAAATTCCTGGATTATACCGGAAACTCATATGAGTTTATAAAACTATACGACTGAATTTTACCACGGAGTTACACAGAGTTTTCACGGAGTTCCACGGAGGAAAACAGTGTAACTCCGCAAAACTCAGTGCGACTCCGTGTTTAAATGATTATAATTTCATCGGGATTTCCCGTAAACTGGCTGTTTCCATTCTTCAGCCGGTTCATACTTGCTCATACAGGCCCAGAGAATACCTCGTTTCTGGATCTCCAGAGCCTGAGGAACACTGAAATCCGCAGCAACATGTCCCAGAGAGGAATAAAATACCCTGCCCTTCCCATAGAGTTTTTTCCAGACAACCGGAACAACATTTCCACCGATCCAATCGGCAGCTTTTATCATTAAAGGTTGTAGTTGCCAGACCTTTACATTCGGATCCACATGCATATAGTATTGTTCTGAATGCATATCAAAATCTATCGAGCCCTTTTGTAACCGGATCCTTATGATCAATAATATTTACCCTGTAATCTATAACTCCTCCGGGATGAGCTACCCATTGTCCTCCCACCATAAACTGGTATTCGGTGTTATTTCTGAATGAGTCTCCAAGCCCGCCATGCCATCCGGCTATCCCGGTACCGTTTTTGACTGCTTCGAGCAGAGCTTTTTCCTGATTGCCTGCAATTGTCCCCATCGTCCAGGTCTGGACAATGAGGTCAAAATCGGTCTTTAAATTATAACTGGTATATGCGTCCAGAGTATCAGACACTGTCACTTCAGCTCCTTCCGATTTAATCCATGGAACAAAAATATCGCGGCATTTATCAGGTTCATGTCCCATCCATCCTCCCCAGACAAAAAGTACTTTTTTCCCGTTTAACGGGGAATTTGCTCCCTGCAGGATGTTCCGGCCTAAAACGGAAGGAGAAATCAGGGCAGCCGCAGTTACAGCTGCACTTTTTACAATAAATGATCTGCGTGAAACCATAGCATTAAGATTTTAGTCTAAGATAGAAATTTTAAATTTCATTCTTCAAAACAGGGTATAAATGGTTTAAAATGTCTTAATATGTTTTACAGGATGAAAATGCAATTATCAATAATGATTATAAATAAGTTTTTTTGCATCAAATTGAATTCTAATCCGTCCTTATTTCGGACAATAGATCAAAAGAACTGATACATGAAAAGAATTCTGATCACCCTTATTTATGCTGTTGCTTTTAATTCCAGGTGTAACCGGACAGGAACCTGAAAAGAAACAGTATAAGGCAACAAAGCTTACGATTGTACCGGCAATAGATGGCATCCTTGATGATGATACCTGGAAGGAGGGAACCTGGATCGATGATTTTACCCAGTATGAGCCTTACAACGGGGCCAAGGTATCACAGAGGACAGAGTTTAAGATCCTGTTTGATGATGATAACATTTATGCAGCATTTAAAGCATATGATACAAGTCCCGACAGTATTGTAAGCCGTCTGACCAGACGTGATAATCCCGATGGGGATCTTGTTGGTATTATCTTTGACAGCTTTCACGATCTGCGTACCGGGTTTCTTTTCGGTATTACCTCAAGTGGTGTCAAATATGACCAGATGTTCACAAACGACGGTGGAAATGAGGATTCATCATGGGATCCAAACTGGTGGGTAAAGACATCCATAAATGAAGAAGGATGGGTTGCTGAAATGAAGATCCCTTTCAGCCAGCTTAGATTTGAAAAGAATTCAGGCGATATCTGGGGGCTTCAGGTGGCAAGAGTTTTATACAGGAAGAATGAGACCAGCTTCTGGCAGCATATGCCCAAAGATGCCCCGGGTCTCGTACATTTGTTTGGCGAACTGGCCGGCTTTGAGCAGATCAAGCCGCGAAAGATCTTTGATGTTACACCTTATACCGTTGGTAAACTGGAAACATTTGAAGCTGAACCCGGAAATCCCTTCATGGAAAGCGGGAAAAAGTATGGATTCAATGCAGGTCTGGATGCCAAAATAGGAGTCACAAACAATATGACAATGGACCTTACCATAAACCCCGATTTTGGCCAGGTTGAAGCTGACCCCTCGGAAGTAAATCTTTCAGCTTATGAGACTTATTTCAGCGAAAAAAGACCATTCTTCATCGAAGGGAATAATATAACCAATTTTAATATTGGTATCGGCGACGGGGATGTTGGAAATGATAACCTGTTCTATTCCAGGCGAATTGGTCGTAGTCCGCAGGGATATCCTGATGTTTCGGATGGAATGTATACTGAAGTACCTAATTTCACCACAATTCTGGGAGCTGCTAAACTAACCGGTAAAACCAGTGATGGATTATCGGTGGGTTTCGTCGAAGCTATTACGAGCGAGGAAAAAGCTGAGATTGATAACGAGGGGGAAAGGACCCTTGAAACAGTAGAGCCGCTGACAAACTATGTTGTCGGACGGGTGCAGAAAGATTTTAATGAAGGTAAAACGATCGTCGGAGGTATTTTTACAGGCACAAACAGAAATCTTGATGCTAACCTCGATGATTATATGCATAAATCAGCATTTTCAGGCGGGCTTGATTTTACACAGTATTTCAAGGATAAGAAATGGATGTTTAATGTAAATGCTGCACTGAGCCAGGTAAACGGAACAAAGGAAGCTATTGAGCTTACGCAAAAATCATCGGCACGATATTATCAGCGGCCTGATAAAGACTATGCCGTTCTTGATACCAGACCGGACATCATTAACCGGATCAGGAGGCAGGATTCAGATCTCCAAGCTTGACGGGCACTTAAATCTTATGGGGGTAGTTCTATGGAAAACACCTGGATTTGAGACAAATGACATTGGATATCTGCGGGAGGCTGACAAAATAATGCCAATTTTCTGGGTGGGTTATAATCAATGGGAACCAAAAGGTATTTACAGAAGCTTTAATATTAACACCGATGTTTATTCAATTTTTGATTTTGGAGGCACTAATTCAACTAACGGGTTTGAGTATAATGGAAACATGAACTTTAAAAACTACTGGAATGCCTGGGCAGGGGGGAACATCCAGACAAAGGAACGCAGCAACAGCGAGCTCAGGGGCGGACCAATGATGATATTGCCAGGAAGCAGCAGCATCCGTTTTGGCTTCTCGACAGACTACCGGAAAAAACTCGAATTTCAGTATTTTGCGAACTTCAACACAGGTTTTGAGGATTATTCCAGAAGTTTCTATACAGAAATTGATGTTACTTACAAGCCAGTCAATTTCCTCTCTTTTTCTGTCAGCCCGGGGTATAATAAATCATTCTCAGAGCTTCAGTATGTAACGCAAACATCTTATGAAGGCAGCGACAGATATGTTTTTGCCAGCATCGACCGCAATACGATAAATGCATCCTTAAGGATAAATTTCAACCTTACTCCCGAACTTACCCTTCAGTACTGGGGTCAGCCGTTTGTAGCTTCCGGTGAATATTACGATTATAAGTATATTCTGGATCCAACGGCTGAAAATTACCATGACCGTTTTAATGTTTATACTGAAGATCAGCTGATTCCAAATGATGACGGCTATGATGTTGATGAAAACGGTGACGGGACTGTTGATTACAGCTTCGGGAAAAATGACTTTAATGTCCAGGAATTTCTCTCTAATCTGGTTTTAAGATGGGAATATTCACCGGGTTCCTCGGTCTATTTTGTATGGAATCAGACCAGAAACAACTGGAATGGCAGCGGCAATATGGATTATTTCAATGACCTGGGAGATTTGTTCGATCCCGCTAACGGGAAGCCTAATAATATATTTCTGATTAAATTCAGTTACAGGTTTGGACTTAAGTGATATATAATAGGTGTTGTATTATAGGCGATGTAAAACAATATCGCCTTTTTTTTGTTCCTTTAGCGACAAATAGCTTCTTAACAAATCAGTTACAAATATGAAACGCATACTCTCCTTCTTTATAATCACGCTGGCACTGAACCTGAATGCCCAGGTGAAGCCAGCTTACAAAATTTTCAACGGAGAAGGCAGAAAGGCCGATTACGGTGATATGCTGAAAGCTGCAATTAAATCAGATGTTGTTTTCTTCGGAGAGCTCCACGATAATCCGATTGCCCATTGGCTTGAATATGAGTTAACCAGGGACCTGCATTCAGAAAAAGGGGAAAACCTTATTCTTGCCGCTGAAATGTTCGAAACCGATAACCAGCTGATCATTGATGAATATTTTGCGGGAAATATAAAGGAATCTTCTTTTGAGAGTGAAGCCCGGCTGTGGTCCAATTATAAAACCGATTATAAACCTCTTCTCAGTTTTGCAAAAGAGAAAGGATTAAAATTCGTCGCTTCAAATATCCCGAGAAGGTACGCTTCAGCAGTCGCCTCCGGAGGATTTGAAGCTTTATCGCTCTTATCTCCGGAAGCACAGAATTATATTGCCCCATTGCCCGTTGAATATGATCCGGAACTACCCTGCTATAAGGATATGTTGTCGATGGATGGAGCGGTTGCTGGTCCGATGGCTAAGAAGGTCAGCGAAAATCTTCCAAAAGCCCAGGCAATAAAGGATGCCACCATGGCAAATTCGATTGTAAAGTATCGCCAGCCTTCACAGACTGTTATTCATTATAACGGAAGCTATCACTCCGACAGATATATGGGAATCATCTGGTACCTTAATAAGTATAGTCCGGGATTAAAGGTCACAACAATTACCACACTCCTTCAGGATGATATTGATAAAATGGACGATGAATCACTGAAAAAAGCCGATTTTGTAATCGTCATTCCGTCTTCTATGACCAGGACTTATAAAAGTGCAGGGCAATAGCTGATTTTATGTAATATGTATTATAGGCGAAAGGCGAAAGGCAGACGACAGGCGACGGGCAACAGGCATTGAAATATTTTTTCACATCGCCTGTAATACATCATAAATAATACATTCATTGGCATTCTTTTTGCGCGTATTATTATAGTTATTCTCTTCTTTGACATAGTGGATTTCACGGTTGCCTGTGGAAGTTTTATCAACCTTTTAAAAATGTCAGAAATGAAGAGGAATGATCAAATGGTTCCCGGGTTTGATGAGATCATTTTCGAGAACCGCAACAGAAGTTACGGAGCCTTTGACCTCCGTAGGAGATATAAATCTGCAGCCGGCCTCTCAATTCTTGGAGGGGTAACACTCTTTACAATTCCGCTTATCCTGTTTTTTACCTTTTCTCCTGAACCGGTAACGGCAAAATCAGATCCCGGGATATACATTGTAGTTAAACCTGACAATTTAATTCATCCCGATAATGTTATTCCGCCGGAACCTGAAAAGCCTTTAAAGGCACCCCCTGTTTACAAATATGTTGAACCGAAAGTGGTCGATGACACTTCAGGACTGACAAATATGATGGTCAATGATATTGCAAATGATTCTGTGAGAAATGATATTGTCACTTTAAAGAGCGACGCGGTCATCTACGCTCCCCTGGAAACAGACGTTGCTGAAGAACCGGAACCTTTGGTATTTGTCGAGGAACGACCTGTTTTCCCGGGTGGAAACAGCGCTCTGCTTAAATATATTTCAGAACATACAATCTATCCTGCTGAAGCTCTTGAGAACAATATTGAAGGAAGGGTGTTTCTCAGATTTGTGGTAGCATCCGATGGCTCCGTAAAGAGGATTGAGATTATCAGGGGATTGAATCCCTTACTTGATGCTGAAGCAATAAGAGTAGTATCAACTCTTCCGGCATGGAAACCCGGAAGACAAAACGGGATTGCTGTACCGGTATGGTTTACAATACCCGTTACTTTTAAAATAATGATTAATTGATTCGGAGCTGTTTAAAAAGCCTGTACTTTTACTTTAGTCTCCTCTGTGGATCTCTGTGCCTTCTCTGTGGATCTCTGTGTAACAATAAGTTAAGAACTTACACAGAGGATCACAGAGGTCTCACAGAGGGCCACTGAGCACTTTTTAAACAGCTCCAATCATTTAATACTGTTTATCTCGTCGAACAGAGCTTTAAAACAGTTGACAGGAGTGTTTTTGCCTTCATCCTTTCGTCGTCCATAATAGCTGTCAAGAAACGGTCCTGCACCCGACCAGACAGTCTGTACCATACCCAGGAACCTTTCCTTCATTTCAGGAGTTGAAGAAGCCCTGAATCTTACAATGTCCCGGGCCTGGAGTACCGCATTTTCAGGCATCCGCCACGGACATGTTACAACGCTGAGACCTTTCATGGCAAACCATACTGGTGTCTGATCGGGGCGTTCATAATGCCAGTCGCATATTATTACATCTTTTGGGATCATATCAACCGCCCTGAATGTATTATTGTAGCTTGCTTCCCATTCGCCCAGGCCGGTCGTTTTTCCATCGATCAGCCTGTCGCCCCATATCCATAACATGCGATCTTTAAGGGCAAGATGATCCCGGATTTTCCTTACCTCTCCTGCAAAAAGCTCTGCAGGATCTCTCCCGGAGCATCTCGGACACTGCTTCTCTCCTATATAAAATACTTCATCCATACCTGCATGAAATGCATCCGCTTCAAAGACATCACAAATCTCATCAACAATGGCAAAAACTACATCATGAACATCAGGGTGAAGCGGACAATAACTTTTACAGTATAATCCGTCAGCATTGGGCCATTCATATTTCTCCGGCATTCTGACAAGAGGAGTCTCATCAAATTCAGGATATACTTTGAGCAGGTTCCCGATACTCCCGGCCCATGACTGATGTCCCAGCAAATTAACCTGGGGAATTATCCGGATATTGTTTTCACGGCACACGGCAACCAGTTTTTTAACATCCTGCTTCGAGAGGGCAACTGAATCGCGGAGTTCAGGATGGCTTTCATACTGATAATTATAATCTACCCTGAGGATAAGAGTGTTGACTTTCCTCGGTGCCAGTTCTTCATCGATGAAGCGGACAAATTCCAGCAGATTCGAAGGTTGTGGAGCTGCAATGCAAAATCCCCTGACAGGCATAATAGTGTCAAGCCTTTCTGAATAGTTGCTCTGGGCTGCTGATAACAGCACAAAACATACAGAAAACAACCATGTGACAAGATAATGTTTCATATTTTACGATTTTTTAATTACCCCTGTTCCGGGCCTTTCAGGAAGAGTAACTTTCCCATCCACTATTTTTAATCCGTCGAAAGGATCATTGCTTATAAGAAGATTTCCGTCAAGATCGCACCAGTCAACAAGAGGAGAAAGCTGGGCAGCGGCCGTCACGGCACACGACGTCTCAGTCATGCATCCTATCATAACGTTCATTCCAAAAGCCCTTGCCACATTGATCATTTTCATTGCTGCATTCAACCCGCCGCATTTCATCAGCTTTATATTTATCCCGGAATAAACATCCCTGTTATTCAGCAAGTCACTGATATTCTGAATTGCTTCATCACCAATCACAGGCAGGGGACTTCGTTGTGTCAGCCAGGCAATATCATCTTTCATCTCCTTCGGCATAGGCTGTTCAAGGAAAATAACACCTTTTTCCTTAAGCCATATGGCCATTTCGAGTGCATGATCCCGGTCTTTCCATCCCTGGTTCACGTCCACACATAAAGGCTTATCTGTCTGTGAGCGTATCACTTCCACGATTTGCCTGTCATTATCTCCTCCCAGTTTTACCTTCAGGACTTTATAAGGCTCTGCCTCAAGAACTTTTTGCCTGATTATTTCCGGAGTATCGAGTCCGATCGTAAAACTTGTGAGCGGAGCTTTGGAAGGATTCAGTCCGAATAACCTGTAAAAAGGTTCTCCGACCAGCTTCCCGATAAGGTCATGAAGGGCAATGTCAACCGAAGCTTTTGCAGCATAATTGCCGGGCATGACACTGTCGACATATTGAAGGATGTCAATCAGCAGGAACGGGTCGGTGAACTGTGAAAGATTTAACAATGACAGGAATTTTGTCACCGATTCATGACTCTCGCCAAGATATGGAGGCATCGATGCTTCTCCGTATCCGGTTACCCCGTCATATTCAATTTCAGTAAGCATGACCGGTGTTGTGGTCCTCGAACTTGTCGAAAGTGTGAATGCATGTTTAAGCTGAAGAGTATAGGGATAAAATCTTAGTTCCAGCCTGCTCCTGTTCTTTCTTTTACCCTTTTTTTCCAGAAAAAACGGGGCTGCGGTCGCAATCTGTCCACTTACGAAAGTCCCGCCTATCAGATAACTGCTGTATTTTACGAATTCTCTCTTATTCATAGTTTTCTATTTACCAAACTAATCAGCACCCGGCACCAAGGACCTGGAACCTTGAGTTATTTATACCAGGAATGATCCCTGACAGGTTGAATTCCCTTGCCCTCAGGAGCTCCGATAATTCTTCTGACACCGATAAAGGTATCTCTCCGTGACCTGCTGAAATTTGCCCTTGTTGAATCGAGACTGTTAATCCTGACCATTCCCGAACAATGGATGAATTCAGTATCGCCAATATACATCCCGACATGAGTTGGTCTTGCCCTTCCCCGCCGTGAGGAACCAAAGAACAACAGATCTCCCTGTTTAAGAGAATCCGGAAGTGCTTCTCTTCTCACTCTTAACCTGATCCCGTTCTGGAACTGCTGGGATGCATCCCTGGAAAGAATTATTCCGTTCAGATAATAAATGGTTTTCGTGAATCCGCTGCAGTCGAATCCTTTTGATGAAGTGCCTCCCCACAGGTACGGACTTCCCATGAAAGATTCTGCAGTCGCAATCAGGTTATCTGTTTTCAGATATGCCTCAGCAGACAGCTGATCAAAAGGGATTACCTTATCTGTGGGAATAAATCCCTTGCGATTGTCAGGCAGCTTAACCTCATATAATTCTTTCTCATTGCCAATCACCTCAACTATACAACCTGCAACAATATCTGAAATTACCTTTAATCCGGATGGGTCAGCGTAGATATCTCCAGTTTTTCCGGTATAAAATAACCGTGATGAAGATTTCCACTCAGCATATTCACCTGGGCTTTTTGTTTCAACAGCATCACTGTCGACCCATCCAAGATAAAGATCCGGCGTCTGGATCAGGAACCAGCCCTCTTCAATTTTCAGTATTTTTACTGGTGTTCCCATTAATGCCTGTGATACCATTTCCGCATCATATGATGAGAAGAGTCTTATGTTGCAAACACTTACATTGACAAGGCCCCATGGTTCAGTGACAACAGAAATATCAGGAAGCACCTGCAGGCTGTCAATAAAATCAACTTCATTATGTTTTAACAGACCAGTGATAGCATCCTTTGCTTCCTGCACATCTGTTTCCCCTTTAAGAATCAGATCCGGGCCATCCGGAATCAGTTCTGCTTCAAAGATACCCTCACGCAGATCAGGTACCCAGACTATCCCTATCGAATCAATTTCACTCTTGTAATAATTTACTGTTCCCTGCCGGCAGCCAGATATTATCATTATGGAAACTGCAGAAATCAAAATGATCTGCAAACCAATATTCCCTTTAAATAGTTTCATTTATTATAAATTATTTCCATTTCATAATCCCATTTATCGAAATAGAGATTTCCACCGCCCCACTCCACTTCACCTCTCTGAAAATCAAATGGTTCACTTCTCAGGAATTTCTTTTCAGGATAAAGGTTCCCTCCCACACCATCATTAATTATGAGCCTGTAAGAATCAATCCCGGAAATGTAAAAATCCCTAGTCCTCTGATCAGTTGAATATTGAAGCCCGTAAGATATATCAACAGGCACCCAGCCGGTACCTTCAAAATAAACTTCACACCAGTCATGCAGGTTTTTCGCATCAGGTGGTATTTTCCAACCGCTCTGCCACCTGACAGGAATTCCCTTGTACCGGAGCATCGACATGAAAAGAAATGTCTGCATTCCGCAGTCTCCTCTTTCGTTTTGAATAACATATTCCGGAATATTCGGTATTATTGAATACTCCTGTGCTCCTGCCCATGGAATGTTATTGGTAAACCAGTAATAAATCTTCCTGACAACTTCAAATGGTCTCTCTTCCGGCCCCGTTATGCTGTCAGTCAGATGTCTGATTTTCTCTGTGAAGCAAATGTGAGGAAGCTGTTGTGAGGTAAATTCCTTAAAAAGTGCCGAACTTTTATCGTATGGCCCGATAACCATTTTCCCCGGATCAAAATATTGCCCCGATGACTGATAGCTGAATGAGACTTTGAAACTTACAGGAAAATCCTTTTCTGCTTTGGATTCCATATAGATTGTTCTGTGAATCCCTGAATCAGGGGAAAGGGTAAAATCAGTTTCTGATGTTGACAGCAGTCTTATATTTTTCTGGCGGGGATGGTCCTCTTTGGGATATGGAAGCCAGCACCTTACAACTTCACCGGGTGGTACAGCATCAGCATTCACGGTTAATGTGTAATTGATTGTCATACTTGCAGGAATAACCGGATCCGTATTGTTCTCTGATGCTCTGATTATTGCCTGGGTGTGCTTTTTGCGATATACTATCTCAGGATCAGCGGCTTCCAGGCTGTCTCGCAGTGGACGATCAAGATTAAAACTCCTTATCAAAGCAAGGTTTGAAACTGCCCTGGTGAAATATTTTTTTTCTCCGTTAATTATCTTCCATTCAAGCCAGTTCTTCTTCTCCCATTCTGTTTTTTCTTCAGTTGTAAAATTTTCAATCCTCTCCTTTAACTGCTGATCAATGTCGCTCTCCGTGAACGGAAAATCAAGTGCAATTCTTTCAGCTATAATTGAAAGCGAATCGGGTTTAAGGGCAAGCTTCTTATTATCAGAAGCATGCCTGCAACCTGCTGCCATAAAAAACAAAAAACCAGTTAAAAAAAACCTTGTGACTCTCATGAAGAAATTTAAACAGGCAAATTTAAAAAATTCGGACATATCCGTATCTGCGTGAATCTGCGGGAGATAAAAATTCCCCGCAGATACCGCCGATATTCGGAGATCCGAAATCTTCTGCAAAGAATTTCATATTTAATAATTCAAACGAGAGAACTCCTGTTCTCGTAAATCTTTGTAATTGCATTTACAATATCATCCATATCGGCTTTGCTGCCCAGCAATATACTCTGATAAAAAGTAACTGCCTCATCACAAAGCTGATCATTCCCGGGAAGCTGATTTTCTTCACGCCACTGCTTAAGCCTTGCTTCTGAAAAGAGCCTTTTAAATCCCTTCGAAGTAAGCTGTTCCTCGATAAGACCGTCCTTGTTCTGTTTGCCATAGCCGCCGCCGCATGGTATTCCTTCGGCATTAAGGGCACTTATGAATTTTTCTTTCGGAACATTATTGAACTCTTCCTTCAGATATCTGAAAGGATATAAATGATAGACTGCCCTGGTTGCTCCTTCGGCCAGCTTGTAAGGTATTATCCCCGGGTATTTCTTTTAGCTTTTTATCAAGATAAAGGGCATTGGAAAGGCGGATATCATTGTCCTTTTCAATACGTTTCATCTGCGACATAAGAATCAAAGCCTGCGATTGCTGCATCCTGTAGTTCATTCCGTTATACTGATTTCCCGATACCGTTTTCATGTTTCCAGAATGGTCTTCCGCAGTTATGATATGCATGGCACCGGTCCATAAATCCTCATCATTGCCAAGAATGGCACCACCTTCGCCTGAAGCAAGATGTTTTGAATTCTGGAAGCTGAAGCATCCCAGATCCCCTAGTGATCCTACTCTTTTGCCTCTGTATTCTGCAAGCCATGCCTGGCAGGCATCTTCAATAACTTTAAGATTATGAGCTTTTGCGACTTTGTTTACACTGTCCATATCGACCGGCAATCCGTAAATATGCACCGGGACAATGGCAACGGTCCGGTCGGTGATCTTTGCTTCAATTTTTTTTGGATCAATCAGGAATGTCTCCGGATCAGTGTCGGCAAAAACAGGCAATGCCTTATGGGCAAAAATTGCATTATAAGTTGCTATAAATGTATAAGGTGAAACAATAACCTCATCACCTGCATCGACGCCAAGAACATTAAGGGCTGTCAGAAGCGCTGTCGTTCCGCTTGCTGTTGCCAGACAGCGTTTTGCGCCCATCAGTTCTGCATATTTTTTCTCAAATTCTGCAACATATTCCCCACTGCCCCGCCACCAGCGGCCCGACCGGAACATTTCAAGTATCCCTTTTTCTGCAGACTGATCCCAGTAAGGCCATTGAGGCCACGAGCCCGGATGGACTTTATCACCGCCGTTTATTGCAAGCTTTTTCAGTTGCTGATCATTTCTGATCCCGAACGACCTGAAGGGAAATCCGAGGAATGTACCGGCAAATCCTGCTGATGTAACTGCAATTGCCTGACGACGTGTAAGTTTTCGTGTTTTCATCGTCTGAAAATTAAAGTGATTCTAAAATATCCTTCTTATCTCTTTTTTCTTTTCTGAAGTTAATTGTTTAATTTCAGATTTTTGATCAAAGTAGAAAAAATGGATCAAGGACAAACAAAATAATTCCCCCTTTGAAGGGGGCCAGGGGGATGTATATAAATGATCTGTGTACATCCCCCTACCGCCAGGGGGCGGGCTCTTCAAAGGGGGAAAAAACGTGTTTCAATGAACCGTCGCAAATTTATTTCCAAAAGCACTTTATTGTCAGCCGGATCTCTTATCGCAGGAAAGTATTCCTTTTCTCCTGAATCTGCAATCCCCATTACCCTGAATCAGACTGTTGCGGATCTGTATTCACTGTTCAAAAATCCTCCGCTTTATTATCATCCTTTTGTCAGGTGGTGGTGGAATGGGAATAAGGTGGAGGCAAAGGAGCTTGTAAGGGAGCTGCGGCTGTTAAAAGATGCAGGCATCGGCGGAGTGGAGATAAATCCGGTCGAATTTCCAACACGGTTTGAGGGGGATGACATGGGCAAACCATCCCTGAAATGGCTGAGCGATGAATGGATCGATATGCTGAAAATGGTCTTTGATGAAGCTAAAATCCCTGGGGATGACCTGCGATCTTATAGTTGGATCAGGCTGGCCTTTCGGCGCTGAATATCTTGAGGGCGAAGAACGTGCACAGATAGTTGTCATTGCGGTTAAAAAGATCAGTGGACCTGTTGATTATGAAATATCAAATTCTGAAATTTTCAGGGAAGCTGATCCTGCAATAAGCTCTCCCTTCCCCGGCAGGACGATGGAACTGCTTTCCCTCAGCCTTGTCCCTGATCCGCTGACAGATATTGAATCAGGTTGTTGATCTTAATCACAATCTCGACAGCGAGGTATCAGAAGATATCTGTCCCAGACGGTAAATATGCCTTATATGCCCTTGTTAAGATCAACGGATTTATGCAGGTTATCAATGGTGCTCCGGGAGCTACTGGTCCGGTATTGAATCATTATAACAAAGCATTATGTCAGTCAATACCTTAACCGGATGTCGGATGCAATTGAAAAAAGAACAGGTCCCCTTTCGGAAAATATCCGTGCTCTTTTTACCGACAGTATGGAACTTGAAGGATCGAACTGGACTTTCGATATGCCTGAGGAATTCAGAAAAAGAAGGGGATATGACCTGGTAGACATACCTGCCGCTCATCCTTTTTAAAACAGGGGCGATGGGAAATGTTACCGATTTCAAATACGGTGTTGCCATGTCGCCGGAGATTGAAGATATGATCCGCAGGATAAGATATGATTTTGAGCTGACAAAAGCAGAGCTCCTCGGAGGAACGCTTTATCAATCCTTATGTCGGATGGTGTAAAGGATTGAATGTTAAATCGCGGGCGCAGGCTTACGGGCGCAGTTTCTTCCCGCTCGAAAGCAGTTTTTACTACGATATTCCTGAATCCGAATCATGGACAATGAACTGGCTTAAGCACAAGATCGGGGAAGAGATGCCTGAAGATGATTACCGCAGGGGCAGAGCATATACAATGATCAGTAAGTACGTCTCCTCAGCAGCTAACCTGACAGGGAAAAGGCTTGTAAGCTGTGAGGAAAATGACCGACACTTACACTGTTTTTAATACCACCCTTGAGAACCTGAAGATCGGGGGCGATCAGAGTGCCATTACAGGGGTGTCACATTCGGTTTTTCATGGATTTAATTATTCGCCCCCTGATGCTCCTTACCCCGGGTGGATGAGATATGGTGGATATTATAATGAAAACAATACCTGGTGGCCCTATTTTCATTTGTATAATGAGTACAAAGGCACGGCTCTCAGCCCTGCTGCAAAATGTTTCGATGTTCACCGACATTGCAATCCTTCCTCCGAATGATGATATGTGGAGCAACATCGGTGCCCAGATGGAGCCATTTCCATCCATAGTTCATGTCGAATACCTGTCTCTGGTCTGGGAAGCCATAAATAAAAACGGCAATGGCTGCGATTATGTTTCGCAAAGGGTCATCAGCGATTCAGAAATGAAAAAAGGGATAATGCAGTACGGCCCAAAAAAATATCATACAATTTTTCTTGTTCAGGTCGACAGTCTGAATCCCAAAACAGCTGAGAAACTTTATGAATTCGTCGCCTCCGGCGGCAGGGTGTTCTGCATTGAAACATTTCCCTCAAAGTCTCCCGGATGGAAGGATCATGAAACCCGCGACAGAGAAGTTAAAGTATGGGTGGAGAAAATGAAGTCATTCCCTGACCGTCTTATACTGCTGAAAAAGCCGGAAAATGATTTTATCGGCTGGTACAGAAGTGTTCAGGAGAAATATGATATTAAACCGTATTTGAAAATTGAAAATCCTGATCCGTATGTTTTTCAGAACCGGTACCAGGCGGATGATGGTCTGAAATATTCTATATTATTAATTCCCATATCCAAAATTCGCATAAAACAAAAATTACTTTTCCCGGAGATATAGTACGAAACAGGCAGGCATGGATCTGGAATCCGGAGGATGGAAGCCGATACAGGGTAACGCTTGACAAAGAAAACAGCCTGAACCTTGATATGGGTCCTGCTGAATCTTTCCTTTTTGTTTTTGACAGGCAAAAGAAGGGTACCGGATGGAAGCCTCTGCCGGCAGAAAGTATTTCAGCTCAGAACTATTATTGAATGGATGGAGTGCTGAATTCAGACACTGCCATGATGGTTCGGTAAAGGCAGTTAAAATTGATGCATTAAAGGATTTAAAAGATATTGCCGGAATTTGTAAATTTCGCCGGGACGGTTATTTACCGTAATTATATTGTAATTACAGATAAAAAACCTGTTTTTCTGAACCTCGGAAAAGTGTACGGCATTTCAGAACTGAAAATAAATGGAAGGGAGTGTGGTGTTAAATGGTATGGCCGGAGAATCTTCCCTGTCAGTAATTATCTGGTCACGAGGTGAAAACATCATTGAAATAAAAGTTACAACAACAATGGGTAACTATATGAAATCACTTACCGATAATCCGATCGCCCAGTACTGGACAAACGAAAAGAATAAGATTCAGCCGCTGCAATCAATGGGATTGATTGGACCGGTTACAATATATTAAAGCTGTAATAATGATCAATTCATAGCTGCATAATTGATCATTACCGCATAACTCCCCCAGGGGCAAGGATTGACATTTCCCCTTGGGGGAAACAGGAAAGGGGGTAAAAAAATTACAGAATGCATATAAACAATATGAAACCAATCAAGTACTTATAATGATCATAATTCATTGATGCATTACTACTGCCTCCATCAATCATTATTGGCCAAAGGATTACAACGCCTCTATGTTCGGAGTAAAATCGAACGGCACCACCATGAACACAACTTCCATCCAGAAAGGAATTGATTACATCAGTGAAAACGGCGGCGGCAGACTGGTATTTTATGTAGGGAGGTACCTGACCGGTACCATATATCTTAAATCGAATGTGACAATTCAGCTTGAAGAGGGTGCTATCCTGGTTGGTTCCCTAAATCCTCTCGATTATCAGATGAATCACAACTGGACCGCACTGATATTTGCACTTGATCAGAAAAATATCGGGATTACAGGAAAAGGAGTGATAGATGGCAGGGGATTTGAGGTTGCCGGTAATCTTGTTGACCTGATCCATAAAGGAGTGATAACCGATCCTCTGAAATATGACCGTCCCAGAGAGACAATACGTCCTCAGAATATATATTTCAGGGGATGCAGTAATGTAAGGATTGAAGGTATAACACTGAAAGATCCGGGGAGCTGGAACCAGCAATATGATCAGTGCAGAAATGTCATAATTGACCGGATTATGGTCGACAGCAAATCATACTGGAACAATGATGGTATTGACATAGTTGATTGCGACAGCGTAAGTGTTACAAACTCATATTTTGATGCTGCCGACGACGGGATATGCCTGAAATCGCACTCCGCTGATTTTATCTGCCAGAATGTTTATATTCATAATAACACAGTACGGACAAGCGCCAATGGGATCAAATTCGGAACTGCCTCCAACGGAGGATTCAGGAATATAAAGATCATTAATAATCTTGTGTTCGACACTTACAGGTCAGCCATCACCTTCGCTGCTGTTGACGGCGGAATTGTTGAGAATGTAGTTGTTGACAGCCTGAGATCGATAAATACAGGGAATGTTATTTTCCTGAGGATAGGTGAACGAAGGGCCGGCAAAAAAGGGAAAATGAATAACATCTCCATATCGAATGTGTATGCTGAAGTACCTGCAACCAAGCCCGATGCAGGTTACAATTATGAGGGACCGGTTGAGGATATGCCAAGGAACATTTCACCGTCATCAATAGTCGGAATGCCTGATGCGCTCATTGAAAATGTCACTCTAAAGAATATTGAGATCCATTATCCCGGGAGGAGGGAATGCAGCTTTTGCAAAGGTGGGGTTGAATGAGCTTGACAAAGTTCCTGAAATGGCTGCTAGCTACCCTGAGTTTTCTATGTTCAAAGAGCTTCCTGCATGGGGTTTTTACATCCGTCACGCGAAAGGGATTTCTTTCGAAAATGTGTTGCTGATATGTGAAAAGAAAGACTACAGAACCGCCGTGGTCCTGGATGATGTGGCAGGAGCAACTTTCAAAGCTTTAAAAGTCAGTGAACCCGGCTCAGGGAAGCCTTCTGTTTTTTCATATAAATCAACAGGAGTGGTTCTTGATAAAAAGTAATGTATTTAATACATCCTTTGAGTTCAATGCTGAAAATCTCAATGGGGCAACCCCGGTTCTGGCGATTGACGGCTGGAACATTAAACCTTCCGAAAAGGAGTTGAAATAGACAGGTTAAGAAATCCATTAAACAGGTATAATTCGCGCCAACCAGCCACCTCCTGAAGCGAGTTTCAGATTTAAAACTTCTCCTGCCTGGAATTCCTTTACGATCCTCCTGTAATCCTCAGCCCTGGCATTTGCATTTATGCCGTCTTCTATTGCTTCCAGCCTGTATTTCCCGGGTTCCAGAAAGTCTGTTTTCAGGTCGATTGTACGTTCGTTCCAGTCGGTAATTGCCCCGATGTACCACTCATTTCCTGACCGGCGTGCTAAAACAGTAAATTTCGCTATTTTACCCTGCAGCAATTTCGTATCATCCCACTCAACAGGTATTTTCGAGAGAAAATCAGTACACTCCTTTTCGCGGTAATAGTCCGAAGGAGAATCGGGAAACATAGTCATGGGACTGTTCAGGATTACAAACAGTGCCATCGCATGGGCACGGGTTCCCTGCCCCATCGGATAATCGCCTATGGGACGGAAATTATCCTTTGTTGAATTGCGCATGGTTGCAGGGATATAATCCATTGGACCTGTGAACATCCGGATATAGGGTAAAAGATTATGATGAACCGGATCGTCATGATTTGTCCATCCGTTGTATTCAAATTCGATAAGCGCCTCACGTGTAAGCACATTGGGATACTTACGTCTTAATCCGTCAGGCTTATATGCCCCGTGAAAATCCACCACCATCTTTCTTTCAGCGGCTTCCCGGGCAACTGCCTCGTAAAATTCAACCATAGGCTGGTCGTCGCGGTTCATAAAGTCAACTTTAATTCCCCTTATTCCCCATTTTTCGAACAGGTCAAAAGCTTCATCCCATTGTCTTTGAAGGGTATGCCAGATTACCCATAGCATAATATCTACTCCTTTTGCTTTGGCATATGCATGTAACTTCAGCCATATTCAGTTCAGGTACTGTTGTCAGTAGATTATCCCTGGGGTACCACCCATCGTCAAAAAGGAAATACCTGAATCCATGTTCAGCACAGAAATCGATAAAGTATTTTGCTGTTTCAGTGTTTATCCCTGCTTTAAAATCAACCCCGTAAATATTATTTTTTGCCCACCAGTCGAACATTACAACTCCGGGCTTTATCCAGGAAATATCCTTCATCGTGCAGGGGGAGCCAGCAGATAAACCATATTGTTCGAGATCAGATCTTTCTCAGTCGGCGGCAACGGCAAAAATGCGCCATGGGTAGTTCCTCGTTCCCTCAACTTTGGCAATGTACCCGTATGTTCCTGCAACCTGGTTCTTGTTATACTCACTGCCTGAGGTGGTTAAATCTTTTGGGTAGGGCGGATTCACGGCAGCAAGTTGTGCCTGACCGGTACCCTGAAACCATAACCCCGGATAATTATAAAGGTCGGCTTCAGTAACCATTATAAATAATCCATTAAGTTTTTCCACGAGAAGAGGCAGATTACAAAGCTTTCCCTTCTCTATCTCCGGTAATTTCTTATGCTCATAAGGAGTCTCGTATGCCGAGTTAAATGTCTCCGATGATTGAAACCTTACCGAATCGCCTGTCTCAAGATAGAGGTCAAGATTTTCTTTGATAATTGTTAAATTATCTTTCGACGATGTTGATAACCGATATGCAAGTCCTTCGTTGAACAGTCTGAAAGTAATGGCATGCTTGTTACTGAATCTGATTTCCAGTTCATTGTAAGAATTGGTAATGGATTCAGACTTTTCACGGATTTCGGGTTTTAAAACTTCATTGACCGTATTTGCGGATTACTTTCTGAACTTTGTATTCATCCTTCAGGGGTAAGACAATAGCAGTCTGAAGATAAATGTTCCCCAGTCTGAAAACATAATTGCGTCCTTTTAAGACAGCAACATGAATACCATTGTCAATTTCAATTGCAGCAGTCAGTTTACCGTCCGGTGAGCTGAGTGAGTATTTCTGCGCGTAAGCGAAAAGGTTTATTGAAGCTATAACCGTCAGTAGCATAAGTCTTTTCATTTGCCGGTATTTTTTGATTAGTGAACCTCTAAATTAAATAATTGAAAGTCTGATTTATGAATCTGCTTTTGTTTACTTCAATATGCAACATGGAAATCTTTGTAATTAACAGGAGGATAAGGATCTGTTGTTACAGACTCAACATAGCCCGGACCTTTAATACACCAATCAACAAATGATTTTAACTGTTTCCCACGATCCTTCAGCTTCAATATAGACACTTCCATCAGACATGTTTTTAACAAACCCGGTAATGCCATGATTTCTGGCTGCTCTTACCGTGCTCCATCTGAATCCCACACCCTGAACGCGACCCCTGACATGGATCTTATACAGAAGCTTTTCCTCCATGGCCTATCAAAGGTTAAAGATTAAAGGTACAACACTAAATCTAAAAATAATAAATCCGAAATAACAAATCCGCAATCCGCATTCAAAAAAAACTTGACTTGTATTTCTTAAGGACTTAACTTGCATAAAATCAATTGCCCGGGGGGAAGGTTAATTCAAAATGAGAGGAATGTCTGTCTCCAGAAAGCAGGAAGACGGAAGCTGGAAGATATTCAGGCTGATTGGACAACAATAAAGATGACTTCAATAAAGGCTTTTAACCACGGAGTTGCACGGTGTTTTCACGGAGTTACACTGTTAAAATACTACGTGTTTTTACTCCGTGTAACTCCGTGTACTCCGTGGTTAAAAAACTGTAAATAAACTAATCGTGATAGTAGTAGTTAGCTTAATTACTTTGCATTAGTGATTTCTGTAACTAACTGAATGTAATATTCATGCGTCTTAAACTCGAATAAATCAATTCTCTCATGTGGAATCAGTGGTTCATAAATAATAGAACGTTTACTCTTGCACTAACTGGTTATAAATCATTATTATAAATATCTTTAACAGCTAGACAAAAACTTACTTCTTTTTCTGGCGATAGTTATTTTATTTGGTTCTCATGCTCTGGGCCAGACATACAGCAACAATAATTCATCAGCAACCGGTCGGCAATTTCCCTGGCCCGAAGGTAAAAAAATGGCCCTGAGCCTTACCTTCGACGATGCACGGCTGTCGCAGATTGATACAGGCATCCCACTTCTTGACAAGTACGGAGTTAAAGCCACTTTCTATATTTCTCCGGAAAGCATGCTGCAACGTACCGATGGATGGAAAAAGGCTGTAAATAACGGTCATGATATCGGAAATCATTCTGTTTATCATCCATGTTCGGGAAACTTTGCCTGGTCAAGGAACAAAGCACTGGAGGAGTATTCCCTGCAGAAAATGAGGAATGAACTCGATTCTGCAAACAGATTCATTAAGGAGATGCTGGGAATTGAGCCGGTTTCATTTGCATATCCGTGCGGACAAACCTTCATCGGAAGAGGAATAAATGTGCAGAGTTACGTGCCTCTTATCGCATCGATGTTTGAAAGCGGCCGGGGCTGGCTTAATGAAGCCCCGAATGATCCTTATTTTTGCGACCTCGCCCAGCTGAACGGGACAGAACTCGACGGGAAATCATTTGAACAGGTCCTGAAACTGATTGAGACGGCAAAAGCCAGCGGCCACTGGCTGGTTCTGGCCGGACATGAGATGAATGATGAAGGACGTCAGACATCACTGTTGAAAACCATCGAGGCATTATGCAAATATGCAATGGATCCCGCCAATGGCATCTGGATCGACAATGTCCATAACATAGCATCTTTCGTGGAACAGAAACGTATTGATGAATCGATAGCATACAACAGGAAAGGAGAAATAATAGTCAGAGCCAAACCCGGTGCAATGGTAACGGTAGAACAGCTGAAACATGAATTCTGGTTCGGGTGTGCTATAAGCAACGGGCTGGGAAGCGGAAAGATGCCGGAAAATGATCTGAAACAATACAAAGAGAAATTCCTGCTGAACTTCAATTCGGCAGTCACTGAAAACGCTGTGAAATGGGGAACAATGGAACCACGGAAAGGCGAAGTGAATTATTCCGTTATTGATGGTATTTTAAACTGGACTGAGGAAAACAATATTCCGGTCAGGGGGCATAATCTCTTCTGGGGTATTCCCCAGTTCGTCCAGCAATGGGTAAAGGAACTCAGCGACGATGAGCTCAGACAGACACTGCAGACCAGGGCTGAAACCGTAACAAGTCGTTACAAAGGACGATTTGCCGAATACGACCTTAATAACGAGATGATCCATGGGAACTATTACGAAGACCGGCTTGGTCCGGATATAACAAAGCTAATGGCACAATGGGCAAAAAATGGCGATCCCGATGCAAAACTGTACCTAAATGATTACGATATACTCACAGGCAACAGGCTGGATGATTATATGGCCCATATCCGCAAGCTGCTGAAACAGGGGGTTCCAATTGCAGGTATCGGTGTGCAGGGACACCTGCATTCAGAGACATTCGACCGTGACCAGCTTAAAAATGCACTCGATTCGCTGGCGGTTTTTAAACTGCCAATCCGAATTACCGAATTCAATATGCCCGGCCAGCGGTCAAAATATTATAATGAAAAAATTCTGGTAATGACACCTCAGGAGGAGGAAATAAAAGCGAAAGAACTTATTGATTATTACAGGATCTGCTTTGCACATCCGGCTGTCGAAGGAATACTGATGTGGGGATTCTGGGAGGGTGCCAACTGGATCCCGGTTTCATCAATGTATAAGCGCGACTGGACACCCACTCCTGCCGCAGAAGCTTATCAGAATCTTATCTTCAGGGAGTGGTGGACAAAAGAATCAGGCAGTACCGGCAGCGACGGAACCTTCTCCACACCTGCTTTTTACGGGAAATACAAAGTAACCGTCGATGGTGTTTCAAAAGAAATTGGTCTGAACAGGGAAAAAGGCAGCGCAATTGCGGATTTTAGAAAATAGAATTCTATATTGGAGCACTTTATTAATAATATTATACCCGGCAATTATGTCTAAAATAAATTATGTGTTGATTTTACTGGTCATTTTTGTTTTTGGAGGCTGTAGCACAAAAAACAAAAGTATTGAATCCGCCCTGGAAAGCATAACCATCGATGAAATGAAAGATCATATTGCTGTTCTTGCTTCGGATGAATTTCTTGGAAGGTTTCCCGCCACTGCCGGAGAAGAAAAAACTATCAGATACCTGGAAGAGCAGTTTATAAAATTGGGTCTTAAGCCAGCCAACGGTGAGAGTTATTTTCAGGAAGTACCGCTGATACGACTTACAGCTGATCCTTTAATGACCCTGAAAATAAGCGGAGGGAAGCATGATCTGAATCTGAATTTTTCTGATGAATTTACCGGAGGGACCCCTCAACTCAGCGAACTTATCAAAATTGATAATTCAGATATCATTTTTGTTGGTTATGGGATCAATTCTCCGGAATTCGGATGGAATGACTATGAAGGACTTGATGTAAAGGGGAAAACTGTTCTGATGCTGATAAATGACCCGGGGTATGCCACTTCTGACACAAGCCTGTTCAATGGCAGGGCTATGACAATTTACGGGCGATGGACCTATAAATTTGAAGAAGCTGCCCGTCAGGGAGCAACTGCTGCAATCATTATTCATGAAACAGGTGCAGCTGCCTATCCGTGGGCAGTTGTTCAGAATGGCTGGAACGGTCCCAGTTACAGTCTTACCGGGAATGAGCTTTCCGGATCAGATCTGCAGTTTCACGGATGGGTAACCTCAGAAAGCGGAAGAAATATATTTGAAGCTGCCGGTCTTGATTATGATCAGGTGACCACTAATGCAGCAAAACGTGGTTTTAAACCAGTTTCCATGAATCTGAAAGCATCGATCAGTTTCAAAAATAAGGTGGAGTATACGAAATCAATCAATGTGGCTGCTGTCTGGCCAGGATCTGACAGACCTGATGAGTATATTATCTATACTGCTCACTGGGACCATCTGGGTATCGATCCAGGTTTCAGCGAAGACTCAATATTAAACGGTGCAGTAGATAATGCAACCGGAACAGCTGCTCTTCTTGAAATTGCCGGGGCATTTACCAGTCTGCCTGAAAAACAGGATCGTTCTGTTCTTTTTCTTTCTGTTACCTGCGAGGAACAGGGATTGCTTGGAAGTAAATTTTATGCTGAAAATCCGCTATTCCCAATCAACAAAACAGCAGCAGTGATAAATATGGATGCACTTAACATTTTTGGTAAAACAAATGACATGACAATCGTAGGATTAGGAAACTCCGGACTCGATGATTATGCTGTGGCAGTACTAAAAAAGCGGGGACGAGTTGCCATTCCTGATCCCACTCCTGAAAAGGGCATGTATTTCCGGTCCGACCATTTCAGTTTTGCAAAGGCAGGCGTTCCGTCATTATACCTGGCTAAAGGTATTGATGATGTGGAACATGGTAAAGAATGGGGGCTGGCTGAAACGGATAAATGGATAATGAAGAATTATCATAAACCTTCCGACAATTATGATCCCGATATCTGGAAATTCGAAGGGATGACCGATGATATAAAGATTTTCTTTGAGGTTGGATATAATCTGAGTATGTCGGAAGAATTCCCTGAATGGAAGCCCGGTTCTCCGTTTAAGCCGCTACGGGATAAGATGATGAAATAATAAATAGCAGAGTTTTTTTAATTTACCCTGGGGCTCTTTAAAAAGTGCTCAGTGGCCCTCTGTGAGACCTCTGTGATTCTCTGTGTAAGTTTTTAACTTATTGTTACACAGAGATCCACAGAGAGACACAGAGATCCACAGAGAAGACACAGAGATCCACAGAGGAGACTAAAGTAAAAGTCCAGGTTTTTTAGACAACCACATAATACACAATGTTCTTTTCAGACAGCCTTAAGAATTACATATTGTAATACAATAATTATTACATGTAATACAATATATATTTGACCTGAAACAATATCTGTTCTGACAGGAGAGTCCGCCTGGGATAAAGAACCTGAAAATATTCATTAATCCCTGAAAGAATACAAACCATAAAAACTCCTGATTCTATTTATCTACCGGGTATGGTTTATGTTTTGGCATTGACCGTGGTTCTTCCGTGATCTTCTCCATTAATACCTCCACTGCTTTCATCAGCTGGGTATCTATTCCTTTTGACAGTTCAAGTGAGTTTTGTTCAATAACAATATCCGGTTCAACACCTTCATTTTCAACAACCCAGTTGCCATTCTCATCGTATATCCTGTAATCGGGAGCTGTCAGAGCGCTGCCATCCAGCAGTTCAATAAACATGGAAACGCCGACAAGTCCTCCCCATGTACGGGTTCCGATAACTGGCCCCATCTTGTTCCATTTGAACTCATAAGGCAATTCATCGCCTCCGGAACCTGCATAACGGTTTGTCAGACATGCCATGTGGGCATTCACTGCAAGGAACGGGATGGCCTGATCTTCAGAATAACGGCGTGTCCAGTATCCGTGAGGCTTCTTGAGCAGCCGCTGGAAGAAGATCTCCGGATCGAGGCCCCCGCCATTGAACCTGCCATCGATAATCAATCCCTTCTTTTTGGTCTGGGAATAGAAATATTTTGGGAAATCTATTGCTGATCCTTCATATGTATCAGGCATGTATATGTATCCAATCTGGCCATTGGAGGCTTTATCCACTGCAATGCGGTTATATTCGAGCCAGTCCATGTACCTGACCTGTGTCTCGCTTCTCAAAGGATTGACAATAACTTCTCTCGCTCCGGCTTCCAGGGGTTTGCTATTCACCATCAGCTTTACCTGTTTTTGTGCCAGGTCAATAAAATAGCTGTATATACTTTTTTCTGCTGTGACTTTTTTACCATTTACCGAAATAAGGTAATCACCTTCATTGATATTCACTCCCGGTTTTGCCAGCGGCGGATAAACCTCCCTTGACCAGTCAGGAGTTTTGTAAATCTTCCTGAACCGGTAAAGATTACTTGCTTTCTCGGCTTCCCAGTCAACACCGAGCATCCCGATATTGACCATGTCTGCATTGCGTTGTCCTGCTCCGCCATAAACATATGTGTGTGAAGTATTTAACTCACCAATTAATTCTCCGATTAAAAACTGTACATCCTGACGGCAGGTTGCCCTGTCAAGCATCCTGGCATATTTTTCTTTCATGGCATTCCAGTCAATCCCGTGCATGCCCGGTTCGTAATAAAAATCACGCTCCATCCGCCAGGCCTCATTAAATATAGCTTTCCACTCCTGAACCGGATCAATATTCATCTTCAGATCAGATAAGCTAAGATCGCTCCCTTCACTCTTTTCCGAATCTGAAGGAATAATCCCAAGCTGATTACCCTTTCTGTAAATGACATTTGAACCATCGGCAGAAATCTTAAACCCGTTGATATTTTCAATCACCTTTTTTTCTTTCCTGTCTGTAAAAGAATAGCTTAACAGCGCCCTTGGACCCAGCTCCCTGTAATCCATTCTGTTATAATCGCCATCCTCGCTGTTCAGGTAAAACAAAGCGGTTTTATTCACAGCAAGATCCCTGTAATTTCCGGCAGGAAGGGGCAAAGTCTCGATGCGTCCTTCAAGTCCTTCAAAATCAATACGGAATGGTGATGCCGGCTTATCAGTTTTATTTTGACCGCTTTCAGTATCATTTTTGAAAGAAAGAATTGATTCACCATCTTTTTTAAGGGTCAAAGCATATATTCCCGCCACATCCTTATAAACCATTTCCCACTCCATATCGCAGAAAGCAGGATTGAATCTCCTGTTTGACACAAAAAGCAGGTACTCTCCGTCTTTTGTAAATACCGGATTAAAATCGTAGTAAAGGCCATCGCTTACCGGATAAACTTTCTTGCTCTCCAGCGAATAAATATATATCTGGTAAACAAGATCCTCGTTCATTTTTGAGTATGCCAGGTATTTACTGTCGGGCGACCAGTTAAAATCATAGATTCCTTTTTTGTTAAGCGATTCATCTACATTTTCATATTTTGCCTGGTCAACTTCAGTAATCTGCCGGCTTGTTACATCCAGAATATAGCAGCGGAGAGTCTGGTCGGCATAAGCAATTTTTTTATCGTCGGGCGACCAGCGGAGGGTATGACGATAACCATCCTTATGGCTGGTCATTTTTACAGCTTCTCCGGTTCCGTCGGCATTCTGAATATAGATTTCATATTCTCCGCTTTTATCCGAGAGCCATGCAATTTTCTTCCCGTCGTTCGACCACACGGCATCTTTCTCACGCGCGCCGCAATTATTACTTATATTTTGTGTGATCCCGCTGGTTTTCGGAACAGAAAAGAGTTCACCCCTTGCAACGACAAGCGCCCGCACGCCTGAAGGTGAGAGATCAAAACCCTGAATGTTCTCCGTAACATTTTTAATATAAGGCCTTGTTTCAGGAGCATCGGGATTCATATCTATCTTAATTTCACTGGTTTTATTTGAAATAAGGTCAAGTATCCATATACTTCCTCCCTTCTCAAATACTATTTTATCTTTCCGCGCTGAGGTCCGGAGAATATCATAGTCTTTAAAGCTTGTCAGCTGGCTGGTTTCCCTGCTTTTTGTATTGTATGCGTAAATATTAAGGTACCTGTCGCGATCCGAAACGAAATATATATTATCACCTATCCATATGGGCATTCTGTCGGTTCCCTTGAAATTCGTTATGTTTTCCTCCGTGTTATTTTCGAAATTATAGATATAGATCTCCTGGGCAAGTCCTCCGGTGTATCTTTTCCATGTCCGGTTTTCAGTACCCACCTTATTATAAGCGATCATTTTGCCATCAGGCGAGAAGCTGCCCCGCGAAGCATCATAAAGGATCAGCTCCTCAAGTCCTGTACCATCTGGTGAAATCAGAAAGAGCTTTGTGTAACGGGTGGTGCTGTTCCTTCCGGAGTTAAACAATATTTTGTTCTTAACAGGATGCCATCCCACAACCTCGTCAAAGCCAGGATGATATGTCACACGGGTGATATCTCCTCCCTTGCTGTTCATTACATAAACATCCGTATTCCCGTCATATTCCCCTGTAAAAGCAATCAGGCTGCCATCGGGCGAAAATTTCGGGTAACGTTCCTGACCATCGTGAATCGTAAGACGGACTGCATCACCACCATTCAGTGGTGCTGACCAGATATCCTCCCCGGAGGTAAATACAACAGAGTTGTCAGAGATATCGGGGAACCGCATCAATTGCTGCGAACTGAGATTGAGGCTACCTGCGAGCAAAACCAGGATACCAACACTGAGGTTCTTTATGATTTTCATTTTTATAAATTTGATTATCAGATATTTAAAAACATATTCAAGATGTGTCAATTTACAAAAAATTTTATTTGAATGAGATGATAATAAATGAAATGTTTATTGATTTGTGTTCCTTGTTTCCTAACTTTATTGCGATAAATGCTGATCTTTCAGATATTTTCTGGTTGGAACCCCGGAATCCATTATGATGAAAAACAAAGCAACATTAACCCGAAGAGATTTCCTTGCCAGGCTTCAGGCAGCAGGAATTTCTCTTCCCTTTGCCGGAAAATCAGACCTGCTAAGCTCCGGTCTCATACCAAAACCGCAGATTTATCAGAATGATTTCTTCTCGGTATTATTTAATACGCGATCAGGACGTCTCGATATAATCAGGAGGAATGGGGAACGTCTTTTGTCAGGATCTCTTGTACGTGCACTTACAGGACAGGGATTCATCTCCACCGGCCAGGCTTCCTTCAGGCACTCTGTGAAAACATCCAGAATAATTGATCAGCTTGGTGAATGCATGCAATTAACAATCAATTCGTCGGAACCTGACAGAAAAATCGATTTAAATCTCAGGATATTCCTTTATAAGAATATTAATGCTGTTTTTTTTGAGGCTGAATGCCTGAACCGTTCCTCCAAACCAATTATTATACTGAACATTGAACCGATCTGTGCAAATAACGAAACGGGAGGAGCCCTCTGGTGGCCTCAGACTTCAAGGCTGCTCACAAACGGTCCGATGTATTATGATCCGGGAGCTGTATTTGATTTCAGCGCCCAGGATAATAACTTAAGACAAAGCTGGTGGAACATTGGTTTGTTCAGCGGCTATAATCGCGAGGGACTTGTCGTTGGTGCTGTCGAAAACCTGACTGCCCAGGGAAAAGTATCAGCAAGACGTGAGTCAGGAGAAAATACAGGACTGACTGCTCAGTCAATACTTTCTGATGGTTTTGTACTTGGAGCCGGTAAAAAGATCCGTTCCAACAGATTCGTAATGCTGATCGGAAAAGATATCTATTCAGCACTTGAGGAATATGCTTCTGTAATGGGAAGAATAAATACTGCAAGGACAACCTCCATTGTAAACGGATGGTGCAACTGGTTCTTTACTTACGAGCATATAACTGAGGATGAAGTCATAAGAAATGCTGAATTTGCTTCCCGCGTTTTAAAACCTTACGGCCTGGAATATATCCAGCTTGATGAAGGCTATCAGAGGTGGCATGGCGAATGGGAAGGTAATGACAGATTCCCTCATGGAATGAAATGGCTGGCCGAAAAAATTCATTCTATGGGATTAAAGCCGGGTTTATGGATAGCCCCTTTTGTGATCTCTGAACCAACTGATCTTTTCAGGAACCACAAAGAGTGGCTTATAAAGCACCCTGACGGAAGCTTAAAAAGAGTAGGTCCCTGGCCTGGCGAGGATACTGACTGGGCACGAAATGAAAATCCGAAACGGTACGGACTTGATATTACTCATCCCGGCGCAGCAGAATGGATGTTCAACCTGTTTGACAAGGTCTCCAGGCAATGGGGTTACGAAATGATCAAGATTGACTTCGTCGACTGGTCATTATTATCGGCTCATCATTATTATGATCCCTCTGTTAGCCGTGCAATGGCTTACCGCAGAGGTTTCGAGATCATGAGAAAAGCAATAGGCAATGATTGCCACTTGCAGGATTGCGGACCCGGACCAATTACTGTCGGACTAATTGACAGCATGAGGATCGAGCTTGATCAGAACTATGGTTACAGGGATGAAGTGTGGAAACAATATTTCAATTCCACAGGCAGCGCTCCGGCAGCAGCCAAACGTTATTATTTCCATAAACGCACCTGGATCAACGATGCCGATCATCTTTGCATAAGCCTGCTGTCGGACAATCAGGCCCGGGCTGCAGCAACTCTCCTGACACTTACAGGAGGTAATATTATATCAGGTGACAGGCTGCAGGATCTGGATAAGATAAAGATTGAAATATTGAAAAAGACGCTTCCTTCATGGGGTGAGGCAGCCAGACCTGTTGACCTGTTCGACACCGATTTTCACAGGATCTTCTCCCTGAAGGTTAAAAAACCATTTGGTGAATGGACCATTACCGGCCTCTTCAACAGCAATAATTCTGAAATGCAGGAGTATGTCCTGCCTCTTGAACGTTTATGGCTCGACCATACTAAAACATATATGGTTTACGACTTCTGGGACAACCGTTATAAAGGAGAAATCACAAAAGAACTGAAGGTGACGGTACCCCCCGATTCAGTAATGCTTTTGTCAATCCATGAGAAATCCGGCATTCCAAAGATTATTTCAACTGACCGTCATATACTCCAGGGCGCTGTTGAATTAGAAGATGTTATGTGGGATCCTGGTAAACAGATTTTAAGCGGCATATCTCTTGGGATTCCGGAGAGTGCATATAATGTATATATTTATACACCTGATCCCCACCCGTGGAAACAGGGAGGAACATCCCTTTATCATGATTTCCCTGGTTATACACTTAAAATGACTGATAGAAATATTTTGAGAATGCATGTAAGATTTGAAAATACGACCAGAGTTTCATGGAGCATCAATTTCCCGGAATACTTCAAAGTGGATTGAAATCTTTAATAATTGTATATTTAACCAGCAACAAGCAACCAGTAACAGGTAGCAAAAATTTTAAAACCAGAACCATGAAATACAGAAATTTCGGAAGAACAAACTGGCAGGTAAGTGAGATCGGTTACGGCATGTGGGGCATGGCCGGATGGACCGGCTCGGATGATGAGGAATCGATGCAGTCACTTCAGCTCTCAGTTGATATGGGATGTAATTTCTTCGACACAGCCTGGGGCTACGGTGCAGGTAAAAGCGAACATTTGCTTGGTGAACTTATCAGAGCCAATAAGGGAAAAAAGCTTTATACTGCCACCAAGATGCCTCCAAAAAATTTCAAATGGCCTGCACGGCGGGAATTTACACTCGATGACTGTTTCCCTCCCGACCATATTGAGGAGTACGTCGGTAAAAGCCTTAAAAATGCCGGACTCAGTTATTTCGATCTGATGCAGTTCCATACATGGGAAGACAGCTGGCTCGAAGATGAGAGGGGTATTAATAAAATGCTCGATCTGAAAAAACAGGGATTGTTCAATGCCATCGGTATCAGCCTGAACCGATGGGAACCATGGAACGGGATTAAAGCAGTCAGGAGCGGACTTATTGATTCAGTGCAGGTAATCTATAACATTTTCGACCAGAATCCAAAGGATAAATTGTTCCCTGCATGCCGTGAAATGAATGTGGCGGTAATTGCCAGGGTCCCGTTCGATGAAGGCTCCCTTACAGGGACTCTGACAAAAGAGAGCAAATGGCCCGAAGGTGACTGGCGGAATACATATTTTGTTCCGGAAAACCTAATTCCGAGTGTGGAACATGTAGAAGCACTCAAACCATTAGTTCCGGAAGGAATGACAATGTCAGAAATGGCATTGAGGTTTATCCTCGGGGAGCCGGCAGTAAGCACCATTATCCCCGGGATGAGAAAACCGGTTCATGCAAAATCTAATCTGGCAACAAGTGATGCGGGACCTCTGGATGATGATCTGATGAAAGAACTTGAAAAGCACCGCTGGCAGGGATCGTAAACCAGGCATAATCATGGTCGCCTAACTGCCAGTATGTTAACTGGAATAAAATGTATCTTCCCAAACCCTACTCAGGTACCAGGGATCAGTCCTTGGTATTGATATCGGTTCAGTTTCACTCTCGATTGTGCAATTGGCTGATGATGGCATAATTTTAAAACAATTCTATCAGTTTCATAAAGGTAATATAACCGCTGCCTTTTCAGAGGCCGAAAAAATATTTGATCTCACAGGGATAAAAGCAATTGCCTGTACTTCCTCCTCCATCCGCCTTAACAGAAAACTGGTTCTGAATTACAATAGCCAGGTGGCAATTATTGCAGCCTCAAAGCATTATTGTCCGAAAGCAGCTTCGGTTTTGCATATCGGGGCCGAAAAATTCATGCTGATCAGATTCGACGAAAGCGGTAATTATCAATCCACAAAAATAAATACTTCCTGTGCTGCAGGTACAGGGAGCTTTCTTGATCAGCAGACTGACAGGTTAAACCTTTCAGGTATTGAAGAGCTTTGCGAAAGGGCACTCAGGAACACTGAAGAGATACCCCACATAGCATCAAGATGCGCGGTATTTTCAAATACCGATATTATTCATGCCCAGCAAAGAGGCTATTCAGTTAATGCTATATGCAACAGCCTTTGTAAAGGGCTTGCAGAAAACATAATCAACACTGTCTTTAACAGGGAGCTTCCCCTTTTACCTGTTTTAATTACCGGAGGTGTTTCAAAAAATTCAGTCGTAAGAAGATATTTGGAGAAACGCCTTAAAACCAGACTATTAACCCATAAACATGCTCATCTTTATGGAGCAATAGGTGCCGGTCTTCTGCTGCTCAGGGAAAAAAGAAATTTGCCAGTCCTGAATGTTAAATCCTTCAATGATATTTTGATTCATGATAACAGCGAAAAGCAGTATTTCCATGAACCACTTTCTTTGAAATTAAGTAAATACCCTGATTTTTCAACTGAGGGATCTTATCGGTTCACATCTGTTGTTGCTTTGCATCCTTCAGTAATTGAGGTTGATATCTATTCTGAACCGGCACACGATGATGTCAGAAATGCATATTTAGGTATTGATATCGGCTCAACAAGTACAAAAGCCATCTTGATTGATGATGCTAAAAAACCAATCGCAGGTTTTTATACATATACGGCTGGCAAGCCTTTAACTGCAGTAAAATCGATCTTTGAGGCTATTGAAAACTATTTCATAAAAACAGGAATCGGGATCAGAATAGCAGGTGTCGGCACAACCGGTTCCGGGCGAAAGTTCATAGGTGAAATTATAAATGCAGATTTGTTTATTGATGAAATAACCTCTCATGCCAGGGCAGCATGGGAACTTAATCCCCAGACTGATACCATTATTGAGATAGGAGGACAGGATGCCAAGTTTACCCTTATGAACAATGGCAGCGTAACATTCTCGCAGATGAACAGCGTATGCGCTGCCGGAACAGGGAGCTTCCTTCATGAGCAGGCCAGGAAACTGGGTTGTTCATTATCTGATTATGCACAGAAAGCTGAAAATGTCAGTGCTCCCCTGGCCAGCGACCGCTGTACTGTTTTCATGGAGCGCGATATAAGCCAACTTTTTAATAACGGATACAATGTAAATGAGATTCTTGCTACTGCACTGCATTCGGTTACCGAAAACTATCTGAAAAAGGTTGGTGTTGAGGCATCAATAGGACAAAATATTTGTTTCCAGGGTGCCACAGCAAAAAACAGGTCGCTTGTAGCAGCCTTTGAACAAAGGTTAAAAAAACCAATCTTCGTCTCAAAATACTGCCACCTTACCGGAGCACTTGGTACTGCGATATTGCTTCAGGAACAGCATATAGAAAAAACTGCCTTCAGGGGAACCGGAATTTACAGGGAAGAGATTACGATAGAAACCGAGACCTGCAACCTTTGCACCAATAACTGTTGTATTAGCCTGGCTAATGTTTCAGGAGAAAAGGTTGCTTATGGATTTATGTGCGGACGTGACTATGCGACAAATCATTATATATCCTCAAACAGATCAGGTTTCGATCTTCTGGAAAACAGGAAGAAAATATTTTCACTTAAGACATGTACTGATTATACGGAAAAAATAACTGTTGGCATTCCTGCAACACTTCATTTATTCGAAGAACTTTCGCTTTGGAAACGGTTTTTTAATAATTTATCAATCCGCACAATTACCAGTGAAAATTATGGGGATCCTCTTAAAACAGGAAAAAGCCTTGCAGGAGCTGAGTTCTGTGCTCCCATAAATTCCATTTTTGGCCATGTAGTTTATCTTTCTGATAAAGTGGATTATATATTTTTGCCCGTACTTCTTCAGTCACGGGAAAAGTCAGAAGAAGCTGAAGGGCAATATTGTTACTATACCCAATTCAGCGCTTCACTGGTTTACACACTGAAGATCAACGATATTCCTGATAAATGTCTGTCACCCTTTTTAAGCTTTCCGAAAGGTAAATATCATGTTGCACAGAAGCTTTATCAATGCCTGAAACCTGTTCTTAAAAGCGGGGTGAGTTATTTTACTGTACTTAATGCTTTTTCTGAAGCCTTGTCGTACTATTCTAATCAGAAAAACCAGCTGGCCGGAATATTTAAGGAACAATTTCAACCAGAAAAAAATATTTCTGTGGTCCTGCTGGGAAGACCATACATTGTGCTTTCAAGGATACTAAACAAGGGGATCCCGGATATTTTCAGCAGTCTGGGGATAAGGGCTTTTTACCAGGATATGATACCATCAGGCGATATTGATCTTGAGGATATCAATATTTTCCTGAAAAAGGTGCCATGGTATTTTGTTACCAAAATACTTGAAACAGCTAAGATAATAGCTGAAACAAGGAATCTTTATCCTGTATTGATCACAGCATTTAAGTGCGCCCCCGATTCCTTTATTATTGAGTATTTCAAGAAAATATTCGACAGTTGTAAAAAACCATATCTTATTCTGCAGATCGATGAGCACGATTCCAATCTGGGTTATGAGACCAGGATTGAAGCTGCTGTCCGTTCATTTAAAAATCATTCCTTAATTTATGGTGAAAATCCTGAACCGGTACCCAGACAGATCTTTCCTCAGATAACAAAAGAGATTGCCGGAAAAACTTTATTGTTCCCGATGTGGGACCCTGTCGTATCCCCTTTGCTTGTTGCCAATATGAAAAGAATCGGCATTGATGCCCGTCTGATGAAATCGAGTGAGCTGATCATTAAGAAAAGCATGGCGCATAATACCGGACAATGCCTGCCGATAAATATTATAGCCCAGGAATTCATAGAATATGTAAAGGAGCACGATTTGAAACCTGAAAACAGCATGATATGGGCAATTGACACAAAATTATCATGCAATATCAGGCTTTATCCCGAGTATATAAAAAGCATTCTTGAGAATTACGGGCATGGGATGGAAAAAGCTCATGTATACAGTGGTTTGCTGACACATCTTGAAATATCGTTAAGTGCCTGCTATTATGCATTTTTCGCTTATTTCCTGGGTGGATTGATCCGGATGACAGGCTGCAGGATAAGGCCATACGAACTGAATAAAGGAGAGACTGATAAAGTAATAATGCGTACGGTTGGAATTCTGGAAGATGCATTTCTTGGGAAAAAGTCACTGGAGAAAGCTGTCATGGAAGTTGTGAATCTTTTTGACAGGATTCCGCGACTGGAAGGGAACAGACCAAAAGTTGCACTTTTTGGAGATTTCTATGTCTGTGATAACGATGTTATGAACCAGAAATTAAACCATGCCATCGAGGATGCCGGGGGTGAAATTATAACAGTCCCCTATACGGATTTTATAAGGATGTCTCTCGATAATATTATCCGCCGGAGAATTGAAAGGGGGGAATACCTTACAGCAGCTCAGCAAAAACTTGTAAGTTCCGGTCTTAAATTGCTGGAAGATAAGTTTTACAGGTATTTCGAAAAATACCTCGGCCCGCAGAAAGTTGTCAATCCCAAAAAGCTTGAGAAGCATCTTGAGAGATTCAATATAAACCAATATAATTCAGGGGAATCCTATGATAACATCCTGAAGATATTCTATATTATTGAGAACTATCCTGATATATCGCTTTTTGTGCAGACAAATCCTTCCTTCTGCTGTCCCTCACTTGTTACCGAGGCAATGACTAACGAAATAAGACGATTGACGGGTGTTCCCGTTGTAACTCTGACTTATGATGGAACAAATGATTACAAGAACGATATAATAATTCCTTATCTGCAGAGTAAAAAGGTCATAACCTGATCACTGAGTTTTTGCCTGCCTGTCAACAGGAGGAATTTTTCCGGAATGAATTTCGTAAAGTCTTTTATGGGTTTCCCGTGCTGCATCAATAAGCTCTTTATAGGGGCGGTCAGTAACATCAACCATTCCTATATTATAGTTCTCGCCATCCCCCCTGCCTGTCGAGGGCTGGTCCCACCACTGGAACCAGTGGGTTCCAATCAGTGAAGGATGCGCAACTGCATTCTCAACATAATAACGGTAGGCCACTCCCCTCTCTTCCTGGCTGATGGTTTGCCGCAGACCCGGAGACAGACCTCTCCCCGGCGTCCCGAAATGAAATTCGCCAATGATTATCGGCAGACCTGTCAGTTCATCAATTTTATTAAGCCTGTCATTATAAGCACTATAGCCATAAATATTTAGGCTGAAAACATCAAATCCAATTGAAGCGGAGGCTTTGACCAGATCGTCCGGCGGATCGCCGCCGAAACGCAATCCGAGGTTCAGATGGTTCGGATCATGCTTTTTTATTGCCTTGTTTACAATAGTTATGAACCTGCGTATATGTGTCATAAACAAAAGCTTTGCGGCGTTCAGGAGTATCTCCGCCGGCAAGGTATTTCTGAAGAGCAGCTTTCATTGGAGTATCATCTCCTTCAAGAATAACATTTATAAGCTCCTTCTCCCTTCCCGGCCATGGCGGCTCATTGCCAACGAAATAACCAAGCAGAAAAGGATCATCTTTAAGAGGTTCACATTGCCGTTTAGCAGCTTCATCCATCCTGGAAGCATAATCCGGGGCATAGACATCGGGCATGCCCATTGTTTTTGCCTCGAACCCCCATCCGGAAAGTGTCGCAACATATGGTTTTCCCTTTGTGCGTCCAAGAGTGGCATCTGACCAGTTGGCTACTGTGTTCAGGCCCCAGTCGTCCATTCTCCTGGCGGTGAAATCCATCCATTTCTCATAATAATCAGTCCCGAACCTGCGGTAAAGATTCCATGTAAAAAAGGAGGCTTTACCAAATCTTCTGTCGGGCTGAGCAATATCTTCCGGAACAAATGCAGTATAAATATATTCCCGGCCTTCAATCCGGGCAAACGATCCTCCCGCTCCTATCCCTGTACTTCCTGTTGAGATGAAATAATGGCCCTCCGGATCGATGAACCACCATTTACCATCGATTTTTTCCACACGGAAAAATCCTGTTGCCCTGGCTTTAGTATCGAGATACCCTCCGTACTTTGAAACATTGAACCTGCCGGTCTGCAATGCTTTGTCTTCCTCATCCCAGGCTAGCTTTCAGATCATCGAGCGTTTTTGCTTTGCCCGGCCATTCCGCAGGTATCCACTGTCCGAACTCATCAACAAGAGGCAGCGGACTCAGAATGAATCTTCAGCAGTCATAGTCAGACGGACATTCCGGATTTCAAGTGTTGGTGATCCAACAGGTTCTTCCATCAGATACTCCCAGGGAATCAACATTGTTAATTGTACCAACAGAGCCTGTAAAGCCAAGTCCGAATCCGGGCATTCCTTTCTGCCCGATAGCCGCCATATCATGTCCCAACAACATTCCTTTTCTGAAAATTCATCAAGTGGGATTGATGCCCGCACCCAGGCACCCTGAAAAGGAAGTATCCTCAATCTCCTCATCCCGCTGGACATCATAAAGGTTGATAAAAAAGCGCTGTGTTGATGATGCATTAAGCTCGAAGGTTAAGAATTCAAATGAGGACCAGTCTGACGGAAGGTCAGGATTCAGATCCTTTATTGCCCATTTCTGTTCAAAGGTTTTACCTTCAAATTTTACGATTTTGGTATTATCCTTTGGGGTGCAGCCTGATTGTGAACAGAAGGGATGTGATGATCGAAAAGACTAAGAGGTTTTTCATAATGCGGATATTTATTAAAACAGTGCCTGAAGTCACTAGAGTTACAAAGAGATTAAAGTTAATACATTTGATCGTTGGATTAATCAACTCAGTGTTACTATTTGAATATTTTCTAGCAAATTGACTTCATTGATTAAATTTGACTTTAATTTTCAGAAAGCATAATATTTACAATTAAGGTACATAACATTAAAACTAAATGTCAATCTGGACTATTGAAATAAAAGAATCGGGAAAATTCATGAATAACTTCAAAGGTCAGTTACCCGGTCTGGAAAAGGAACTCGAACAGCTGATCCGTTTTGATGATCCGAATGTGCTGATGCTTTACTCACGGAGATGTCTGGAAGTGATAATCACGGATCTTTGCGAATGTGAGCTGAAGAGCCCCCGCAAGACAGAACCCTGAAAGGCATCATCGATAAGCTGAACAAGGAAGAAAAAGTTGCCTTCCCATATTATTACTTCGATGCACAGCCTGAACAGTCTTTCGACCTATGGAGCCCATCCAAAGGATTTTGATCCCGAACAGGTAAAACCTGTCACTGAACAATCTTTCAATTATTGTTAAATGGTATTTGAAGTATAAAGGGATATCAATTACTGTCAAAAAACAGAAGAAGAAAAGGCTGAGATTACCGGAGTCGGGAAACAAGCTTACGGAAGATGACAAACATGAGAAATCTGTTGCCGTCCTGCCTTTCAGGAATGATAGTCCTGATGAAGAAAACACCTACTTCATCAATGGCCTGATGGAGGAGGTTCTTGAATAATCTCCAGAAAATAAAAGACCTGAGAGTAATTTCCCGGACCTCTGTCGAACAATACAGGAATCAGACCAAACCAATTCCTGAAATAGCAAAAGAACTTGGGGTAAATTACATTGTGGAAGGAAGCGCTCAGAAATATGGCAATTCCTTTCGCCTGAGAACCCAGTTAATAATGGCTGCAAAAGAGGACCATCTCTGGGGAGAATCCTACCAGCAGAAAATTACTGAGGTTGAAGATATTTTTATTGTTCAAAGCCAGATAGCAGAGAAGATTGCACAAGAATTAAAGGTTATTATAACCCCTGAGGAAAAACAGCTGATTGAAAAAATCCCTACAGAAAAACTAGAGGCTTACGATGACTATCTGAAAGGACAATTCTACTGGAGAAAGCTTACCGCCCAGGATCTGGATATTTCACTGAAGTATTTTGAACGGGCAAAAGAAAAGGATCCTCAATTTGCACTTGCATATGCAGGTATAGCTGATGTTTGGATTGGCAGGCAGCAGCTTGGTTATACTCCACCTGAAGTAGCTGGTCCTTTAGCATACGAAGCAGCAATGAAAGCACTTGAACTTGACAATACCCGTGCCGAAGTTCATTATACTCTTGCACTCATGTACACATGGGGCATGTTTGACTGGAAAGCAGGCGAAGACTCCTTCAAAAAAGCTATCGATCTTAAACCTGCTTACCCTGAAGCGCACATTTATTATTCTCACCTGTTGAATATCCTTGCACGACCGGAGGAAGCCAGAGTGCATGCTGAACTTGCACTGAAACAGGATCCTGCAAATCCTCTTGTCATCGGTACTTTATGCTGTTGACCTTATTTTTTTCCATGAGTATGAGAAAGCAAGTAAATTAGGCAATGAAGTATTGGAAATGGATCCTACTTCAGGACTTGCAGCTTTTGCAATTACATTTGCAAATTATAATCTGGGTGACTATTCAAAAAGCGATAGAAGGATTTATAAAAATATTTTCTATTAATATCCGGGAGTAATTGAAGGACTTGACCTTTCAGTGAGCAAAAGAAGGATCTATAAAAAAACACTGGAACTACTGGTAGAAAAAGCTATAAAAGGAGCGAAATGAAGCTTACGTATTGCCAGATAGATATTGCCCAGATTTTCTATGTTACTTGAGTGATAAAGAGCTGGTGGTTGAATGGTGTGAAAAGGGTATTGAAGAACATGATCCAAATATGCCTTATATAGCTCAATTATTTGAAAGTATGGGGGATGATCCACGTTTTCAGGAAATTATCAGAAAGATGAACCTGCCATATAAGTGAGGCGACAGGCAGAAGGCATCTGGCATCAGGCTATTGTTCAAACCACGGCTTTAAAGCCGTGGTTTAAACAACAGGGGTGCAAACTCATTCAGGTGCCTCCTCCATGTGTGCCATTCATGAAATGTACCCTGCGATACATAACCGATTGATTTGATCCCCAGTCCTTCCAGTTTCTTTCTTGAATCATCCATCATTTTAACAAACTGTGCTTCTCCCGATCCTGCTCCAAACCATATTAGTTTTACTTTCTTATTAAAGGATCAGCATCTGCAAATGCTCCATTGAATGCTGTTTTCGGATCATCCATTATATTTCCGATGATTGCGCCGCTGAAAAATCCATAATATGAGAACAAGTTCAGATGGTTAAGTCCAATCAGCATAGTCTGCAGCCCTCCCATCGAGAGACCTGCCATTGCACGGTTTTCTCTGTTTGATAAGGTTCTGTAAAATGAATCAATGTCCGGGATTATTTCTTTAACATATACCTGTTCCAGTGTTTCAGCCATTTTTGTCATATCCTTTACCGAGAATCCGGGAGCAGCTGCGGGAGCATCTTTTGCAGTGGCATAACCGTTATCCATTACAACTATCATCGGTACTGCCTTTTTTTCAGCCAGAAGATTGTCGAGAATGAAGCTCATATGCCCCTGCAAGCGACCAGCCTCTTTCATTTTCACCTGCACCGTGAAGCAGGTACAGAACAGGGTAGCGTTTATCAGGATTCTTTTCATAATCCGGCAGGCGTATACACAAATGCCCGTCTCCACCTGCCGGTAATATCAGAGTAATACCAGTGTTCCCTCACCTCTCCATGCGGGACATTCTTTGCCGTGAAAAAATCTTCACCTGCAACAGGCACCTCGATCCCTCCGGTTGGCCTGCCGTAACCATGGTATGTGTTGCTTCCCGGATCGTTTACCTGCACTCCGTCGACGATAAACCAGTAATAATGAAATCCGGGTCCTGCAGAAGGGATAATTACATTCCAGTTTCCGGCTGTATCTTTTACAAGATCCAGGCGTTTTGGGACAGAGCCCGTCACCACCCTGAACCTGGACTTTCGTAGCCTCTGGCGCCTTAAACCGTAAATAGACACCGTTATCTGCAGAGATCTTCGGAAATTCAGCACCCTGAATATTTGAAGAGGCAGGCTTAAAACCAGAATCTGACTGGCTGAAAGCCATCAGGTTGAAAATTGCAAGGATAATAATAATTGCAATAGCCTTGGTTTGATTATTTTTCATGATAAATGAAATTAGGGAAATACTTGTAATGACAATTTCTTGAAATGAAGTTGTACATAACAAATATAAGGTTTTAACAGATTTATTGGGTATTGTAGAAATGATTAAATATACCAACCCCATTATATTGTTACTTCCTATCCTTTTAAGAGTGTTTTAAGAGAAGTCTTTAGAAGAAGACAACTAAAAAGCCAAAATCCATTAACCGCAAAGGGCTCTAAGATGTCGCAAAGAACATCAAAGTCAAATCATTAAATATTGTATCTCTGATTGCTCACGACAGGTATCGTGACAAGAACTTAGCGAAACTACTATATAATCTAATTAAAAACTTACACAGAGAATACAGAGGTTCACAGAGATCCACAGAGATTGTGATTTCTTATATTAAAACCTGTGTAATTCTCTGAATTGACGATTCTCTGTGCACCTCTGTGTAACTAAAAGTTATTTTTCTTGATGTTCCGATATATCATTGATTGGTAGATGACTTTGCGGTTAAAATATATACTATTCAATTGTCCCTTATTAAGGAAGTTATTTAAACAAAAATGGAATATACATTTAATGATAGTCGTAAATTTGTAAAACAATAATCTAAAGTTTTTTTTATGAAACATTAAAACATCAATAATGAATCCTGATGACAAAACTAAAATCGACCATATAATCAAACTCCGGAAAAAAGCCCATTCTTATTATTCTAAGAAATCGAAGGTTTATAAATCCTTCGTTGAAATGGAAAACCAATACTTATATTGACGGAGCAATAACCAAAAAAAATAAAGAGCTTATAGCAATCGGAATTTCCGTGGTAACTAACTGTGAGTCGTGCATGGAATGGCACATAAAGCAAGCCCTTGATTCAGGTGCTTCACAGGATGAGATTCTCGAAGCTGTTGAGGTGGGGATAGAGATGAGCGGCGGACCTGGTACGGTAGCAGCCAGGTTTGCGATGAATGTTCTTGAATACTACAAAAAATAAAAATGCTTAGTATCGCATAACATTATAAACATCAATGAAATATGAAATCACAACCAGATGCAAAAAAGTGCGCCGTGGTTTTCGGGGCAACCGGACTTGTCGGCAAAGAGCTTGTGACAGAACTTTGTGCAAGCAATGATTTTGAAAAAATAACTGCTGTGACCAGGAAAAAGCTGTCAATTTCTGATCCGAAACTTGAACAGGTTCAGATCGATGATTTTTCCAGACTAATGGAGCTTAAAGAAAAACTTAATGCCGGTCTCTTTTTTTGCTGCATAGGGACAACGATAAAAGTTGCCGGATCAAAAGAGGCTTTTACCAAAGTAGATCTCGATATCCCAAAGAAAATAGCTCAACTGGCTGAAGCCCTTTCAGCTCCTGCACTTGTAGTAATCTCATCAATTGGGGCCGATGCAGCTTCCTCCAATTTTTACCTGCGGACCAAAGGAGAAATGGAGAAGTCGGTAAGAGAAATTTATTCCGGGAAGTTGAGAATCGTAAGGCCCTCGCTCCTGATGGGAAATCGGGATGAGTTTCGTTTTGGTGAAAAAGTTATCCACTGGTTTCATGAAGACTTTCGGCTGGATTTTTGCCGGACCGTTAAAGAAATACAGAGGGATATATGCCCGGGATGTGGCTCGTGCAATGATAAAAATTTCTCATTTTAAATCAGGAAAGACGGTTTATGAATCAAATGAATTGCTGGAATTAAAATAAGATCTTAAAAATATTATGATCTCAAAACATTTTACCCGGATTTTATTACTTATCACTTAATTGTTAATATTATGCTTGAACCCATCCCACTCCCGTCGGAATTAATGACATATATCGGTTCAGAATCGCAGGATTTTGCTGTGAAGGCAAAGCGTGCAAACCCTCCCAAAACATCAATTTTTCTTATTCTTTTTGGTGCTGTCTGGCTGGCGTTCACAAGTATTTTTGTATTTGCTTTCCTTGGTCCGCTTTTTAAGGGAAATGAAGTTGAATTCCTCGTAAACGATGTACCAACAGTTGCCGGCCCCGGAAACTGGCGCCCCATTGTCTTCCCGGCAATAATTATCGGTGTATTTGTACTGGTTGGACTGCTTATGTTTGGATCAGGTATATACCTTTTATTTAAAAAGGGTGGATATTTTGTCGGAACTCCGTCCAGGCTGATCAGTTACAATAAAGGAACATTCAGATCTATTGACTGGGAGCAGTTCTCAGGCGATATCGAGGTAAAAGGAGATGAGCTCAAAGGGAATATAAGCCTGGGATTAAGAACAGGTAAAATGGTAAGCAGTAAAAACGGCCCCGACAGGTATGTCCCGGATACATTTTACATTTCCGCGATACCCGGAGCTTTGGAAATAGAACGGATATGCAGAAAAAGGATCAAGGAAAATGATCCTACTCCTCCGTCAGCAGGTTTCAAAAATTAACTAAATTACATGCCTAAATTATATTAATATGAAAAGAATAATCCTGTTTATCACAATCATCTTTTGTGTTCCCAACTGTGCGACCCTCTTTGGCCAGAACAAGGATAAGGCGGTTTTCAGGGAAGGTAAACCTGGCTTTTATCAGAATTCCATAATGAAGGATGACAGGGAGGTAAAAGAGAAAGCTGAACCGGTAACAGTAAACAGGAGCTTTGTTGTTGATCTGACAAATGCTTCATTACCAAATAAATTTGACCTTTACAAGAACCGGCAGTGGCATAATGCTCCTGTTTCGCAGGGCAATACCAGCACATGCTGGTGCTTCAGCACTACCTCTTTTTTAGAATCGGAAGCATACAGGATCAATAAGATACAGGTCCGATTATCGGAAATGTACACTGTTTACTGGGAATATGTTGAGAAAGTGAAACGCTATATCGAACAGAGGGGCAATTCAGCATTTGCAGAAGGATCCGAAGGCAAATGCCGTGACACGTATGTGGAAGAAGTACGGAATTGTTCCGCTGGAAGTCTTATACTGGTCTGCAGGAGGGACGAAAATATCATAACCACGAAGCAATGTTCAATGAGATGAACACCTATCTTACTTCATTGAAAGCTAATTCACATTGGGACGATGAGGCAGCAATTGCAACTGTAAAATCAATTATGAATCACTATATGGGAGTTCCGCCTTCAGAAATAACGGTAAACGGGAAGAAGCTTACTCCTTTGCAGTATCTGAATGAAGTCCTGAAAATTAATCCTGACGATTATGTTGATATTCTTTCATACACTCAGGAGCCCTTTTATAAACAGGTTGAGTACAAGGTTCCTGATAACTGGTGGCACAGCAATGTATATTACAATGTTCCCCTTGAGTGATTATATGTCAGCGCTTAAAAGCGCTATCAGAAAAGGATATACCGTAAGTATCGGAGGCGATGTTTCTGAACCGGGCATCGACCGTGTAACCCAATGCGCTGTAATTCCGGATTTTGATATCCCCTCAGCCTATATTAATGATGATGCCCGACAGTTCAGGTTTTCGAACCAGACCACAACTGACGATCACGGAATGCACCTTGTTGGATATCTGGAAAAAGACGGCAAGGACTGGTACCTGATAAAAGACTCCGGTGCCGGTTCAAAAAACAATGATCCTGATGCAAAAGAGTTTGGTTATTATTTCTTTTCGGAAGATTATGTGAAGCTGAAAATAATGGATTTCATGGTGCATAAGGATGCTGTGAAGGAGCTGATTGAGAAATTCTAAGACCTGAATGAACCTCTGTTTTAGGGGAGGTGGCTGATTTTGGTGAATCGTTGATTCAATTACCGTTGGCTTCAGCCAACGGTAAGGAGGACACCGCACATATCAGGGGCTTCAGCCCAACAATTTTGAGGGACTAAAGTCCCGTGAGGTGGGCGGTTTCACAAACCGTCGGCTTAAGCCGACGGTAATTGAGCCTATGAAATCGCTCCATTTCGTATTGTAAAAACCAGTGTGGACTATTCCTTATAGGAAATTTCCATACTGGCAACTTTCTTTTTGTAGTCGATATCCCGGATCTTATATCTTATGATTTCTTTCCCGGTCAATGCTGATAATTCCTTTAAAATTCTCTGTTTTTTGGCTGTCTTAAGCAATTCCAGATCTTCATAAACTATGTTGTGTGATAATTGTGTTGTTTCTGAGCGTGAATTCTTCGAGGATTATTGCGCCTAAAACTATCAATGAATTGAAGATAATTACCCCGAGGACCGGGAATCCTACCAGCTTTAAAGAATTGATCACTGAAATCCCGATGGTTGTAAAGATATAGGACATATCCTTCAGGCTGAAATTCCGTGTTCTGAATCTGAGTATTGCAAAAACCGCAAACAAGCCGACGGCCATTCCAAATTCAATGAAAACCGATTTCAGCATCGAGGTGATGAAGAAGACTGTAATACCCATCATGAAAAAGGTGAACAGGAACTTCTCCTTTTGTGAATATCTGAAGTAAATACCTCTGATGAGAATTATCAGAAATACCAGGTTTATACAAAACCTTAACAGAATACCGAAAAAATCCGGGTTATTCAAATTAAAAAAATTGTCAGGCATTGGGAAAGGTTTAAAGGTTTAAAAGCTTAAAGGTTTAATGGTTTAAAGGTTTAAAGGTTTAATGGTTTAAAGGGCTAAAGGGTTAATGGGTTAATGGGTTTAAAGGTTAAACGGTTAAGCTGGGTAGAAAATTTCTTCAAATCTACTTTAATTATTTTGTCCGGAGTATTTAAATAACCTATTTTATTAGGGTTATGATAATAAAAATTTAGTCTTGCAGTATCGGGTTTATTGAAGTCTGAATGAGTTTCTTCTGTTTAACAAACGTACCGGATTTATTTCTAAAAAGTCTCAGAAGCTGCCAGGTAAAAACCAAATGATTTCTGGCCAAAGCCGAAATCGACTGCAAGATTTGTCCGCGAACGCTTGTCGACCATGATCCTTAATCCTGCACCATAACCTGCTTTTATTGATTCAAAGAGCTTCAGATCCAGAGCGGGATTGTCAGTTGTAGTTCCATTCAAAAATAAAACTCCACTCAGTACTCCGCCACATTTGAACGGGAACCTGTATTCAGCTTCTCCATATACCAGGTTTGGACCGCGGAACCGTCCCTGGGTGTAACCGCGGGCACTCCGTCCCCTCTGGTCATAGGCTGTTGCAGGCAGAACAAGGTAGGGAAATTTACCTGCACCCGAAAAATTACCCATTGCCCAGAATGCAACCTGATGACTTGGATTTGTCCTCGACAGGGGATGATAGCTCCTCCATTCCAGCTGAAAATAGTTTACATTTTTTTCATTCCCTAAAAACCTGTATCCCCCACGCCAGCTGCCCATAGCATAAATACCTTTATACGGCCTGATCATATTGTCGCGGGAGTCGTAAACCAGATTGGCATTTATTGCCGATGAAAAGTATTTATCGGCAGGGAAACCATAATAATTGCTGTAGGCATAATGACTTGTCAGAAAAGTATCGCCCGGTTCAAGCCTGAGCTTTTCATCCACAATCTTCGAATATCCGTCATAGGCATAACCAAGACCTGCATAAAATCCGGGTTTTATTTTAAAAGCGACTGACTGATGAATTCTTAAGAAATTGAACTTCATTGGCTGACTCAATGAGTCATCAGTGGTCTCGGTTCCCGCCAGACTATACTGATAAGCGAGTAATCCGCCTTCAGGCGAGGTTGTCCCCAAACCGTATGTAGTCTGGGAATAGACCAGATATCGCCAGTCTCCGGTCAGGTATATCTTGTTCGATCTGGTATAAATATTGTTCCTCATCATAAAAATCAACTGAGATTTTGATGTAACCTGGGCGGTGGCAATAATCATTGAATATAAGGTACTTCCGGGCATTTTTACAGCATATTGTCCGCTTACACCAAAAATAAGTCCTGTAGCCGGATTGGAACCGATAACCGGAACAAGCAGTAAAGAACCCCCTGATTCAGTCTTATCTTTTGGAGGTTTATGGCGTAATTCCCGTATAACATCAGGCAGATCCCGCTGAACACATCCTGTATCTGCGACAACTTTCAGGGAATCCTGTCCGGAGACAAGAACAGGAATTGCCAAAGTCAGAAAAAGAAACGAAATAAATTTACCTGCATTTTTCATAGGAATGCTCCACTTACAGCTGATCATAAGAGTGATTTATTCAGATTGTGAAAGTAATATAAAAATTTAAGCTTCAATTCACTGATAATTAATAAATAGTCATGAACATCAGTCTTATTTCAGAACGGATACCCTATCGCAAAGTTGAAGACCTTGTCGTTCCAGATTTCAGATTTACTGCGAATCCAGTTTGAGCCATTCTCGGCATACGGAGTTCTGAGGGGTAAGCCAACATCAAGTCGCAGGATAAAAAAATTAAAGTCAAATCTTAACCCTATTCCTGTCCCAACCGCCAGCTGATCGGCGAAAGTATTGAAATGGAATTCAGCCCCCGGTCTTGACTCATCCGGATTTATGAGCCACACATTACCTGCGTCTATGAACAGGGCCCCGTGTACTATTTTTGACATCCGGAACCTGAATTCCAGATTGCCTTCCAGTTTTATATCCCCGGTCTGATCGACAATATCAGAACTGTCCGGTATCTGAGTGTTTCCCGGGCCAAGAGACCTGGCTATAAAAGCCCTGACGCTGTTTGATCCGCCGCTGTAAAACTGTTCTACATAAGGCATTACAACTGAATTGGTGTAGGGAAATCCAATACCTGAATAGAGACGGAAGGCAAGGCTTTTATTACGGAAATTTCTGTAATAACGTACGTCAGCGGAAAATTTCATGAACTGGGAATAAACATTTCCGACAACAGTGTAAGGTCTTTCCCCCTCTTCAGAGGATATTTTTTTTAACAAGCCCAGAGCGTTTCCTGCGGTACTTATTCCAGCCTGGAAATAAAACCCATTCGGTTGTTTTGTGGCGCTGTTGTCATAGGTGAAATCGTACTTCATCCCAACTATGAACTGCTCCTCGAAGCTTTTTTTTATATAAGGATTAGCGGTCAGAATTGAATCAAATTCAGTTGTGGTTTCCAGTAAGTTTATCGAATTTATAAAAACGGGATAGAAAGCGTGAGTGATCCTGTTCGGTTTTTTCCATTGATAACCAAATCCCAGGTTAATTGAGCTCATTCTGTAATATTGAATTTTATTCAGAAATTCAAATCCCAGGGTGACAGATGTCTGCGGAAGATTAAAACGCATTGGATTAATAAACCAGGAGGGAGCGATAAATTTCGGAAAGATCAGTGATGCAGATAATCCGGCGTTATAGGATATTGTTCCGAGTGAGCTGGTTGATTTGTTTGTCCATTGCCATTCAAAGCCTCCATTTAGTTTAAGCTGCAGCCGGGTTGCCCCCCCGCCGACATTTCCGTGGGCAAGGGTGGCCACAAATCCGGGGCCTGAGAAACCTGTGGATTTAGATACAATATTAGCCTCAAGATCAAGACTGATGTCCTTCGCCGGTGTAAGTTCAATCAGCATATCCAGTTTATTTGCAAGACTATCACTGTCAGGCACATAGCGGACATTAATAAATTTGAAGATGCCATAGCTGTTCAGATGGGTTGTGGTTTTACGATGCTTTGAAGCTGAATATGCATCCCCCTTCCTGAAATATATAGCACCTGGAAATAACCTCCGGTTTAAACCTCATTTCCTCTGACACTATTTTTATTCCGTCATAAAGGATCGTGTCGATCCTTTGATAAAGATCAGCAGAATCGACCTCCCCGGTTATCCTCACAGTTATATCATCAATATAATATTTCCGGCCGGCATTCGGTGAAGCTTCAGTGTTTTTGCCAATTCTCAGGTCAATTTTGTGTTGTACGAGGGTTGTATCAGCTGTGTATTTTACATTTGCCTGACTAAAGTAAAAATAACCATCTTCAACAACCAGGTCTGTAATTTTTGTCGTTTGCGATTTGACCTTTTCGAGGCTGAAGATATCTCCGGGTTCCAGAATATTATCATTTTCAAAACTGTTAATCAGAGTGTCAACTGCATCTGCAGGAGGCTCAAAGGATATTTCATTATAGCGGAAAGGCTTACCGGGTTTAATAAAATAAGTTATCCCGGCTTTGCGGGGATTACGGGAACTGGTATCTGTCACTGACCATACGCTTGCATTGAAATAGCCATTCCCGAAAAGCTCAGATTCCAGTTTTCTGCAGCGTACCTCAGGATTAACTGTTGAAACCAGCACCGGCTCCTTTGCAAGAGTTCTGTAAAACCATCCGGGTTTTTTATTCTCCGCGGGTTTCTGGTAGTTGTAAATCCACAAGCCGACTGGCAGCAGCAGACGTTTCCCTCCAATGGAATTATTGGGTTTATAGAAAGTGGCCGATTCAGTTAATCTGTCTGATCTATCCGGTCATTGATTTTCCCGGAATCACTGACTAATACTTCCTTCTTTCCAGTGTACAAATACTGATCATCTGCAAGGAATCTGGTATTCGAGCATGCTCCGGTGATCATGCCCAGACCAGCTAAAAGTAAAAAGTATATTTGAATCTTTATTTGCATTCTTTAAATCCCAGACCTTCTCATTTATTCTTTGTCTTCTTTTTCCGCCGCCAGATATCACTGAGTTTATCGTAATTCCTTCGGTAAATAAACCCCACACCTGATTTGGTTACCTCTCCTTCGAGCAGGTCTTCGTAATTCTGCTGCCTGTAAACCTTCAGGAATTTTGACTTGTTTGTATCAAGGGCATACTCAAAAATAAAGTTCTCGATAACGTTGTTGGTCTGCTGGCTTGCCGGGCTTGCATCATTCATGTGGCCCGATAAAAGCACGGAACCGCGATCTTTAAACATATCCTTTTTTACCTGATAGCTTAAACTTGTATATGTCTGCTCACCACCTGATGCAGTGGCACCGGTGTATGTATCAATACCAAAGGAAACGTCTACTGACTTGATGGCCGATTTTGTTATCTGGTTTAGCTGCGATTCCCAGAACTGACTTATCTGCTGGCTCATATAATCAGAAGAGCTTTCAAGATTGGGAAGCTGAATACTGCCAAAAATCAGCAGGTTTATTGCCTGCCTCATACGTTCATCCGTTGATAAGGAATTAAATACGCTGGTTATATACTGATCTGCACTTCGGACATCAAATAAAATTTCGAGCTGCGAAAGCTTTTCGGCAATCTTCATATATACAAGAAAATCAACCTCGCGGTTTTTACCATCAACAGGATTCATGTACGATCCCCTTACTTTGCTTGTAGTTTCAAGATGAAGTTCAGGATCATCAATTTTCCCATCCCATCTCAGGTAACTTCCCGGTGTTATTATAAAGTCCTTACGGGGCCAGCCGGGTATTTTCAATTCGGAGCTGCCCTGGCTTATCTCGTATGTACCGGTAAGATCCATTTCACCGTTAGGCATAATCGAATAAGTTAAAAAACCTCCTCCTGTTATCCTGGCTCCTATATCAAAGCCGCGCGATATCCTGAAATTGAAAAGGCTGCTCGGATCAATCTCTATAGAGGCTTCTATATCCGGTGACCTTGACAGCTGATTAACCGGATTTTTTTTAATTCCAACAGTATCCCCACCCTGTGTGAATCCTGTAAAGGTGATTAGCTTCTGGGTCTCTGAAACATTAAGGTTCTCCGCATACTGATAATTAATAACTGTGCCCTCAGCCAGAACAATACTGCCTTCGATTGCAGGTCTCTTAACCGGTCCTGTTATTTTTAGTTTTGAATTGATAAAGATTGAACCATTGAATGACTCGTTATCTTTTTCAGTAGTATTCATCACCTGAAGAAGATCCGAGGTAACCAGCAGGTCGGCTGTTATATTGTCCCGGTCATTCAGGCTGATGGTGCCATCGAGACTTAGCTTTTTATTAAGAGAATCGAGCACAGTAAACTGACTGAAGACGAACTGGTTGTTTTTAAGTTTTATAACATTATCAGGCATATAAAACAGGGCATTAAGCGGCACGACCCTAAGCCCGGAATTACTGAGCCTGATTTCGCCATTCATAACAGGTTTCTTCCCTTTTGATTCCAATGTAAGAGCTCCGTTAACCTCACCATGCAATCCGCTGATATACTCACTGACAAATGGTTCGAGACCATTAAGCGGGATTCCGGAGAATTCAGCACTGATATTTCTTCGATCAGGATTCTTTCCTGACAGGATCTTTAAAGCAAGGCTGGAAGTATCATTCATTATTAAGCTGAGATCGCTTTCCACAGTGCCAAGTGGTATCTGATAAATAATTTCCCTTGATTTTCAGGGAGCCAAGCAATGCTTCATTTAATTTCATTTGCCTGATATCCATCTGAATACCGAGCTCATTTTTATCAATACCCTGATAATCAATTTCTCCGGTCAATTCACCATCATATCCGAAAGTATTCATCCCCGGAACAGTCAGCATGCTCAGCCAGACGTTCTTAAATCCAAAAACAACTTCTCTGACCTCCGGCCATAAATATCAATAGCACGCTGATCATTCTTCAAGTGCAAATCTGCTGTAAAGTCGTTTTTGTCAGGCTCCAGGATAAGGAAATCTCCGGGAGGAACGCTCCATCTGAAACCATTAATAATCCACTCAGGCTGAGTGGTTTTCAACTTTATTTGCCTTCCGTTTTTATAAGCAGCACCAGCCAGGTCCATATAACAGCCGGTCATTTCTGTCTTTTGCATTAAGACTGAAGATGGCTGTATCTTTGTCGGCTGACACGTCGACTGCAAGCCCTGACAGAGAGATATTGCCGGATCTCATACTGTCAGCCCTGACCATCAAGGAAGTTTTATCAGGATAAATCTCAAGATTCATTCTGGCTCCAAATCCTTTATTTTTCCCAAGATTAAATCTGTCAACAGATATTTCGGATCTGGCAAAATGGCTGAAGAATCTTTTTTAATATGAATTGCTGCTTTATTATAGCTGAAAATAGTGTCGTTAACCAGCAACCCTATGATCGGATCCAGGTCGATTCAACAGAAAGGGATGTTTCAGGCAAGACTGAAATATAAGGAATTCTTTTACCGGCTGCAGAATCAAGCAACGAGGTCATCTCTGAAACCACCTTCCGTAAATACTCTTTTAAGACCGGCAAGGGAACCGGCGGAATAAAAATCTGCGTTCAGAAAGTCTGATTCAATCCTATCCTTTAACCAATGAATCAGAAGAGTGAAATGAGAGGGAAAATATTTTCAATACTTTCAGTAATCACCAGTTTTACTGACTTCCAGATTTTTCAAAGGACTGAAGCATCTCAAATTGCCGGGATGATTGAATGATGTTCCCTTCCAGAGTTCCGCTAAAGATAAATTCCTGAATAAATTAAGCTTTCCGGCATCAAGGTCAAACAATCCTGAGATCTGTGCCATGTTAACTGAGTCATTCCGTGAAAGCATGCCGGTCAGATCAAATTTGAACAATGGATCCGGTGACTTTAATACAAATTTGAAAATACCATTCTCCCCATCCACTTCAGCATTGATATCATGGTAATTATAACCCCTGAATCCAGCCGAATCAATAGCAAGGGATGTATTTATGTTCATGCTGTCAGGGATAAATCCCGTTCCTTCAATATCAAGCGAGCCATTTACTTTATCCATATCGCTGATGCCGGACAGTTTTCCGAGCTCCAGTCCGGAAAATACCATTCTGAGGTCATAACTTTTTTCCCGGAGCCCCATAGCTCCCTCCAGATCGATGTTCCCTGATCCGCTCCGGAGTTTAATGATGAATTCAGGAGATACCAGGCTGCTGTCGATGCTTCCCTGAATTGTTACAGGATCAAAATCAGGTAATGTCGAACGGTACCGGTTATCTGCATCAGTTCATCCAAACCGGAAGAGGTGATTGGTCCCACCTCAAAGTCAACAGAACATTCTGATGATTGCGGTTTTGTCAGATTTGCCACCTGACCTGACACCAGGAATGTTATACCTGAGGATGTTTTCAGGCTGAAGCTCCCTATTTTTAACATATCTGCTGTACCTTCTGCAACACTATTTATTCCCAGCCTGAAATTCTTATTCGCTTGCAAAAAAGAGTGTGCTTTCATATCCGGTAAAAAAGAGAGAATGTCTTCAGCAGAGATCTCCGTATCATCAATCTCCAAAGTAAAAGGAACAGATCTCCATGATTTGATAAGGGTTGCCAGTTCACTTCCTGCTTCAACCTTCATATTTATCTTAGTGGAAGAAGTTCTGAGATTTGCCTCCAGCAGACTTTTTCTCGTTGAATCGGATCTGAAGAGTATTTCACCCTTATCAATTCTGAAACCATTTTCCAGGTCAAACGAAAGCCGGTTCATATTAAACCCGATTCGCGGCTGCTCAGTATTACATCCTTCAGTGAGGTACTGAATGTGGCAATCTGAAGAAAAGAGTCGTCAGAATCTTCCGTGAAGTTGTATCGATAATCGTATGTATGAAAAGATCCATTGCTGATCTTAATATTATCACCGGTTATATTCCAGAATCCGGGGAAATTAATCACTGTTGAATCTTTTGTTACAGATTCCGGCTTATTTTCTGCAGGTGATGAATACAAAAGAACTCCCGGCTCCATGAGAACCAGCGCTGGCGAACTGAGATCCGATGGCTTCCAGGATCAAAGAGCGCCTCTGAAATGTCACCAAGTCCGAGTGAAAACTCATATCTCTGATTTGCATCCGGTTGTTCAAGGGAGAACATTATGTCGCGGAGGTCTGTCCGGGAGATTCTGAACTTCCAGGCCGTGGCCGGCTTTTTTTCGGAGTCCCTGCACCCGAAGATTTCCTTATTGAAACACCTCCATGAGCTTTTTCCAATTCAATTGATGCTATATATAGCTGTTGATTGATCAAGTGAGAATTCATCGAACCTCACGGAGAGTTTTCCGACTGATTGACCGATCCGGATTCCTTTAAAAGGATTGTCGTAAGAGAACCGGATATTTTTAAGATTTACTGTTTTGACAGATATATCCCATTTTTTCCCGGATTTCTTAATAGTATCCTTTTCCTGTGCATTGCTCATTTGTGAAAACATTGAGACAAGGTCGGGAGAACCTGTAACTGAGTCAGCAGATATATTCACCAGTGCATCACGAATTGTTATGCTTTTTACTTTTAATTTTTTGAATATCAGCGGAAAAATCCTTACAGAACTCCTGATCTGCCCGGCAAATACAACAGTATCTCCCGAATTTTTAATTATTTGAACCTGTGATAAGCCGATCTTTCCATTAACAAGGAGAGCTATCCTGTCAACCTGAACCGGGAGATTCCTGCCATGAAAGAATCCATTTGCTTTTTCAGTAATTAACCTTTGACTGACTGGCAGGTTTACTGCTGCCAGAACCAAGGCAAACAGAATTGCCAGAGAAAGGAGAAGAATATTTAAATACTTTGACTATACGGTTTAACAGCATGAAGGTGACTTGCTTTTCCCAAATTTAGTACATATTTCATTCCCGTGAACCAGTTCATTACAATCACAGTGCAGAGGTTTAAATATTCAGGGTTATGTTTGTGGTTTTTACAAAAATAGACTAATATTGCACAGTAATTAATAAAAAATAAAACAATGAGAAAACTTACATTACTATTTATCGCAATTTTTGCATTTTCATTCGTAAATGCCCAGTCGACCAAGGAAGAAGTTGACCTTATGCAGGCTGCTTTTGGTATGGAAAAGAAGGCTATGATGGCCGAATTCGTAAAAGTTGACGCTTCACAGGCTGATGCTTTCTGGAAACTTTATGATGAATATGAAACAGCCCGTAAAGTTTACGGTCAGCAAAGAATTAAATTGTTCGATACATACCTTGAAAACTATAACAAGCTTACAAATGAAACAGCTGACAATGGACAAAGGAAGTTATAACCCTTCAGAAGAATACCGACAAGCTGCTCCTTACCTATTACAATAAGATAAAAAAAGCAACCAATGCTGTGGTCGCTTTGCAGTTTTACCAGGTAGAAGGATATATTCTTTCAGGGATCCGTCTGTCAATATTAGAGGAACTACCTCTTCCTGAATTAAAGCAATAAACAAATTTGTAAATTTAGAAGAGGGTGTTTCAAAAGAGACACCCTTTTCTTTTTATTTTAACTCAACTTCTGTACCCTATTCGGGAGTCTTATTGGATTGGGCAACACTCTTTCCGGATTTCCCGAGAAATGTGGTTTGCCAACCGGCGGAGATCGAGGTGAAATCAGCCCCGCTGCGGATAATTGCACCTGTACTGTATGCAAATTTAACGGAATGCCGCTTCCCGACAGGCAGTACCATTGTAGCTCCGATACGTGAGTTGGATTGCCTGTCATCCATTTCAACCCCGTCAACCGAAGACTGGCCCCCTGTATAAAAGGTCAAATCGAGGGCCACCCACATAAGGGGTTGAATATTGTAACTTATATGTCCCTGAAAGGAACCCAGCGGATCCTGGGTGCGAACTGAACTTCCCGGATAAAAGGAGTCATTTTTTGTGAATAGCCATAAACCTGAATAAAAGTCGAGGAGCCATCTGTTCCCTAATGGCTGCGAAAGTGCCAGTTCCGTTTTGAAAGCCCATCGCGATGTGCCCAGATTAATCAGCTTTTCAGGCATATACTGACCTGTTGGTGTTACCAGGCTGAGACTTGCACCCAATATTGTCTTTCGCGGTGCTTTTGCGATTTCTCCGACTGTAGCAGCCGGAGCCCCCGCCAATAACCAGGAGAACCGGAAGCGCATGTCGCTGAAACCTGACCGTGTCGTACTTTGCTGAACACCTGATATAGTTGCCGACGCATCTCCCCAGGCATAGGGCAGGAAAGCAGATACCTGGGCTGTCTTGCCCATCAGGCTGAATGAGTGAACAACTCCAAGCGACGGTGATCCTATTTTGGCTTCCAGATCTTCCAGAGGAAGTGTTGCATCCGTTACAATCCCTCCCTGTGAATAACCAAATCCTGCAACAACTACAGTCACATTGACGGGGATCCTCGCGTAAGCCCTCGGGTCAAGGTCCTGAGCCATTAATTTTTCAGACATGCACAACAGAGAAATCACTATCAGGTATGCGTACAGGTATTTCATTCGTACTCTGCCTCAATTTTTCCGGATTTAATTGCCTTTTTAAATGATGCCTGATCCTTCTCGTTCTGATCAGCATAAGCGAGCGAAAATTCAGCAATGGCCTGATCGAATGTATCACTGCTTCCCATATAGCCGCTTAGCATTGCCGAATCGCCTGAGCGTGCATGCGAAAGGGCCAATGCCTGCCCGCACCAGTCCGCATAGCTTAGCATCTCTGATTTTCCGAATGTTTCAACTTTTATTGAAATTTTGATGTCACGAAGCTGACGAAAGAAATAATGTCTTCCTCCCTTTGCAACTACTGTCCAGCCAAGAAATGGATCGCTGAATGGTTGCATGAGCCGGTATCCGTTAACAATACGTTGTCCGTTGTTCGGGTAAATGCTCTTCCCTGCATAAGGTTCAAGTACAGATCTCCGGGCCTCTTTTGCCTGAATGAAAAGCGGATCGCCATCACCTGTCATAAGCAGAGCGACCCAGCAGGCAGTGCCAACACTACCCACCCCGACAACCTTTAACACCACATCTTTTAGTTCGTAACGGTTAAGAAGGTGACTGAAGCCGGGAGGCAGGCTTGTCTTGTAGAGATCAAACGCATCTTTTACTTCCTGTACAACCTCTCCGGGTGAATGGTTTTCCCAGTGAAAGATGGAAGGCAACTGATCTTTAATAAAAGTGGAATTTCCTGATCCCTTTACAATTTGCGGAAATATCTCCTCAGCTATACTCCGGGCACGTTCTTTCTCGAGACGTTTCATTCCGCGGCGTTTAAGTTCAGGATCTTTTAATCTTGATATCAGCTGATCAGGTCCGAGTGAATAATGCCAGAGCTCCATGGTTCTCATCTCGCTGAAAATCATCATGTTTTCACGATATGACCTGACACACTCAAGTACAGCATTCCGTGCGATATCGTCACTGAGATTGTTATTCCTGCTGGCAACCACGAAGCTGGCCGCCAACCGTTTGACATCCCATTCCCACGGTGCGGGAAGTGTTTCATCGAGATCATTAATAGAAAAAATCACATTCCTTTCCGGGGTTGCAAATCCGCCAAAGTTACACAGATGTGCATCACCGCAGGCCTGTACGTTCATTCCTGTAACAGGTGTGCCTGAAAGATCTGAAGCCATGTTAAGAGCCGCTCCGCGGTAGAATGTAAACGGAGACATTCCCATCCGTCCATGACGAAGCGGAATTAAGTTTAGGAATTCGTCCTTTGTTGCTTTCAATTATCAGATCGACAGGATCGGGTCGATTGGCAGGGGGTTTCCATTTAGCATTCGATGAACGGGGACATTTTTTCCTGATTTGCTTACCCATTTCATAACGTTCACTGCGGGGCGCATAATAGAATGAAAATTTGTCGTTTACAGATTCTGGAATTGCTGATTTGTTATCGGGTGAAATCTCAGTTTTCCCCATAATTAACTATAAATTAATGACTTTATTCAATCTCAGTTTACCCTCTGCGAGTAATCCTGATTTTTTGCATCGATTTTCATTTTTTGTGCCGGCATATCCAACAGGGTAACTGAGCCATGATTAACACCCGAGCTGAATTTTTCATATTTTATTTCGCCATTGACAGGATCTTTTCCAAGCAAACTTGAGAATTTTTTATTCAGATAAAGATTGGTAGCTGCTTCAACCTGAATGGTCAGTTTATCACCCTTGACATTTACGTCTGAGGCTGTAGCTTCAATAATCCCGTCCTTTTCAGTAACAGTTGCTTTTCCGAAAAAATCGAGCAACTCACCTTTGGTCATATAGGTATAAGCCAGGGCCAGATCGAGTGCCTGCTCAACATAATCCATCTTATCTTCGGCTTTGTTTTCCTGAATTTGTCCTCGGATACCACCCTTTTTCTTTACAGTGCTTTCGGCATCAACCACATTTGTCTGCAGTTTTCCCGTTTCATCAAAACTGAACTCGGTTATTGTCGTAAGTTTAACAGTACCTTCGATCGAAACATCAGATTTGCGTTTCCATATAAATGCCTTGAGTTTTTCTGTATTGGCCTCATCAGCTTTGTTGATAGCCAATGCAAGCTGATCCTTATCGATCTGTGCTGAGCACAGCATAGTCTGAAAGAAACAAACAATAAAAAGTATTTTTTTCATGATTTATTATTTTAATTACGGGTCCGTTTTATTCCGGAGGTTTCCCTAAAATTTAAAGCCTATACCGCCACCTGCCGTATTCATCCAGCCATCCTTGTACCAGCTGTTTGAAGCCCATGCTATTTCATATTCAGCATTAATGAAAATATTGCTTTTAAGGAAAAGCATAACACCTCCTCCGCCTCCGCCATAAAAACCAAAATCATTATCGCTCAATACTTACAATACCTTCTTTTTTAATACCTGCAAACTGCATACCGAGGGCCCCTTTGACAAATACTTTTAATTTATCATTTCCAAACATTACTTTTGGCGCATAATAAAGAGGGAATGAATTGATTGTATATTTCTGTACGCCTCCCCCAATTTCTTCTTCTGCCTTAAGTCCTATATAGCCAAAGGAAAGGCCATGTGCAAACTTACCTTCCATGGGGTTGAATTCAAAAAGACCGTTAATTCTGTATCCGGTGCCTTTAATATCAGTGTCCTCGATATTCGCAAACGAGTAACCTCCGCCAAGTGTAATAATGTTCTGCTGTGAGAAAACTTGGATTGAAGCCAATACAAGTACTGTGATTAAAATGTTTCTTTTCATGATTGAATTATTTAAGGTTAATAGATAGAATTTTTTTCATTATTTTCCTGGAGATGTTCAGTCTGAAAGCAGCCTTTAAAAATAAGTTCATTCTGTAATTTCCTGAGGCGGGTTTATTGTATAATTAAGTTGCCGGAGCACATCGGCTTCATTATAAAAAGTCCTGCTCATTACAATTTTCCCATTCTCGAATTAAGTAAGCGATATTAACCCAAAGATTTACTGGTCCTCTTCCATCTTTGTACTTAATTGTAAGATAAGCCCAGTTTAAAACCCAGTCTACCTTTGGCTCTTCCTTCTTTAACAGTCACAGCCAATTCGGTATGATGGGTGTATTCAATCGATTCATACAGGTTCTCGGTATTGTATTTCCAGCTCGAAAGTGCTTCTTCCTTATTGGTGGAATCGCCCACTGAAGGGCCATATCCCATATAATTATCTGCAAGGAGTGAATCCATCAGTTTCGACATTCATTGTTTCCACAGCATTTACATATTGTTTTGCTATTGCCAGGTTTGCTTTTTCTTTTTTGTCGGCAGAAGAAGTGCAGGCAAAAAGGCTTATACTGATAAATGCTAACACGATCAGTTGTTTCATGATTCTTTATGATTTTAAATCGTTAATATTAATGTTTTCACAATTCCTTTGCATTAATTTTTGCATTAAAAGGTTATTTGATAGTATATCCTTTCCCTTCTATGCAGACAGAAAATGCTTTTGCGAAAGCTATCCTTCATTGCCTGTTCAGAGGCGGCTGCACTTGCCTGAGCCTGCTGGTTTTGCTGAGCCTGAGCCTGCTTTCCTTGCCGATGGCCAGCCATAGCACCTGCTGTGGCGCCGATAGCTGCACCTTTCCCTGCATCTCCGGCAATAGCGCCAATGGCCGCACCTGCTGCAGCACCTTTTGCTGCTCCTTTAACAGCTCCGCCTGTGGGACCTGACTGAACAGGAACCGGTTCAGCCTTCGGCAGGTTCAGCGGATCAATGCCCGACTGTTCAACAGCCCATAAATAACATTCAAATTCATCCTCCTTCTGCTGTTGCTTGCTTTGATTCTTTGAAGGATAGACATAAAGCTTCATCTGCTGGGAGATCTGATTATAGGTCATTTTTGACGTATCGGGCAATACCTGGGTTGTCGGTACCGGCTGTTGTGCATAAACTGTATGACCTAACCCCAGAATGATAACCGGAATAATGATCCGGTTAACTGTCTTAAATAATTTGTCTGGTTTCATTTTTTTTAGATTTAAAATTATTGTTATAATTATGATTATCAATGAAATTTCTTCTCCTGTTCAGGATCTGATATCATTCGTTACTGTTCAACCTTCTCATCCCTTCTATCAGCGGGTGCCATCCGTAAATGAAGTGTAATACGGAAGCCGTCCATTTTCAGGTCTTCAGCATCTTTATCATTTACAGTCGATGAGTACGAAATATTCAGCTGCATGTTGTCATTTATCTGGTATCCGAGCGTGCCTCCCATTCCAAGATTGCTAAGCGCATCGCCTTCAACACCATCGATAGTTGCTTTACCGCCTGAATAGGAAATGACATCCAATCGATCCCCATATCCGCTCCATAAAATCGCGGGTAAGATGGGCTTCGAGCTGGTACATCGGCTTCGTCTCCATGGTTTTGCCGACAAAATCATTGTTATCGCCGAAGAACCAGATGGCAGGAAGAAACTCAAATGTGGTGCGTTTGCCCGGAATCCACTGGCCGATCTGCCAGACAACCGGTGTGCCAATACGCCCGTACCAGCGGTTCTGGCCAATATTAATAGGAGTTGTATTGTCGTAATCTCCGATTGGAATAGCAAGGCTGCCGACGAATATCGACAGAAAATCCCGGCTTATACCTCAACATATCGGGAATGTTCATAATAGCTTTGGGTCCGATCACATTAATATCTGAACTGCAGCATCGGATCTCCGAATCCTCTGGCTGTGGCGCTATAATCCAATACCGTCAAACGAGGCTTCGCCGGATAATCTCCCCATGGGCACAATCACCGAAACCATGGCCGAACGTTTGCCAATAGGCAGCATCTTGGCATAACCGGCCATACTCATGGTGGCTTCGAAAAATCAGATCCGGGAATGATATTGTTCGAGCAGGATCAAAAGGGTTTGCATTACCGCCCATTGAATTTACAATCACAGGAATGGCATTTGTTCCCATCAGGCCTTTCCAGTAAAACCGGGCGCCGTCACCCTGAGCCATAGTGGAATTGGATACACAAAGCATGACTATAACCAGTGCTATCGAAAAATTACCTGCACGCATGCTGATAAACTTTATATAGTTTTTCATGATTATTTTTTCTTTAGTTTTTCTTTATTTCTTTAGGTTCGGCCATCATGTCTGCAGGCGGAATAAATTGTCTGATATTGATTAAGCGGAGGATAGCCATCCTGAACAGGGAACCCTTGGCAGGTAATTGATCTTCCAGTGTTTCAAAAACAGTACGATCGGGCAGTATCACATTATTTTCCTTCACATACTTATCCCAAAGTATCAGCATTTCTTTTAGCTTATCAGGGTTTTGGGCCGCTAAGTCATTTCGTTCGGCAGGGTCTTGAGCGAGGTTAAACAATTCCCAATCCGACTTACCAATCGGTTTTATCTCCCAGCGTATTTTCCAGTCGCCTTGCCTTACAGCGCGGTTACCGAAAACTTCCCAGGCGATGTAATCCTTATCTGTTCGTGGAGAAGCAGCTTGCCCATTCAGTACAGGAAGCCAGGATTTACCCGTTAATTTGGGTTGCGCCTTGCCGTTAAAGGTTTCGGGATAGTTTCCACCGGCTACTTCAAGCAAGGTCGGCATAATGTCGGCCACGAACATGGTGCCATGGTTGATGCTGCCCTTCGGCAGTTTGTTGATCGGACCACTTACTACCAATGCATTCCTTATGCCGCCTTCGGCCATCCAGCCTTTGTACTGGCTGAAGGGAGTCATAGAAACCTGTGCCCAGCCTGCACCATAGCCCACGTAAGAGTTCGGTTCTCCCCATGCATTGGGATCGTTGTTGGACCATTTGGTGGCAAAAAACAGGTAATTGAGTGTGCCGGGTGTGCCACCTATCATAGCGCCCAGGTCGGTGCCTTCCGCACCGTTGTCACCAAATACAATAAAGATGGTGTTTTCATACTCTCCGATTTCTTTCAGATGGTCAATTAATCTTCCAATATGATAATCCAGGTTTTCAACTAAACCGGCATAGAGCTCCATTTTCTTCCCAATCACGGCCCTGGTTGCAGGCGCCAGAATGGAGTAATCAGGAACGTACCACATCCGCTCAGCGAGTTGGGTATTTTCCGGAATTATGCCGAGTTCCTTTTGCTTCTTCAGTCGTTCTTGTCTGACCATGTCCCAACCTTTGTCATACTCACCCACATGGCGGTTTCTCCAATCTTTGGGCAGGTGGTATGGATCGTGAGGCGCCTGATGAGACACATACGCGAAGAAGGGTTTGCCATCTTTTTTTCCCTCATCAATGAAACTGATCAGCTTATCCGTATAAGTTTCCGTGGCATAATAGTTTTTAGGAAGTTTGGTCAGGTATTTTCCATCTTCTGTAAACACTGAAGTATGATTGAGTGCTGTCATATTGGTCATGTCCCAATAGCTACCCATTCCATCAAGCAGGGTAAAATCCCTTTCAAAGCCACGGGCGGCCGGAATCTTGTCAGGTGCTTTACCCAGGTGCCACTTGCCAACCATATAGGTGTGGTATCCTGCATCTTTCAACAATTGAGGCAAGGTTACCAGGCTGGTGCTCAGATTCCCTTCGTACCCTTCTTTGCCCATCTGGTTGGGGGCGGTCCACTCATCCATGGCACCCAAACCATTGATGTGCGTATCTTGCCCCGTTAATAGCATAGACCTTGTGGGAGAGCAACTGGCATGTGTGTAAAAATTGGTGAAGCGTACCCCATTTGACGCCAGCGCGTCCATGTTGGGTGTTTTGATCTCGCTGCCAAACATCCCCATATCTGAATATCCCATATCATCTGCAAGGATGACGACGATATTCGGCCGTTTGACTTCAGTCTGTGCCCCTGAATATGGACTGTACGCAAATTGCAGCGCTACCATACACAGCGACGACTTAAATAAAAGATTCTTTTTCATACCTGTTATTTTATTCATAGACTATTTTTGTTTTAAAATTTTCTTTTAGCGGAATCGTTCTTCGAAATTACTTTATTTTAATTTAATCAATAAGGTGTTTAAATTAATTCTTCAACCTCTCCCGGCTGCCACTTTTTATTGAACCACGATTCAAGAGGGTAATAAAGACGAAGGATCATATACCACTGTTCGCCGGGTTTAGTCTTTATCCAATTGCTCTCTTTTCCTTTTCCGGTTTCCGGGCCGAACCAGACATCAACCGATTTATCTTTATTGCAGACCAGATTTCTGTCAGAGCTGAAAACAGAAGGCCATGGCTGACTGGTATGGATCATTAAGCGGCTGAGAGCATCGTATACAATTATTGACCAGAAATCCGATGCAGGGATACCCTCTGGCAGATTTAATTTGTAACTTTTCCCACCTTCCAGCAGATGGCCTTTAGAGTCAAATGATATTGTAATCTGCATTTCCTGAGTCATGTTTTTTGAGTAAACAGGCCTCTTTAAAGTTATTCTAAGCTGTCAGGTTAAATTTTGTTATTAATCTGCTTTGACAGATTTGACAGAAACCGATTTTTCTCCTTTTTTGCCCCGGCCCTATAGGGTGAAAGGAGAAAAATCTATCTGCTCCCTTTAGGGATTCAGGGTAAAAACAGGTAGATTTTTCGAATCTGTCAAAGCAGAAATAAATATTAAGGTAATATTAGGGCTTATAATAATATCAGAAAATACCTATCGGAGTGTATTTTTATTACTTTTGATGAATTAAAGATTGCAAGATAAGGAATGATTAAAGACATCGGGCAATACAATTTGTTTTTCGAGTTCAGAAACACCTATTCTTCAGTTGGGTTCAAAGGTATCAACAGGCATGATCCTTTAATCATGTCACTTGAGGAGATGATGGATGAAAATAACCAGTATCTCTCTGTTTTCGACATGCTTCACATGAAGACCTTATTTGTCAGCCAGGGAAGTATAAAGTTCCTTGGTGTTAAACCGGAGGATCTGACCTCTTACCATTTTAAGGAAGCAACACATCCTGATGACCTGAAAAGGCAGGAATTGGGATTGGTTAAATGTTTAAAATAGCCCATGAACTCTTTGTTGCAAAAAAAGGTGAAATGTTGCTTTCATCAAATTTCAGATTGCGAAGCCCGGGATGGAAATTACACAAACCAGCTTGTTCAAGGTTATCTTTTATTATAGCCGATTACCTAATAATACAGTCTATATGATCAATATTAAAACTGATATCAGCTGGCATAAAAAGATGAAACATGGTTTCCATTATTACATTGGGGAATGATCTCTCATATTTCAGATATCCTGATGAGGAACTGTTGATGACAGGTAATATTTTCTCTGATCGCGAATTTGAGATTATCAAGCTGGTACAGCAAGGTTTTGATAGTGAACAGATCGCCGACAAGTTATTCCTGAGCAAACATACTGTTCATACTCATCGCAAAAACATCCTGGACAAGTCCGGCAAGGCTCATATCTCAGAATTGATCTATGACCTGCATGAAAGGGGATTGCTGTAATTTGATTCCGATTTGAACCAGGATACTGATAACGGAAAGGGCAGGAAACCCGGGTTTGGCCTGATACTGCATCTTCATCCCCGTAAAGTGAAGCAATCAACATTGCGTTTCAACCTCACCTTCGGGCTTGGGGGCATGGCCGCCCTTCTTGTGGTTATACAGGTGGTCACCGGCCTGCTGCTGAAGTTCCATTACGAACCGTCACCCGAAAACGCATATAATTCAATACTGAACCTTCAGGAGAGCCTGCTGTTCGGCAGAATGCTGCGCAACATTCATCACTGGAGCTCAATAGTCCTGCTCTGGGTTGTATTCCTGCACATGCTTCGCGTCGCTTTCACAGGTGCTTACCGCAAACCCCGGCATGCCTCCTGGATCTTCGGGCTGGCCTTGTTATTACTCGTTGTCCTATCGAATTTTACAGGTTATCTCCTGCCATGGGATCAGCTCTCATACTGGGCTGTAACGATAAGCACCAACCTGCTGGCATACGTGCCCCTTATCGGAAATTCAATAATGGAGGCACTCCTTGGAGGGAAGGAAGTCGGACAGGCCACACTTACCAACTTCTTTAACCTGCATACAGGTGTTATACCTTTGCTTACAGTGGCATTTATGGCATATCACTTCTGGCGTATCCGCAGGGCGGGAGGAGTAATCGTGGCAGAAAAGGATAAAGATGGTCCTATGGTGGATACCAGCCCTCATCTTGTAAACAGGGAGTTTGTAGTGGCTATGGTGCTGCTTGCCTTCCTGGTAATAATAAGCAGCCTTTTTGATGCACCTCTCCGTGAGAGAGCCAACCCGTCATTCAGTCCTAATCCTGCCAAGGCCCCCTGGTACTTCATGGGTCTGCAGGAACTTCTGATACATTTCCATCCCTTCTTTGCGATCGTGGTCTTCCCGGTGACTGTTCTGGCAGCTGCATGCTGGCTTCCATACATTAAACTGGAGGACAGAAACCAGGGTATATGGTTTTTGTCAGATAAGGGTATAAGGTCAGCAAAAGTGGCGCTTGCTTCGGGATTTGTTTTTACGGTTCTTTTCATCGGGGCCAGCGAGCTTCTGCCTGATCCGGAAATGCTCCTTTCATCTGTTCCGTCCCTGGTGACCAAAGGGCTAATCCCCTTTGCAATACTTGCTGCGACACTTTATTACTTCCTTAAATTCATTCAGAGGAAGTACTCATTGAACAGGTCGGAGATTATTCAGTCGGTCATTATCTTAATGATCGTGTCGTACACCGTTCTTACCCTGACCGGGATATTTTTCAGGGGAGAGGGAATGAACCTTATGTGGCCATGGAAGGTGTGATCCAATAAAGATATTCCGGAAGATGAAGAAGAGAATAGAAAAGAGTGGCGCTAGCAGGGAAAAGGGAAGGAGGGATTTCCTTAAAAAAGCATGGATAATACTCGGTGTTGTGGCCGCCGCTGAATTTGTATTCTTCTTCATAAGTCTCCTTAAACCCTCCAAAGAACTTAAAAAGAGCAAGCCCGGCTCAACCATCCGGGTAATTGGCAATATTGAGGATTTCCTTCCGGGCAGTGTCACACCCGACAGGATCAATAAGCTTTATATTGTCCGCGACAGTGAGGGAGGTTTCCTGGCCCTGTCACTGATCTGTCCCCATCTCGGTTGTTCGGTTCTGTGGGATGAAGAGAAAAAGCAGTTTGACTGTCCGTGCCATTCATCGGCATTCGACAGCCACGGGGTTGTGCTCAGTTCTCCTGCCCCGAGGCCGCTTGATTATTTCCAGGTTATTCTTGAAGAAGGAAAGGTAAAGGTGGATGTCAGCCGGAAAGCAAAACGCAGAAAATTCGAAACCAGCCAGATGACTTATGCCATTTAATGAAGGAAGCGATAATATGAGATCCTGGAAGATCGCAGGGTTTACGGCGACACTCATTTTTGTCGTGGCATTTCCGGTATATATCGCCCGCATGGCTCTGGACAAATCAAAAGTACAGGTCGAAGAAGGAGCTCAGTTTGTGGGGAGGAACGCCTGCATCGAATGTCATAAGAAAGAAAACGATCTGTGGCTCGGTTCGCATCACGACCTGGCAATGGATATTGCCAACGACACCACCGTTCTGGGCGACTTCAGCAATTATGAGTTCAGGCACAAAGGCAAGACGCACCGAATGTTCAGGAAGGATGGCAGGTTTTATATTAACACAGAGGGCCCGGGAGGTAAGTTCGAAGATTTCCCGGTCACACATACCTTCGGTTATACTCCCCTGCAACAGTACCTCGTGCCTTTTGAGGGCGGGCGGCTGCAGTGTCTTCCCATAGCCTGGGATACAGAACGTGGCAAATGGTTTCACCTGGGCGATACCGTTTACGCAGGGCAGGATGCAGGGCCTGACAACTGGCTCTACTGGACCAACCAGGCTCAGAACTGGAACGGCATGTGCGCCGACTGTCATTCCACGAACCTGAAGAAGAATTACGATCCCGAAACCGGAACCTTCAACACCACATGGTCGGAGATCGATGTCAGCTGCGAGGCATGTCACGGTCCTGCATCGGATCATATCATCTGGGCGAACCTGCCTGAGGGATCGAGGCCGGCAGACGTGAATACCGGGCTCATTGTCAGAACCAGGGATCTGGATAACAAGGAACTTCTGGATGTTTGTGCCCGCTGCCACTCACGCAGGTCGATAATGGGCGATTACGAAGATGACAACAGCGATCTGCTGAACTATATGATCCCTCAACTGATCACTCAGCCAATCTATCATGCCGACGGACAGATCCTCGACGAGGACTATGAGTATGGTTCGTTCACCCAGAGCAAAATGTTTGAAAAGCTGGTCAAATGCAGTGACTGCCATGACTCCCATTCTGTAAAAACCAAGGAACCTGATAACCAGCTCTGTCTCCAGTGCCATCGACCGGATATATATGATACACCCCGTCATCATTTTCATAAGCCTGATCCCGGGACAGGGGAAGGACGTCTGATAAACCGCGGAGAGCCTGAGTATGTTGAGGGTTCAGGTGCCCAGTGCGTCAACTGCCACATGGTTGGCAGGTACTATATGGGAAACGATTACAGGCGCGATCACAGCTTCAGGATACCCAGTCCTGCCATGACTCTGAGCATCGGCACGCCAAATGCCTGCAACGACTGCCACAAGGACAAGACGACTGCCTGGTCGCAGAGCTTTATGAAAAAGTGGTACGGTGAGAAAACGAGGCCCCATTACGGCGAGACTTTTGCAGCAGCGCGGCAGGGAGACAGGAGTGTGATTCCCGAGCTGATCCTGTATGCCCGCAATGAGTTGTTTCCCCTTATGGTGAGGGCCACTGCGGTACACTTCCTTGGAGATTTAAATACCAGCGAAAGTAACCTCGCTGTTGAGAAGGCGCTTAGTGATCCGGCCACGCTGGTAAGGCACACGGCTATTATGAGCTATAATCCGACTGATGCCCTCTCGTATGAAAGGCTGATGATGCCCCTGCTGAACGATCCTGTCAGGGCAATACGTGCCGAGGCCGGGATAAGGCTCTCGGAGGTGCCGGAGAACCAGCTGAGCGTGCCGGCAAGGAAAGCAAGGAAAGCTGCACTGGAAGAGTACAGGGATATTAACCTCTATACTTCCGACTTCCCGGGAGGGCGCTACAACCTTGGTATCATGTATGCCAATGCCGGAGAACTCGAAAAAGCTGCTCAGTCTTACAGGGAAGCGCTAAAGACAGACGGGCAATTCTATATGGCTAAGGTCAACCTTGCAATGGTATATACGCAACAAAGGAAGAATGATGAAGCTGAAAAGCTGCTGCGTGAAGTGCTGGTTGAAAATCCGGAGATAGCAGATATAAATTATTCCCTTGCGCTGCTTCTGGCCGAAACGGGCAGGTATGACGAAAGCAGGAAGTTCTTCCTGAAGGCAGCAGAGATGATACCACAACAACCCAGGATACTATATAATCTGGGATTACTGGAGAATTCACTGGGAAACAAGGCGGCAGCTGAGGAAAACCTGCTTAAAGCGCTGAGCCGGGAACCGGACAATTATGATTTTCTGTATGCCCTGACCACCTTCTATCTTGAACATAAGCAGAACAGCAAAGCACTGCCTTATGCCATGAAACTGGCTGAAAAATTCCCGCAGAATCCTGCAGGAAAGCAATTGCTTGAGGCTGCTAAAAAGTAAGAGGGAGGGTGGTAGGCATAGCCGTCAACTTAAGTGTAATTTTGTTGAAGGAGGGAAAGGAATAAGTTTGGGGCTGTTGCAAAAGTCTTTTAACCGCAAAGAACGCTAAGGAATACGCAAAGCACACAAAGGCAAATCATCTATGTTAAGTCCTTTGCGAACTCCGCGTTATGACTTTGCGACCTACTATATAACTAATTTAAAAACTTACACAGAGAATCACAGAGGTTCAGAGAGATCCACAGAGATTTGATTTCTTAACTCTGTGTAACTCTGTGACTTCTCTGTGCACCTCTGTGTAACTAAAAGTTATTTTTCTTGATGTTCCGATATATCATTGATTGGTGGATGACTTTGCGGCTAATGGATTTGGACTTTTTCAACAGCCCCAAAATATTATTGCCCTTAATTTCACAATAATTCATCTGACTTTACTGATCCAACATGTAATCCATTATCAGACTTCTTAGGTTGACGGCTATTGGGTGTCTTTCGCACAAAACAAAAAGCAATTGCCTGAGGCTGGCAAAAAGTAAGAGGGAGTGAAAAATCACCCCCTCTTTATATCCGTAAAATAAACAGGTTTACTATTTCACTTCCACCACCAATTTAGGTATGCTTCCGTTGAATTTTGATTTGGCTTCTGCACCAATTCTTTCCACTACCGGTGTAGCCAGGTCAATGCCCACATCAGCCGTTTCATCAGCCGAGAAAATGCCTGCCTGGGTGCGTTCTATCCTTCCTTCACCCACTTTATTGCCGTCAATAAAAATGGTGCCCAAACCACCTTTGCCAGGTCCGCCTCCATCGTAGGCAAAATCAAACTTAACAGTGTGTTTGCCTGGTGTCAGTTTTTGGCCGGCAGCAACAGTAAAGCGTTTCATTCCCAGGAAATTATAGTCGTAGGCTGCTATTCCGTCTTTCACATAGAGCGCCCATCCGCCAAAACGTCCGCCCTGTGCAATGAGGATACCGTTGGCTGTGGTACCTGCAGGTATTTCCACATCAGCGGTAAGGGTGATCGGCCTGTTTTTAATATTAATGAACACATTCTCCGACATGCCTACCATGCCTTCTGCCAGCGTCAGCGATTTACGATCGCCCATAATATCAGGACGACCAACATTGGCAGCGATCATACGTTCAAATACCCGGTCATCAATGGGCAATGCATGGTTCTTCTCTGCTTCTTTCATAAACAGATCCTGCAATTCTTTCAGTTTTTCAGGGTTCTGAGCGGAGAGATCGTTTGACAAGACTGAAGTCATCAGGGGTATAGAAAAGTTCCCAAATATCTTCCGCCAAAGGTCTTCTTGGTTCCCGTTCCCAGGGTGCCCTGTGGATTGTGCGTGCATACCAGCCATCGTGGTAAATAGCGCGGTTACCGGCTATTTCAAAATACTGTGTCGTATGTCTTTCTTTGGCAGATGGCGTCATTAAACTGAATACACCAGACTGGTTCCGTCCATAGGGATCGTTGCTCTATACCGTTTACGATTTTTGGTTCGGGCAAACCGGCTGCTTCAAGTATGGTTGGAGCCACATCAATCACATGGCTAAACTGTGTACGTAACCCACCATTGGCTTTGATGCCTTTGGGCCAGCGGATGGCCATGCCCACTTTGGTTCCGCCATGGTCGGAGCCCACTTGCTTAGTCCACTGAAAAGGGGTATCAAACATTACTGCCCAGCCGGCAGCCATGTGCGGATAGGTTTCGGGACCGCCCCACTTGTCATATTTTTTCAGCATGTCCTCAACTGTTTCCTGTACTCCGTTGAAATAGGTCATTTCGCTGAACATACCATTCGCACCACCTTCAGCGCTGGTGCCATTGTCACCATAAACAAAAATTATCATGGTGTTGTCAGCCTGTCCGGATTCTTCGACTGCATCCACCAGGCGGCCAACTTCATGGTCGGTCATATCCAGAAATCCTGCAAACACCTCAGCCTGGCGGGTAAACAGTTTTTTCTGATCAGCCGTTAAGCTTTCCCATGCCTGAATAGCTTCGGGTTTTGGAGCCAGTTTGGTGCCTTGGGGTACAATCCCCATTTCGATCTGACGGGCCAGGATTTGTTCGCGCATGACATCCCAGCCTCCATCGAATTTACCTTTCCATTTGTCGATGTATTGCTGTGGTACATGGTGCGGGGCATGTGTTGCGCCCGGAGCAAAGTACATGAAGTAGGGCTTATCAGGGGTCAGCGCCTTTTGATATTTCATCCATGCTACGGCCTGATTGGTCATGTCGTTCATGAAATGGTAATTGGGATCTTCCGGCAATTCAACCACATGTGTTCCATCATATACAAATGGCGCCCACTGGTTGGTTTCGCCTCCGAAGAATCCATAAAATTTATCAAAGCCCTGACGATGTGGCCAACGGTCCATCGGGCCGGAAACACTGGTTTCCCAGGTTGCTGTTTCGTGCCATTTGCCAAAGGCTCCGGTGCTGTAACCGTTAAGGCGAAGCATTTCTGCAACAGGTGCTACATTTTGTGGAATTTCTCCTGTGCCGCCGGGAATCCTGTGGCCATTTCGGTAATAAATCCCATGTTGTTCACATGGTGGTTGCGGCCACTTTTGATTGCAGCGCGTGTAGGAGAACACACAGCAGTGGTGTGGAAGTTATTATAATAAATACCCTCACTGGCAACCCTGTCAAAGGTAGGTGTACTTACCGGTCCGCCAAAGGCACTGGTTCCGGCAAAACCGAGGTCGTCAAGGAGTACCAGGATTACGTTTGGGGCACCTTCGGGAGCTTTTACCTCGAAACGTTCAGGCTGAGTTACATTACGGACATCCAGTTCAGTAAAGGTTGGACGAGGGGGTGCTTTGATCGGCAGAACCGTGCGGTCTATGCCGTCACCTGTGGCTGAAACAGCCGGCTGGTCTGCTTTTTCTGGGTGCACCCTGAGAATAAAAGACCTACAAGAAACAATAAAATAAATGATTTTTTTCCCATTGTTATTTAGATTTAATTGATAGACACGCGTATCTTTTATAATTTTCCCAAAGATAGTTTATTCCGGATATAGTTAAATAATTATTCGTAGGTATTAGTTGAGGTTTTGTGTCTGGAATAGCTTTGCTATTTAATGAAATGGAGTTAACCAGCTTAGAAAGTTCCCGGTTTTATTTAAAAATTTAAAAAAAGGCATCCTGGCTAATGCTCAACAGGATGTTGATCCCCGGATTGAGGAATCTCCGTCTACTCCTGCAGGATTTTCTAAAACCTGAAACCGACAGTGATTATATAGCGGAGCATTGCGGTAGATGTCCAGGATGATCGCGTTGCATCAAAACCTTCCCCAGTGATCATGATATCGGATCCGGGAAATTTCTCCAGGAGCATTTCATTTAGTTTTTCGAGCAACATCTCTTCATCCTCAGCAGTCAATGATGTGTCAAATTTAGTTTTCATATTAAAGTACCACCATCCTGGTCCCATCACAATCATGTCAAGGGACACCCTGTTCCAAAAAATAAACTGAACGCCCATCTGCGCACCAATCAGGTGAGCTGTGAGGTCGATATCGGATTTAACTTCACCGGTGAATGTTTCTGTATTGAGATTCCAGGTTATATCACGCGAGAATGTGTTGAATCCGTAATATGGCCCCAGATAGATCCCTCTGGGTGCCTTATGCTTGTTCTCATTCTTTAAATAAAACCTGTAATCCAGGGAAAGATTGATGCCATTGTCATTCAATTGTTCGTTTATGCCAAGTGAATCGGTATTAATCAGGTTGAACTTGGGAAATGCAGTTCTTCCGAAACTTATTGAAGCTGTCTGATAATCTCTTATCACCCGCTCATATCCTATCACATTGAATTTCCACCCGAAGATCATCGGATTTGTAATATTTATCCTGATAGTGTTCTTTAATACTTTCACTGTATCAGCCTGTCCGTAGCATTGCAATGAATGATAAAGCTGTTATCATTGAAACCAGGACCATTGTTCTCAGAACTGATACCATTATTTGTTTTGTTTTAGTAAGCATAAAAATAAAATATTTGATTTTTAGTCACTTTAAAAATTATACCAAAGGTATTCTTTTTTCTACTTCACCACAATTCATATTGTCTTTAACGAATCTTAATACTAAACTCCCTGCTATCCTGAACTGATAAAAAGCAACAGCCGGCATGGAATTTTCCCACTGCCGGCCTGTTGGTTTAAATCAAAATCCGTTCGGTTCCTCAGAGTTTAGGCGGATATTTCATGAATATCTGCTTAACGGCATAGTTGATATTCTGTTCCCTTTTCTTTTCACTTGCATCAGGTTCAATCGTCTTGGTGCCCCTGCCCTGCCATACAAGCTGATTTTTCTTCGTATCAATCATATCTATGAACAGCGTCCCGTCGACATAAGTGTCATAATTTATCGTTGTGGTGGAGAATCCGCCTCCCCAGCCGTACCTGTAGCCATATCCATAACCCCCTGTATTTGTCGCTGTGGCTGTCTGTTTCTGTTCTCCCTTGAGCTTAATATCTATCAGCACATCAGGATTACTGGCTGATTTGGTAAAGCCTTTGGCTGCCAGTTCGGATTCTATTGCAGTAAAAAGCCTCTTCTTGTTGAGATCATCTACCGCAAGATTCAGAGCCTCTTCCGTGAAGGAATATGTCTTGTAAGCCGAAAATCCTGCTGTCCTGTCAAAATCAGATGATATCTTTACACTGCTGCACGAGGCAGCTGTTATCAATACTATCGCTAAAAAAATTAACCTTTTCATTTTTAAATTCTGTGTTTGTTAATTTGAAAAAACAAATCCAACGTTTATTGTAACAAATCCCTGTGCCGGAAGGTCGCCCGCCTTGAATCCGTAATAATACTTCGAGGCTATCATGATCCCTACTCCCGGCGCCGGCTGAATCAGTACGCCTATCTCAGGCCTCAGAGCAAAATGCCATGCATCCTTCTCAAACGTATAGGCTCCCATATCCGTATTCTGCAACGTGTACATTGTGCCTAATCCAAGGCCTGCGAAAGCACTGATCTGTTCTCCCGGGTTCATGTAATAATCTGCTGCAACAAGTACCGGCCAGTGGTTGCTGTACCTCCACTGCTTGGCTGAATAGGTGATATCCTTGTACTCATATGTATCGTATGGCTTCTCCTCATAGAACACGTTCCACCCTATGTCCACTCCTACTCCTACGTTAGTTTGTACCAGCTTCCGGTAATCGATAGTGAAGCCCCTGAAACTCGTCTTGCTGATGTAATCATGCATGTCCCCCGTCCCGAATCCTATGGAATACGACAGGGCTGTTATGCTCGACTGTCCGTATGCTGAAATACCCAGTACCGTTATTATGGCTATTGTAAATATCTTTTTCATATCCGATGGTTTTTTAGTTGGTTTTCAGATAGGGCGACTGGATAAACGTATTGTCGATGGCCGTACGCAGACGTTCAGCATCATACGATCCCGTCAGTATACCGTTGATCGCGCCTGTCCACTGTGTTACAGGGTTCCCATTGCTCCCCACTATATCCTTGTCTATAAGATTCATCACAAGTGTCCCTGTTGTATAGGAACTCACATACACAGGCGGATAGTAGCCTCCCCAGCCCCAGCCGGGATAATAGCCCCCATACCACCAGTACCAGTAATCGTAGTAGTAGTAGACGGTAGTTACTTCCCATGCTGCCGGGGTAAGTAACAGATCAGGATCGGCTGATACATCAACTTTCTGCCATCCCAGTGACTCCATATTATCGTCGATCATTCCAAGGATAGCTTGTGCTGTTGCCTCCGGAATAAATTCAGGCTCATCGCCTTCAATCAGGTTTCCTGTGATCTTTACAATCTGATCGGGCATGGCATATGTTGCTTTTGCAGCAAAATCATATTCAGGATTGTGCTTCGACAGCGACACATCCAGTTCCTCGTAGTAGTCTGGTCCCCCGGGGTAACATCCCCAGAGAAGCACTATGCCCATACTGAATAAAACAAATTTAATTCCTCTTTTCATACTAAAGTTGTTTTTAATTGCTGTAATTACTTTTTCATATAAATTCTGCAACGAAATTACAACTTTGACAATCCTAAAAAATACTTAACATTAGGTATTTCCAAAGGAACAGAAAGTGGCTTATATTTGTATGAAGTCTTGATTGAAGATTTTTCATAACTTGCATTTTGATATAGCATTTTAGCCACTATAAGTATAAACAGATATGAAAAAAACAGTTTATCTGCAGGTTTTGCTTGCATTGATAATTGTTCTTCCTGCAAAGTCGCAGAATGATTCAATCGATTCTTATTCAGTTAACGACACCCTTGCAGACTTTGGATTGTTTACACGCGACGATATTCTGGAATTATCTCTCCGTTTTGATATTACGCAGTATAAAAGGAAAAAACCCAAAGATGAATACCTTGACGCTGTTTTAACTTATCATATCAGCAAAACGGACTCCATTAACAAAAATATCAGGCTTAAATCCCGTGGTCAGTTCCGCAATGGCTATTGCGCCTTTCCTCCTATCGCCCTGAATTTTAAAAAAACCGAATTTAAATTGGACGATTTAAATAAGCTTGAGAAAATGAAGCTCGTTACTCATTGCCAATCAGGGAATGAGGATATTGTATTTAAAGAATACCTGATCTATAAACTTTACAATGTGCTTACAGATTCAAGCTTCAGGGTGAGGCTTTTAAGAATCAATTATATCAATACTTTCAAGCAAAGCAAGCCAATCAGATCATATGCCTTTTTTATCGAACCTCTGGATCTTTTGGCCGAAAGGATCAATTCGGTTCCTGTTGAGGTGCTCACCCTCAGTCAGAAGAACATTGTTCCTGAGATGATGGACAGAATGGCAATCTTTAATTACATGATTGGCAATACAGATTGGTCAGTCCCGGGTCAGCATAATTGCAAGGTACTGGCGTCAAAGAGTCTTGACAGGTCAGATCTGGGAATGATTGTTCCCTATGATTTTGACTATTCCGGCCTTGTGAATGCGACCTATGCGGTTCCTGCCGAAGGTCTGGGAATAGAATCAGTCCGTCAAAGGATTTATTTAGGTACCTGCAGAAGCGAGGAGGTTTATCTGAATGCACTGAAAGAGTTTGCAAACAAAAAGGAATCATTTTATAAAGTTATTCGTGAATTCCCTTACCTGGATGAGAGGACAAAAAAGGATATGGTCCGCTATCTCGACGAATTCTACAGCGGCTTTGACAAAAGAACAAGCATTGTTTATAAACTGCTTAATGAATGTAAAAACTTCTAATATTAATTGCCATGTCATTCTTTGCATTTGATCAGGATCCTATATGGAATGTATTTATCCGTTTTCTGGTAAGTATTGTTGTACAATTTATTGTAATACGACTTATCTATTTCCGGTATACCAAAAACAGGAACACTGTATTTGCATTCTTCCAGATGGGAATTATGATCTTCCTTGTTTGCGTTCTCATGAAAACTGTTGAGGTTCAGCTGGGGATCGCTCTCGGACTATTCGCCATTTTTGCCATTATGCGTTTCAGGTCGCGGAACCTGCCACTTAGGCAAATGGCTTATTTCTTCACTGTTATCGGAATATCCGTGATCAATGCCATGGCAGTTTTTTACCATCCTGTTCGCGGACCGATTTTGATAAACTCGATCATTATCCTGTCAGTGTTCCTTCTGGAGAAATTTTTTAACAGAACAGCAGAAGAAAAGAGTAAGAAAAAGTTGAAGAAAAAGTTGAAGAAAAAAGCATTCAGGAAAACCGTACTACTCTATAACAGGCTCGAATTGCTGGATCCGGAGAACGAAAGCGATCTACTGACCGACATCTCCTCACGCACGCATATGAAAATTGAGAAGGCTGAAATAAGAAAAATCGATCTGGTAAAGGGCACCGCTGAACTTGAGATTTCGTACAGAGACAAAGTTTCCGGGGAGAAATAGATCTTACGAAATATAAGACGCCGTTTCCTGCCGGGATCTTTTTTTTAGACCGTTATATAAAAGAGGTCTTAATAATTGTCCTGACAGAACAATTGGTCTGAATGCAGGTCATTTTTTTTATGTATTTTTGTTTTTTCCAAAACATGGTTTAAATGAAAAAACTCTTTCCCATAATTATTACTGTTCTGTTTTTATCGGCACAATTGAACGCCCAGGTATATACCAATAAAGTTGTCGGGGCAAAAAATCAGACTTATATTGACAGTATAAAGGAAATGGAATACCCTTATGCGCTTCCTATTCTGGGGGCCAAGGCTGCAAAGGCCGGATATGATCTGCCATATTCGGCAGGGCTGGGGATAAATTATCTCTGGCAGGAGTCTGATCTTATAATCGAAGATCTGCTTGTCGGTTTTAATAATGGACCGATGTATGATCTCGATGAAATAGTCCGTTTCAATGATGCTACTTCAACAGCTTCGGCATTCAATATAAGACCTGATATCTGGATTTTGCCATTTCTGAATATTTACGCTATTTTTACTCAAGCCAAAACATCAACGGCAATTGATGCCGGGGTGTGGGTTCCTGATACATCTAATGTATGGAGCGAGGTCACAAGCTTTTCAACAATGGCTGAATTCAAGGCAACAGGATTTGGTTTTGGTATGACTCCCACATTGGGCGTTGGCGGAGGGTTGGATGGCACTTGATATGAATGTCACCTGGCAAAGTATAAGCTGCCCTTGATAAGCCTGTATATGACATTTGTATTCGGACCACGAATGGGAAAATCATTTAAGTTCAAAAATAATCCTCAGAGCAATATTACTTTCTGGGTAGGAGGATTTCAGGCTGCATCTCAAATCAGAAACAAGCGGTTCGCTACCGCTGAGTGAGGTAATACCGATTGACGGCCTTCAGGAAAAGGTAGACGCGGGAATGGAAAACGTGGCTGAAACGCAGATAGCGGTTGATGAATGGTGGGCAGGACTGACACCTGTTGAACAGGAAGAACCCGATAAACGAGGCAAAATATGAAACAGCAAACCGGGCACTCGAGACTGCTGGCTAACATGCTGGTATAGCATTGATGGTGCATTGAATGATGAAGAGATCAGCAACTGTTCAATATTCACTTAATAAACGGCCCAAAGGATATGTGGAACTTTGTTGTCGGAACGCAGTACCAGATCAACAAACATTTTATGATCCGTGCTGAAGCCGGTTTTCTTGGAAGCAGGACCCAGTTTATCGGGGATGCTGCAATATCGTTTTGGACTTTAAAACTTCTAAATAATGAAAAAAACTATTCTTACTCGTCATCTTTTCTATTTATTGGTTATTCAGCTAATTCTCAGGTTCTTATTTCTCTCTTCTTGGGGATATCCTGAATTCCGATAAAATTGAATTCGGACTTGACGGAGGAGTGAACTTCGCAAACATCGCAAACCTGAACCGGTAAATACTCCATTGTTTAACCTGGGATTTTACTTTGATATCAAATTAAAAATCAACTTATGCTGCACACGGGGGTAATGGTTAAATCAAACCAGGGTGCAGACAAACTGGATCCTTATTCCTGAATAATCCTGATCTGGATGGCTGTTTTCCTACGGTCATGTAACCAGGAAAATCAATAATTTCAGTGTCCCCATAATGCTTAAATACAGGTTTGCCGGGCTGTTTCATGTTGAAGCAGGCCCGATGCTTGCACTCAGGACCAAAGGATACGAGAATTCAAGAATACGGTAGTTGATGCAGAGGATGTTACTTACAAGCTGGATATCAAGGATAATTACAAGAGAATTGATGCCGGTATAATGGTTGGAGCCGGCTTCAAGCTGTACAAAAAAATACCAAAAAGTTCACAGATAGGAGTACGCTATTATTACGGACTGGTAGATCCTTTGATAGATAATCCGGGAGAATCACAGAATTTTTCTTCGCTGTACCTTTACTTCTCCATCCCTATCGGCGCACATAAAGCCTGAGGCAGAACCGAAATAATTGACAAAATCTCCGGTAATGCCACATAGCTGCGGTTTTACATTTAAGATGCCGGTAAAATATACCTGCAGTAAAATAACTCAGGCTGCTGAGGATTGTAAAGGTACCTTTTTAGTATTTCTGGTTTTCATCTTCTCAGTAAGTGTTAAAGCTCAGACTACCAGTTATACTCAATTAGGCAATGAGTTACAGTTTTCCCGTGCAATAAACGATAAATGGGCTGCAGAGATATGGCTTGGCGGAACTTTCAGCAGCACACCTTCGAACGACAAAGTACTTAAAACAAATATTCAGAGGTATTTTTTTATATGGGCACACTATTATTTATCACCCAGGTGGAAATTCTCTTCATCATTTGCATACTATTATAATAAGGATGTACCTGATATCGGACAGTATTTTTCACCTGAGTACCGGTTGACTCTTCAGGGAATGTATTATATTCATAAAACCGGATATACTTTGGCAACCAGAATGAGGGGAGAATTCCGGTATATGATGAATGCTGATGGTGAATTTGACGTTAAGTACCGGTATCGCCAGATGATAAAATTTGTGAAACCAATAAACAGCCAGGTACTCAGGCAGGGGGTAGTTTATTTTCTCACTACTGAAGAATTATTATTTAAACCTGAAGCAAAAACCAAAGGAGTTAACTTTTTCGACCGCAACCGTTTTGATATCGGAGGCGGTTATCAGATAACTGATGATCTTGCAGTTGAATTAGCTTATGTGAATGAATTTGTGCCCCGTGATAATGGCAATGAGGTTTATAATGTTATGGAATTTACTCTTACTTTTAATAATCTTTTCCCAAACATGAAAAAAAGAATTTTCTTCCGGATCATCAGAAAAGAAAAAGAAGGAATGATTATTTTTTCTTCCTTTCTTCTTCTTCCTTTAAAAAACAGGCTAACTGTTCCTTCAATGCCGATTTATGAAGCTTAAATTCATAAGATCTGATACCTTCGTCTCCCATCATGTCAATCTTTACTTCAGTAACTTCAAAATTCAATAAATGATCGATGTCTTTTTTACTGATAAGATAAAGCATTTCCATAACAGTGTCATTATCCACATAGCGGGTATCGAAATGTTTAAGCTTATATGTCTTGCCATTCGACAATTTCAGTACAAGTTCTTTTTTAAGTTTATTTCCTGCAGGTTTTTCAGGAAACGGAACAGGATGTAATTCCAGAAAGTAGCTTTCTTTGTCAGTGACAATACAGCCTTTTAATGATTTTGCACTTGTCCAGTAAAAATTAACAGGCTCCATATAATACTGCATTGATCCGTCAGGAGAAACACGGTTAAGTATCTCGCATTGCGTGAATCCGGGCGTTGAGCAAAACAAAAGTCCTGATGCCAGAATTAAAATTCTATTTGTTGTCTTCATAGGTATAAAGTTAGCAGTAAAACAATTTCTTTTTTGTGTTCCTGGAGGATCAAGATTACCGGCATTAACAGTCTAAAAACCCTGCTAAGAAGATCAATGTACTGAATCATTGTCCTATAATGGTAAACATACTTACAGTTTTCAATAACTATAGTTTTTTATTAAATCTTTAAGCAGAAGAGGATTTTTTTGCAGCATTGATGGGACATCTACTGGTTCAGATTTTTTCTTTCAACGTTGAAAGGACAGGGGTTTTCCCTGGGTGTATTACCCATTAAGGATCATAAAATAATCAACCACCCGTTTCATCTTCTTCAATCTGAACAACCTCATACATATCTTTTCCGTCCTTTTCGATCGGCTGATAATAGGTTTCTCCAATTTTAATGTATGTCTGCTCTCCTATTTTTACCTCTTCGCCTCCTTCAGGCAGATTCTCAACTACCGTACCTGCAGTTGGAGGGACAACAGTGTAGCCGCTGTCAGATTTTGCATAATAAGTTCCTCCGTAATAATAATTATTGGTAGTCTCATTTACAACCACGGTCTGTGTTCCTTCTGGTAACGCTGCCACAGTTGAACCAACCGGAGCCGCAACAACGGTGTAACCCCCATTGGATGATACATAATATACACCCTGATCATAATAGTACTTCTGGCTCTCATAGCTTACATACAATAGCTGTGACTGCAATTGTCGTTACAAAAAAGCCCCATGGGTGCCAAACAGGTCCCCAGTGAAAAGGTATATATGGATGATGGTGATACGGATGATGGCAATAATACCTTCTTCCACCGTAGTGGTATGGAGGCCTGTGATAGACGGCTACATTATTTCTCCGCACAGTAGTATTTCTGTTGTTGTTTATATTAATATCTCTGTCGATATTAATATTGACATCCCTGCTTTTTGTCAACATTTGTTCTGCCTCCTGAACCGGCGTTATTCATGTTATTCTTTCTGTCAGAAGTCCCTGCCCTTGATGTGTTATTGTTTATACCCGCATTTGGCTTATTAGCGGGAGTTTGTGAAACATGACCTGAATATGTGCGCGAAGGTGATATTTAACGCTGCCTCCGTTGATAGACTTACTCATGCTTTCTGAAGGTTTTGAGGCATAGCGTCCGGAAGCTGAGTGGCTCATCCTTTGTCCTTCAGCTTCTGTCCATGTTACGGAGGCAATAAAGAGCACTGCAAGGAGTATACTGTTTGATGTAACTTTTTTGATCATTTTGTTTCAGTTTATAAATGCTTATTTCCCAGATACCGATATCATTCTTATTTTGGTTGCCAGGGGTGGCGCCATAAAATTAAACATAGTGGGAGGCAGATTAGGATTAACCTGCCAGTCAGAAAATGTGGCTTCAAATTGAGGATTTCCCTCGAGGTTCCTGTAGACGATAACATATTTTACCGGCAGAATAAAAGCATCATTGCTTATCCAGAGCTGAATTCTTTTGTCCTTCCCGGTAGCAAGAATGCAGAAACAATCTTTTCCATTTATCAGAGCTTTCCCAAGGAAAGATAATCCGATCACTGGCTTTCAATCAGATCATCTGTAAATGCCTGGATAAAAGAAATCAGCGGCAGGAAACTCAATCTCATAATTCTTATTTATACTGTCAATAGTCTTCAAAATGGTAGACGGAGCTTCTATGACTGCATAGTTATTCTCGTCATATGAATAGTAAAACAGATTGGTGCCATTGTACCAGTATTGGTTATGGCCCTTGGGACCCATTATGTTAACCAACATTTTATCGGGTCCTGCCATATAAACTTCATTGTAAATAAACTGTTTAATAAGCCCATGAGATTCATCGTTTATATCGAAAGAAGAATTTACCTTGAAGCTGCAGGATTCCAGTTCACCAATAACATCGCTCATCCGGTCAAGAATGATCATGGAAACTGAATCATACTTTACTTCCTGTGCGAAAGTGACAGAGACAAGTGTAGTGCAAAACAGACAAATGAGTAGTTTTTTCATAGAATTGATTTTTCCTGTTTTCAAATAATTACTTTGGAATAATATTTCAGCATTATTCCATTAGGCAAAGGTATAAGACCTTCATTACCTAAGCCAGGCAGTTCCAAAAACGATATAAAATGCAAAATCATCCTGGCTAAAACCAAAATCCATCCCCATACTGGTGCCTAGTTTTCTGGCTACAAGGTACCTGAATCCTGTACCCAAGGTTGTGACACTTTTTCCCTCGCTGAAATTCTCGAAGTTTTCAAAAGCATTTCCTATGCCGGTAAAACCCGAAATAAACCAGCGTTTATATACATTCCAGGTCACTTCAGTTTCTAAAAGTGTAGTATGATTATTCTGATATTTCATCATCGGTGCACCTCGTAAAACTACTATTGGCCGGGCATAAAACGGTACATTTCCCAGTGTATAATTACTTTCATACCTTATGCCGGCAAAAAACTTTCTTCCTGAGGTAAATATCCGATGAGAGTCACACCGATCCTGCCATATAAATCATCCCCTCCCATCCATGTGTCACTGTATGTTCCTGCAAGTCCAAAGAATACTCCGTTTGTCGGAGTGAAAACATTATTCCTTGAATCAAATTCAAACTTCAAAGTAGCCTCGCTAAGAGTTGAGCTTTGTTCAAAGCCGGTGAATTCAGGTATATCCAGTGGGAACTCGAAAGTATTGTCAGTTTTCAGAAGCAGGTATCTGCCTCCCGCAAAAAAATCCGTCTCCCCAAGTCTGAATTTTATCTGCTGGGCCAGAATCCATGCATCCATGTTCATGTTTACTTCATTCTAAATCCAGCAATCCCTGGTTCCCGGAACCATAAAAAGCTATATTGGCGTTTGTTTTCGCAACAGCCCCCATGATAGCGGATCTGGTCGTTTTTCCAGTAACCTGCATGAAAGATGCCTGCTGCCCAGGTTCCGTTCAGTGTTGCTCCTCCCATAACACCCGAAATGCTTGGCGGGCCTTTTTTTTCTGAATAGGATGAATGAAAAAACAGGGCTGCCATAGCTATTCCATAGTCAACAGCAGGTTCTGTAATCAGCGTTGGCATAAGCAAAACACCCTTTTTTGTTAATCAGCCAGTCGCTTATATCCATATGCATTGTCCAGGCTGTCACGAAATATTGAAATCTTTTTTTTTTCGTTCTGGGCATTAAGATTCAGCATGGAGGGAGAAAGATAAAAATCGCAGATTATGAGAATTCCCGGGGTTTCATTTCAATGAAATTAATATTCTGGTTCCATGCCTGCCATTATCATATTCTTAAAGACCAAACCTGTACTGCAGTCCGGTTGTTAGTTGCTGACGGCTTCCGAGGAAGCCATACTCTGCCCTGATCATGAAGTGTTTATTGATCTGGAATTGTGAACCTACAATAAAGTTCCACATATCTTTGGCCGTTTGGTGAGGGAATACTGAACTGTAGCGGTCTGATCATCATTCAATGCGCCGTCAATTGTATTCAGGGTGTTGCCTGCTGTTCTCAAGCACCCGGTTTGCAGTTTCATATTTGGCTTTATTAACGGGGTTATTCTGCTCCTCAGGCGACAGATCGTTCCACCATTCGTCGACCATAATCCGGGTATCTTCAACTTTTTCCAGTCCGTCATCAACTTTTGCCTGCAAATCGTCGATGGGAAGAACATCACTGAAAGCATAAGTGAACCGTTGGTTTCGGAAGAGATATGAACTCTGAAACCACCCGCCCAGAAAGCTAAAGTTCTTTCAGGTTTTTTAAACTTTAATGATTTTCCAAATCTCGGTCCAAATACAAAACTAAATACAGGTTTATCAAGAGCATCTACATCAGTCCATGCCACATTCAAATCAAATGCCATGAAGCCACCGGCAACACCGACTGTCGGTGTCATTCCGAATCCCATTCCGGTAACAGCAAATTCTGCTTTGGAGGAGAATGAGGTTACTTCTCTCCAGACATTTGCAGAATCTGGTAGCCAGAGTCCGGCATCTATTGCTGTAGAACTATTCCCCTTCATAAAAAGACCATAGACATTCAGGAAAGGCAATACCCAGAAATCCGGCCTGAAATTAAGCAGAGAAGTTGTTGATACTGCACTATTGAACCTTATAATCTCATCGATATTGTACATCGGACCATTATTGAATCCGACAGAAAGGTTATCAATCACCAGGTCCGATTGTTGCCAGGCATAATTCAGGCTTAATCCGGCAGAATAAGGAAGATCAAATCCTTTTGCTGCAACTTTTGCTCCCCAGATTGGTAATATATAAGGATAAGGCTTTGCTTAATACTGTCTGACAGGGCTTCATTCTTTTTACCTACGATTTTATTCGAATATACCTGTCCTGTAGTCCGGGTAAACAGGAATAAGCTTAAAATGATAACAGAGATAACTATTTTCATGTGTAAGTAATTTTTATTTTTAATGGTCACATGGAACCCACATGTTCCGTGAGCGTTATTCGTAATGGAATATTAGGTTCCTTAAAGATACATTTGGCCCGGCTTTTAGCAAATACCCATCATTAGGTAATTTTTAATATCCCTGCCGGCAGAAGTTCGAAAGAAGGTAAATCATTAAGGTTTGTTTCAAAAATCTGAATATCTTTGGAAATAATCTAAGCCAGGTTATATGAAAACCAACCATGAAATGATCCTGACAGCGAACACAGGACTATTGACACGGTCATCAAACTGACACTGATAGCTCTTCTTCTGGCCTGGTGCGCAATGATTCTTCTACCTTTTGTTATGCCGGTTCTCTGGGGCATAATCCTTGCTGTCACTTTATTCCCATTATATACACGGCTTCTGAAACTGGTGAAGGGAAAGAAAGGACTGTCAGCTACCCTCATTACTTTAATATTACTCGCACTACTGATTATCCCCTCAGTGTGGCTGATATCATCGATAGTCGGAAATGCCAGAGAATTGATTACATCCGTTCGGGATCATACCCTGGTAATGCCTCCGCCTAAACCTGAGGTTGCTGACTGGCCAATTGTAGGAAAACCAATATATGCTGCATGGCAGATGCTATCAACCAATATTGAGACTGCAATACAAACATACCGTGATAAGCTTCTGGTGGTCGGTGATAAATTTCTGGGAATCATTAAAAGTGTGGCTTCAAGTTTCTTAACTCTGATAGTTTCGGTAATTATTTCCGGGATATTGCTGACAGGTTCTGATAAATCTGAAACATCTACAATAAGTTTTGCAAACAGGCTTGTAGGCAAAACAGGTGACGAGTTTGTAAAAATGATAGTCATCACGATCCGGAATGTTGCCAAGGGCATCTCTGGGAGTTGCTTTCATTCAGTTTGTATTGATGGGCGCGTGCTCTTATTCTTGCCAAAGTTCCGTTTGCCGGGCTCTGGGCGCTGGCTGCCCTTCTCTTTGCTATTGTACAGGCACCGGTCGGCATTGTGGCAATCCCTATAGTGATTTATCTCTATTCAGCCAGGGAACCAATTCCTGCAACTTTATGGTCAATCCTGATAATTCTGATTGCCCTTTGTGACAATTTCATCAAACCATATCTGATGGGGAAAGGCGCTCCCGTGCCAACCCTTGTAATATTCCTTGGTGCAATAGGAGGTATGATAATGTCGGGATTTATAGGGTTATTTACAGGAGCCATAATTCTGTCACTTGGATATAAACTGGCAACTATATGGCTGGAAGGAGGTTCGCAGGAACAGGTTCCTGAATCGCAAACTTGATAATACTTTCTGCCTGATTATAAGGTATTTTGTGAAGTCCATATCCTGCACTATTATAGATATTTTTCTATCTTTACAATCAGATTAATTACAATGCCATGGCTTCAAAAAAGAAATCTTCAAAAAAGAAATCCTCAGACAACCCTTCCGGGGTGCAGTTTCAAATCTTGAGGATCTCAGCACATTGAGCAAAAAAGAGCTGAGAGAGCGTGCCAGAAAATTCTCAAAAAAATACTGTGTCGAAGACGGAGAGATTTTCAGCTTGAAAAATACAGTACTGATCCCAATATTGATCTTGGCCCTGAAGATAAGCCGATGATGAAGCAGACACTTCAGTTGGTGTGGATGCACTGGCAGATTTGCAGGATATACTCTATGCACAGGACAAGTGGTCACTGTTGCTGATCTTCCAGGCAATGGATGCGGCAGGTAAAGACGGAGCAATCAAGCATGTCATGTCGGGTGTAAATCCCCAGGGATGCCAGGTGACATCTTTCAAGGCACCAAGCGCTGAAGAACTGGACCATGATTTTCTGTGGCGCTGCAGAAGCAATTGCCCGAGAGAGGCCGGATTGGTATCTTCAACCGTTCTTATTATGAAGAAGTGCTGGTGGTGCGTGTTCATGAACAGATACTGAGGGCGCAGAAACTTCCTGAAAAGCTGATAACTGATGATATCTGGAAGGAACGATTTAAAGACATCCGCAATTTCGAAAAATACCTTTACCGGAACGGAACAAAAGTTATTAAGTTCTTCCTTAATGTTTCAAAAGACGAACAGAAAAAACGATTTATTGAACGGATTGACAATCCTGATAAAAACTGGAAATTCAGTACAGCTGATGCCAAGGAGCGAACATTCTGGAAAGACTATATGAAAGCCTATGAAGAGATGATCAGAAAACTGCATCCAAGGAATCTCCCTGGTATGTTGTTCCTGCTGACAATAAATCGTTTGCACGCATTGTAATTGCATCTGCCGTTATCAATGCACTTGCTGACCTTGATCTGGAATATCCGGAGTAAGCAAGGAGAAGATTGCAGAGCTCAAGGCACTCAGGCAGACACTTATGGACGAAAAATAGTCTTTAAAGATATTGATTTGGGAAAAAACAATTATTAATTTATACTCATATGATCATCAGGAAAAGTTTATGGCTGATTCTCCTCACACTGATTCCGTGTACTGTTTTTTCTCAGGAAAAAAGTAAAAAGGAGCTGAAAGAGGAACGCAAACTCGAACAACAAAAGAAAACGGAGGAACTGGTAAACAGCAAAACCTTTGTTTTTACAGGCACGATGGCACATCCGCAGGGAGGCAGATCGGTGAATCTGACAACCACTCCGAATTTTGTGAAGTTCAGTCCCGATGAAATAGAGAGTGATATGCCTTTTTATGGCAGGGCTTACAGCGGAGCAGGTTACGGAGGAACTACAGGACTGAACTTCAAAGGAAAACCTGATGATTTTAAAGTTGAGAAAACCTCCAAAGGATATTATATCCAGGCTTCTGTCAAGGTCCGATAATGACAGCTATAAAATATCCCTTACAGTAGGAACAGAAGGGAATGCTTCACTTTCCATTTCCAGTGTTAACCGGAGCAGTATGTCTTATTCCGGAGAAATTTCAAGCCCTGAAGAGAACAGAATAAATGCCTTACTCCTATACAAAAATGGATTGAAGCAGGTTATGAAATGCTTTCAGTTAATGAACCTGATGGTGTCCAGGTAGAGAAACTGGCAAGGATGCTGGGTCTTAACAAATCAGGGTTTTATCATCATTTCGGTGACAGGGAAGGTCTGTTTTACCTCCATGGTTAAATACCACTCCCGGATGAACGAGCAATTTTGCAATGAAATATCTTCTGCAAATAGTTTCAGTCCCGGTTTTTTAAATCTGGTAATTAAATATCGAACATCAGTGCTGGTCCAGATGCAGTTACGCAAGCATTCAGATGTTCCCATGTTCAGGGATGCGTTCCAAGCGGCCAAAAAGAGAAATGCACCCTTCATTATACCTCTTTGGGAAAATTACTTAAAAATCTCAGGCAATCCTGCCTTGTCAGAAGAATTATATACCATATTCCAGGATGTCTTCTTTATGCGTATAGCAAATGAAGATCTGACCTTCAAACTAGCAGATGGGATTGCGATGAACTTTTTAAGAATTATTTCAGCTGTTAAGCTTTATGGTATAAAATTCAACACACCTAAGCCTACTGACATCTGAAGTAAATATTCTTTCTGTTAACGGTAAAATGTATGTGAGAATTTATATTTGAACGAGAATTGCACCTTAAAGATATCCGTATTCCAGCCATCATTGAAATTTTCCCGTGTCCCATACTGCAATTCAACTCCCATCATGGCATTCTCAGCCGGATAGTACAGCAGGTTGGCCAGTGCATAATGACCCCTTTTAAATGCAGTCAGGATCCTGCCCGTCGGAATTGTCAATATTCACCATGGAATAACCGAGGGAACTGCTGAATTTATCATTCCATTGCTGATCAACAAAGGCAACAATCCCAATACCGGCAGCGGAACACCGAGAATCGGTTGATACCGGATCGGAGAAATTATTCTTGATCCCGATATCGGCCGGCGCATCGTTCATATAGTTCTGGATACCCTCACCATACACCACCTGAAACCTGCCACCAGTTGACTTGGTGATATTCAGGTTTGAACTGAGGTTCAATCCCCAGCCCATGGTTTTATCACCCAGCTCATAGCCATCATCCTACATGATCTTCCCAGGAAATATAACGAAGTATACCGGCCAGCTCAATATAGCCGAATTTTCCTGCATACCGGTATTCGCCTGAAAGATCAGGGAGCGGGAAACGTGGCCTTACACCCTGAGAGCTCAATACGGTCGGCATATACACCCTGGTCAGCACTGGCCCCGGGACGTTCAAGGGCAAAGGTAAGCCGGGTATCACCCATGATCGGCATATACCGTATCTGGATATTCCTGAAAAATACCATGCCTGTTGGTCCCCAGTATTCAAGCGAATTCGGAAAAACATCGATATCCATGAACGGACTCCAGTACTGGCCGACGCCAAAATGACCCAGTTCGGCATAGGCATGACGCAATCTGAAGGTAGTCTGGCCTGCATCCACACCGGTACCGAAAAGCTCAAACTCGAAGGTTGTTTTAAGTTCACCCAGCGGAGTGTGGCAAATAACCTTTTAACACCAAACCGGGTCTGCCGTGACACTGAAATAAGCATTTCCATCAGTACCAAATTCACCTTCATAGGATGGCAGTTTGGTGGGACGGACCACATCAAACCAGTCGGGATGGATCTGATTAACATTATAACCGGCATCGGTCATTATAAAACCGTAAATTTCTATAGATTTTTGTTCCGGAGCTTCCTGGGATAATGCAGATGATGCAAAGGCTAAAAGAAGCAAAAAAGCAAGAACCCCTTTTCGTTTCATGACTATAAAGGTTTTAGTTTATTCTCAAGAATAATAAAAAGCAAAGTTTTTTTTAAAGCTGAGCAGTTTTATTTTCAAAATACAAGTAAATGTATTATTAATTAAAAGATGATTCTAAACGGCCCCGTTCACAATCAAAGCTCAATTTTGTCAGATTCTGAGTTGATTAAGCAGATCCCGTAAAACAAAACAAGGGATATTCACCGTTTAAAGCATAAGGTTTTTATATCTTTGACTAAATTTATTACCATGGAATTAAAATATTATGACAAACCCTGGCTGCCTGCATTTAAAGGAGCATTCCTGATAATTTTCGGGATCATTGCCATGCTGAGGATCTTCGGGACCATAAAGTCGCTGGGTGCTCTCTTTGCTGTTCTCATTGCCATGATTGGCATTCTACTGATAGCCACCGGTATACGCTATAAGAAATCTAATTTCCGAGGATGGACAATTATTTCCGGCGTGCTTAATCTGGCGTTCACCATTTATCTTGCGCTGAAAGTCGATTCTGCAAAAGATATAAATGCAGCAAGGGAGGGGGTATCAATGGTAATCCTGGTCTGGGTAATTTTTTATGCTGTCACCGAGATAATTGAAGCAGGTTTACTTGTTACCGTGAAAAACGCCTTTGCAGCATTATTCATGCTAAACGCCCTGCTTACCCTGATGTTTGGATATTTCCTGCATATTGTAACAAAGAACTTTACAGAACAGAGTGTATTTTATATTGGATTGATAGCTCTTGTTTTTGGACTTGTAAACGTACTTAGCTCATACCTGTTGAGCAGGGTTAAAGAGTAATTCGGTGAAATATTTTTAGAAAGGTCAGGATCATATATACATATCATTTATAGTAACTTTTCTTTTCCACAGATAACTTCTGAATCACTTCCTCTGGTATGCTTTTAAGAATGGTTTTCACAGCTTTTTTTGGAGAATCAAGCCGTAGTGCAAAACCTATCTCATCTTTCCCAAAAGCCCCTTGTTCAACCTGAAATTGAGTTAAATCCTTAACATTTTTCCAGAATTTCTTATCCATAAGAATCAGATGGAAACGGGCCAATTTTCTTACATTGAATCAGTGTAGCTGCTTCATACATTTCATCAAGCGTACCCATTCCACCAGGCATAATAATGAAAGCACAGGAGTATTTAACCAGCATTACCTTCCTAATAAAAAAGTAGCGAAATTCGATACTGTCATTCGACATATGGATTAGGTTTTTGCTCATGTGGTAGTATAATATTAAGCCCAAGGCTCTTTCCTCCGGCTTCAAATGCACCACGGTTAGCTGCCTCCATTAATCCTGGTCCACCTCCTGTCAAAACTGCGAATCCTGCTTCAGCCAGCCTGCGTCTAACATTCCGGGTAAGCTCATAATATGAATAACCTTCTTTGTACCGGGCAACCGAAAACTGTAACTGCCGGACCAATCTCTAATAGCATTTTAATTCGTTTCGAGTTCAAAGTTATACGTGCCAGTCGTTTGGCCTCATTCTCAAGACTTCTTGTACCTGTCAGGAAATTCCTCTCATCCTGGGCCGGGTCATCTTCAGTTACAGGTAGTTCATACGTTGCTTTACCGGCATTCTGCCAGTATTTCTTCCATCTTTTATCCCAAGTTTTTGAAGAGCCTTTATTTACTTTTTGCATATTCTTCCCTGCCATGATTTATTCTTTTAAATAATAAAAAATCAATTTTCATAAAGCAACTCTTGTCCTGACACAAATTTTACTTTAACTGGTATAATAAGGTCAATAAAGGTTTTTGTTGAATCCGGACAATGATATCCTGGTGATCCAAAGGTATTTTACTGGAGAGAGTTTGGCAAATAGTACTTTGGTACTATTGACATGGATACTAAATGATCTTAACTTTGATGTGATTTAAATAATCGATATTTTAAATCTCATAGGTTAGGTTAGGTTTTAGGGTAAAAAGATTGAGTCCATGGTTTATCATGGACTCTTTCAATTTAGATATTCGGCTTATAAACGGATAAAACCTTTCCATCCTGTAGTAATTCATATATTTTCAGAATCTGATATTCAGGAAATCTTATTGCTATTAGAGATTTATTAAAAAAAATTCTAATTTTATTCTTCGATAAAAATTCAAAATGAGTTAGTTTGTTTTCTAATGTATAGGTTCAGATTTAAAATTATCATTACTGCCTTACTTCTTATTACTATTTTCTTCTGGAGGACTTGCTCAGGAAAAGAAAGTCAGGACATGCGTTATTTTTTTTTCGTACTCGGCTTCCATGGTTGCCTATCAAAACATGTTGGATGGTTTCAATGAATCATTCATTCAGCCTTTAAATGGACCGGTCAGTATTGTTACAGAATATCTGGATATCGGCAGGACAAATAATGAAGCTTACGGGCGGTCGATTGTTGAAATGTATAATCAGAAATATAATGAAAATGGTATTGATTTGATAATTGCGGTTGGACCGGGGATATTGCCTTTTCTAAAAAGGGCAGGCCTTAAAATGCTTAAAAATTCGCCATTGATTTTAGTAGATATATTTACTTCGCGGCTGATTCTGTAAATAACACTTCTCAGGTCAACGGATTGCCTATTTACCTGAAATATAATTATTTCAGTAAATCTTTTAATACAATTTGTGAGCTTTTCCCTGACCGGAGGATCTGTTTATTGTGTAAACGGCGATGGAATACTCGATAAATATTACAAATCAATCTTAAAAGATAGTCAGAATAATTACAGCGGAAAACACAAATTTATCGATATAACCGGTATAAGTATTGATTCGACCTTGCGCAAAATATGCTCAGCTTCCGGAAGAAAGTATAGTAGTTATTGTTTCATATAGTGAAGACATAAATGGTTTACCATTTACAACACCTGAAGCAACGAACCTGATCACTAAAATCAGCAAAGTGCCTGTTTTTATTTTAGGAAGTGACAGTTTTCCAAAAGATGGCGGGGCAATAGGGGGATATGTTATCAACTATATTAATGTGGGCAGGGAATTTGGAAAAGCGGCAAATCAGATCATCAGAGGGACTGATCCAAAATCAATTAAAGTTGATTTACCAAGTTTCTACCAGTACATCTTTGATTGGCGAGAGCTGAAAAAATGGGATCTGCTTGATTCAAAAGCAATTCCTGATCAAAGTACTATTCTTAATCAGCATCATTCATTTTTTTCCGAATATAAATGGTATATTCTTAGGGGTAATGGTATTTATAGTTTTTCAAACACTGGTTATTATCTATTTAGTCAGGGCATACAGAATTCAAAAAAGGGTCAAGCAACAAATACTGGAAAATCAGGATATGCTATAATAAAATAGTCAGGGAGGACCGATTGTCAAAAATGACAGTATTAACAGCCTCACTGTCACATGAACTTAATCAACCTCTTACAGCTATACTTTCCTGCGCTCAGGCCGGTATGCGCTTTCTTGATTCAGATAAACTGGATCGGGAACAGGCAAAAGAGATATTCAAAAATATTATTGAAGATGATACAAGAGCAGGAGGAATCATCAGCGGTGTCAGAAGCTCTGATGAAACTTGAAATCAGGGAGAAGGAGAACGTAATGGTTAATTCTCTTGTGAATGAAACATTAGATATCATGCGAAATGAAATATTCAGACATGGAATCAAGATAATAACTAAACTTGAAAATAGTCCGATATTTGTTTTTGCAGATAAGATCCAACTCCAGCAGGTACTGTTGAATTTTTTAAGGAATTCAATTGATGCTATGGAGAAAAGTAACCCCGATGATAAAAAAATAGAGGTAACGATGAAACTGGTCAGGGACTCAGTTACTGTTTCCGTTCGTGATTCCGGGCCAGGGATTGACAAGAACATTTTGGAAAAAATATTTAAACCTTTTGTAACCACGGGTAAAACCGGATTCGGAATAGGACTGGCCTGTCAGCCGGTCAATTATTGAGAACCATCAGGGTGAAATATGGGCTGAAAATATTCCGGATGGAGGTGCAGAATTTTCATTCAGGTTGAATACCATTAAAAATGAATAGTTTAACTTCCGGAAAATCGTCTTCAAAATTATAAAAACCGGAAGCCTTTGAATACATTATGAGCGGAATGTCCGAATCGCGTATTTTCATTGTTGATGATGACATGTCTGTTAGACGTGGAATATCATTATTATTAAATTCTGCGGGTTATATCGTGGAAGCATTCGGATAACATAAGTGATCTGCTGCAAACTGAGGATATTAATATACCAGGGTGCATTTTGCTGGATATCTTTATGGGTGAAGAATCCGGTCTTGAACTTCAGGATGCCATAAGGAACAAGTTCAGAAATATTCCGATAATCTTTATAACCGGACATGGCAATATACCGATGAGTGTTCAGGCTCTGAAAAAAGGAGCTATAAATTTTCTGCAGAAACCGGTTGATGATAAAGATCTGCTCGAAGCAGTTGAAGAAGCCATTAAAAGAAGTACATGTTCTGTTTAATAATCAATTTGAAAAAGACAGGTGCAAAGGATTGATGGATTCTCTTACTCCAAGAGAACTGGAAATCTTAAGATATGTCATCAGAGGAAAGCTTAACAAGCAGATAGCGTCAGAATTAAATATTGCTGAACATACTGTCAAATTACACAGAGGGCAGGATAACAGAAAAACTTGGAGTAAAATCGGTCCCGGAAATGATATATATCGTCGGGAAATCGAATATTGAGTAAGCTATACCTTTTCTGACCTTTTTCCGGGTGACACAATAGAACCTTCGTACTATTTCATTGCACTTTAGATTAAATTAAGTTTGTCTGTAAGTTTCTTAACAGTACAATTATCCATTTATGATTTTCATCATTGATGACGACAAGAATGTACTGAGAGGATTCCAGATTCTGCTCAAATCTGCAGGTTTGGAATGTTCTGTTTTTGATAATGTTGAAGAGTTTCTTTGTAAATGGAACAAGAACGGGGATGATATTCTTTTACTTGATATTCATATGCCGGAAATCGACGGCTGTGATCTGCTGGATTATCTTGAAAAAAGCAACCTGCATATACCTGTCATAGTAATTACAGCTTATGATCAACCGGAAAGTCGCTCTAAATTCAGAAAGATTATGGAGTTCTGGCCTATCTTACAAAACCAGTTGATTCTGAAATGCTTTTAGAGTTAATAAATAATTATTATATGATGGTTGATGGAAAAACGCGCTAATCTTCGTCTGTTAATGATGATTTTAATTCCATTTATTCTGGTACTTGCCGTTTGCTGATCGGGAAATGGTATGGCCTTTATCAGAGCCGGGATTATTCCGGATCTGCAACGTGTTCCAGTCGGCTCAATTACCGGAGCTGCATTTGCCCTTTTAACCTTTCTGCTTGCCTTTACCTTTCAGGATCTGGCATTCTCGATTTGATGCGCATAAAAAACTATTACTGGAGCAGAAGTCACAAACATCAGGTCAGCATATCTGAGGGCAGAATTTCTAATGGAACCATTTATAACCAATATGCGAAAACTCCTTGTTGAATATGTCGATATCCGGGTAGAACTTGCCACTGATATTTCTAAGCTTGATTTTGCCAGATCGCGTTCAAAACAAATCCTTGATAACCTCTGGACTGAAACAGCAAAACTGACCCTAACAACACTGAGTCCTGCCATTTTTTCGCTTTTTGCCACCTCGGTAAATAATCTTGTTGATAACTTCAACCAACGCATAACTTTGTCGTTTGAGTATCGTATTCCTCCTATTGTATTCTGGTCGCTCTTTTTTGTCAACTTCTTTTGTATGCTTCTTCTCGGTTTTCAGTTCGGCCTTTCCGGGAAAGGTAATTTAATGATACTCCTTTTACTCGCTCTGACATTTTCAACCGTCATGTTTCTAATTTTAATCCTGGACAATCCTAGATTATCACGGCTTAATCAGAAACCTTTATTAACCCTTAGAGATCAACTAAAATAAAATCGTCATATCGCCAAATAATAAAAAAAAATAAATGGAAACAGGTACAAAAAAAACAGGATCATCTCAAATAACGATCGAGCATCAACGTCTTGAGGATGATAAATTGGGTATAGCATCATGGAAAAAATGGGGGCCATATTTAAGTGAACGCCAATGGGGCACTGTAAGGGAAGATTACAGTCGAAAACGGTGATGCATGGAATTTCTTTACCCACGATCATGCCCGCTCCCGTGCATACCGCTGGGGCGAGGACGGTATTGCCGGCATATCCGATGACAAGCAGCACCTCTGCTTTGCACTGGCCCTGTGGAATGGCAAGGATCCTATTACTGAAAGAACGAATATTTGGATTGACCAACAGCCAGGGCAACCATGGTGAAGATGTAAAGGAGTATTACTTCTATCTCGATAGCACCCCGACCCACTCATACATGAAATATCTTTACAAATATCCTCAGGCTGCTTTTCCTTATGGTGATCTTGTAACACAGAACGGACAGCGTAACCGTGAGGAAATGGAATATGAACTGCTCGATACCGGTGTATTTAATGAAGACCGATATTTCGATGTATTTATCGAGTATGCCAAAGCAGGTCCGGAAGACATACTGGTGAAGATAACCGCTGTAAACAGGGGGCCGGAGGCAGCCGAACTTCATCTGCTGCCAACACTCTGGTTCCGGAACGATTGGTCAGCATGGATTGCTGAATCGAACAGGGCTGCAAAAAAACCGGTTATAAAGCAGATAAAATCAAAGGCAGGAACGAGTGCAGCTCTGGCCTCCCATTCATTGCTGGGTGATTACTGTTTTCCTGCGAAGGCGATGTGCCCCTTCTATTCACCGAAAACGAAACCAACCATGAAAAGCTTTTCCCGGGACAAAAGAATGAAAGCCCCTATGTGAAGGATGGTATAAACGACTATGTGGTCCAGGGAAATAAGGATGCAGTGAATCCCGAAAAACAAGGCACCAAAGTTGCAGCACATTACCAGGTAAATATCGGTGCAGGTAAGTCATCAGTGATTCACCTCAGGCTTACCAAAGAATTCACCGGACAAAATGGACAATAATCTTTGGGAAAATTTTGATAAAGTATTTGCTGACAGGCTTCGTGAAGCCGATGAGTTTTATAAAGCAGTAACTCCTCCGTCAGTAAGTAAGGATGAGGCCAATGTGATGCGTCAGGCCATTGCCGGGATGCTCTGGAGCAAGCAGTTTTTTTTCTTTGACGGTGACAACTGGCTGGATGAACACAACTCCAATCCATTGCATAAAGGATTCCATATGCACGGAACTCGGAATGGTACCACATGCTGAATTCGGATATCATCTCGATGCCCGACAAATGGGAATATCCCTGGTATGCAGCCTGGGACCTGGCCTTCCATACCCTTCCGCTTTCAATCGTGGATCCCGACTTTGCCAAGTCGCAAATGGATCTGATGCTCAATAGTTTATATCTTCACCCCAACGGGCAGATGCCTGCCTATGAATGGAATTTCAGCGATGTAAATCCACCTGTTCATGCCTGGGCATCAATGTTTCTCTATCATACTGATAAGGCCGTGCAGGAAAGGCGATGTGGAATTTCTCAAGTCGATGTTCAACAAGCTGATGCTTAATTTCACATGGTGGGTGAACCGCAAAGACCGTTTCGGTAAGAATGTATTCGAGGGTGGTTTCCTCGGTCTTGATAATATCGGTGTCTTCGACCGCAGCGCTCCGCTGCCCACAGGTGGCAGCCTTGAACAGGCTGACGGAACGGCATGGATGGCCCTTTTCAGTCAGAACATGGTGGAAATGGCCTGGAACTGGCCCAACATGATCCTTTGTACGAAACTATGGTTGTGAAGTTCGTTGAGCACTTCTATTTCATTGCCGCTGCCATGAATAATCCTGGTTCAGACGGAATGTGGGATGAGGAGGATGGATTTTATTATGATCTGCTCCGGTTGCCTGATGGCAGTGGCCAACGGCTAAAGGTACGATCACTGGTCGGACTTCTGCCCTTGTGCGCAACAAGCGTCATTGAAAAGGAGCATCGGGAAAAAATTCCGAAAGCAATGGCGCGTATCCTTGAGCGCCTGCGCAGGATTCCGGAACTTAAGGAATCCATACACCCTACAGGACCTGGCCATTTTGGTGTGGCCGAACGCGGGATTCTTGCTCTTGTTAATCCCGAACGGCTTCGCAGGATTTTATCCAGGATGCTTGATGAGAACGAGTTCTTCGGTCCGTATGGCATCCGTTCGATCTCCAAATTCCACGAGAAAAATCCTTATGTACTGTATGCCGACGGTCAGGAATACCGGGTGGATTACCTGCCGGCAGAATCGAATACCGGAATGTTTGGCGGTAACTCCAATTGGCGCGGACCTGTCTGGATGCCTGTAAATGTCTTGCTTATCAGGGCGCTTCAACAGTACTACCTGTATTATGGTGATAATTTTAAAATTGAATGCCCGACAGGCTCCGGAAATCTGATGAACCTTTTTGAGGTAAGCAAGGAGATAAGCAACCGGCTCACGAGGATATTCACCCTCGATGAACAGGGCCGGCGACCGGTTTTCGGAGGCACTGAAAAGTTCCAGACCGATCCAAACTGGCGCGATTATATTCTGTTTTATGAGTACTTCCATGGTGACAATGGTGCCGGACTGGGTGCAAGCCATCAGACAGGCTGGACCGGAGTCGTGGCAAAACTGATTCAGCTTTATGGAATTCTTGATCCTGAAAGCGCACTTAAGCATGGGAAGCAGGTGGCTTTTATTAAGGGTAAGGGATGTTGTTTAAAAAAACTAAAAGAAAGCTATGCCGGTAAAAATGCAGATCTTCACATTGCTATTCCTTATGCTTGGACCGTTCAAGATAATCGGGCCATTCTCAAAGATTACACAGGGAGCGGATCCGAACTTATCCGCAGATCGCAATACGGGCAATGATGTTTTCAAGCATTGCCCTCTTATTGGCTGCTTTCTTGGAAAGGATCATAAGAATTTTGATTTCCCATTACCAATCCTTGGCTATTTAGGGAGGACTGATCCTGTTTCTTGTGGCACTTTTGACAATAATTAAGCAGTTTGGGACGGCAACTTCAAATGAGAGAGAATAATATAGTTCCGACGTTGAACATAGCGCTCAGCCCTCTTGCTTTCCCGATAATAGTTACCCCCTATGGGATTGCAGCAATAATAGTGTTTCTTGCCCTGAGTCCTGATCTTAGTAGTAAACTGATACGTTGGTGCAATCGTTCTGGCAATTATGGCATTGAATCTGATATTAATGCTCATAACCAGGCATATATATAAATCCCTTGCAGTAATTCTTTCATTATTAGGTGCAATTCTTGGGATTGTTCAGGTAGCGGTGGGGCTAATGATAATCTATAATCAATTTCGGATACTTTTAAAAATGTAAGTAGAAATGAAGGAAAACAGAGAAAAATGGATTAAGGAAGGGTATTCATTGTTAGCCAAAGAAGGCCCTGCCGGTATTCAGGTTGAGAGGTTAGCCAGGATCATAGGTGTAAATAAATCTGGCTTCTATCACCATTTTGGTGATCGGGATTGCTATCTTGAGGAACTTAAAAGGTACCACGAAAACCTGACAAAGAAATTTACCAGTGAAGTTATTCATCTGAAACATTTCGATCCGGATTATTTTGAAGTACTTGTAGAATACAAGTTCATTTTTTATGGAAATGCACTTCAGGCTGAGATCTGGGTAAAGCCCGCATTAAAAGTCAGCTTCCGATATTGGAAGAAATGTCAATGAAAAGAAAATTATTCCATTATGGGAAGAGTATTTAAATATAACCGGTAATCATGAATTTGCATTTGAGATGTGTAAAGTAGTACGCGATGGGGTTTTTTTGCGGTTAACATACATGACATGAATATAGAATCAATAAAAAACGCAATTATGGATATGAAGGGCATTTTTCAAAGGCTTAAGAATGTATCATAATAAATATTTACTTCCTCCTATGTTATTTGGACGGTAAAGTAAAAGTTATTATGAAAAGGGTGTACACGAAGGTTCACAAAGGATTTATCTGATTTCCACATTATTCTATTGTTTTTTCATTTTCTGATGGTTTCAGGTTTTCCCGCCACAAGTGATACCAGCCTTCCGATAAGTACTACAGGGTACAGAACACCAATCAGTTGTTCGATAATAACCAGAGTTCTGGCGATTGCATGGACCGGAAGTATTTCACCATAGCCGGTTGTTGTAAGAGTAGTAAAGCTGAAATAAAGAAATACCGAATTCGGGACACCCGTTTCTGTGTACACTGCCGGAATCTGCATTGATCCGGGTAATATTGATATACAGGAACTGGAAATTATAGCCCACACATTGCCTATCAGCATATATACCACGAATAGAACCGACTAACCCGGTGTATTGTCACTGATCCTCCTTCAAACACCTTTAACCATTACCATGCCGATAAGGAGAGCGAACACTGAAAGTTCGACCAATAAAATCAATATAGGCCAGAACTTTTAAATCCAGAATAATCTGCAAAGCACTGACAACAACAAGAAGGATGGGAATAACAGAGAATTTCCTCATCTGGGATCTGTTCCTGGCCATGGTAGTGATGCCGGCTACCAATATCAGGAACCAGCTGATACGTGTACAAGGATAAGGATAGTGCATTTCGCTGGTTAAAAAAAGGCACTACCAGAAAATCACTGATGCACAGCAATATAAATATGCTGGTTAGTCCCCTGTCCTCATTCCAGAAGTGTTCGGGCAGCTTTTTTGATAAAAGCTTAACCATCAGTTAGTATTTTATATTTATTAACCCCCTTTCCCGTCCCGCAAAGCGGGAAATGCTTTGCTTCTTGTTCCTTCCCCCCTGGGGGAAGGTTAGGAAGGGGGTAAAATTTTCAAAGGAATCAATACCCAAGCTATGATTCAAGATATTCAATTTAGCTACCTGTCTTCTACCAGCCTCCCCCAGAGCCCTGTAAAGAGAAACAGTTGATGTCAAGCTGTTGTCCCCTTGTATAGGAGGCAAGCATTTCAGCATCAAATGCATAGCTTTCAGCTATCAGAACTTCGAGGTAGTTGTGAATACCCTGTGTCATATTTGGCTTTTGTAAGCATAAGGGCTTTTCGTGCTGCTTCAACCTGTCTCATCCGTGCTGCATATTCCTCTCGGTATGACTGAATACCAACAAGGGAATTCTCAACATCGGCCAGTGCTGTACTGTATGTATTAAATAATTGTTCATTGCTATTTCAGCTTCAGCCTTCTGGATATCAACCCGTCGCTTGTTTCTTCCGAATTCAAAGATAGGTCCCAGTAATCATTCCGGTAACTCCTGCAGTAAGGGCATCGCCGTCAAGAAGAGTATTCACATCATTGCTTGCAACACCGAAGAATCCTGTAAGGCTGAAACTTGGAAACCTCATAGCCTGTGCAACACCAATTCTTTCTGTTTCAGCAATAAGTGTATTCTCAGCAGCAATAACATCCGGCCTGTTGTTCAAGAAGAGTGGAGGGAAGTCCTGCAGGAATTTCCGGAATAATCAGCCTGGTCGGCATTTGCAATCCTCGGGGAATAGGCTGGGGATTCTGGCCAAGAAGAATATTCATGCTTCTTTCGGTAATAGCTGAGTTCACGCTGCAGGCTGCTGAGAGTAGCCTCGGCAAGGGCAAGCTGCTGTTCAGCCTGAAGTTTATCAAGTTCTGCAGATTCTCCTTTCAGAAACCGTCGATTTACCATTTCGTAATAGGTCTGTCCTGCTGGCAATTGTTTGTTTTGCCACTTCAATCCTGTTATCAAGATCCCTGAGAAGGAAATAGAGGCTGGCAACATCGCTTACAAGTGTTGTTTTAACTGTTTTCAGTCCTTCTTCACTGGCAATCATCTCAGCATAGGCTGCACGTTTTGCATGACGGATCTTACCCCAGAAATCAAGCTCCCAGGATGCAGTTCCAAGAAGTTCGAAATTATCGTCAGCAGGATCAGCAATATTTGCAGATGCCTGATAACCAATTGAAGGCCATATGTCTGTGCCTTGGAATTTTTGTAAACTGACCTTGACTGTTGAACCCTCAGTACAGCAATATTCAGATTGGTATTGGAATCGAGTGCCTGGGTAATAAGTGTATTCAGGACTGTATCGCTGAAAAGTTCAAACCACTGAAGATTTAGAGTCGTGTCTTTAGCAGCAAATGCAGAGGTAGTATCACCTGTTACAACAAGATGTGTCTGCCGCTGACATATATTTTCCGGAACCTTCATTTCAGGTCTTGTGTATCGTTTGCCCACCAGGCATGAAGAAAGCAGCAATACAATCAATAACTGGATAAAAATCAATTTCTTCATATCATTCTCCCTCTGATTTTTTTTCAATTACTGGTGCGGTTTTCTTTTTCCCGATTTTTTCAATCAATATGTACAGGGCTGGAACAATCAGAACGCCAAGAATAGTTGCAACAAGCATTCCGCTGAAAACGGCCATTCCCATAACTTTTCTGCCTTCTGCTCCGGCACCTGAGGCTGTAAGCAAAGGTGTTACTCCAAGGATAAAGGCAAAAGCTGTCATCAGAATTGGTCTGAAGCGAAGTTTTGCAGCTGACATGGCAGCTTCAAAAAGCGCGACTCCTTTTTCGTGTTCTGCCTTGGCAAATTCAACGATCAGGATAGCATTCTTGGCAACAAGGCCGATAAGCAATACAAGCCCGATCTGTGCAAAAACATTATTAAGATAACCGTTGTCAATCAATCTGGCCAGGAACAATCCCAGGAATGCCCCAAAAACTGAGAATGGTATTCCGAGAAGCACGCTGAAAGGAAGTTTCCAGCTTTCATACTGTGCAGCAAGGATAAGAAATACAAAAAGCAAAGCCATCAGGAAGATCGATCCTGCAGAGCCTTCAGCCTGCTTTCTCCTGGAAAGACATGTTTGACCATGCATAACCCATTGTCTGCGGCAGCACCTCTTTGGCTGTCTCTTCAAGAGCTTTCAGAGCCTGTGCAGAACTATAACCCGGAGCAGGCACCCCGCTTATTTCAGCCGACGGTAAAGGTTAAAACGGTTTGTAAATTCAGGAGCACTTATCTTACTGGCTGTAACCAGTGTTGTAACAGGACCATTTCTCCTTTATTGTTTCTCACATAAGCCATGCTGAGATCTTCAGGTTTTACCCTGTAGGAGGCATCAGCCTGTACATATACCTTATATTGCCGTCCGAATCTGTTGAAGTCATTAACATAGGCTCCTCCAAGAAATGCTCCGATTGTTGTATTCACAGTTGAGAGCGGGACTCCCAGTTTCATGGCTTTCTGCCTGTCAACTTCAAGTTTTATCTGAGGTGATGTGGCATTGAAAGTGGAGTTTACACGTCCTATTTCGGGACGTTTTCTGGCTGCAGCAACAAATGCATTTGTCTGTTCCTGAAGATATTCCGGTGTATTTCCTGCCCTGTCCTGGATAAACATACTGAATCCGGCACCGGTTCCAAGTCCCGGGATGGGAGGAGGGCCAAATGCAATTGCTGTTCCGCTGGTTATCTCTTTTGCAAAAACCTTATTAAGCTCAGCCATTATCTCCTCAACAGTCTGCTCCCTTTCTGACCATTCCTTTGCCATAACAAAATAGGTTGCAACATTTGACTGATAGGCACCGGTAATAAAACTGAATCCAACAATAGGAGTAACAAATTCAAGTGATTCATATCTGTTCAGTATTCCTTCAATCTGTTTAGCAGGTCTCATTTGTTCGCTGAAGGGATGATGAAGCAGGTAAGGTGACATTCATAATAAAATAGCCCTGGTCCTCATCAGGAACAAATCCTCCCGGAAGGCTTTTACCGAAAAATCCTGCAAATGCTACAACGACCACAAGAATTATTACTACCCGCAAAGCTTTCCGTGACAGGTAACCGGCAAAACCAACATATCCTCCGGTCACTTTATCGAACATCTTGTTAAAGCCATTGAAGAACTTTGCAAGCAAACCTTTTCGCTCACTCATTGGTTTTGTAGGCTTGAGAAGGATTGAAGCAAGAGCAGGGCTCAGTGAAAGTGCTGAAAATGCTGAGAAAGCAACTGAAACGGCAATAGTAATTGCAAACTGCTGATAAAGACGGCCTGTTATCCCCGGCACCATGGCCACAGGAATGAACACGGCACAGAGAATAAGTGCAATAGCAATAACCGGTCCTGATACCTCTTTCATTGCCTGAATGGTGGCTTCACGTGGAGTCTTTCCATGCTCAATATGGTGCATGACAGCCTCCACAACCACAATGGCATCGTCCACCACAATTCCGATTGCAAGAACAAGGCCAAGAAGTGAAAGTACATTTACAGAAAATCCGAGAAGCGGGAAGACCATAAAAGTTCCGATAAGTGATACCGGTACTGTAATAAGCGGGATCAGTGTGGCTCTCCAGTTCTGAAGGAAAATAAAAACAACAAGAATTACCAGCATAATAGCTTCTTCAAGAGTTTTCACTATCTCATGTAATACCTTCAGTAACAGCAAGAGTTGTATCGAGGGAAATATCATATTTAATATCATCTGGGAAACCTCTGCGAGAGTTCGGCTGTAGTTTTCTTGATCTGATCAGCCACTTCAAGGGCATTGGTACCGGGTGTCTGGTAAATTGCAATTGTAGCAGCAGGTTTACCGTTCATACGGGAGGTTGAGTTATAATTCTCTGTACCCAGTTTTATTTCAGCAATATCTCCAAGCAGGACTTTTGAACCATCCTCCTTGCTTTTAATGATAATATCTGCAAATTGTTCTTCCTGGATAAGCCTGTCTGAAAGAACAACACCATATGTAAATTCTGTTCCTGCAGGTGCAGGTTCAGCTCCGAATTTACCACCCGGACTGATCACGTTCTGATCCTGAAGGGCTTTTGTTACATCTTCAATTGTTATATCAAGTTTAGACATGATATCAGGCTTTACCCATACCCTCATGGCATAGTCGCTGGAACCCAGAAGCTTGACCTCACCTACTCCGCTGATACGTGCAATGAGCATCAACAAGGTTGATTGTTGCATAGTTTGCAAGAAACCTGTCATCATAGGCAGGATTTTCAGAGGTAAGTGAAATAATCAGAAGAGGGAAAGTCAGTGATTTTTTCGTTGTTATCCCGTATTGTTTTACAGAAGGAGGCATAAATGGCTGAGCCTGGCTCACCCTGTTCTGTGTAAGCATATTTGCATTGTCGAGATTGGTACCAACTTTAAATGATACATCCAGGCTGAGGTTTCCGTCGGATGCGTTGGTACTCTTCATATATATCATCTCTTCCACACCATTGATCTTCTGTTCCATAACAGCAGCAACTCCCTGTTCCACATTCACGGCATTTGCTCCAACGAAACTTGTGTTGATCTTAATGGTAGGCGGAGTTATTTCGGGATACTGGCTTATAGGAACGCTCCTGAGAGCCAGTAATCCAATAATCACAATAACGATGGACAGCACCATTGCAACAATCGGCCGTCGTACAAAAAATTCTCCCATAGTGGTAGGTATTGCTGCTTAATTAATAATAGATGAAATATTGGTACTGTCAGGAGACCATGTTTTCATCAACAGGATTAATAATAGTGCCGCTGCGCAGCATCTGTGTCCCGCCGATAACTATCCTGTCCCCTTGCTGTCAGTCCTTCCTCAACAATATAGCTCATATTGTACCGGGGTCCGAGTCTTGATAAGCTTAAGATCCAGTTTATTGCTGTCGGCAACTGTGAATACCTGGTACAATCCCTGCATTTCATTTACAGCCCGCTGCGGAATAAGCAAGTGCATTATTCCTGATATTCTGTCACAAGCTTCAGTTTAACATACTGCCCGGGACGAAGAATATTATCAGTATTTTTGAACTGGGCTTCAAGGGTCATTGCTCCGGTTGACGGATCGATCTGCCGGTCGGCAAAATTCATTTTTCCCTTAAGCGGATAAAGTGAACCATCAGCAAGAATCATCTTGACATTATCACCCCTCTCCCCAATTTAATCTCCCATCTCCTGCATCAGCCTGGTAATCCGAAGATATTCCTTTTCACTGATTGTAAACCGTACCCTGATATTATCAATGCTGGAAACTGTATTCATAATAAATTGAGGACCCGTGCTTACATAATCACCAACCTTGACTGTGGAAATACCGATCATACCGCTGATAGGTGCAACCACACTGCAATAACCAAGTTCAATCTTTGCATTTCGCAGAGAAGCTTCAGCTGATTCAACCATGCTTTGCTGGATGTAGGAAGCCTGTGCTGCAACCAGTTCACGCTGGCTTACAGCGCCTATAGCAGCAAGAGGTTCAATCCGATCGAGATCGTTTTTTGCTTTTATCAGTCATGCCATTTGCATCGGCAAGACGCTGCAGCAGCTTCATCAACCTGCATTCTTATAGGGCAATGGATCAATGGTATATAAAAGCTGGCCCTTTCTTACCATGGAACCTTCCTTGAAATTCATACTCAGAACCCAGCCTTCAACCCGGCGTTCGCATTTCCACATCAGATTCTCCGTATGTTTGTCCGGTATATTCCGATTCAAGGGCTAACATTCTGCTGCATCACCTGAACAACAGGCACTTCCATCGGCATAACAGCCTGAACTTCCTTTTTTTCTTTACAGGAAGGAAGAATAAGCATTGTCATGATGAATAAAAAGGCAAAGCATGTTTTTTTCATATGCGCGGCTTTCATTGTGATTATAATATAAATTGTTTAGTAAAGGAAAAGAGTCCTTAAAAATTTAGGTTTTATATACCAAATATATTAAAATTTTTAAGACTGAAATGGATGATGACATCTTAAAATTTATCTCGGCCCTGCGGTTCCGAAAACAATTTTGAAACCAAAGTAATCAGTGTTATCAATATCATACCTATCCGGAACATACCTTGTCAAAAAAACATATATACAAATTCCGGGTTGCCGGAAGAACGGTTTCAGGGTCACAATTATGTTCATGAAATGCAATAACAAATGATCATTATTTTACGAATATTTATTGTATTAAAACAATTATTTTATGTAATACAACAAATATATTACCTGTAACAATATGAATTTAAACTATCATAAAAAAAATCATGGTACCCGGTTCCGCTGTTAACAAAAAGGAAACAACAAACTCGAAAAAAATATTCTTATATTTGAAAGAGTAATTGTTCTGTACTGATGATCCGAAACCCTGAGCCTAAAACACATAACATTTATTTACAGGTTGCCTTCCTGGTGTTCCTGTTTGTTTATTGTAATATTCCCATATGGTCTCAGGGAGGACGGTACTGGGATCAGAACCTGAATTCGGAGGCTGCCCTTCTTTCAGGTGCTGTCGTTGCCGGTGAAAGCGGCATAGCTGCCATCTATTATAATCCTGCCACCATTTCGGAGATGACAAAGAACAATCTTTCCCTTTCGGCTAATCTGGCTTCTGTTTATTATTTTAAAGCTCAGAATGCTCTCGGAGCAGATTTCCCGGCTGACCGTACACAATTGTCGATATACCCCAGGATCATAACATTGACACTGAATCCAAAAAAACAACCTGATCTTACTATTGAGATGGCCTATTTTACAAGAAACAATGAATATCTGCAGATCAATCGCGGTATTTCGCTTTCAGACGATATTATTTCTTCGAACCCCGGCGATGAATCTTATACCGGGGAATATTACCTGCGTTCCAAATACCAGAACTATTATGGTGGCGCAGGTTTCGGTTACAAGTTATCCAATTCCCTGGCTCTTGGTTTTTCGGGATTGATCTCTTATAAGGATGACCAGTATTATAATCTTATTACCGCCAATGCATTTACGATGGCCGATCAGGGAAATACCGTTCAATATTTATCTGATTCAAGATATCACCTTAAATACAATATGTACGATGTGCGGCTCGTCACAAAGCTGGGACTCCATATGAAACAGGATTTATGGTCATTTGGTGCGAATATCAGTTTCCCTTCGATTAAAATTTTCGGGAATGGCACAGTTGTTAAACAAATTGAATACTCCAATATTCATAAAGAGACCGGTAATCCTGAGGGATCAGATCAATATTATGCCAGCAGGCAGAAGAAATGCCCTGCCCATTTTAAGGATCCTTTATCGGTTGCAGCCGGATTCAATTATTATAGTCCTTCCGGAAAGTCTATAATACTTCTCACAGCTGAGTATTTTTTTGGTTTGCCTGAATTTTACTATATTGAAGCAAGTAATAATCCCGGAGAAGACGGGTACAATTTCAGCCCCACAGAGGCCTCGGAATGGCTCTCCTTTACCAAACAACAGAATCCGGTGTTTAATGCCGGAGTTGCATTTAAAAAGATTGTAAGCAGCAAGCTGATACTATCAGGAGGATTCCGGACTGATTTTAATTATTTAAATCCCTCTGAGGAAACCAGTCCTTTGGACTTTAATAAAAAAATAAGTTATTCCCTTGATGTATATCACTTCAACTATGGATTGGGCTACAGCTTTAAGAGGGGATCAATTACCCTGGGAACGCAGTTTTCGTACGGACAGCGAAAAAAACGAGAAACAGATCGTAAACCTGTCTGAACCAGTGGAGTTCATCAGCGACAAATATATGGCATTAACCGGACCGGTAAGCAACAGTGTCCTGGTGAGACTTCTTGATATTTCAGTATATTTCGGATTTATATTCGATTTTCTAAAGCAACCGGAATGATTTAGCAAATACTCATCAATAAGTATTGTAATGGATCAGGACCGGACTTAAATTTACATTAAAAACCAGAATCAAAAAAAATCAGAACTTGATAGATTTATTATGAAAAAACTTTCAATTATAGCAATCATGGTTCTTCTGATCTCAGGAGAAACAATTGCACAGGTTTATACCAATAAAGTTGTTGGTGAAAAAAATACGGAATTAAAAGACAGTCTCAAATCAACGGAATATCCCTATTCTCTGCCAATCCTTGGGGCCAAGGTTGCAAAAGCCGGGTATGACCTTCCCTACTCAGCCGGATTTGGTATAAATTACCTGTGGCAGGAGTCGGACCTGATAATTGAGGATCTTCTTGTAGGCTTCAATAACGGGCCCATGTACGATCTCGATGAAATAGTCCGTTTCACAGGTGCCGTTTCAACAGCTTCGGCGATAAACCTCAGACCTGATATCTGGTTACTGCCCTTTCTGAACGTTTACGGTATCTTTACACAGGCTAAGACATCAACTGCAATTGACGCAGGGGTATGGATCCCCAACGAGTCGAATGAATGGAGTGAAGTTGCAAGCTTTTCTACAAAGGCTGACTTCGATGCAACGGGATTTGGTTTCGGCATGACCCCCACAATGGGGGTTGCCGGAGGATTTCTGGCCCTTGACATGAACGTCTCCTGGCAAAGTATCAGCGCTCTTGATAAACCTGTTGTGACATTTGTCTTCGGGCCAAGGATGGGAAAATCATTTAAATTCAAGAAAATCCTCAGAGCAATATTTCTATCTGGGCCGGAGGCTTCAGGCTGCATCTCCAATCAGAAACCAGCGGTTCGCTGCCGCTTAACGAGATTATTCCTGCTGATGAACTCCAGGTGAAAGTTGACAACGGTATTCAGAAAGTGGCTGATACACAAATCGCGGTAGATGAATGGTGGGCAGGGTTATCTTCAACTGAGCAGAATAATCCCGTAAATAAGGCAAAATATGAAACTGCCAACCGGACACTGGAGACGACCGGTAATCTTTTAAACAGTATTGATGGTGCATTGAATGATGATGAGACTGCTACCGTACAGTATTCACTAAGTAAGCGTCCGAAAGACATGTGGAACTTCGTACTCGGATCACAGTATCAGATCAACAAGCATTTTATGTTCCGTGCTGAAGCCGGTTTCCTTGGCAGCCGTACCCAGTTTATCGGAGGACTGCAGTATCGTTTCGGACTTTAGTGACTGACATTAAGTATCTTATCTGATTAAATGAAAGGTACTCCGCAAAATGAATAAACTTAAGGATCTGCTTACCCATAAAATAATAAAGGCAGCAGCCTTACACGCGGCACTACTGTTTTTACTTTTCTTTCATCCTGCTGGTTCAGCCGCACAGGAGATAGTCGATACCGATCCCGAACAGCCAGGTATACAGCAACCGCTGGCCACTGTTAAAGTTGACGGCAATGAGTTGTTCAATGTCCGTGGCATAAGTTCCTTCACTCCTGAACAAAGAGCGGCTGCAATCAGCAAAAGGATCATGCAGGCAGCTGCTGACACCTCCATCTCAGCGGATTCCATCAGGTTAATCGTTGAAAAAGACCATACCCAGATATTTGCCGGCACTAAATTCATTATGAATGTTTTTGAGGCAGATGCCAGTGTGGAAGCGATCAGCCGGGAATTATTTACACAGGTCGTATCCCAGGCTACTACTGAAGCAATTCAGACCTACAGGAAGAATCGAACCCGTCCGGTGCTGATAAGAAAATCGCTTAATGCTTTGGGCACCCTGATAGTTCTGACTCTTCTGATAACTGCAGTTCTTTGGATTTTCAGGAGGATTAACAGGGGTTTACAGAACTTTATAAAAACAAAGATTGACAAGGTAGAAAACAAATCTTATAAACTTATCAGGGCAAATCAGCTCTGGAAAACCTACTATCTGGTATTTAAAGTACTTAAAATCGTCATAATAGTAATTTTAACAGCTGCCTCGGTAAATTACATTCTTGGCCTGCTTCCCTGGACCAGCAATGCGGCTAATTATATACTGAAGTTGCTTCTTGATCCTATTCTTTCCATGGGCAAAGCCTTTCTTAATTTCCTGCCCAGCCTTGCGTTTCTTATTATGATTTACCTGGTCGCCAGGTATTTGATTAAGCTGGGCAAGCTGTTTTTTTCAGGACTGAAACATAATGTTATAAAAATCAAAAATTTTGATCCTGACTGGGCTATGCCGACCTATAGTATCTTCAGAACCCTGGTCATAGTTTTTTCAGTGATTGTCGCCTTTCCGTATATACCCGGTTCCGGGACAAGCGCTTTTAAGGGAATTTCAGTTTTTATAGGAGTTTTGTTTTCACTGGGCTCATCGTCCTTCATTTCTAATCTGATAGCCGGTTACACTATGACCTACAGGGGAGCATTCAAAAAGGGCGACTTTATTCAGGTTGGTGATAAATCAGGTTATGTTGTTGAAAATGAAGTATTGGATACCAGGATTCTGTCAATTCAAAATGAAGAAGTAATTATTCCGAATTCTGTTTTGCTGAACAGCAATATTACAAACTACACTACAAAAGCCAGGAGCCAGAGCTTAATAATTCATACTAACGTGGGCATTGGTTATGAGACGCCCTGGCGCCTGGTGGATGCGATGCTGAAACTGGCCGCCGACCGTACGGAAGGTTTACAGAAACAACCTCCTCCTTTTGTGCTGAAACGATCGCTTGGCGATTTTGCTATCAATTATGAGATCAATGTATATTGCAACGACACATCAAATATGCACTGGTATTATACCGCTTTATCAGAATATTCTGGATGTTTTTAATGAAAACAATGTCCAGATCATGACACCTGCATATATGAATGATCCGGAAAAGCCCAAAGTCGTTCTAAAGGAGGAGTGGTTTACTCCCCTTCAAAGGAGGAATAAATTATGTTTATCTTCTGTCTTCCAGCGGTTTTTATCTCAGTCTGAATACCAGTCCCCCTCCAAGGCTGAACTGCCAGTATGTTGAGAAACCTGATACCCCGGCCCCGGCTCCCCCGGTTCCGAAATAAACACTTCCGCCAAAGGCCTGCACTGCCGAAATCAGGCCTGCCTGAAGTTTAATACCTACTTTTTCATTGGCCCAGATGTTCGCCCCTGCCCTGATGCCCCAGGCAAATTTGGTTGCACTTCCCGTATTATCGTTATCAGGATTTACAACATTGTAAATGCCCATTCCCAGCTGCATACCTGCAAATGGTTCTATTTTGGGATTTACCGGCATGTATTTGTTAAAACTAAGAAACAGATAGTTGTGGGCTACGTCGAAAATAGTGTTCTTAGTCCCGTTATTATAATAGTTTAAATCAGCTTTTGAATCGAGCCTCAGGTAGGTGAATTCAACTCCCATGGTTGGTGCAGGCATAACTTCAAGGCCTGCTCCCCATTGAAAGCCTCCGTTTACGGAGCCTTCAAAATATTCGGTATCCGAGTAATATGAATCCACACTGTTGTCGTCGAATGCATAGGTCGTATATCCGTGCAGACGTACAGCCGGACCGCTGCTTTTCTGAGGTGCGGCTGCCGGCTGAGGATTGGTTGATGCCTGTTGCGGGTAGTACTGGGCGAAAACATAAGTTCCGCTCAGAAAGAATAAAAGTGTAATTAGTTTTTTCATGGTTAGTTTTTCAATTGATTAATTCTATTCCGATACTCAAATCTTAGGCGGATATTTCATGAATATCTGCTTAACGGCATAATTGATATTCTGCTCCCTTTTCTTCTCACTTGCATCAGGTTCAATGGTCTTGGTACCCCTGCCCTGCCATACAAGCTGATTTTTCTTCGCATCAATCATATCTATGAACAGCGTTCCGTCGACATAAGTGTCATAATTTATAGTTGTGGTGGAGAAGCCTCCCCCCCAGCCGTACCTGTAGCCATAGCCATAACCGCCCTGTATTTGTCGCTGTGGCTGTTTGTTTCTGCTCTCCCTTGAGCTTAATATCTATCAGCACATCAGGATTACTGGCTGATTTGGTAAAACCTTTGGCTGCCAGTTCGGATTCTATTGCATGTAAAAAGCCTGTTCTTGTTGAGATCATCTACCGCAAGATTCAGAGCCTCTTCCGTGAAGGAATATGTCTTGTAAGCCGAAAATCCTGCTGTCCTGTCAAAATCAGACGAAATCTTTACACTGCTGCACGATGCAGCTATTATCAAAACAATCGCTAAAAAAATTAACTTTTTCATTATTTAAATTTATGTGTGTGTTAATTTGAAAAAACAAATCCAACGTTTATTGTAACAAATCCCTGTGCCGGAAGGTCGCCTGCCTTGAATCCGTAATAATACTTCGAGGCTAGCATGATCCCTACTCCCGGCGCCGGCTGAATCAGTACGCCTATCTCAGGCCTCAGAGCAAAATGCCATGCATCCTTCTCAAACGTGTAGGATCCCATATCCGTATTCTGCAACGTGTACATTGTGCCTAATCCAAGGCCTGCGAAAGCACTGATCTGTTCTCCCGGGTTCATGTAATAATCTGCTGCAACAAGTACCGGCCAGTGGTTGCTGTACCTCCACTGCTTGGCTGAATAGGTGATATCCTTGTACTCATATGTATCGTATGGCTTCTCCTCATAGAACACGTTCCACCCTATGTCCACTCCTACTCCTACGTTAGTTTGTACCAGCTTCCGGTAATCGATAGTGAAGCCCCTGAAACTCGTCTTGCTGATGTAATCATGCATGTCCCCCGTCCCGAATCCTATGGAATACGACAGGGCTGTTATGCTCGACTGTCCGTATGCTGAAATACCCAGTACCGTTAATATGGCTATTGTAAATATCTTTTTCATATCCGATGGTTTTTTAGTTGGTTTTCAGATAGGGTGACTGGATAAACGTATTGTCGATGGCCGTACGCAGACGTTCAGCATCATACGATCCCGTCAGTATACCGTTGATCGCTCCTGTCCACTGTGTTACAGGGTTCCCATTGCTCCCCACTATATCCTTGTCTATAAGATTCATCACAAGTGTCCCTGTTGTATAGGAACTCACATACACAGGCGGATAGTAGCCTCCCCAGCCCCAGCCGGGATAATAGCCCCCATACCACCAGTACCAGTAATCGTAGTAGTAGTAGATGGTAGTTACTTCCCATGCTGCAGGGGTAAGTAACAGATCAGGATCGGCTGATACATCAACTTTCTGCCATCCCAGTGACTCCATATTATCGTCGATCATTCCAAGGATAGCTTGTGCTGTTGCCTCCGGAATAAATTCAGGCTCATCGCCTTCAATCAGGTTTCCTGTGATCTTTACAATCTGATCGGGCATGGCATATGTTGCTTTTGCCGCAAAATCATATTCAGGATTGTGCTTCGACAGCGACACATCCAGTTCCTCGTAGTAGTCTGGTCCCCCGGGGTAACATCCCCAGAGAAGCACTATGCCCATACTGAATAAAACAAATTTAATTCCTCTTTTCATAAAAATCCTGTTTAATTGTTATTAAATACTTTTTGTATTGTTTTACATTTCAAAGATAATCTTCATTACATACAATGCCATCACAAAGCATTAAAAAATCAAAAATAGGCCAAAATCAGATATGACAGTAGACGGGTCCGTTTGGCGTTTGTCTAATATATTTTTGATCAAACATAATAATCGGCATTATGTTCATTTTTTTCTTTCAATTGTAACTTTACCGATCTTCCCGTTGAATTTTGATGTAGATCCATAATCTACAACCCATGTAACATCATCAATTCCAACATCAGCCGGGCCGGCATAATTAATCCAAATAAATTCTTATTCACGTGCATTAAGAATTTATATTGTCAAATGTACTGCTATTTCAGATTACAAATTATACTTATCAATGAGTATTTCAAAAAACCAATAGATATTCGGCGAACCACTCAATCGTTAAATTTTAAAAGAGGACTAAGTTAATAAAAATTCAGCATTTTAAATAACTTTTAGTTACACAGAGTTCCACTGAGAACCACAGAGGGCCACAGAGATCTGATTTCTTAACTCTGTGTTTATCTGTGACTTCTCTGTGTTCTCTCCCGATAGATCGGGACAAGTTGTGTAAGTTTTTAAAATTTGTTATGTAGTAGGGGAGGTTAATGGATTTGGAGAAACCAATAAGTGTTTTTCCGGTAATTATTAAAAAGTATATCCGAGAGATGTAATAATCCCCCAGTCATTTTTTGAGGAGCTGCTTTCCGAAGAAACACTGTCGAAATTATCGTAAATGGTAAGGTCGAAGAACAGATCTTTAAGGATTTCAATTTTGGATGACAGGTCATATTCCAATCTGGTACGTCCTATGGTTGTAAGGCTGGGAAAAACATTAAAACTACTTGAAATATCAATCTTAGGATGTTTATACTTGAACCATTTGTATTGTGCACTTAGCAACAGCTCAATATTTTTTGATTCCAGCGCTTCCTCGATTGTACGTTCACGGTTGGCCAGCAATCCTGTTATGAAAGAGAGCCTGTGGGAATTGTTCCTGACAAAATCGTACCCGCCACCCACTCCTACCTGTAGCCGCTGATCCAGATCCAGCTCACTGTTCTGCTGGTCAGTTACCTGGACAGCTGCCAACCATTTACCTTTTAAAAAGCGTGTGACGCTTAACCCTATATCATTATTTCTGGATATTAAACTATCTACTTCAGATAATATGCTGCTCATATCGAAAGTCGTTGAATAGTTCGTTGTACGGTAGGTTGCAGTGGCTGCGACATTGTATTGAAGCACGTCTGTTGCCTTTGTATAACTTAATCCCATGCTGACAGATCCGTCAATCCTTTGAAAAAACTGGTTTTTAATTGAGGTTATCTGGACAATGCTCCACATTGGTCTCGGAACAGTATCGGTGAGGGTCAGGATGTTTATTGTCCCTGGTATTTTTGAATTCATCAGCGAACCGAAATATCTTAAACCCGAAGTTGTGCGTATTTCATACTGCTTTGAAGAATACATCGTTGATATCCTGTCGAATTCGATGTTAACTGTCTGCATTGCATCTGTTTTCAGAAACAGCAAACCGTATTCAAATTTTTTCAGTTCTCCTGTAAGCCGGTCGCCATTGCTCAGATATATAGTATCGTTCTTCTGTGCCTGCGACGGAAGGAAGGACAGGCAGCAAACAGCTATGAATGAGATCGCATATCTGATCGTTCCTGAATCAGTAATCATAAAATTCCAGGTTCCTGAACATAAGGACATTCAGGGAGAAGTAAAAGACATTTGAATTCAGTCCCTCATAAGGCTTGAATCCGGATGCATTAACATAATCCTGGTTATGGAATCCACTGAGATAATACTTGAATTTCAGGTTAGTTCCATAGGGAAACTGGACTCCTACCAGAAAACCATGCTGAAAAAGCTCCTGTCTTGAGCTGAACCAACCGGTTATTTTACCGATTTTATCCCCGCCTTCAAAAGTTTTTTCCTTATAAAGCCAGGCGAGCTCAACCTCATATCCTCCGTACAGAAACAGATTGTCGAGGTTCCCTATTTTAACCCCGAAAGGAACACCGATATTATAGGAGCGGAACTTTTTTTTGTAGTTGGCGCCGTCTTCAGGATCTGTATAGTGACCATAAATATATCCGACGTTTCTTATACCCAGGCCGGTAAACAATCCGAATCTGTCGCTCATATCGGCGTTTAACATCGTCTCTATATTGATAACCGGGGCAAACCTTAAGATGGAACTTTGATCCGCACCGTTATCTTCAATATCGGCAAGGGAGAAAATAATCTCCAGTCCGGTGGTAGTGTATGTATCCAACTGGCTGAATGAAGGAATGGCCAGTAAAACGAAAGCGATCGTCAGTATTGTTTTTTGTTTCATCTTCTTAAGTATTAAATAAACCATCGGGCAAAAATAGAAATTTTTATCAGAAAAAAATCCGGACAGATAATAATCTCACCTTCTCTCAATTCATCAACCGGGATAATATTCTGAAAATGTCCGGCGTGCGGCGTGCGGCTTGCGGTTGTCGTTGTAAAATCACGGAACCAGCAACCAGGACCAGACCGGCACCTGTTTATCAGGAACCTGAATTAATTATTATATTTGAACCCGTTGAAGTAAATGATCAAACTAAAATCAAATCAGGTATTATGAAAAATTTGAAAGTCATTTATTCATTGTCTGCAGTATTGGCGCTTTTGCTTACGTTCGCAGCTCCCCTGACTGCCCAGAAATTTGAAGTGATCCCTTTTATAGGATATGAGACAAGCGGAAAGATCAATTCCCTTTCTGGCGGTTTTTTCCGGATAACCGACGGGATGGCTTATGGAGGTTCATTCAGCTATGGCTCCGGTGAAGGATTCAGGTTTGAGATCACTTACACCCGTCAGGGATCAGATCTTACCTATACAATAGATGAAAGTACAGACCATATCTGCGACCTTGCAGTCAATCAGATCTCATTTGGTGCAGTTTATGAGTATAATCCCGAGGACAAAGTGGTGCCGTTCGGAAGGTTTGCGCTTGGTTCTTCTATCTATGAGCCTCTTGATACGGATATTGAATCAGAGAAGATTTTCCATTTCAGCTTTGCCGGCGGAACAAAATTAAATTTAAACGATCGTATTGGATTCAGATTACAGGCAACCCTCTATCTGCCCCTGTTTTTTGAGGGATTATATTTCGACGAGGGGCCGGGGGGCGAAGAACCTGAGGTCGGAACGAAAGTTGCAGGAGTTCAGGGTGAATTTACAGGGGGAATTATTTTCAGATTCTGAAAAATACTCTGAAGCGGGGAATACCTTTAGTGATTTTTACATACTGATTGGTGAACACCGGTAAGGAATTTTTGTTTTTTGACGTTTTCATTCCTGAATCCTTGTCAAAAGATATTAAACCCGGGCCAAAAACCACCAATTTTGTCATAAGATAAATTCCATTTGTCAAAATCATAAATATTCTGTCCCAATCTATTCATGCTTTGCTATTATATTAAATATCTGCACATTAACTGATATTTTCTTCAGGCATTCGAGCCAGCATCCTGATTCCTTATAAATTATAATCCGCAAATGACGAACGGCTCAATTCTTACCATGAGTTGTGTCTGCCTGTAAACAATCATCAGTTTTTCATTGACAAAGGTTCCATGAAAAGCCATCAATTCTTTATTGAATGGGTGCATGCAGCTTGCCAGCGTGATCCAGGAACGTTACCTTTACCAGGTATCAAAATCATTTTTCCCAACCCCTGCAAAAATGAATATTCTTAATAAATATTTTATTAATTAAATATATGTTTAAAGGGCTTTGAGCCACGAATTAAACGCTCCTCTGAGACCAGGATGAAAGAATTACTTATAGAGCAGACTTTAAAAACTCCCCTGATTGATCTGAATCAATTGACAGGAGACCTTGTTTTTTCCGGCAAATCAATTCCTGAAAATGCAGCCAAATTATATGAACCAGTAGTCAACTGGGCAACTGAATATATTCTGAATGCTAACCCAATTACAAATTTAAGACTCAAACTGGAGTATTACAATTCTGCATCATCAATATGGCTGACAAAACTGCTTAAAGTACTTATTCGGATCAGCCAGCCTGATTATACTTTAATAATCCATCTCTATCTGCCCTTAGAGGATTATGATGAAATTGATGATTTTGATGATATTAAAGATACTTTTATGCCCATATCAAATATTGATAACAGTACAATACTTTCTGTTGGCATTAAACTGTATGGTGTAGATGATAATGGCGGAATAATAAAAGAAACATTGGTTTTTATTGAGCCTGACAATTAATAGCAAGCTTAACCCAAATTATATTTTAATTACCACCCTGCGGCTCACATATTTCATTTATCCTGCTGAGCAAGAAAAAACCCGGCTTTTAACCGGGTCGCTCCTATCAGTTAAGGTAAAATTCAAATAATCGTGCCGGATCAATAATGATTGGCCCTGTTTCCAGCTCCCAGAAAGGGAATATACATCTGATGCTTTCTTCGTCCATTTTTTTGGTTCTTTAAAGCACCAAAATAGTTAATGTCCCCGTATCCTCTGATATAAAGACTCCCGGATTTGATAACAGGCTTATCTGCTTACATTAAAGGGGCCAATCAGTTGACTAAAATCTTTTTATATCCTTTATATGCCGGCTTCCCGTTCTGTAACTGGAAGGAATCAGCACAATCTGAAAGTCGTGTCTGAGGCGTTAACAGCCTCACTAATCTTACTTAATAGTAAAGAATTTTTTGGGATTGTAATAAGGTGAGAGTTTCTGGTTCTCATAAAATCTCTTCAGCACCTGTTCATCCGGTACGTTGGGTTGAGTCCCTATCCAGGTGTAAGCATTTACACGGACATATCTTATCGGTTTCTCCGGTTTCATTATATCTTATTTTTCACACTAAGTTTTCAATTCTATCATTAAGCAAATAACGTAAAAAAAAGAATTGTATTTAGTCGTGGCACGTTTTAATTTTTTTAAATCAAACTTAATGTAAATATTTAAAAATAAATGAAATATGTTATGATATATCAATATATTATTAGTATCTTACAAAATATGCATTTCGAAATTATGCCAATAATACACCAATATTTATATAATGAGAAACACAATTAAAAAAACAAAAAGAAGTAGAAATGAACTGCCATCAACGTCTAAAGAAACGAAAAAGATAATTTCTGAGGAAGATATACGCAAGAGAGCATTTGAAATCTATCAGGAGAATGGCCCTCAATCTTCCAATGAACTGGATAATTGGTTTTATGCTAAAAGAGAGTTGGATGGATATTACCTATAGGATAATCTAATCTCAGGTTGAAATCAGAAACATCCTGGGATCAAGCGGGACCCCCGGTGAAAACCGGGGGTTCTTTGTTAGAATGAAACGATTGAGGCTGATCCTTAAGAAGCCAGAAGTCGTTATTTAAACAGCCCGGATTCAAAATACAAATCACTTATTGTACAGAAAAAAACAGCCATACCTAAAGCAGTATAAGGTTTTTTCAGACTAACTTTGTAAGATGTTTTCTGAATTATTCAGAACAGACCATGAAAATCAGATTTTTCTAAGACAAAAAAAATCATGAGACGAATATCTTATTTTATAACTGTATTGTTATTATTGTCTTCAGGATGCAGCCAAAAAGCAGAAGAGTATATAAACTCAGGGCTTGTAAAGTACAACCTCGAGGGATTACAACGGAGCAATTGCTGACTATAATGAAGTAATCGAGACTTGACCCTGATAATGCAACAGCATATCGTAACAGAGGAGCAGCAAAGAGCAACCTCCTTGACTACAATGGAGCAATTACAGACTATACATAAAGCTATTGAGCTTAATCCTGGTGATGCAAACACTTATTATGACAGAGGCTTAGTAAAGTACAGCCTCAGGGACTACAAGGGAGCAATTACCGATTATAGTAAGGCTATTGAACTTAATCCTGATCATGCATTGTCTTATTGTAACAGAGGAGCAGCAAAGAGCAATCTGCTGGACTACAATGGAGCAATTACTGATTTTAGTAAGGCTGTTGAACTTAACCCGGATTATGCAATGGCTTATTTTAACAGAGGTGTGGTAAAAAGCATCCTCCCTGACTACACTGGAGCAATTGAGGACTATAATAATGCAATTGAGATTGATCCTGAATATGCAGAGGCCTATAGCAACAGAGGATTGGTAAAGGTAAAGCTAAAAGACTTCAATGGTGCAATTGCTGACTATTCCAAAGCAATAGAAATTAAACCTGAGAATGCGAATGCTTATTATCAAAGCAGAGCCTATCTGAATTTCTCTGTCGGAGACTACAATGGAGCAATTGCTGATTTTACAAAGATAGCAGAGATTAACCCTGATGCGAATACTTATAATGTCAGAGGATTGGCAAAGGCCAACCTCAAAGACTTTAATGGCGCAATTGAAGACTATACTAAAGCAATTGGAGATTAATAGTCAGTATTTAAAGGCATATACTAACAGAGGAATAGCAAAGGATAGTCTCCTGGACTACACAGGAGCAGTTTCTGATTACTCTGCAGTTATTGAACTTGACCCTGACAATGCAGCTACATTATTATGACAGAGGAAGAGTAAAGAATAAACTTAAACAATACAGGGGTGCAATTGATGATTATTACTAAAGCTATAGAACTTAATCCTGAGTATGCAGAGGCTTGTTTTAACAGAGGTATAACTAAACTTAATATCGGGCAGATCAAAAGTGGATGTGTGGATTTCAGTAAAGCCGGAGAATTAGGATTTTCACAGGCGGATAAGTATATAAGGAAATACTGTAAATAATCAATTTATTCACGTCAGTTCAGATTGTTCAATTGTTTATCATTTCAGTCAATGCCCATGATTTAAATTTAAAGCGATGATTACCTTTTTGATGTTTTCATACCTGAATCTAACCTGAAAAATATCAAAATTGGGCATAAAGTCACCAAATTTATCATAATAAAAATCCAGTTTGTCAAAATCAGGGATTTCTGATGCCTCTTAAAATAATGCATATATTATTTTGAATATCAATATAATAGTTCGCTTTTGTTACAATTCCACTGTAAATATTCTGATTTCTCATAAATTATAATCCGTTTTTGACGAACCACCTGCTTCCGAAAGTAAAGTGCGTTTGCCTGTAAACAATCATCCGTTTTTCATACACAAAGCATCTGTAGATCGTCCTTATTTCCCCACTAAATGGACATTTGCCACATGTCACCATGATAAATCGCTATTATCTTTACTTCGAACATAATACCAATAGCTTTGAAAACACTTTATGAGATTTCATCAGATTTGTCTAACTAAATTTTAAAAAAATGAAAAGATTAACAACACTTATGGTTTTACTTACCCTCATTCTTGGTTCATGTGAAAAAGAAAACTTTAAAGAGGGGCGGGAGTTCAATGACATGGCTGCCCTTAAACACAATTCTTATGTAATTCTTGATTCCAAATCCGATGCAGCCGGGATGCCGGAACTGACAATTTCCAAAAACGGAGTTGTTCAGGAAGAATCACTGGCAAGATTGTTTTGCAAGGAGGCTTCATTTGACCTCATTGCAGGCCAGAATATAAATACAGGTAACGTTATCGTTTCCAACGATAATAAGAACCTGTACGTCACATATAAATCTGGTAATGGCTGGAAGATAAAAGAGATTCATCTCTATGCCGGTACTTTCGAAAATATACCTGTAAACAAGCAAGGTGTGCCTGTTCCGGGTCAGTTCCCTGTTAAAGAGTCCTTTAATCCACCAGTCGAAATGGTGACCTATGAAATTCCACTTGCTAACCTGCCCGAATGTCCCTTTGTGCTGGCCCATGCGGTTGTTGCTAAAGATGGACAGGAAGAGACTGCCTGGGGCAAAGGGGAACTATCCTTTGAAGAAGCATTTGATATTAGCAGATGGGGTTGGATGATGAATTTTTGCCCTGAAAAATGTGATGGAAAGGAACTGGTTATCGGTTTGAAATCTTATGTAGCTGATCCAAAAACGTATATCCCTGAAAATGGCAATCACCTTTGGTGGGTTGTCGCTAAAGGTGAAGGTTCAGTTGATAACTGCCTGTCGCTTGGTTTCAATACTTTTAATACTCTTCAGACCGGGTCATCTGTGTACGACCTTATCAAATGGGGTGGTCTTGATGCCAAAGCCGGAACCATGACGGTTTTCACTACCGAAGAAAACAATATCAGGTATCTTAATGTGGTGATTGATCTTGATGACGAGACTCTGGCATTTGCCAAATCATATCTGTATGTCGGATCAGAGGATGGTCTTGATAAATACCGTTATGTTTATCTGAATAAGGAATGTTTCAGATTTTATGAATGGTTTTTCCAAAACGGGGAGATCTTAAATACCAAAACTTTCAAAATCGCATTAACAGATATAAAATAAAAGTAATTCTGGTTTGTGCTAATTTCAGAAAGGAGGGAGATTCAAAATCCCTCCTTTTTTATTTAACCATTAAATTTAAGCCGGGCAGTCCGTTACGTCGAACCTCGATCAGCTAAAATTAATGGAGCAGTTTCTTGGTATGTGGCAATTGACGACAAGCAGTGATACTGTAATAGCGGAATTCCAAAAATATGAAAAAGCATTTGTGGAAAATGATTACAGTGTTAAAAATGGGAAGAAAGAATGGGGTAGTATCTGGACCTACGGCTTTTCTCCGGATGAAGGCAAGTTTAAAATTTTCGCAGTTATGTTAACCGGAGATTACCTGACAATTATTGGTTCGTTCACGTCTGAAAAAAAATGGGTCCAGGAAATAGTCCAGAATTTTAATCCTGAAAAAGTCCTCCAAAGGGGAGAGTTTGTATTTGACACACCAAAGAGTGCTACTGCTACTTCCTTTAATTCACAAGGTGTAAAAACCGAAGAATATAAATTCATAAAAATCAAATAGTAATCATTTACCCGGGTTCGATTAAATAACCCCCGGAAAGCGGCCTAATCTTTCGTCACATCTTTTTTATATATGTTCCTGCTATGAGAAGGAGATCCCTCATACCGACAAACCTCCGCAGGCTCCGATTTGTCGGTATTCGGGATGACAGGTTATTTTGGGGTAAAATGTGAGGGAAGCGGCAGCCGCAGCAGCATTCTGGATAATGAAGAAATGTACTTTTGCGGCTCGCCGCTTCTTTCCCTCTGTTTCTCAGCTAAATACCTGTCATCCCGATGCGAAGCGAGGGATCTCCATCTCCTTTCAGCATTTAGCTTATTTGCAGATGGATGAAAGATTAGGGAAAGCGGCCGGGGTCTTTCTGATAAAATAAAATTGACATTTATTTAAACAAGGTGTAACTTTGATTAAAAGAGAGTAAACATTTTGAATTAGACATTTAGCTTATATCCACTTAAAAAAACTTATATGAAAACTAAAAACAGAACTTGTCGTTACCCATTTTTAATAATGGGAGCAATATTAATTCTTACCAACAGCTGCAAAAAAGATGAGGCTGAAAATAATCCTGCTTCCATAACCGACAAAGATGGCAATGTTTACACCTCTGTAACAATTGGTACTCAGGTTTGGATGGTTGAGAACCTCAAAACTACAAAATATAATGACGGCACTCCAATACCTAATGTCACAGACAATACTGAATGGAGTAATTTAACAACTCCTGCTTATTGCTGGTATGACAACGATATAACAAAAAAAAATCCATATGGTGCATTATATAACGGATATGCAGTCAGATCTGGAAAATTGTGCCCCACAGGCTGGCATGTACCTTTAGATACGGAGTGGGTAACACTATTCGATCATGCCGGTGGTTTAAATGTTGCGGGTGGCAAACTAAAAGAAACAGGAACTTCTCATTGGAATAGCCCAAACACCGGAGCAACCGATGAATATGGCTTTAAATATCTTCCAGGTGGCCTCCGTGACACTTATGGCAGTATCTACAGTCTTGGGGTTGTCGGGGATTATTGGGGGATAGATTCACAAGCCAGTGGTTACCAATATTCTATTGGCATATTTTACAATGATATTACTGTTGGAACTACTTACTACGGTTTTTCGAATGATGGTATTTCTGTTCGCTGTCTGCAGGATTAATCAACCATTAAGTCATCAACTTATTGCCAGCTCTCGGAATCAACCGGGGGCTTTTTTTCTATTTGTTCCATCTGTAATTAAAAAGCAATTAATACTTTCCTTTTGCAGAGCAAGTTTTTATCCGGATGGATCCTTGGAATAACCCTGAAATGTCAACAAACAGCTCAAAGTGATAGTCAGGTATCACTTTAAATAAATACCCTATACTGGATTTATACTGCATGACACCTGTCAAGGCGTCAAAATAAAATTGACTTTTGCTTTAACAAAGGATGATTCTGATTGTTTTAATATACACAGTTCAAATTATTAACAATCAAAATCCTTTAAAATGAAAACAATTAGTTTGTTTCATGCGGTTTTACCGGCAGCTATTTTAGTTTTCTCTCTTTCAAGTCAGAAAGTGGCCGGTGATGAGCTAAAGTTACAAGGAGAAAATGCAAAGAGTTCTGTCAAAGCAGAAACTCCACCATTTAATCTTGAAGTCATTCTTCGTGGTGAAGGAAAACAGTTCGGCCATGTAAAATTCCGACAGGATGTTGACGCTGCTAAAATTGTTACACTTGATACATGGGTTCGTGGTCTTGAGCCGAACCGAGAGTACCTGCTTCAACGTGCTGTAGACACAAATGTCGATGGCAACTGTACAAGTGCAGGTTGGCTTACATTAGGGTTAGGATTAGCTCCTCAGGCCATTATCACTAATAATAAAGGTTCTGGTGATGAATTTTTGTGGAGGGATATTTCATCGATTACCACAGGGACACATTTTGATATTCACTTCAGGGTTATTGATGCAATTACTTCAGAAGTAGTATTGGATAGTGATTGTTATGAGTATGTTGTGAGATGAACAATGAAGTAAGAAATATTTGATTACTGCTTCGCACGAGAGTGCTTTTTAAATAACATTAGCCCTCAGAATTATCTCTAAGGGCTTTTTATTTGTTCTATCTGAAAAAAATGATTGATACTTATCTCATTTAGGGACAAGTACACCAAGATTTAACATCCCCTCAAGGTCAGTGTCCACCCAGTACTCAAGGAAAGATCTTTCATAATAGTAACCATCCACCAAAATATTCACCCTTATTCAGGACATTTGCAGCAAGACAGGGTGTATAATTTCAGAAAAGATATATTTGGAATAAATCCGATGTCATAGGCCATTTCCCTGATTTTTAGCTAAAATAACCTGAAAATGTAACAAAAGTGCTATTTTTGGGGGGGGGGGGGGGGGGGGGGGGGGGGGGGGGGGGGGGGGGGGGGGGGGGGGGGGGGGGGGGGGGGGGGGGGGGGGGGGGGGGGGGGGGGGGGGGGGGGGGGGGGGGGGGGGGGGGGGGGGGGGGGGGGGGGGGGGGGGGGGGGGGGGGGGGGGGGGGGGGGGGGGGGGGGGGGGGGGGGGGGGGGGGGGGGGGGGGGGGGGGGGGGGGGGGGGGGGGGGGGGGGGGGGGGGGGGGGGGGGGGGGGGGGGGGGGGGGGGGGGGGGGGGGGGGGGGGGGGGGGGGGGGGGAAAAAAAAAAAAAAAAAAAAAAAAAAAAAAAAAAAAAAAAAAAAAAAAAAAAAAAAAAAAAAAAAAAAAAAAAAAAAAAAAAAAAAAAAAAAAAAAAAAAAAAAAAAAAATGATACAAAAGTGGTAGACTTTGTCATAGGGGTAGTTGAACTTTGTGAGATAAATGACCTTGAAATAAACTGGTATGACAACAAGAAACAGGGTTTGGCTTTGCCCATTGATAATAATGGGTTTAGTTTTAATTCTGACCCATTGCTGCAAGAATTATGAAGAACCTACCGATAAAATTACGGATAATGATGGTAATGTATATACCTCTGTAACCATTGGCACACAGATTTGGATGGTTGAAAACCTGAAAACAACCAGATATAATAATGGTGACCTTATTGGGTCCACGCCAACAGAATTTACAATGATCCCTAATGAGCCAACATCAAAATATCATTGGCCTGGCATTGGTATGGATGATGAGTACGTATCAGATTTTGGGAGATTATATACCTGGTATGCAGTAATGGATAACCGCAATGTATGTCCTACAGGTTGGCACGTCCCTTCAGATGCAGAGTGGGTAACCTTAATAGATTATCTTGGAGGAGTAAGCGTGGCAGGTGATAAGCTGAAAGAATTCTGTGGAGAACATTCTTGGAGATGCTATCCCTTTTCTGAAGGGAACACTGAAACCAATGAAAGTGGTTTTACAGCCTTGCCAGGTGGCTTGCATGATTATCTTTTTGACCATATGGCTAACCGAAGGGTATTTGAGGTAGGATACTGGTGGAGTTCAACAGAATACACTGCCACTTACGCATGGGCTTTAGAAATAAGTTGGGGTACGGCAGTTGTATCCAGAGGGAAGTATGAAAAAAGAACAGGATATTCTGTACGTTGTTTGCAGGATTAGTTATTATTGATAACAATAACTTATTTACAGCCTTCAGCAATCTGCTCCCTGGACTTATTGTCTGGGAATAAATAATCAATTGATCTTTTTATCAAGCCAGGAAAATGCATTGTCATTTCTTACGCTGAAGTATCCTTGGAGTGTCAATCTATGGTATGGCGTCATCCGGACAATATACCCTTGTATTTTACCTATTCTGAAGGATACCTGTCAGTATGCTAAAATAAAATTGTCTTTGGCTTAAACAAGGTGTAACTTAGCATAATTATTCACTTTTTTTAGCAGATAATAGAGTGCTTTTGTTAAGGATATATTGGTTAGCGGCATCCATAAAGACAACACTAATGCTACGTCAAGGAAAATAAATCAAATGAATATTATATTCAAGATAGCAAGTACCAATTTAGAGTTTGACAATGGACGTGATTTATTTCGACAATACACAGACTCTCTTAACATTAATATGTATTCTAAAGATGTCTATCTTGAACTTTTATTGATAGACAAGCGATACAATCTGCCAGATGGTGCGTTGCTTCTTGTTTATGATAATAATGTTGCGGTAGGTTGTGCGGCAATTCAGAAATTTAATAAAAACACGGCTGAATTGAAACGATTCTTTGTTCAGACAAAATACAAGGGATATAAAATTGGTGTGCAATTATTGGAACTGGCATTTGACATTGCTAAAGAACTCAACTATAGCAGAATCAGACTTGATGCAAGACCAGCTATAACACAAACACGAAGCCTGTTTCGTTCATTAGGTTTTTATGAAATACCACCTTATGGGTTCAATCCAACCGAAGAGACTACTTTAATGGAAAAGACACTGGTTTGATATCTGCCCTCGGATCAACATTAGATATGCTACTAACGGAATTGGCAGACCTGGAAAGTACTATGTAAAATATTATGGTCAAGATGAATAGGAGATTGATTTCAATTCAACTTTCGTTCTCAAGGCTAAAATGGAAGGTTCAAATTAGTAAAACAAGATATGATAATTTCCAATCTCCAGTATGGCACAGTTACATATAAATGCTAATGGGGAAGTTACTGCCGAAGTTGTAAAACCTTAAACATAAAGTATAGGATTCACAACAAAATAACAACTTTTTTCAAAGTTCCAGCCCTCAAATCAGTTTCGGTTTTTTTGCCAAATTTCCTTCGGAGAATTAGGAAATCGGCCGATCAAACTAATTATCTTCTCTTGGGTGGTATCTAACATTGGCTAAAATGAGATAATTGTGCACATGCGTACCTATATGCAAGACATGTGAAATGAGTCAAAAAAAATTGACTTTGGTTTAAATATGTTGTAACTTTCAAATAGATAATGGTAAGACCTGATTGTATGGGAGCTTTCCTAAAAACTATACTGATCATGTTATTAATGGTTTCTTTTTACGGGTGCAGAAAGGAAGTGCCACCAAGTGTTCCCTATTTTAATATTAAGTTTGTTGCTGCTGGAGGGATGATTTGTTACGCAACAATATCAGGAGATGGTGGCGCAAGTATAATTGAACGTGGATTCCAGTGGAAAACTGAAGAGGAAGATGATTTTCAACATAGTAAAAAAGCATTTGACGATGGTACAAATTCATTTGAAACCATCATAGGTGGTCTGTCACCCAGCACAAATTTTCATTTAAGAGCGTATGCAACTAATAGTGAAGGGACAGGATATAGTGAAGAAGAAGCAATCACAACACTGCGTAAAGGCACATTTACAGACGATCGTGATGGCAAGACTTACCCATGGGTAGAAATGGGCAATCAAATCTGGATGGCAGAGAATCTATCTTATATCCCCTACGTTAGCTCTGATACGGATGATTATGGAATTTTCGTCTATAATTACAAAGGCACCTCGGTAATTGAAGCAAAAAACAGAACGGAGTTCAATACTTATGGATGTCTTTATAGTTTCGAGGTTTCATTAAATGTATGCCCTGATGGGTGGCACCTGCCAAGTCAGGAAGAATGGGATGAGCTTGATATTTATCTTGGGAAAACAAATCAGAGTAATCTTTTAATAGATACCCGCTGGGGAGCTCCTTATGCCAATAATTTGACTTTGTTTTCTGCTCTGCCTGCAGGTTATCACCTTCATCAAGATTGTCTTAATACATGTCTTAATTTCCAGGATTTAGGTAAAGAGGCAAATTTTTGGTCTTCTTCAATGACATTTAGTAATCTTAACGCCCTTGCACCTGGATTAAACTTATACCATAAAGAAATAATATTTACAACATACACAAAGGAGTATGGCCTTTCTGTTCGCTGTGTCAAGGATAATTAATCATTTTAATAATTACCTAATTCCCAGCCCTCGGGATCACTTCCTGTTTTTTGCCAAATTTCCTTAGGAGAATTAGGAAATCGCCCGATCAGATTAATTATCTGCTCTTGGGTGGCATATACCATTGGCTAAAATGATAATTTATCAGATATATAAATAGTTGCACTTAGAATGGATTTCTTGAATAGATAAATAAAGTTGACAAAGGCTTTTTGCTGACTTAAATTTGTTTTTAAAATCCTAAAAGGTATGAAGACAAAAAAAGTCCTGTATAGATTATTTTTTGTTTTGCTGCTTCTCTTTGTTTTAAGTTTCAATTCGTGTAAAAAGAAAAAGAAATGCTACTGGTGCGGTGAGCCTGATAGTAATATTTTTTACTATGAAAAGGTATGTGATGAGGCAGGGCTGAACTATCATTTATCGCATGGTGATGAATGCCTTGGTTGGTAAGAGGGTAAGCATAGCCGATATTTTACCTGATGTGTCCTTACAGGGGTCTTCCAGTGTCGGCATAACAGGTAAAAGTGATAGTAAAAGGATCACTTTTTATATATGCCAAGAGGGGGTAGATATATAACTGACTGGGGGTAAGATTTCAGAAAAGATATATTTGGAATAAATCCGATGTCATAAGCTATTTTCCCGGTTTTAGACTGAATTTCACCTGAAAATGTAACAAAAGTGCTATTTTTTGATACAAAAGTGGTAGAATTTGTCATTTAGGTAGCAGAACTTTGGATGAAAATTTGACTTATTAATCATTAAAAGATCTAAAGGAAATGAAAGAATTATGTTTAACAGCAGTAATTTTTGTACTCCTTTTAAACAGTTACTAATGGAATACAAGCGCAAACTACGCAAACAAAACTCGATCAGATTGAGTTAGTGAAACAGTGGCTTGGTACGTGGCAAATATGATGTTAGCAAAGACACGGTTGATATTATGGGAGAGCTAGACTCTATGGAAAAGCAATTATAGCTAACCGTATATAGGGTAATTAAGGGTGTTAAATCTGATTCGTATATGGTCAATATTATTGGTTATGATGACAGAGATGATAAGTTAAAAGGCTTTTAATCTTTCTCCGAATACAGATTTTATGACATGGATTGGTGTGTTTACAACAGATAAATTGTTCAAGGTAGATGCCTTGTATTCCTTTAAACCTGATATTGTATGATAGAAAAATGAAGTAGAGTTTAAGACTACAAAAGAAATGGTTGTAAGAGCTCTATAACACTAAAGGGGAAAAGACTGGTGAGTGTGATCTATAAAAAAGTTAAATAACACTAACTCACTCACATTCAATTAATCACTAATAATTGTACATATGAAAAAAATTATCTTTTTAGGTCTGATTATTTCATTGTCAATCATTAACTGTACAAAACAAGATGTAAAATCTCCTCTCGAAGGAGCATGGAAACTTATTGGTTTATATTCACCACAATTTACATCTGCCAGTTATGATGACATGACAAAGAATGGTCAAATAAAAACTTGGTCAAAGGAATACTTCACCTGGGTAGGACATTGAGAACTAGACACAGTCGTATGGGATGGTTATGGTGCCGTAACTTATGCATTAAATGGCAATCAATATGAAGAAAATATTTTGTACCTCCACGATAAGACTCTTATTAATAAAAGGTTCAAGGCTTTGTTGGAATTAAGGAATGATACGATATTTCAAAAATATAATAACGATCTGATAGGTGATAGTTTTGAGTTACGAGATGGGTATACCACTGAAGTATATGTTAAGTTGAAATAACCTCTCTGTCCTCGTTATTCAGCTTGACCTCGCATCGGGAGCTTTTTATTACCAGATATCCTTTGGAGTTAGTCAAATTCTGAATGAATTTTCAATTATCTCCACATAAGTAATCCTTGCCATTAGCTAAAAAGAGATCGTTAAGGACTATCAGTAAATACTAATGTCACTAAAGAAATTTCTTGAATAGATAATAAACTTGACTTTGGCTTTTTGTGTGTGTAACTTTATTTATTAAATCCCACTTAGTTAAAGCAATAATTATGAAAACGAGAAAAATTCTTACAAAAGCAGCAATTGTAATTTTTCTTCTTCTTTCAAGTGCAAGTAGCGAATCCTGTAAAAAAAAATGTTGGACATGTGACGAAGTTTCTAGTGGAGGCGGATATATTTATAGGACACGAATTACGTGCAATGAGAGTAAATTGAATTACTATATAAGCCAAGGGTGGGATTGTGGTAAATAAACAGTCATACTTTACAGAAGTCAGCTCTCGGAAATCAGCTTTTGGGACTTTTTTGTTAGCTATTGCGATGCTCCATACACAAGTTAAAGCAAATCGATTCATCAGGTTTGATTAGATTTTGGTGGATAAGTTGGTTTTTAGGATAAACCTGCTCAAATTTTTGATGAACAGGCTAAATCCATTGACTGAAATATGTTTAACTATTAAGGTTACAATTTGAAAGTAGCCTAACTTCATAAATTATAAATTATTTTCCCTTAATGACTAATCAAAAAAAATTGTCATGAAATCACTAAGATTTTTATTCTTTTCACCTACAAAATTCATCGGAATTTTACCAGGATTTTTAGTACTGGCATTCCTTTCCGGATGTCAGAAAGATCTCCTTGAATCAGAGAAAACACTATGAATCTGCATCTGTATCCACAGCGCCAGATTAGTGCAAAAATCATTAACTATATTGTTATTACAAAATCATTAACGCTACCTGAAGATTTTGAAACGAAACTCTCAGCTTATGGCCAGATCATAAGCTCGATACCTGAAATCGGTGATAGTGGTTGTAAAACCAACAGTTTCAAATTTTGAAATGAAAGTTGCAAAACTTCTCGAAGTACAGGCTGTTACTCCCGATCTGGTTGCTAAATGGATTGATCCAATTGAATTTGTCAACGAAGTCAAACCAGTCGGGTAAGGGTAAACCGGATGGATCTTACTTCAGTTACCAATGGGGACTGGACGCCATTAATGCACCTGAAGCATGGAATGCAGGATATACAGGCAGAGAATGCAAGAGGTTTTTATTCTTGACAGTGGGATCGATGCCGAACACCCTGATCTGGCACCAAATCTGAATACAGCTCTTTGTAAATCCTTTGTCCCGGGCGAAGATTATAATGTTGCAGGATGGTAAATATTTTAATCATGGTACACACGTTGCCGGGATTATTGCTGCTGTCAGACAACAGTTTCGGTGTTACTGGTGTGGCGCCTGATGCAGAAATTGTTGCAGTTAAAGTGCTTTCTGAATATACTGGTTCAGGCGCATTCAGCTGGATCAATGCCGGGATTGTATATGCTGCAAATAACGGTGCCGACGTTGTGAACATGAGTTTGGGAGCAACATTGAACAGAAATGGTTTTTATCTTGACGAAAATGATGTTTTGCAAAAGGTTCCTGCCGTTTATCTGCAAAATCTCATTATAGCACAGCAACGTGCAGTAGATTATGCTTTCAAAAAAGGAGTTGTTATCGTTGCTTCTGCAGGAAATGAAGGTGCCAATGCAGATGGTGATGCTTCATTTTTCAAATTGCCTGCCGGGCTTCAAAACGTTATTGCTGTTTCTGCGACTGCTCCTGATTATTGGTATCATGATTATTTGAATGCAACCCCTGGATCCTGATTATTGGATATTCCTTCAAGCTATACCAATTATGGAAAATCACTGGTTGACATTGCAGCCCCGGGAGGCGATTTTGATTTTTACCCAATGGATTTATTACTATTATGATATGGTTTTAAGCACAATCAGCGAAGGCTATGCATGGGCTGCTGGAACAAGCATGGCATCGCCGCATGTGGCTGGAGTAGCGGCATTGATTATTGCCAAGAACGGAGGGGAAATGGACCCACTTGAGGTTATCAAAAAATCTTTTTAATACTGCCGATAAAATAGACGGGAATGGAATTTCAGCATATTTCGGGAATGGAAGGGTAAATGCTTTCCGTGCGGTAACAGAATAAAAGATTTGAAAAAGGAATAATGAGCAGGTATTTTGAAACCTGCTCTTTTTTATTTTATATATATATTATGTATATTAATAGTTTAAGGTTTGTATTGTTTTAGATGATAGATAAGAGTGATAGTTAGGTATTATTTTTGGTATATATTTTTTTTTATATAGTTTAGTATAAATGAGGAGGTGGGTATGATTTTAGAATAGATTTATTTGGAATTAATTTGATATTATTAGTTATTTCTTTGTTTTTAGGTTAATATTTGTGGATAAATGTAATAAAAGTATTAGAATATGATATGAAAGTGGTAGATTTTGTTATTGGGGTGGTTGAATTTTGTATGAGAATTTGGTTAATTAGGATAGTAGATATTGATATTGTTTATTTGTATATTTTTTTATTAATTAATATTTATTAGTTATGAAGATTAAGATTTTTTTGTTTTTATTATTTTTGTTTGGTATTATAATAATGTAAGTTTTTGTATAGAAATTAGATTAATATTGTAATAATGTTGTATTTGATTTTTATATAGTTATTTTTTGTTTAGGTGTTATAATGGATTAGTATGTGGATTTTTTAATAATTAAGGTTGTATTTGTATATGATAAATATTTTTTAGGATTAAAAATGATAATAGGGTGTTTTGATTTTTGGAGGAAGAAATATTAATATTGTTTTTTTTATAGTTTTGATTTTGAGAAAGAATTTAATATATATATTATAAATGGAATTGAAATGTTAGATGAAGTTAAAGTTGTTATGGTGAGAATGGAATTAGTTAAATAGGAAGGTAGTATATATATTTTAGATTTAAGGTGTGTAGAAGTTGAATGGGAAATGTGGATGGAAGATGTAAAATAAAATATTTTTAATAGTTTATAATTATTTAACTTTTATTATTCATTTACTTTGTGAATCCTTTGTGTAAGTCTTTGAGTTTCTTTGTGGTTAAATTTTTTTTACCACAAAGTCTCTGAAAGGTTATCACTAAGTAACACAAAGTAATATAACAACTTAAGAATGTTTATGAATTAATTAGATTAAGTAAAATACTTAGTTTTATATTAATTATTTTATAATATTTTAAGTAGTCTCTGGAATGAGAGTAAGAGGGATTTTCTTGATAAATTTCTTACTGAGAATTAGGAAATAGTGAAATAAAACTAATTATCTGCTCTTGGGTGGTAATCTGCCATTGGCTAAAATGATAATTGATCAGATACATAAATAGGTGCACTTAGAATGGATTTCTTGAATAGATAAATAAAGTTGACTTTGGCTTTCTGATGGTGTAAATTTGATTATTTCCGAAATCAAAAAAAGCGAAACATTGTATAACTTTTTTCTTATTCCTAAAATCTGACCCTATGAAAAATAACCGCTTATTAATCTGTATAATTGGAGGAATTATAGCTGGCATTATTTGTTCCGTCGGTGGTCATCTTAGTGGTAATATTGCTGAGTTTTCTTTCTTCCCGATAGCCGACACATTTTTTAACAGATTAATGCTGGGCTTTATTATTGGAATAAGCAGGCTAAAAATCAATTACTTATTACATGGAATGTTGATAGGATTCCTTGTTTCTCTTATTAGTTCAATCTCATTTCTTGAAGACGGCATAACAGGTTTCCTGTTCTTTACTACTGCCGGTATTATCTATGGTTTACTAATTGAATTAATTGCCACTAAAGTGTTTAAAGCCGGAATAGAAGTATAGCTGCAAAATCCCGTTTTGGCTTTCTTCTTCTAATATTCTGACCCTACTTGACTTTCATAACAGGATAGCATAACTTTACGTACATAAAGCCAAAAAGTTACCTGATGGCTCAGAAAACCAACAGTCTTGAAAGGTTCTGGAAAGAGCTGAAAAGACGGAAAGTCTTCAGCGTAGTTACTACTTATGCTGCGACTGGTTATATCATTATCGAAGTTGTCAACAATCTAATCGGGCCATTACATCTTCCTGACTGGCTTGCAACATTAGTTGTAACACTACTCATAATTGGATTACCTTTAGTTATCATCCTATCATGGATATTTGATTTTACACCCCAAGGAATAAAGAAAACCGAATCAATTGAAGAATTAGAAGGAAAAGAGGTTGTAACAAAACCTGTTAAAAGAAAACTAAGAGTAAGTTATGTTCTGAATGCATTTTTGATAATTGCCGTATTAGTTCTTGTTTACAGGGAAATAATGAAGCAGGACATGCTGGAAAACTTAAGATCATCCGATGGGAAAATTTCTGTTGCAGTAATGCCATTTAAGAATTTAACTACGGATAGCATTTTAAATATCTGGCAATCAGGTCTCCAAAACCTCTTGATAACATCACTTTCAAATTCAGAAGAATTATCAGTCCGACAATTTGAAATCATGGATGAAATCCTTAAAGGTTCAGAGCATTTTAATTATGCTTCTATTACACCAACTTTTGCTTCTAATGTTGCTTTAAAACTTGAAGCAAATACAGTTGTCCTTGGAAATGTATATAAGACTGGGAAAATAGTTTGCGTTACTGCCAATTTGATGGATTCCAAAACTGAAGAAATCTATAAGTCTTTTGAAATAAAAGGAAATACAGAAGATGATTTTTTCCCTATAACAGATTCAATAGCAAACCTTATAATGAATTATTTGCAAATTAAAAAACTTGAAAAAAAATATAAAGCCTATGATCTTAAGAATGTTTATACATCTTCAGCAGAATCGTTCAAATACTATATTCAAGGGAGAGGCTATCATGGACGATTAGATTATAGCACCGCAATAGACCTATATCTTAAGTCTATTAACCTGGATACAAATTTTGTTAATCCTATGTTGATGTTATCATATGCCTATGGAGATATTGAAAAAACTGAAGAGAGTAGAAAATGGGCCTACAAAGCGTACAATAGGATTAATAGTATGCCTTATGGTATTCAGTTACAAATTGGAGAAGTAAAAGCTGCGGTTGATAAAGAGCCTCATGAACAGATAAAATATCTAAAACAGTATTTAGAATTTAATCCATATTCAACTATTAAATTTTATACACTTGGTTGGGTTAGCTATAATATTGAAAACTGGAAGGAGGCAATCTATGCTCTTGAAAAAGGTCTTGAATTAAATAAAAGATATAGCCCCAATTATAAGCTGTGGATATGGCACTACATTATTCTAGGTAACGGATACCTCAAAACTGGTGAGTATGAAAAAGCCATGAAGATCTATGAAAAAGGAATTGACCTTTGGCCAAACGAAATTTTAACTGTGACCTACTGGCAGTCTATTTGTACCCTCTTACAGGGAGACTTTGAAAACGCCAACCAATATTTATCAAAAATAAGGACAATTGGCAAACAAAAGGGATTTCAGGAATCAGAAATTACTGAACGCTTGGCTGGCATTTATTATGAGGCCAATTTAACGAATAAAGCTGAGGAATATTATAGACAAGCACTTTCACTGGAACCTTCAAATCCGGAAAGAATGAATAGTCTGGCTTATTTCTTAATAAATAGTGACCGGGATATTAAAGAAGGTTTGGGTCTCATTAGTAAAGCGTTAGAATTAAGTCATGATGAATATTACATGCTGGAAACAAAAGGCTGGGGATTATTTAAACAAGGCAGGTATAATGAAGCATTGGAACTCCTAAATAAAAGCTGGGATTTAAGTCCATTTTATAGTCATGATACATTTCTTCATCTCGAAGCAGCAAAAAAGGCTGTTGCCGGGCAGAAGGCTAATTGAAACAATATTGAGTTAAACAACCACACATGCTGGTGGTCAACTATGTCATAACAGGGCCGGCTAAAAAAAAATTGAAAGTCAAAAAATCGTATGCCGTGGCATCCAATAAGCATGCTTTTCCCCTGTCTGAAAATAAAAATCAGTTGATCTTTTTCTCGTTTATGGAGCAAGCATAGCCGATATTTTACCTGACGTCTCCTTAGAATACCGTTGGAGTGTTACCAATCAGGTCAAAGTGATAGTAAAGTACAAAAGATCAAAAGTACGTTTGATGATCTGTAAAAAATGGATTATCTTGGAAATAGAAAAACAGAGAGGAGGTCAATAACTCCCATGGGAAGAAACTATGAATACCTTTTAGCCTCCTATAACTGTGTTGTGCACAAGTTTGACAACAAAACTCCAAAATATGAAAAAAAATATTGTTCTGTTTTTTATAATTATAGCAACCTGTAATTTATTAAAGGCTCAAAATTTTTCTACTTTTAGGGATAGTATCGTAAAAGAAAATTTAGAAAAAGATATTATGTTTCTTTGTGATTCAAGCTTATCCGGTAGAAAGATTGCATCAACTGGTGAAAAAAAGGTCGCCAACTATATTCGAGAGCAATTTGTAAAGTCAGGATTAACCGGAAAAATTGGTGAAAATTTAAATTACTACCAGGATTTCACATTGACTTATGATTCTCTCCTAAGTTTTAATATTTATAACGATAATACTAGTTTAGATTATATATCAGATTTCTTTACTTGTGAATTTTGCTTTTTGGATGATACTTCAGATGTTCAACTCGTTTATGGTGGTTTTGGATTAGAAAGAGATGATTATTCTGACTACAAAAATATGGATGTTAAAAATAAATGGGTAGTAGTTGAAAGTAATTCGCCAATTGATAGTACTGGAAAATTATTAAGTAATTTTGATTTTAATGAACCCGTAAACTATGAAATGTATGACAAAAAGCAGATTGCCCAAAAATATGGAGCAAGGGGAATAATATTTAAAATACCTTCTCAGAGATATATACCAGAAGTGCTGTCACGCATAGCTGGTAATCCATATATTTATGGCACAAAAGAAAATGCTGCTTTAAATCTTGAGATAGGGACTTTCCCTAAAATAATTGCGAAAAAAGAGCAAATTGATTTATTAATGGGTGTAAATACACGTAATTTAGATACCTTGATAAATTCTAAATTAAGAAATAAACAGTCTCCTGCCGGGATTACAGGCACTAAGGTTTCTTTTACAATTAACGGAAAAACATATAAAATTCAATTCTCAAAATGTAATTGGAATTATTAAAGGGAAAGATGAAAAAGTAGGAATTATAATATCAGCACATTACGATGCGGTAAAAGGCAATGATACTTTATTCTATCCGGGAGCAAATGACAATGCTTCTGGCACTGCGGCAGTGCTTCAACTTTCAAATGTGTTTTCGAAAATTGTGAATGCGGGCTATACATCTGAAAAATCTATTGCCTTTGTTTTATTTTCAGGCGAAGAGGAAGGCATTGTCGGTTCTACCTATTTTTTAAATCATATTCCTTTTGAAATAGATAGTACAACATTGGATATAAACATGGATTGTGTTGGAATTTCCGATTCAAAATTTAAAAATGGCGGAGTATTTATTCACGCACCAGAGGATATTATTAACCAATACAGGAATACATTTTGTGAAATAAATTCAAGGGAAAAAGAGCCACTAGATATTGACTTTAATCAATATTATCAGTATTCTGATAATTTAGCATTTACTAATAAAGGATATCAGGCTATGTTTATTTCCACAGGAGGTGGGGAAGTAAGCCATTCACCCAAAGATAAACCGGAATTGTTAAATTATGATAATTTTGTGAATGTTACACGATTAATATTTGATTTTGTAATTTCAAGAATGAATTTTATAAAAGAATAACCTGTGCACAACAACGTATATAAAATAAAACGGTAACAGAGGGGTTTCGAGCAGTTCAGCCTGCATCAGCATTTGTCAAGGGGGATGATGACGCAGCTCCACAATCCGCTTCATTTCATATACGCGGCCGTCAGGTGGCATAGGTGCCACAAGATAGAATCCTCATCCGCGAACCAAGAAAATAAAAATGCGACTGAAACTTGCAATACTCTTTGCTACTATAGTTGGTATTGTTGCCTTGTTAGTCATTGTTAAAAATGACAAGAGAAATACATACCAAAAACCAGAACAATTAACTCTTTCCTTAATAAAGGACAAATCTTTGCTTAAAACTGTCAAATCCAGACCCACAAGCGAAAAAGAGATTGTTCTTACAGAAACTTCAAAAATTCTTGTAAAAGAAATTCATACAGTTACAGACAATAAGCACAAAGATTTTGTACTTGAAGATTTTGACAAAGTAATCCCTGTTATAAAATTCATGTTAAAAATAGATCCTAAAAATGGTCATGCAATCTATTTTCGGGGCGAAATTTACCGTTTGCTGAACGATAATACTCATTTTCTAGAATATTTTCATCGATACCTGGAAATAGAAGGTTCTATTGGTTCCCGCTTACCCAAAGTAATCGATCCTAACTTATGTTACGAAACTCCACACGGTTATTGTGAACAACGGACTGCATGGATATCACAACTTCTTGCAAACTACTATTACAATGAAGGGATCAAAGCGCCTGATGAAAGAATGAAAATAAAATCTTTTAAACTTGCATTTGAGCATATCCATAATGTCAGAATTCATTTTCCAACTGGTTTTGTAACTAGTTCAGTAACCATGTCAACAGTTGAATTAGAAACAAATCTTAATGCACGACTAAATAATTAGTAAGACACAATCATAAAAACTCTACGACCACCTAACACGGACAATATGGGTAAGTTGTTTCCCGCTTTTTTATGGAAAAAGCGGGACAGGTTGTCACACTTTTTGCCCCGCCAGGGCGGGATTTGGCTTCGCCGAGCTCGCGAGTTTACCCCGCAATGCGGGCTCCGGTTCGTCGCTGGGCTCCTCAACTTTTGCTTCTGCACTCAAGACAAATTTGTAATGGTTGTTGCACCCGGATACTCGCATCTGCCTTCTATAAAACTTCATGTACCTTACAAAGGAGTTATCCGATAGGGTTGCTCACTCTTTATAATCCCGGATAAAATTGAAATCACAAGATGCGGCAGGGCTACAACTTTACTAGCCCTCGGAATCCCTCTGGGGGCTTTCTATTATTATATCTTTAGGAGAATTAGGAAATCGCTCTATCAAACTAATTATCTGCTCTTGGGTGGTATCTACCATTGGCTGGAAGAGATTATTAGAGATTTTCAGTAAAAACGCAGTCCAGGAAAGGAATTTCTTGAATAGAAAATAAAAATGACTTTGGCTTTTTGCTGAAGTACAATGAAAATATATTTGACTTGTATTATTAAGGGTTGTAACTTTGTTAATCTCTATATTTTGATGTCTGACACGAGACATCGTGTTTTCCTAACCGAATTCGGGGCGGTACGTCAGTAAACTCTAAGCGATCAATCAGGTGAAATGAAAAGTCATTTTTTCTCTTGTTATTGATGTTTGTATTAAGAGGTCTTTCCTGAAATCAGGTGCTTCTTTTTAAAACCGGATTTTGAATTTGAATTTATAATAAGAATCACTGAGTTGGTATTGCAAACTCTTATTTCTAAATTCTTTTAGTCAACTAAAATATTTAAGCTATGAAAACAAGAACATTATTGTTGCTGTGCCTTTTAATGGGATTTTCTACAACCCCGCTTTCTGCGCAAACCTTAAAGAAAGGTGCTGTTGTAGCCGTTAGCACTTGGGAAATTACTCTTAATCCTGATGTATCAATGAATCAATTTCTGGATTTTTATAATAATAAGTACATCCCAGAATTTGAAAAGAATTATCCTGGTTTAAAAGTATATTTACTAGGGGGCGATAGAGGCGAGAAGAAAAAGAAGTTTGGTGCAATTTGGCTTTTTGAATCTGTTGCAGTAAGAGATAAATATTACCCTACTGAAGACGGAACCACAACATCTGAGGCTGTTGAAACTGGCGATGAAAAAATGAAAGTTATGGATGCTGAGTTAAGTAAATTTGTAGTCTCGGGTAATAGAACAACATACACTGACTGGATAATTAAATGACAGGGAAAATAAAATCAAATGATCTTTTTCTCATATTAGGTATAAGCATGCCCATATTTCCCCTGAAGTGTCCCTGTTATACCCTTAATAGTGTCGGCAAACGTGCTAAAGCATCACCCGGACAATATACCTTTATACGGTAACTATACTGATGACACCTGTCAGGATGCTAAAATAAAATTGACTTTGGTTTTTTGGTGGTGTAACTTTGTATTTGTCCAAGCCTTAAAACAGGGCATTTCGGGTTTGTTCTTGAACCCAACAATGGGGGTACGATTATCAATGCTTACTAATTAAGCCTGGTAACATAAAAGGAAAAATATTGGTTTTTCTATTACTTCTATAGCTTTTAGTAGCAAAAAAAGACGTAATACAGTTTATTAAACTATTCTAATTATTGAAAGGAGACCAAATTATGAAAATTCAATCAGTTTTGTTGGCAATTATATATTGTTTATCGCCAACAGTCTTTTCTCAGGTGGATTTTGCTACCCATACGATTACTACCAATGCGGATAATCCCCGTATGGTCTATGTAGCTGATGTAGACGGCGACGGAGACATTGATGTGCTTTCCGCTTCTGCGGATGATAATACAATAGCATGGTATGAGAATGACGGTAATGAAAATTTCAGCACCCATATCATCTCTAACAGCATGAATGGCGCTAACTCGGTCTTTGTGGTAGATGTAGACAGCGATGGGGATATAGATGTACTTTCTACTTTTCATTTTGATTGTACTGTCGTTTGGTTTGAGAACGACGGGAATGAGACTTTTATCGCACATATAATCACTAGCAATGCAAGTGGTCCCGTACTGTCTATGCGGTAGATATAGAAGGCGATGGGGATATGGATGTGCTTTCCGCTTCAAGTTGGGATGATAAAATCGCCTGGTATGAGAATGATGGAGATCAGAATTTCACTGATCATTTAATAACAGCAAGTGCTGATTATGCATGGTCGGTCTATGCAGCCGATGTAGACGACGACGGAGATATGGATGTGCTTTCCGCTTCGAGTTGGGATAATAAAATCGCTTGGTATGAGAATGATGGAAATGAAAATTTCGCGACCAATATCATTACAACCAATGCAATTGGGGCTGAATCAGTCTTTGCGATTGATGTTGACGGGGACGGGGATATAGATGCACTTTCGGCTTCATTTGAAGATAATAAAGTCGCGTGGTATGAGAATGACGGAGATGAAAATTTTACTCCGCATACCATCACTGAAAGCGCTAGGGCTCCTTTTTCGGTATATGCTGTCGATGTTGACGGTGATCGGGATATAGATGTGCTTTGTGCTGCTGGAGGTGTTGATGAAGTACACTGGTATGAGAATGACGGAAATGAGATGTTCACCCTTCATGTCATCACTACAAATGCTGACGGCGCTCGTTCAATCTATGCAGCAGATATGGATGGCGATAGTGATATAGATGTAATGTCAGCTTCCGAATTTGATGATAAAATCGCCTGGTATGAAACCTAAGTGCTCATATCTCAGATTTAGACATCAAACCTCAAATCCTGTCCAAAATCCCTTGAATGTAAATGATAAAGGCGTAATTCCTGTAGCAATATTAGGGATGAGCAACTTTGATGTGTTAAAGGTAGACCCAACAACTATACTGTTTGAAGGTGTTGCTCCTATTCGTTGGGCTATTGAAGATGTAACAACTCCAGGTGATGGTGGCGAGCAGTGTAATTGCACAACTGATGGACCAGATGGTCTTTCTGATCTCACTTTAAAGTTTGATGCTCAGGAAATAATTGCTGCTCTAGGTACTGTAAAGAATGGTGATGAATTGGTCTTAACTATCACAGGTAATTTGATAAATGGGACTCCTATTGAGGGAAGAGATTGTGTAATTATAGAAGCCAAGGGTAACCTCAGCAAGCCATTGGTTAGTAATCAAAGTCAATTATCTGAAGAATATGTTTTGTTTGAAAATTTCCCAAATCCATTTAACCAAAACACTACTATTCAGTTTAGTGTTCCGGAACCATCTTTTATCAAACTTGAAGTATATAATAGTCTGGGAGAAAAGATCGCTACTATGGTTTCAGAAGAACTTGAGGCAGGGACATATTCATTTAATTGGAATGCCAAAAATTTACCAGGTGGTATTTACTTTTATAGAATTGAAGCAGATTACCCCTCAACAGGTTCAGTAAAGGTATTTCAGCAGGTTAAAAAAATGACACTTCTTCGTTAATTCTAAGGAGAATACATAATCTTATAAAAGCAATTTCCATTTAGGTTACTGAACTTTGTACAAGAATTTGGTTAATCAGGATCAAAGAAATTGATATTGCAGACACTTAATCAAACTTCTTTTTATTAACTAAAATCTCAGCTATGAAAACATTAAAGATTCTTTTTGCGCTGTGCATTATGTTTGGATTTGCTGCATCTGCAAACTCCCAGGGCAATGGGAAACAGGTCGAAAGACCATTTAAAGGTACATTTTTAGCAGAGGAATATGTTCCTTATGAGGTACTTTCTATAACTGGGAATGCAACCCATATTGGCACATTTACAGGTACATTTTACTTTGACAGAGTGTTTACAGTAAATTGGGGTACCGGTGAATTATTAGACGAAACAATTTACAATGGGATTATTATAGCCGCTAACGGAGATAAAATCTTTTTTGAGTCCGCTGACCCGAAATTGGATCTTCCGTTTAATCCAGCTAATAGAACTGGCATAATGTTAGGGTGGGCTACTATTACAGGGGGTACAGGAAGGTTTAAGGGTTGCTCTGGTGTGTCTTTTTTCAGGCAGGTACTTTTAATATGACACTTAATTACGCAATGTGGACAGCTAATGGTACAATAACATATTAGTTATTTGTTCTTTACAACTTATTTCGATCCCATTCCTTTATATATTGGTAGTTATGCCCCCGGAAATCATCTCTGGGGGCTTTCTGTTAAATACAATTGACTTTGGCTTTTTGATGGTGTAAATTTGATTATTTCCGAAATCAAAAACAGCGAAACATTGCATACCTTTTTTCTTACGAAATCTGACCCTATGAAAAATAACCGCTTATTAATCTGTATAATTGGAGGAATTATAGCTGGCATTATTTGTTCCGTCGGTGGTCATCTTAGTGGTAATATTGCTGAGTTTTCTTTCTTTCCGATAGCCGACACATTTTTTAATAGATTAATGCTGGGCTTTATTATTGGAATAAGCAGGCTAAAAATCAATTACTTATTACATGGAATGTTGATAGGATTCCTTGTTTCTCTTATTAGTTCAATCTCATTTATTGAAGACGGCATAACAGGTTTCCTGTTCTTTACCTCTGCCGGTATTATCTATGGTTTACTAATTGAATTAATTGCCACTAAAGTGTTTAATGCCGGAATAGAAGTATAGCTGCAAAATCCCGTTTTGGCTTTCTTCTAATATTCTGACCCTACTTGACTTTCATATCAGGATAGCATAACTTTACATGTATAAAGCCTTAGATTTTCCTGATGGCTCAGAAAACCAACAGTCTTGAAAGATTCTGGAAGGAACTGAAGCGGCGAAACTTAATAACAGTATATGCTGCAACAGCTTTTATCATTCTTGAGCTTGTTAACATGGTTGCCAGACCATTGCAGTTACCTTACTGGACAGAAGCGTTTGTAATCGTTCTGCTGGGGGGGGGGGGGGGGGGGGGGGGGGGTACTGCAGGTGTAACTTGCATAAGAATTTGGTTAATAAGGATCATTGAAATTGATACTAAAAGCTCTTATATCTAACTTCTTATTATTAACTAAAATCTTTAGGTTATGGGGCATCTTGTTGGGAAAGAAATCTATCAGAGGTTGGGAGATAAAATTGACAACCTTTCTGTCAGGGTTAATAAAAATAAAACTCTATTCAACATCCTGAAAGAGCTTTACTCTTCTGAGGAAGCAGAATTAGTTGTCAAAATGCCGTACGCATTATCTCCGGCTGATCAAATAGAAAAAGTTACCCGGATTGAAAGGAATAAATTAGATTCCCTTCTGGAAAGTTTGTGTGCAAAAGGATTGGTCATGGATTTCTGGATTGGCAACAAGTATTATTATGTTCTTTCACCCATGTTTGTTGGGATTTTTGAGTTCACAATGATGAGGACAGGAGACGAGGTTGATTCAAAAAAGCTGGCGAAACTCTTTTATGAGTATATGAACGATGAAAACTCCATTGCAGTGAACTTTGGAAGTGGACAACAGATTTCACCGCTGAGGACAATGCCACACGAAGGAACTATACTGGAGTCTGATTATACTGAAGTACTCGATTATGAGAAGATCACATCGATAGTGGATTCAAATCAAAAGTTTGCCATCGGATTGTGTTCCTGTCGCCATGAAAAACTTCATGCCGGAGAAAAAAAATGTAATATCCCATTAGAGACTTGCATCACTTTCGGAACGGCAGTGGATTATATGTTAAGACATAACTTCGCAAAAAATGCCACAAAAACCAATGTTCTCGAAAGTATTGCAAGGTCTAAAGAAACAGGCCTTGTATTTAGTTGCGATAATGTGAAGAACAATGTTACTTTTTTTGTGCCAGTGCTGTGGTTGCTGTTGTAATGTCTTGTTAGGGCTCAGTAAATTTGGTTACCCAAATTCAGTCGTTACCTCCAGTTTTATTGCCACCGTTAATAAGGATACCTGTGAAGGATGCGGAAAATGTTCAAAAGCATGCCCGATTGGTGCAATTGAAATGCTGCCATCTGAAGATTTTGCAGAAAGGAAGAAGAAAGTACCGAAGGTAAACACTGGATTTTGTATTGGCTGCGGAGTTTGTTCCTTAAAATGCTCAAAGACCGGATCATTGAAATTAATAAAGCGTAAGAGGAGAGTCATTCTCCCGGAAACAACTTTTGAACGGATCATTTTGCAGTGTCTTGAGAGAGGAACCCTTCAGCACCAGATTTTTGGAAATCCTGAAAAGATATCTCAAAAGATGATGAAGGGTTTTGTAGGAGGATTTCTAAGTCTTCCTCCGGTGAAAAAAGCCCTCATGAGTGATACGTTAAGATCATCCTTCCTCGATACATTGAAAAAAGGAACCATAAGAAAGAACAAGGAACATGTGCTTAAGACCTAATCCTGTTCATTGACAAGTAAGTACTATCTGATCACTCATTCGAAACATTAATTCAGTAAAAAGGTGAAAGCAATCCATTTTTTACCTGTTGGCCTCCTGTTACTTTTATGTATTTTGAATCTCTACCTTGGAATTATTACCAATCCCGATCCCAGCTTTGTTATGTATTTAGTTTTTGGTGTAGTCTATTTAACGGTTGGGGTGGCATTGATAAGCAAAATAAGGTGCGCTGAATTGCTTGGATTATTAATACCTCTGGCAATACTGTTTATTTACCCATTAATGGTGGATTTTAAAAATCTGCATCCATGGTCGTCCGGTTTTTTGGGAGCGATTAATGCAGTAGTTGTATTATATTATCTATATCTGTTATTGGTAAAAATTAAAAAATAATTCATCGTGACAATATTATGTTTCCCAGCCCTCGGAATCACCTCTGAGGTTTTTTTTGAATATAAGAGGCAGTTGATCCTTTCCTTTTGCAGGGCCGATATTTTCCTGACGTGTCCCTGTTATACCCTTAATAGGTGTCGGCAAACGTACTAAAGTGATAGTTAGGTATCACTTTTTATGTATGCCCTTATATATAGCTTATACGCAAGACACATGGAAGAATATCAAAATAAAATTGACTTTGGATTAAACCGTATGTAACTTTGAATAAAATGCAACAAAAAACAATTTACAGAAATTAGTCAATTACTGGACATATTTGTAAAGGTTCATATTAATAAGACTTGTATAAGAAAAACCATCTGATATTTTCATTGGCAGTCTGTTTGATTCTTGTTTCCCCAATATACAGCTCAAATTAAGTCTGGATATATTATTGGTTTTAATATATCAAACATGAATTTAAAAACTTCAGGTACAAGTTTCGAAGCAGAGACAATGACAGGTATTCATGTCGGCGTAATATCTGAAATCCCCTTAAAAGGCAATTTTATTCTGCAATCCGGCATTGTGTTTTTTGCCAAAGGGTCGATTTACAAAATTGACACAACAGATGTCGTTATATCTCCAATTTACTTGGAGGTTCCCTTTAATGCCAGGTATAGCGTTGGTACAGATTTTATAAAAGTATTTCTGTTTGCCGGACCTTACATAGCATGCGGCGTAGGCGGCAATAATGACACAGGAGATGAATTAAAAAAAGTAAAGTTCGGGGCAGACGAAAATGACGACCTGAAATTTTTTGATTTCGGATTTTATTTTGGAGCCGGAGTAAATATCAAAGGATTCGTGATTTCTGCTCAATATGGATTGGGTCTGGCAAACATATCACCAGCCACATCAGTTTATTCGGAAATGAAAAACAAAGTTATTGGGATTTCACTATCATCTTATTTTACAGGTGATTAATTCAATCTGATTATTTTACTTAAACAGGCGTTTTGTTTTTATGCCTTTGATATTATTGGCATATATATGTGACAAAGAAAAGAGGCTTTTTTGTGCGTTAAATCAGTGATCGTTACCTATTAACAGGACTTTTGGCCATCTCTCAGAAATCAGTTTCTGTGATTTATTATTATATAACCAAAATAGTAATGTATCCCTGTCAGGACAATTAGAAAAAAAATTGACTTTAATACATCGTTAGCCTAACTTTGATAAGAAAACTATAAGAAAATTAAGTGACCTGATAAAATTTAACTAAATACTTCCGGCAATGAAAACGCCAATACTTTTAGTCATCATTTGCGTTATGTCAGGTTTCGGTTTCAAGAATGTCAGGGCACAGGTATCTCATCAAATAAGCAATCAAAAAGTAGCAGGAATTCCATCTGTCTCGATTGGTAATTTTGATACCTCTTTTAATGCAGGACATAATTAGGATATATCATACTTACAAGCGGCATTTCAACCCTGACTAAAATAACAATAAAGCCTGATTCGACGCTAATTCCCATATTTACTTATAATAATGACTTATTGATTAATCCTTTCCTGGTTAACAGTTCCTAGAAAATTCCCGAAGGAGAATATTGTCATTACAGGGAGCGGGGTAAACAATACTTTCAATGCAAGGTGGGAAATGTTGACCGGCAAACCACTTATTGACAAAACAAGGGTGTATAATTCGCCAATGAAGAGAGCAACTAATCAAAATTTAACTGACAGTTTCCTGTATCGTCTCGCCGGTAGTTCGTTCCAGGGGATGGTGAATTCGAAATTTCCCGATTAAATGAAACTCCTAAATTTCCCGATCCCAGTACACATAAGTAAGTCCGGACCTGGTGCTCCGGAATTTTTGCTGCCTCAAATATAACGATCGGTTTTCTGCCACATTTTTACCATTTCCCGTTTTACAGCAAATTTTGCATGAAAATGTAACAAAAGTGTCGAAAATGATACAAAAGTGGTAGACTTTGTCATTGGGGTATCTGAACTTTGTATAAGAATTGGTTAATAAGATTCGTAATTTATTATCAAACACAATCTCCCTCCCCCCCCTCTCCCCCCCCCTCTCCCTCTCTCCCCCCCCCCCTCCCCCCCCCTTTTAAAACAGACTGGAGGTAGAAAATGAATACAAGCATAATACAAGTGGTAATTTGGATTTTGGTCGGCATGGTTTTCATGGGGCTAATTGTGTGGTTTACGATGCCTTTATTAATGCTCTTTAAGCACAAGAGTAAATTTAGCTATGACAAGACTGTAAGTGCCTTGAGTGAATCAATAAAAGAGAAACAAGGCTGGCGTGTCACAACTGTGAACGACTATCAAAAGAGTACAGCTACTTTCGTTCGTTAAACATGTCGGTAGTGTAAACATTTGCAATCCACGTTATGCTTCGAAGATTCTTTCTGACGATAAGGATCGAGGTGTAACGGCCTTCATGCCCTTGGGTCTTGGTGTTTACGAAGACAAGAAAGGTCAGGTTTTTGTCTCACAGCTAAATGTTGGTCTTTTAGGCAGAATGTTCGGTGGCAACATCTCGAAAGTAATGGGAATGGCTGGTAAAGACATTAAGGTGGTCATTGAATCTGTATCCGCTAAGTAAAAGGCTATTTCATTGTCTTTTAGCTCCGCATTAATGTTACTTATGGCATCTGAATTAAGTTTTAAAAGAACTAATAATCCTTTAATAATAATAATAAATTATTTCCGGCCCTCGGATCAAGGGCTTTTTCTTGTAAAATTTCCTTCGGAGTTATTCAAATTCTGAATGACTTCTCAATTATTTCCACATGTGTGGTATCTACCACTGGCTAAGAGGAGATTGATAAAGACTATCATAAAAAACACTATCAAAAACGGAATTTCCTCAGTTGATTAGATTTATTGACTTCCTCTTTCCGCTGGTGTAACTTTATTTAAAATTGGTAGTAATAAACACCTATTCTATATGAAAAAACTTCTTTTAGTTTCAACAATACTAATTTATGTTACTTTTTTAACATCAGCACAGCAAGACATTTTGACAAAATCCAAGACTTATAAAGCATGGATTAAACTTGTTGATGGAAGTGAAATAAAACTAAAATGGGGAAATGAAATAAATGGAATATTATATCAGATAAATGATTCTTCTTTATCAATAAGTAAGCTTATTAAGTTTACTGATCACACTCGGGGCTTTTCTGAACCGATAAATATTTATTACACCAGTATTAAAGTTATTAAAATACGGTCAGGTAAAAAAATTCGGAAAGGAATAGTGATTGGTGCAACTACCGGCTTTATATTAGGGGGATCAATGGGATATCTAGGACAAGCGAAGAGAACATCTCCAGAGGAAGTCGCTGTTCAAACTTTAGGTCTTGGCGCTTTTTTCGGAACATGTGGTGCTTTAATCGGTGGATTGGCAGGATCAGTTAAAATAAAAATTCCAATTAATGGGAGCATAAATAATTTCAATGATAATAAAAGCCGATTGAAGAAATATTCATATGTACATTAGTGTATCTTTCATTAAATCATAAGTCCTTGAAATCAGCTGGGTGCTTTTATTCTAATCTGATCCCCACTTGACTTTCATATCAGGAAAGCATAACTTTACATACATAAAGCCAAAAAGCTAACTGATGGCTCACAAAACCAACAGTTTTGAAAGGTTCTGGAAGGAACTGAAGAGACGTAAGGTCTTCAGTGTCGTCACTACCTATGCTGCGACTGCTTATATTATAATTGAGGTAACTAATAATCTTGTTGAACCATTAAGTCTGCCTGCATGGATTGCTAAACTGGTCATACTATTGCTTGGGGCAGGACTCCCAGTTGTTATCATCCTTTCATGGATATTCGATTTTACACCCAGGGGATTAAGAAAACCGAGTCACTTGAAGAATTAGATGATAAAAAGGTTATAACAAAACCTGTCAAAAGACCAACTGAGAGCAAGTTATGTTTTTAAATGCTGTTCTAATAATAGCAGTCATAATTCTTGCTTACCCAAAGATATTCAAAAGGGATACACTGGAAAGGCTGAGGTCATAGGGGAGAAAATCTCTGTTGCTGTAATGCCATTTCAGAATATGACGAATGATACAATCTGGAATGTCTGGCGGGACAGGAATTCAAGATCGTTTGATCTCCAGTTTAGCTAATACCATAGATCTTAGAGTCACTTTTAAAGAGACTCTGGACAATTTTGTGAAAACAAAAGGTTTGACCGGATCTTCGACAATCAATCTCTCAAGTGCCAGTTCAATCGCAAAAAAACTCGAAACTGATATCTTTATTAATGGAAGCATTAAAATGGCAGCATCAGAAACTAATTTTGGGCGCACAGCTAATTGATACCAAATCAAATACAGTTTTTAAATCATTTGACGCAGAAGGACCATCAACGGAAATTAATATCATCAGGATCGCAGATTCTCTTTCACAGAAGCTTATTAATTTTCTTGCAATATCCAAATTAATTAAGGAAAATCCGGGATATGGAAGTTTTTACCTATTTCTTCCACCCATTCTCCGCAAGCACTTAGATATTTTATTTACGGCGATAGGGCTATGGGTAAATTTGATTTACCCAATGCAATAGATTTTTTTTCAAAGGCAATAGATGCCGATTCTAATTTTTTTGCACCCATGGGGGAACTTGCGATGGCATACTATAATTCAGGGATGGCTAACAAGTCGAGATCCATGGTCATTAAGCTTTACGGAAAAATTGACCAGATGTCAGAACTCGACAAGCTCCGGACAAACCAGCTTTATGCAAGATTCTTTCAATCACCAGAAGAACAAATTAAATACTTAAAACAGCTTCAGGAAATTGACAGACAGGGGAATTATCATTATACTTTGGCCATAACTTACAATAAAATGAATCAACCTGCTAAAGCAATTTCTGAAATGGAGAAGTCTTTAGAGATATCCCGGAAATGGGGCAAGGAATTTTTAATAGGGCATTATGCCTATCCAGCCCTTGGAGAAGCATACCAAAGGACCGGTCAATACAAAAAGGAGAAAAAGCTTTACAGGGAAGCAAGACGCGTTAATGATGATCAAAGATCAATTTACTTCAGCTGGATAATACGAGACCAGGCAAGCCTTGCGTTGACATTAGGGGATACAGCTGAGGCTAGCAGATATATTAAAGAGTTATTATCTGTCTTAAAGGAAAATTCGTTCTCTGAAGCTGAAATTGCTCATCAATTGGCAGTGATGTATAAGATGGCAGGCAACTTTGATAAAGCTGAGGAATATGTTCGAAAAGAACTATTATCAGAACCTCAAAATACATCGAGAATTAATAATCTTGCATTGTTCCTGATTGATACAGAACGAAACCTGCGCGAAGGTTTGGAACTAACCGATAAAGCATTGGTATTAAGACCTGATAATTATAATTTTTTGTATACCAAAGGCTGGGGATTATTTAAACAAGGAAAGTATAATGAAGCACTGATATTACTGGAAAAAGCCGGGGATCTGTATAAGCCGGCATACAGTTATGAAATAGTTAACCTTACAGAGGAAGTAAAAAAAGCCATTGCAGCACAGAAATGAGAGAGAAAAAGACTCTTGGTCCAACTATATGGTGATCTTTATTTCCAGAGATATCACGAATTATTTTAGCTTATTTGGACATACCCCAAAATCTTAGGTACGGAATTCGTATTCTGACCATTACTTCTATTATTCAGGAGATTAGCATGTGATAAGTATAAAAAATGGGGATAGTTTATTTAATATTAGCATAAAAGTATCCTCCTGTGTCTGACCTTACTCAAATAAGCACAGAATCAGGTGAAAATGTGATAAATAATGGTGGAAATGAAGTTATAACCCGTGGTGTATGCTGGGGCAAAACTCCAAATCCAATAACCAGTTTAAGTAAAACAAGTGATAGTAAAGGTAATGGTTCTTTTACAAGTAGGATAACTGGATTAACGGCAAATACCAATTACTATGTTCGTGCCTATGCTACCAATGGTGCAGGTAATGGTTATGGAAACGAAATTAAATTTACAACCAAACCATAATTATCAATAATCCTTACTGCAAAATACTTGTTTCCTATGCGCTGCCCCAATTATAGTTCTTCATTGAAACAAACATCCAATGGTAGGGAGACTCTGCAATAAGCAGGCTGGCAAACAAAAAAGAAAAGTCAAAAAATCGTATGCCATGGCCTTGTGAAAGCATGCTTTTTTCTGAGGACTTAAAAAGAAATCATAGAATTACCGACATCTGGCCAAGCCATTATAATCTATATCGATTTAATTCCTGTTTACACAAAATCCTTGCAGTCTCGAATTATGCCGCTGCTAGTATAATAATCATAGCAACTACATCAACAAGACCTAGTATAAGACTGGCAATGGCTAATCCTTTTCCTTTATATTTATTAGGGTTCTTCTTTATCCTAGAAAGACTTATAGCACCGAAAACAATTGCTACAGCACCAAGTGGTATACCTGCAATAAACAAACCTACTACCCCAGCAGCCAAACCCGCAATACCAAATCCTTCAACTTGTCTTTCATCTGTATTTCCGGTAATTGATGAATTATTACTTTGTAAAGCTGGATTATCCTCTGTGAATATTTCATGACTTCCGTTACTGAACATTATTGCGGAAACACTTGATTTTGCAATTGAAATAATCGGGCCACTTAAATTATTACATTTCCTGTACTTTATCTCGGTTTGTCCTATTTCTTCTACTTTACCAACAAGGCTTGATCCAGATTTTAACATAATTGTATCACATCTATCTTGTTGGTATGTCCTTTCAGTCGTTTCAATGGAGTGATAGTAGTTGTAACCCTTGCGGAATTAATTTATTATCGGTGGAAGCAAGCAATAATTCTGAAAATTCTGCTTTATTCTGATATTGTATACTTTCAATAGTAGATTCTTTACTTAGATCGGTTAAGACGGAGTTATTGGCTAGGCTTTTATCTTTTGACTGATTCTTTCCAGATGAAATACTAGGGTGTTTTACTGGTTTAGTTCTATCATATGCCAATAAATTATTATTTTTATGATTACTTGAAAATTTATAACCCTTATTTAATGAAATATCTGGACAGGCAATTGCAGATTTTTTTGAAGTGCTACACGAGGATAGTCCTAGTGACGAAATCAAGATTGATCCAAAAATAATTACTAGATGAAAGTTTCTGTTTCTCATGGTATTTAGTATTTAGGTTACCTTAAATTCTACTTAGGGGAATATCTCTGTATCAAATATCATAAGTTTTTCTGAAAAATTATTATTAATACGTGAATTTTTACCGATTTAAGATATGATAATTTCCATTTAATTAAGGGTGTCCTTTGGTATAGGCATATTAAAACTCCTGAAACACCAAAATCTGCAGGAAATTAGTTCATTGGTTTAGAGCGGTAAATAAGTGTGTTTTTGAAGTCCGGAAGTAATCGGCTAACAGAACTTTTTTTATTAAGAAGCCAGTACCCTTAAAGTGAATTGGAGAACCCTGCTTCACAAACAACCTAAAACTAACCTGATAGGATGCTGGCATAAATTTAAACAGATCTGCTCAGAATAAGTTCAAATAGAACATTTCCTTCGCTTTTAGCCATTTCCCCGCTTTAAGGCTAAAATTACCTGAAAATGTTACAAAAGTGTCAGAAAATGATACAAAAGTGGTAGACTTTGTCAGGTTGGTAGCCGAACTTTGATAAGATTTTAGCTAATAATCCGTAAATTAATTCCAATGAAAACAAAAATCAAAATTGGTATTTACCCATTAATAATATTTATGGGATTAGTATGTATCGCTGTTTCCTGCTCGAAAGATGAAGCTGAAGAAAAGGTAGAGGATAAAATTACCGACAAAGATGGAAATGTCTACACATCTGTGACAATCGGTACTCAGGTATGGATGGTTGAGAATCTGAAAACCACAAAATTAAATGATGGTACTGAGATAACACTTGGTGCAGACAACACTTATTGGCAAAGCAGCTACAAACTTCCAGCTTACTGCTGGTACAATGACGATATAACAAATAAAGCTCCTTATGGTGCTTTATATAATTTGTATGCGGTTGAACTTTGGCAAGTTATGCCCCACAGGATGGCATGCACCCACCGATGTGGAATGGCATCAATTAGTATTATTCCTTGATCCTGATGCCATCCAAGGTGAAGATGAAGACCAAATTGCCAGGAAACTGAAAGAAAGTGGTTCTACCTATTGGACAAGCCCAAACACCGGAGCAACAAACGAATCTGGATTTTCAGCCCTCCCCGGAGGTTATCGAGCACCAAACAATTTTGCTTTTATGGGAAGTCATGCTTACTATTGGACATTTGGAGATATGGCAATAATGCGTCTTTTGATCAATAATACTAATCATGTAAGAAGATTGTATGAATATTCCGAGATAGGTCATTCTGTTCGCTGCCTGAAGGATAATTAACCACATGCAATAACTTATTACTGGCCTTCAGAAATAAGCTCGGGATTTCTTGCCAAATTTCCATCGGAGAATCAGGAAATCGCGCGATCAAACTAATTATCTGCTCTTGGGTGGTATCTACCATTGGCTGGTAAGGGAGATCGTTTAAAACTATCAATAAAAACGTATGTCATAAAGGGAATTTCTTGAATAGAAAATAAAATTGATAAAGGCTTTTTGGTGGGTGTAACTTTACAACTTAGCCGTAATTATTCATACAATTTGAAGACTCGCACACTTTCTTTATACTGGCAGTTACCCGTTTACGCAAAATTTTTCATGGGTTCGATTACTCCTGTTCAGACTTTTTTATCACCCACAATTGTACAATCAGTTACTAATGCTGCTATTGCACCAACTGCTGCAAACACAGGGGCCAGAACAACCCCAATGGCACCAATGGTCAGGGGAAATTCAATTATGGTCTCTTCTTTTTCGTTTTTGATAATAACTCTTCTTGCATTACCTTCTTTAATAATCTCCTTGATCTTAGACAATAATTCATCGCCAGTATCTTTAAAAGACTCCTGATTAGATTTTTCTTTATCTGTCATCTTGTTTCATTTTTTACAACTGATTATTAATGATAACTATATCCCGATTTGTCATAACGGATTACACTCCTAATTTACACAATTTAAACCTTAAGTTGAGGTCTTCTTGAAAAGTTGCTTTAAATTTGATCGTCAACGTATGAATAACCCTTGCGCAATATGACATATTTAGTCCCTCCCGATTTATTAAGAAATAAAATCAAATTATATGGCAACATTTGAAGAGTTCCAAAAATTGGATATTCGTGTTGGGAAATAATTAAGGTAGAGGTTTTCCCGGAGGCAAGAAAGCCGTCATATAAACTTAAAATTGATTTAGGCGAAGAGATTGGCATTAAAAATCCTGCGCACAATTACCTCAAAACTACAAGATTAATGACCTCCATAGGGAAGCAGGTATTATGTGTGGTAAATTTTCCTCCCCGGCAGATCGGGACTGCTGTTTCGGAGGTTTTAACCTTAGGGGTGCCAGATGATAAAAATGAATGTGTCCTGATAATTCCAGAATTTAATGTGCCACTCGGGGCAAGACTATATTAGATTATTGCTTAACAATGAGATATGGTAATAACTATAAGTTACATTCGGTAATTTCGGCGCGTAGATTTCTCATAGGGTCAATCGTGTTTATAATTGCTGCCATCTTTCTGACCTCATAATCAATAATTTTTTTGCCGTATTTGCTATTCGCCTTAGTTCTGGGATCATCCCCCAGCATACCCATAGGCCACGTTGCCGGGTCTTTTGGCAAATTTTGCATCCTTACAAGATCAGGACGTACAGCCATCATAATAGATGTTTCATTCGCACCAGCATGATCGCATTGCAGGCATAAATCAGAAGAATCATTAAGCCAACAATTCATTACCTTCAGACTGTACTTATCTTTAAATTCCTGAGAATGCGCTTGTATATAGTTGGTTGACGGGCCATGGCCATGAGCAACAACAACTTTAAACCCGACACGGCTTAATTGTTTCATTATACTGTTCATCATAACATTAAAAGTTGAATCGCTAACCCAGTAAGAACTTCCAGCAAGCTGCTGAATGTCATACGCATACTGATCACTAAAAGTCTTTGCTAAATCCATTCCATAGTACTCATTATTGTTGATGACTGTATCAAGATCAGGCCCTAAGAATAGCATTGGTAATACTATACCTCCAACTTCTGAAGCTAATTTGTTGAAGAACTCTTGTGACTGTATTCCATCAGAACCTAAAGGCAAATGATAACTATGCCATTCAAGTGTTCCCAATGGAAGATAGGCAACAGGACATGTTGATAAACGCTCTTGTAAATTCGGCTGGAGTAAGTTCTTCATAAAGTACTTTCTCTTTGACATTGCAGGAAATAAGTATCAGCAATAAAAAAGAATAAGTCAAGTATTTCATATATATTAAGTTTTAACTGCTTGAAGGTAATAAAACTATCATGTATTATAATGAAATTCTGTAAGTCTGACTGGATTTCTTAGTTGAAAGACAATAGTCACCCAATTATAATATCAGTCAAATCTTTTTATATGCCAAAAAACATAAATAGGGAAGGTTATCTTGAAAAGTTAGGTTAAATTTGAGTGACAACGTATGAATAACCTTCGCTCAATATGGCATAATTTAGACCTCCTCGATTTCTTAAAGAACAAAATGCGATTATCACATATTTACCAGCCTGTGATGATAAAAGCCTTATTATCAAATAATGGGTGAATTAAAAGATAAGGATATTGCTGCTGAATTATTAAAGTATGATATAAGCCAGATTGAATATTATCAGAATATTGCAAATAATATGGTTGGCAGGGTTTTAAGAAATCGGGAAGTAGTTAAAAAGATATCGAATAAATATCAGCTTCCTGATTTTAATGAATTACGATCTGATGAGATATCCAGCCTGATAGAAATTTGTGATGAAAAAATAAGACAATACATAGATACGCGAGGTGAAGCTATTTAGCAACATAGGAAGAAATCAAAAGGTTATATATCAGGATCAATTAAATATGAGGTTTTAAAAAGGGCAAACTTCAGATGTGAATTATGCGGAATATCGGCAGATGAAAAGCCTTCAGAGGTTGATCATATTTTACCTCGCAACTTGGGAGGGGAAGACTCCATTAATAATTATCAGGCTCTCTGCTATAGCTGTAATGCTATGAAAAGGGATACCGATTCTACTGACTTTAGAAAGAAGATTGATTATATGGAGAAGTCTGATGATTGTGTATTCTGCAATATTCCTATGCAAAGAGATCATATTAAATAACAACTTATCCTATGTTGTCAGGGATAACTATCCTGTTACGAATTTTCATAGTCTAATTATCCCTTATAGGCACGCTGATTCTTTTTATGATTACGCAGGCTGAGATTAACTCTATCCATCAATTAATTAATAAACAGAAGGCTGAACTAATGAAGACTGATGACAGTATTAAGGGGTTTAATCATTGGAGTGAATCAAGGTGCCTGTTGCAGGCCAGACTATCCCCCATTGTCACGTTCACTTGATCCCAAAAGAGAAGGTGATATTGATAATCCTCGTGGAGGGGTAAGACATGTGATTCGGGGGAAAGGATATTATTAAATTGAAGGAGACGCAGTGCTCTATAAGACTGACAATTAGCAGTTTAAATAAGAGCTCTCTCAATGGTAGACAAACAACTTACCCATATTATCCGTGTTAGCATTAGGTATATTTAAATCGCATCTTTTTTAACCTTCGTTGTCCGAATTTTTAATTATGAGTGATTTACAGGTTCCCTTATGTTAGAATAATATTGAAAACCTGCCATTCGAAAATAGATGACAACAACTGCTAATAACATTGTGATTGTCAATCCTATATTTGTCATAATTGGTTCTGTACTATCACAAAGTAACTAAATGACCTTGCAACATTATTAAGAGTTATGTGGCAACAGAAGCAACAAAGATATTTTCTGATTTTATATATACATAGGCAAGAAATGTAAACGTGCAAATAGAACCAATAGCAGAATGAAAATGTTCATGATTGTTTGCAGTATTGTTAGACTTTGAGCTTCAAACAAAACAAGAACCAAAGGAAATGCCAAGCATACCAGATCAAGCCGCCTATTATAGATGCGACCCAAGGTTTTATCCTGTACATTTGAGGAAACATAAAACCTATCCAAACCAAACCTCTTCACCAATCCTGTGACGATTCCTGGTAGGATATTAAAAATTGAAAATCCGCCGATAAAAAGTAATACCAGCATTATTTGAGGAGTAATTCCTGAAGGAAGGATTTATATTTTTACAGTTTAGTGCAACTGTTGGGCTAATTGATTAAGAATACTTGTCCGGAAAAATCCCATTTTATGAAACCAAGAAGTACTAATAAGAAATGATAGAATCGTAATCACCAGAGAAATAGCCCAAATTTCACATAATCTTTGACCTTCCCAAACTTCAAATTTGGTCCACCAAATTTTTATCATAGAAGAAAGTTCTTGTAATAACAGCAGCAAACGCAGGGCCCATCATATAAAAAAGCAAGCAAATAATCCCCTTTTGGCCCAGAAAGTATGAGTACAATAAACCCCCGCTAAAAGAGTGACTATTGTAAGGTAAATAATTAGTGGTTTGACTTGCATTGTTATTTAGCTAGATTGATGTTTCGAATTTTTTATTCCCTTTAAAAAATAGAAATAGAATTTTCTATATTAATGAAACGCTTAATATTATTATCTTATAATGAGCCTGAGGCTGAACTTAATGCTCAACTAAATAGTGTTTTATACACAGTCTTATTACAGCTTAGTTGTTGATGTTCACTAAGTATCCTTTTCATATACTAATATATTAAAAACGGCATCCCCCAAGTGAATTTGCAATACAACTTTGATCATATAAACCGTCTGTGGCGGACTAAAATGAAGGGAATGCCGCTGATATCAAATATCGGAAATATAATTCAGTTAAGTAGAAACAATTAATCAGATTTCTATTTATTTGAGGTTATCATCATGGAGTTTCTTTTAATATCAATGCCACCTTCTTGAAAGGAGAAGGTTTGCGAAGGCATAATATTATTGTAAATAAAATCATAACATGCTGATTTGCCGTTTTTTAAAATATTATATTATTGTCTAAGTCGTGACGTGCATATTCAGATGTCAATAATCCAATAGGTTTGGCCACTTCCTTTACAAATAAAAATTGCACTTTAAAAGGTATATTTCCATTATTGAATGAATCACTATTACCTATTTCAAGCCATAAATTATTGATAGTGTCATTCATACCCATATTAAAAGTATTTCTATAGTTGAATTGATTCAAATCAATATTGTGCTTTTGAAGAAAGGTTACCACCATCCATTTCAAGGTCAGCGACGTTGCTATTCAGTTTGTTGACATAAGCACATGAAGATACAATCCCGATTGGTAGTATATAATGTGGTAATTGCTAGTTTTTGATAAATGCACTGTTTGGGAGTCTGGTTTTAGTCATCATGGTTAAAAGGTTTCAAATGAAGGGTTACCAGAAATAATTTACAATGTGATACAGTCAATCAGTTCAGTCTGCAAAAATTATTCCAGAATGAAAAATGAGATCAAGTTTATTTTAGGTGATCTTAAGATCGAGAACCTTATATAACATTAGAAAAATGAAACCTCTGAACCTGGGGGCGGACAACCAGTTATTGTTACACGCAAAAAGCGACATCTTCTGGTTTATTTGTGGAAGAGAATATCTCCTAATATTTTTAAGCTTCTTTCTTAATATTTATTCTATTCTGGCAATGGGTCAATCCATGTATAGAGAGAGGTCTTCTCAGTCATTTCCTCCTGTAGTGTCCACTATCTTTAAACGTGGATAGCGTCTCTCTATAGCGTCCTTCTCCGAAGATGGGAGATATTGGTTTACCAGATTGATCTATACTACCCTTTTATTTTTACTCTAGAATGAAAAGGTGTTGAGAGATGGTGTTACTTTTCCCTCTTCAATTTCATGTATCTCTGGTTTTGTACAAAGGGATGTGAGGTCACTAGCACCTGTTGTATCCTTACTGGTATCATAAGGCAACTCCCGTAATTCCTTCAAGAATTTCAGACCATCTTCTTGAGTCATTCAATAATCCAAGTTTAGAGTAGATTTTCTTACATCAATTCTTTATTTTTGAGGCTTTCATATTTGAATGTAATTTATTTAAAACTGTTTTGAATGAAGAAATTAATCATACAAATAAGTGTATTGCTTATAGCCATTGGACTTGAAACTGACTTGTTTTCACAGGATAAAGTGAAGTTGTATAATCCTGCCCTTGAGGGGATGAAGCAGATTAAGGAGGCGGTGACAAAAGCCAAATCGCAGGGTAATCATGTCCTTATTCAGTTTGGGGGAAACTGGTGCTCCTGGTGTATTAAATTTGATACCTTTTGTAAAGCAGATACTGCAATTATGAGATTAATAAATAGCAACTATGTCCCGGTTAAATTGAATTACAGTCCTGAAAACAAGAATGAAGCGTCAAATGCTTACCTGGGTAATCCAATGAGATTTGGATTTCCGGTTTTCATAATAATTGATGGTAATGGCAAAGTACTTCATATTCAAGACAGTGCGTTGATACAAAAGTGGTAGACTTTGATCATTTGGGTAGCCGAACTTTGTATAAGGAATTTGGTTAATCAGGATCGTAGAAATTGATATTGCAAACATCTTATATTAACTTCATTTTATTAACTAAAATCTTTCAATTATGAAAACAAAGACATTTTTACTGCTATGCCTTTTAATAGGGATTGCAACTATCTCGGCTTTCTGCACAACAACCTGAGCTCTGAAGGCACAAAATCTGTACCATGGGATAACCTGTATATTATTTGGGAAGATTTATATTGCCCAAATGAAGATGGTGAGAATGAATATGTTGGTTAGCTGTTTGGTCCTATGGTATGGCATAATATTTCCCATTTTGTAAATGGTGTTGAGGTATGGGAAATTTCTCGGGCTCATGGTACAATTGAAAGTAGTTGGGGTGAAGTTTTTAAAGTAGCTGAAGTAAACAAACAATCAATACCAAATGATGGATTGATTATTGGCCATACCAATCTTATTGGGAATTGGGGGAACCATTTTGTATTCAGTATGACATGGGATTCAGAATTGGAACCTAATAAGTATTGACAAAACAGGATGTCCCGTGAATAAAAAGAAGAAATAAAATTATATCGTAGTGATTAAGCCCTCGGAAATCAGCTCCGGGGGCTTTTCTTTTGAATATAAGAAGCAGTTAATACTTTTTTCGCATAGTGGCCAAGCACAGCCGATATTTTACCTGACGTGTCCTTGTTATACCCCTGGTAGGTGTCGGCAAACGTGCTAAAGTGATAGTAGAACATCATTCAGACAATATACCCTCATAGTGTACCTATACAGATACCATACGACATAATTTCAATAAATAGGATTTGGAGGAAAATCAGATGACCATCAGCCATTTCCCCGCTTTTAGGCTAAAATAACCTAACATGAACGGTACTTTTCATTATAATATCGTTGGAGGAAATGGTGCTATTTATATCGGAGCCTTTTCATTTTATGATGATGGGGCATTCTTAGACTGATAGGATTTACAGGAAATAAAAATAAGTAAAGTTTCATTGCAGTATTTTCAGCCCTCGGAAATCAGCTCCAGGGGGCTATTTTTGTTTTGAACCTACCTGATAAAGTAATTCCCTGTTTTAAGGTCAATTTTCCTTTAAAATGTAACAAAAGTGCTATTTTTTGATACAAAAGTGGTGGAATTTGTCATAGGGGTAGCCGAACTTTGTAAGAATTTGGCTAATCTGTATCGTAGAAATTGATTTTACAGGCACTTATAGTTAACTTCTTCTTATTTACCAAAATCTTTCAATTATGAAAACAAAAACATTTCTACTATTATGCCTGTTATTAGGCATTGGAATGACTCAGCTTTCTGCACAAAACGAGAACAAGTGGAAAAACGTTGACCGAAGTTATGCGGGGATCTGTGGAATCAGTGGGTGGATGGTTTCCTATAACTTGTGATGGTCTGTATGATTTTGATATGTTGGACTGTGATGGGAAGATTCAGTCTTGTCGATCATGTAAAAAATGGTGTTTGGCAATGGGAAATAGCTGAAGCTAAATGGGAAGCACACGAGTATCAAAACTGGAGAAGTTTTTACAGGAAAAGAGTTAGATAAATCTACATACATTGACCCAGTCACTTATTATTTTTATGGTACATGGCGTGCTATTATGCATGGTAATATGGGCAGTCGTTATCAAATTACTATTGCTGTTTCCTTTACTACTCCTTATTTTAATTAAGGGTCTTTAAATTAAAGCAAATTGTTATTGATATAAAACTTACAATAAACATAAAGCCCCTCCGATCAGCTGAGGGCTGCTCCTATTCTTGAAACATACAAACCTGCCTGAGCTCACCATCACTTAGAGGGAGGCCATCCTTAAAAAAGGAGCAAAGGGAAATTGATACCACCCCTCCTGAAAAAGTAATTCTTTATTTTCCTGAGATCAAAAAGCAACTGATCCTTTTTCTTACACTTTGGACAAGCACACCAAAACTTAATACCCCCTCAAGGTCAGTGCTCATCCTGTGCTCAATGAAAACTCCTTGGCAATGGTAACCCACCCGCCAAGAGATATGCCCTTATATAACCCTTATATGACAGACACATGGTATGAAAATATATTTGACTTGTATTATTGAGGTTCGTACCTTTGTTAATCTCTATATTTTGATGTCTGACACGAGACATCGTGTTTTCCTAACCCAATTCGGGGCGGTACGTCTCTAAACTCAAAGCGATCAATCAGGTGGAATGAAAAGTCATAGGTTTCTCTTGTTATTGATGTTTGTATTAATAGGTCTTTCCTGAAATCAGGGCACTTTCATAACCGGACTTTGCATTTGAATTTATTTAATAAGGATCACTGAGTTGGTATTGCTAACTGTTATATCTTCTTTTATATTAACAAAAATCTCGTAATCATGAAAATGCTGAAAATTCTTTTTGTGGTGTGTATTTTGTTTGGTATTGTAGTGAATACTGCCCGATCTCAGGCTGCATCCCATGAAGATCTGCCACGGATTCTATGGACCGACTTAAGTTGGACATTTGATGGGTATATCTCAGTGGATGATCATCTGGTGCTAACTCCCTGCGGGAATGTCTTACGTACAGTGACTTATCAATTATCCCTTGATGACCCATTGGTACCTAAGAATGGTGTCAATAAAGTAGAGGTATGGGGAGGTACAGATCATAATGATTGGATTTGGAGTTGGGATGGTATGTTGTTTGTTTTTGAGGATGCTGAAATGATAGTACAATCAAATGGGAAAGCAAAAATAGTTTACCATTTGAGGAAAATTGATATGCAGTAAACAGCTGCTGAATTTAAAAAAATGTAGCCCTCGGATCAGCTCCTGGGGCTTTATCTGATTATAAAAAGCAGTTGATCTTTTTCTCGCTTAGGGACAAGAATAGCCGATATTTACTTGACGTGTCCTTGAAGGGGTCTTCCGGTGCAGCCATAATAGACAAAAGTGATAGTAAAGTATCACTTTTTATATATGCCCTTATATACAACCTATATGACAGGCACATGGCAAGAAAATATATTTGACTTGTATTATTAAGGGTTGTAACTTTGTTAATCTCTATATTTTGATGTCTAACACGAGACATCGTGTTTTCCTAACCCAATTCGGGGCGGTACGTTATTAAATTCCTAACAATTAGCCAGATAAAATGAAAAACAAATTTATGTTTTTCTATTAATGATTGGTATTAATCAGGATTATGGAATTGATATTGCCTATTCTTATATCTAAATTCTTATTATTAACTTAAATCTTTCAATTATGAAAACACTTAAATTTTTTCTGACATGCTTCGTTGTAATGGCATTTTTTGAACTTGCTTTCTATTCCCAGGGGAATGAAACAACAACATATTATTATGATTCTGGTGAAATTCATCCCACTCTCCCTGGCGTACCTGAAACAGTTACAGGTTCTTTTAGTGGTTACGAGACTTATTGGGATTTTAAATACCAATGGAGAGCCAATGGTGCTTATATTGGTGACAATTCCGGGACAATATATTATACCTCTGCAGTTGAAAACTGTAACGGTAAGGATTGGATGCCGGGATCTGTTGTAACATGCACTTACAGAGTCCACATTCAGGACAAAAATGGAATGTTTTATTACACCAATCATTACATTTATCATCAAACAATTAATGCAAATGGAGAATTAACATCTGATGTGTATAAAGAATTTGAATTTATTCTGCCATAGTTTTGTGTTAAGATTAAACATCCCACGTCATTCTGAGTTTATTTCAGCATCTTCCTGGGGAATAAAGGGAGGCCGTATCAATAGCAATTAAATTTGCCTTGTTTTCCCTGTTGTACCTCCATTTTACTGTAAATACAAACAGAGAACGGAGTGTGGCATCTTTGCCGAAAAACTCGTTTTGAGAGAAGGGGAAAGTGACACCCTCCACCTCAAAAAGTAATTCTTTATTTTTCTGATAACAAAAAGCAACTGATCTTTTTCCCTTATAATCTAAAGAAGCAATACCTGATATCATTTAAAGGCACAAAATTTTCTTAGTTAAAAAAATAACCTCTGAGTTTAACTTTTCAAAACCTGCTTAACATAAGAATTGATAACCATATCGGCTTGAGTGGATACTTACCATTACTTAGCTTGATGAGTTCTCCCGGCTCGGATTACGGCATGAAAATATACCCAACTCTCGGATTACAGCTGTTTTTTAAAGTGGGAATCATTAATGATAATCTTACCTGACGTGTCCCTGTTATACACTTGATAGGTCGGCAAACGTGCTAAAGTGATAGTAAAGTATCACTTTTTACATATGCCTTTAAATACGCTTATACGCATTTAGAACACGTAGTGCTGATTTCAGAAAAGATATGTTTGGGATTAATCCGATGCCATTATCCATTTTCCCGTCCTACTGCCAGAAATTGCAATAAAATGTAACAAAAGTGCTAGTCTTTGATACAAAAGTGGTAGTCTTTGTCAATATGGGTAGCCGAACTTAGTGATAAGGATTTGGCTTATCAGGATCGTAGAGATTGATTTTGCAGGGCACTTATAGCTAACTTCTTTTTTTTAACTAAAATCTTAAGGTATGAAAACAAAGACATTTCTTTTTTTATGCCTTTCATTAGGCATTGGATTGAATCAGCTTTACGCACAAAATGGACAGAAGGAAAGTACAAAAACATATTCTGAGTATTTTACCGCTACATGGTCGGACCCTGTATTTTGCGAAGGTGTGCTGGTTGACTGGTTAGATTTGAATGTGCCCGTTCATCATATAGCAAAGTATGTAAAAGGGGAATGGCTGCATTGTTTTACTCAGGGAACAGGAACTGCTGTAAGTAAAAATAATGGCGAGATTTTTACAATCAAAGAGATTGGTAAGCAAGACAATAATATTCAGTCTGACGGCAGCTGGAACTGTGTCGCTCATGTTCATTATAATGCCAAAGGGAATAATGGAACACACTATATTGGAGAATTTACGATTTATTGTGATGGAAGAGTAGAGGGTGGAAAATCTGTATGCCTCGGAAATTAACAAGTAAATATGATAAGAAATCACGTCAAGCCCTAGGATCAGTTCCCTAATCTTTATCACATCTTTTTTATATAAGTTCCTGCTGTGAGAAGGAGATCCCTCATTCCTCCAAACCTCCGCAGGCTCCGATTTGTCGGAATTCGGGATGACAGGTTATTTTGGGGTAAAATGTGAGGGAAAGAAGCGGCGAGCCGCAGCAGTATTCAGGATAAATGAAGAATGGTACCTTTGCGGCTCGCCGCTTCTTTCCCTCTGTTTCTCAACTAATTACCTGTCATCCCGAGCGAAGCGAGGGATCTCCATCTCCCTTCAGCAGTTAGCTTATTTGCAGATGTGATGAAAGATTAGGATCAGTTCCGGGGGCTTTCTTGTCTGATAACAAAAAGCAATTGATCCTTTTCCCTTACAATCTAAAGAAGCAATACCTGATATCATTTAAAGGCACAAAATTTTCTTAGTTAAAAAAATAACCTCTGAGTTTAACTTTTCAAACCCTGCTTAACATAAGAATTGATAACCATATCGGCTTGAGTGGATACTTACCATTACCCTCACATGATTGTCCTGTATATCTCGTGTAGAATAGGTATTTTTTAGCTTTTGCTCCGTACTACAGAATTGTTTTTTTAAGTGAGAATCATTACTGATAATTTTACCTGACGTGTCCCTGTTATATCCCTGATAGGTGTCCGCAAACTCGTGAAAGTGATAGTAAAGCATCACTCAGACAATATACCCTTATCCGGCACATATACAGATGACAAACGAAATGATTTCAGAAAAGATGTATTTGAAAGAAAACTGATGTCATAAGCCATTTTCCCCATTTCAGGCCAAAATCCCATAAAAATGTAACAAAAGTGCTATTTTTTGATACAAAAGTGTATAATTTGTCATATGGGTGGAGGAACTTTGTAAATTAAAAATAACCTTAAATAAAATAGATATGAAAACAAAAACAGGATTTGGCTTTGCCCATTAATAGTAATGGGATTAGTTTTAATTCTTACCAATAGTTGTAAGAAAGATGAAGAACCTACTGATAAAATTACCGACAAAGATGGTAATGTTTATACCTATGTAACGATTGGCACACAGGTATGGATGGTTGAGAATCTTAAAACAACAAAATACAACGATGGTACAGATATACCTTTGGTTACCGACAATACAGCTTGGAGCAATTTATCAACTTCCGGTTATTGCTGGTACAACAACGATGCCTCAACCTACAAAACACCCTATGGTGCCATGTATAACTGGTTTGCAGTTGCGACAGGCAAACTGTGCCCAACGGGATGGCATGTGGCTACTGATAATGATTTTTCAGTACTTGCTAATTACCTTGGGGGCTTAAGTGTTGCTGGTGATAAATTAAAAGAAGCCGGCACAGCACATTGGTTAAGTCCGAATACTGGTGCAACCAACGAAAGTGGATTCACTGCCCTTCCGGGAGGTTATCGTGGCCCTAGTGGGACATACTTCCTCTTGGGCAATAATGGTTACTTGCTAGCTTATGATGCTTCAAGCGTATATTGCTATTCCATTGGTAATTATGAAAGCAGAGTTACAAGAAACATCGGCTTCGGTAATAAGAGTGCTGCTTCAGTCCGATGTTTGAAGGATTAATTTACAATTGATATCAATAACCTTTTCCTAGCCCTCGGTAATCAGCTGGGGCTTTTTTCTTTAATATTCATTCCAAAATATCTAAAGAGAACCACCACTCCTATCCATCATAATGTCATTTAGTTACAACGATCCTGACGTTATATTACCTACAGTTCCCTTTCCCTTCAACATCCCTTTCTTCATTCTCATCTCCATTATGTTTACATTTTCTTTGTAATTGTCTGAATATCAATAACTGAGAGATTATTGGTTTCAACAGCAATTAGGAAAAACTTGACTTTGCTATTGGGATAGCCTAACTTTACATTTAGATACTGGTAACCTCTATTTTGATCCCTATGGCAATCTGGTTTTTGAAATAAAAGAGCTTGAGAAGCTTACTGAATCCCTCAAAGGTCAGGTTCCCGATCTATATAAGGAACTGGAACGGTTGATCAAAGCTGATGATGAGAACATGATCCTCCTCTATTCAAGAAGATGTCTTGAAGTTATCATTACTGACCTTTGTGAATGTGAACTCAAACGAGAGGAGGGGGGACTGAGCCTCTAAAAGGGCATTATTGATAAGCTACACAAAGAGAGAGAAAGTACCTGCTCATATTGTATCCTCCATGTACGGTTTGAATGAGTTGTCAACATATGGAACTCATCCCAAAGATTTTGATCCTGAACAGGTGAAACCTGTACTTGTTAATCTTGATATTATTATCAAGTGGTATTTGAAATATCAGTATTGTTACGGATTGATAACACTAAAGTGTGAGAGAAGAAAAAATTCAGTTCAGGGGAGAAATCATTGGTGGAAATAAAAAAAGAACAAGAATAACGGGAAGTCGAGGAAACAGCTTCGGATCACCTAAACAGAAAATTACTATCAGGAGTATTAATTCTGGCAATCCTAATAATTGCAGTGATACTTGTTTATCCAAAAATATTTAAGAGCACGGACAATTTGCAGGAAATGACCATGGCCATATCAGTTATTAATGAAAATGGTGAAAAGGAAATCCGAAGAGTGTTTAAAGACGAATATATTGCCAAATTATCGCTCTTTCCTTTTAGCTAATGAGGCCAATGATTCATCAGAAAGCTGGTTGCAACATGGGATTACAGATGCAATACAGGGGAAGATCTTAAATCAATTCAATTATGTAAAATATACTTGGGGGGACAGCAAATGCCAGACCATCTTCAGGAGCAGATACAATATGCTAAAACCAATAATTTTCCTTATTTTATTACAGGGGAATTCAGTATAATAGGCGAAAAATATGAGATAATCAGCAGACTATATAAAACTTCAAATGGAACAGTTGAAATAGAAAGAATTTTCAAAGGAAATGATTTCTTTAGAATTATTGATTCGATAAGCCTGCAAACAAGAATTGACCTCGGCATATCAGAAAATGTACTTAGAATAGTTCTCTCTGATTTGCCATTTAAGGAGCATTCAACCAACAATTATGATGCTTTTCGATTATTACATAAAAGGGTTATATATAGACTCCACTGTTTACTAATTTGAATAGATCCATTGAACTTGATTCTACATTTGCTTTAGCATCGTATAAGCGTGCATACAGAATTATAATTTCAAAATAGTAATGAAAGTGCCAAAATGATATTAGTCAGGCAATGCGTCACCGTAAAAGATTGTCGGAATATAATGATATTTCAACTCGCATTTTGTATTATTTAATTCTTGGAAAAAATGATAAGGCCGTTACACTATCAGAAATGCAATATGAATTGCAGCCACATAATATTTTATTATTGGGAAGACTTCTGGATACTTATAATACGAATTTCATGATTTATAAATATCAAAAAGCTGCTCAGAAAAATGACCGAACTTATCCCTAACATACCAGATTACCAAATCAACCTAGCCAAAGCTATCTTTCTACAGGGGAATTAAATAAAGGGTTGGAAGTATTGGAGAAATTACTTAAAGATAATCCGGAAAATGTTAAAGCTTTGTTGCTAATGGGGGAAATATATCTGCATAAAAATGATCTGGAAGCAGCTGAAAAAACATATAAAAAAGCCATATTATCCAGCCTGAAGAATGAAAAAGTACTGGTCAAGGATGTTAGATCATATAGCTTATTTACGAAACAGACCGATAAAGAATAATATCTTTAAAACCATTTACTGGTAATTATCATTGGATGTGAGTAAATGACTATCTAAATTCAGAGATATGACTTTTTTAATTCATAATAATTATCTTGTTGGCAAGGGAAAAAATCAAGGGCCTTTTTTTAATTATCCTGTTTCTGATACCCAGTTTGTTATTTAATAAGATGGCATTAGGCATTTACATTTTTAAGAAATAATCAGGGTAAAGTCATAAAGACAGTTTTAAAGATAAAGAAATAATCCCAATCTACATAATGCTGGAAAGAGGATTCCCTGATTCTTAAAGCCATGAAACTCACTAATAAAGATAACAAAACAGAAGCACTATATGCATTCCGTGAAAGCCTATTCTCAAAATCCAGAACATTATTACCTGGCAAACTTTATACAACACCTTGAGTTTATTCAAAGTCAGGAATATAAGAAAATTGAAACCTGTTTTAGAAACATATATCTGGCAAATATGGTGATTATAGAATTTTATAATAGAGGAATGGACAGACTTTTATTAGGAAGACATAGAACGGCTTATATATTCAAATTGCTTCCTTTATCGGAAGAACAATTTATTGATCCAATCATATATAATGGACAGATTCAAATTATAAAAGAAAAAAGATAAATTAAAGGATTAAAATATATTTTTAAAGATGAGAAAGGGGAAGAGGGAAATATTCCTTGCGAGGAATAATTAAAAAAGGCTGTTGCCGGGCTGAAGAATAATTAAACAGAATAAACACATATAGAGGTCAATGCTACGTTATCGGGGGTGGCTAAATCAAAAGGAAAGCCAAAAAATTATAGCCCCGCCCCCAATAAAGCATTCTTATTTCCCGCAGCATAAAAAAGTATTGTCGGTATCCCTGCCAGCCTCAACAACAAGCATTTTGGATAATCAGGATAGAGGGCTTTCCAGACAAGTCTCAAGGTTGTGCTACCTTTGCATTTATGGTAAACAAACAGCGAGATCCGGCAAAAGAAACAGCATCACAACCTTATAATACCTTAGAGCTATATAACACTACAGGCTCGCTCTCACAATATATAGTCTATAACCTATTCCGTATCCTTCGCCCAATCCGTAAAAAGTTTAATCTGACTATCAATGAGATTGTAATCTTAAACGGGATGATGCTTTACAATAAGTATATAGGATCATCATTCAGTTATTCTGCTATCCTTAAATTTGTTGGATATTTCAATGATAAAAAGATGAGATATTACTTTGGCAGCCTACAAGAGAAGAACTGTATTATGTTATCTGATATACTAAACGGAGCGAAGAGATATAGACTAACGGAGAAAGGGATTGAAGCTATAGGTCATATGGAAGAAAGTTATGATAAGTGTTTATATGTGTTCTTGAATAGTTATAGTATTTCTGTTTAAGGGTTATCTTTAACTCAAGCGGGCTTTCGATTAAATTTAACCTTATACCCGAAATTAAGCGAGTTATTTTGCCTTCAGAAAATAGTCCTGGAGGCTTATTGATTTAGACAGTTTTTTATGAGTTTATACTATTTGCCGTACATCAGCCGTGAAAATAAAGACTCATCAATATTGATTATCAATATGATGAGTCTTAAAATTGAGGTCGGTGGCGATTACCTTTGGTGATCCGGTTTTGGGGGACCTTCAATAAAATCCTCCGGGCCTTCGGCCCCTGGAGGATTATTTTTTTATTCCTCCCCTGAATAAATTCAGGTCGGCTAAAAAAATAATCCTCCACCACTTCGTGGGGAGGATTTTATTGAGGTCGGTGGCGGATTCGAACCGCCGTAAACGGTTTTGCAGACCGCTACCTAGCCACTCGGTTAACCGACCGTGTTCGCCGAAGCTTCAGCGAAGGTGAACCTGGTCTTCGGTCTGCAAAAATAATAAAAAAAGGATTAGTTAATCAAGCCTGTAAAAGCTTTTCAATATCAAACTTCTTCATTTTAAGAAAAACACCTGTAACTCTCTCCGATCTGGAGGGATCGTTCATCAAACCGGCCAGAACTGTCGGTACTACTTGCCACGACACTCCAAATCTGTCTTTCAGCCACCCGCACTGAACCTCCTCTCCTCCTTCTGTAAGCTTGTCCCAGAAGTAATCGATCTCTTCCTGCGTTTCGCAATCGACAACAAGCGAAACAGCTTCATTAAAACTGAACTGATGCATGTATGAACTGTCAATTGCCATGAAAGTCTGTTCACCCAGCATGAATTCTGAATGTTTGACTGCTCCCTCTTTGTCGCTGTCATCTTTCGTATATCTGGTGATGCCAATAATATCCGAGCCTCCGCCGAACACCGAAGTATAAAAACTGATAGCCGCTTCCGCCCTGCCGGCATTTTCGCCGGTAAACATCAGCATATTTGAAATTTTCTTATTGATCTTCTCCATGCCTCCGTACGAAAGTTGCCAGTTTACTCCAAATCTGTCCTGAAGCCATACATACTTCGCGCTCCACTCATATTTGTCAAGAGGCATTAATTCGGAACCACCTTCCAGAAGCTTTGCGGATAACAAGTCTATCTCTTTCTCTGTTTCACAGATTACATAGAAAGAGATTGACGGATTGATTTTAAACCCGGGCCCGCCATTAAGACACATGAATTTGTGCCCTGAAGATTCAAAGATCACAACCATCTGATTTTCAGAGATAATTGCAGATTTTTCAAAGACCGTACAGTAAAAATCCGCTGCTTCCTTTGCCTTTCCGTCAAACCAGAGACAAGGGTAAATCATGTTACTTTTCATTGGAACGGAATTAAATTCTTATTCGGCTTTATTAATCTTCTCCGCACAAATAAACATCCATTGAACACCAAACTTGTCCCTAAGACTCCCATAGTAATCTCCCCAGAACATATCCTGTAACTCCATTTCCACCTTCCCTCCTTCTGACAGAGAATCGAATAAACGTTTAGTTTCCTCTCTTGTGTCGGGATGAAGACTGATATAAACGTTATTCCCGAAATTGACCCTGAAACCCATCGATTCAGGGGCATCGGTCCCCATTAACAGATGTCCCCCAAGTATCGGCAGTGCAACATGCATAACCAGACTTTTGTCCTCATCAGGCAACAGTGGATTATTTTCTGACGGGGGTATATCACTGAACCGTGAAATTCCTCCGGTGAATTCACCTCCGAAAACAGACTTGTAGAAATTAAATGCTTCCTCAGTATTACGCTGGAAATTCAGATATGTGCTTACCTGTGCCATTTGTTCTTCGTTATTTTATTACTTCTGACGTAATTATTGCTTTTCAGATGTTTCCGGGAAAGCAACCAGAGACATTACAAATTAAAAACAAAACAGCTACAGTGATTGTTCAACAGAATTTCCGGGAAATTTATATCATCTCATTTCTCCATAACTACACTTACCGATCCGATCCTTCCTCCCACCGGAGGATTCATCTTCGAGACCTTTACTGTAGCTTTCTTTATACCTGTCATTTCTGAATATAAAGCATCCAGGATCCGGCCGGCAATATTTTCGAGGAGATAAGATTTCTTTTCCATCTCGGCTTTTACGATCTGATAAGCCTTCTGGTAATTCACAGCATCTTTCAGGTTGTCGCTTTTCGAAGGGCCACTCATATCTGTTTCAATTGTCAGATCAACAATAAATTTGTTCCCTACAATCTGCTCTTCCTTAAAATGCCCGTGAAAGGCATAAAACTCCATGTTTTCAATCTGGATAAGTCCCATCTTTATATCAGTTATTCTTTTCGGATTCAAATACAAGGGTTAAAGCCCGGAAGGTAAAAATAATCATTATTATGATATCCGGCGAAAAAGCCATGACACGATTTAAGGAGCTCGATCCTGTACTCCATTCTCAACTCCGGCTTGCTGTTGTTTCGCTTCTGATGGGGGTCGAGTCGGCGGAATTCACTTTCATCAGGGAACAGACAGGTGCAACCTCAGGGAATCTGAGCGTTCAGATTACAAAGCTTAAGGAAGCAGGATATATCGAAGTGACAAAAAGCTTCAGCAACAACTACCCCCAGACCCTTTGCAGGATCACTCCTGAAGGAAGACGGAAGTTTATCGAATATGTAAATACTCTGAAGGATTATCTTAATACAGAGAATCTTTGAAAATCCTTTCACCACAGAGTTGCACGGAGTTGCACAGAGTAAACACTGAGAAAAACAGTGTAACTCCGTGAAAACTCGGTGGTACTCCGTGGTTAAGAAAACGAAAATTTCAAGAATATTTCATGGGATGGTCTCAAATTCATCCTATTTTTGTAGTCCTAAAACCCATAAGGATGAATGAAGAGAACATTAATGCAATTGAAGAAGATAAATCACCGGTAAGTTTTATTGAACAGTTTATTATTGATGATCTGAAAGAAGGTAAAAACGGAGGCAGAATTCATACAAGGTTCCCTCCCGAGCCGAATGGCTACCTCCATATCGGCCATGCAAAAGCCATCTGCCTCGATTTTGGAATGGCAAAGAAGTATGGCGGCAAGTGCAATCTCCGCTTTGATGATACAAACCCTGTAAAGGAAGAAGTAGAATATATCGACTCGATTAAAGAGGATATCAGATGGCTCGGATTTGACTGGGAAGACCGGGAATACTATGCATCTGATTACTTCGGAAAACTGTATGACTTCGCTGAAGACCTTATTAAAAGAGGGCTTGCTTATGTAGATGATCAGCCTGCAGATGTTATCTCTTCACAAAAGGGAACACCTTCCCAGCCAGGTACGGAAAGCCCTTTCCGCAGAAGGTCAGTTCCGGAAAGCCTCGATCTTTTTAAAAGGATGAACAAAGGTGAATTTGAAGAGGGAAGCAGGGTTCTGAGGGCAAAAATCGATATGGCTTCACCGAATATGCAGATGCGCGACCCAATTATTTACAGGATCATTAAAGCTGCACACCATCGCACAGGTGAAACCTGGAAGGTTTATCCCATGTACGATTTTGCACACGGCCAGAGTGATTATTTTGAAGGTATCACACATTCGCTCTGCACCCTCGAGTTTGAAGTACACCGTCCGCTGTATGACTGGCTTATCGATCAGCTTAAAAAAGAAGAATACCGGCCGCGTCAGATTGAATTTAACAGGCTCAACCTTACATATACCATGATGAGCAAACGGAAACTGCTTGAGCTGGTACAGGAGGATAAAGTCTCTGGCTGGGATGATCCCCGCCTGCCTACTCTCTGCGGTCTGCGCCGCAGGGGATATACGCCTGAATCGATCAGGAAATTCATCGACCTTATCGGGTATACCAAGGTTGAAGCAATAAATGATGTATCCCTGCTTGAACATGCTGTGAGGGATGACCTTAACACCCGTACTCCAAGAGTGTTTGCAGTGTTGAATCCATTGAAGGTAACCATCACCAACTACCCTGAAGGTAAAACAGAATATGTAGCACTCATAAATAATCCCGAGGATGAAAGTATGGGAAGCAGGGAGATACCTTTCACCCGTGAGGTATTTATCGAACAGGACGATTTTATGGAAAATCCTCCTCACAAATTTTTTCGTCTTGCACCAGGTACTGAAGTCCGGCTTAAAGGAGCCTATATAATTAAGTGTACGGGATTCAACAAGGATGAGAATGGAACTATCAGCGAGGTATTCTGTACCTATGATCCTTCAACCAGGAGCGGAGGCAGCGGGTCGGAAAAGAAGGTGAAAGGAACCCTTCACTGGGTTTCAGCTGAACATGCAGTTGATGCTGAAGTGAGGTTATATGACAGATTATTCAATCATGAAGACCCGGCCGGACAGAAAGATGAAGACTATCGTGAGTTTCTGAATCCCGATTCTCTTAAAATTCTGAAAGGCTGCAAAGTGGAACCTTCACTTGCCAGTGCAAAACCACCCGATAAATTCCAGTTCCAGCGAATTGGATATTTCTGTGCTGACTATGACTCCACTCCGGGACATCTGGTTTTCAACCGCACAGTATCGCTGAAGGATACCTGGGCCAGACTCAATAAATGATGTCTTGCAGTCTACTGGTCTTGCAGTCTTGCAGTCTTTATCTGACCGCATGACCGCACGACTGCATGACTGCATGACTGCACGACTTCTCCCTTTTGGCACACTATTTGCTGATTTTTGAGATATAACCTGTTTCTTATCGTAGAATTTAATACTGGCATTATGAAACAAGTGATTTTCGTTCTGTTCATTCTTGTCGCAATAATCTCCTGTAAAAAAGGTCAGGATGATTTAGATGATATCCGGTCATCAGAGATAATTCTTACCAGCAGTTTTTCAAGCTTTTCTGATGCCTTATTAAACCGTTCCTCTGTGACCAGTGATCCGTTTGAACTAAAAGATATAGTGATCACCGGTGATTCGGTTAAAATTACCGTTGCGTATTCAGGGGGATGCAGAAAACATTCTTTTGAGATAATCTGGAACGAAACTATTTCAAGTACTGTACCTCCTCAAACCGGGATTATCATCATTCATAATGCCAACCAGGATATGTGCGAGGCTTATATTACCGAAACGCTTGCTTTTTGTATTTCTGATCTTACGTCTGCAGTATCGCTCGATACTCTTTGCGTAAGTATCCTCAATGGTTGTACACCTGCTGACTCAATATCCTCTGGAGGATGGGATCCATCCGATTCAACTGATTATGATAACGGTGATATTACAATCACCTTTCCCGAAGGTGATATATGCCAGGTAAATGTTACAGCCTTAAGAGTAATTTGCGGTACCGGGCTCTGGGATAATCTATGGTTTGCTCTCGGCGACAGTATAAGCGCTGGATTTGGTAATTATTATTTCAGGAAATACCTTCAACCAGTAGCCATTGAAAAAAGCATTGCAGGTTTTACTCCGGTACAGGGTAAAAGGTATAAAATCGGCGCAAGGATTCAGAAGGAGCATAATTTTATGAATATCCCTGTTTGCCTTGCTTACTCGGGTCCTTCTGAACCAGTTAGAATAGTGTGTATTGAAGAGTTGAAATAGAAAATGATTGCTTTTAGCTTTCAAAGGTGTAATGGTTGAAACCGTACACCTTTTTTGTTTAATGCTGTTAAAAATAAAAGAAAAAAATTATATTTGCACCGCTTAATTGTCCCGTGGTGTAATTGGCAACACGTCTGATTCTGGATCAGAAGAGTTCAGGTTCGAGACCTGACGGGACAACCAGATAAATCAACCACTTACGATATTTTTTGTAAGTGGTTTTTTATTTGTTGCTAGGTTCTTGCTAGGTTTTTGTTATAATTTCAGCGAAATAGCTTAAAGAAAACAAAAGGCTGGTGGTAGTTTCCACCTTTCTATTCTTATTATCGAATGTAATATATCAAAAACACATATCCCTACCTATCTGAAAATAAGGAACAGGGAGCATTGAGGGTGTTTTGTTATCCAACAGAAAGCTATTTATTAAAATCCACTGCTATACATACTCCAAAGAGGTCCTTTCATCTCTTCCCATCTCTTCATGGCAGCATATGCAAAATTGTTTGTATAGGAGGTAATACATTGTTTAGCCTCTTCATTTTTACCAGCTTTAACCAATTCCGTGTACTTTTTTTCAACTATCGGGACCTCTTCAAATGCCCTATCTTCAAACTCCTTAACAGCTGGTTCAATTAATGTCCTGCCTTTTGCCCAGTTTATAGTTGCCAGCCTGTTTGTTTCACGGAATGACCATATTGCGGCGTCAGGTGTATATCTTTGCTGACCACAAATGCTGAAGGATGCAGGCAAACTCATAACTCCAGAAAATATAGGGATCCTGGGGCTAAGTGCAGGATTGTCAAACGAAAACCATGCTATAGCTCCGATCTCGTCAGGGAGCCAACTTCGGCATTGGATAATATGTGAATATGAACAAAAATTCTGCGCTATAGTGTACCTGTTTTCCACAATTCCAGGTTTAAGTTTGTTCAGTTGAAGAATAAGTTCCCGATTCATCCATCCGCTTGCAAAAGAGGGTTTAGCATTCTTTTCCGTAACATTTCCATTTATATCCCAGCTTTTAAGATTGATCTCCAGGTTTTTTGTCAAATCCCATTGTGTCCCCTCGTAAGTTTCCCTGAAATATTTAATTACATCACGGGGAGATAATTTCTTTTCTGGCTTTACAGAGAATGGCAATTCAGTGGTATCCAAAGAAAGCTTAAGAGAGGGAGCCAATGTGCTTAAGATATAGAATTCACGTATGCCAAACGGTTTCTTATAAGAACTAATTACCTTCCAGAACTTCATGGGTTCATTACCGTCCCAATAACCCAGATTTTTAGCTACTTTTTTTAAATCGGTACTATACAAAAAGAGATCAGGATTATTAAAATCAATAGTGGATATCCTTGGCATATTTGCTGAAACACCTACCTGATCATCAGGAATCCTGGCTGCACACCAGATTGCTGAAGGCTTTCCCTTGCCTGAGCCAGCAATTTCCAACTGCCAAACCTCTTTTGGATCTGCAATAGTTATGCATTCTGCATAGTCTCCATATCCATATTCTTCAGCAAGTTTGCCGATAAGTGCTATTGCTTCTCTTGCCGTTCTGCACCGTTGTAAAGCAATTTTTTCAAGCTCCTCAATATAAAACATCCCATCTTTATTCCTAAGTTCCAACCTTCCCACAATTGTCGTTTCCCCTATTGCCAGCTGTTTCTCATTCAGGCATGGATAAGCAGTATTAAGGAAGGCAAATGTTTCTTCTACTTCTGGGATCTCTCCAGTCTTTTTGGCGTTCCGCATGTCCCAAGATGTCTCAGTATTATAAAGCATACCTGAATATACATCATGAATAGCCCCCTTTTCATATTTGGTACGCGCGAAAATTTCAAGCCATGTTCTGTAAGAACCATCGCAAGTGTGCGAAGTAATTACCGAACCATCAGTAGTGACAAGTCTTCCAACCATAATACTGGTACAGTTCCCAAATTGACTTTGAGTTTCTTCATCAGTATTAAGGTATTGAGATTGAGCAAAAACTGAAAAGCTCAGAAGGATAATCCAGAGTAACCATTTTTTTTTCATTGCCTAAGATTTTAAAAATGATTTAAAAACAAGTTCTCCCAATGGGTAATAAAATTACATCAACAAAGAGTCAAAGTCAAATAAATCCTTAAATGCAAGGATGTATACTTTAAACTACAATAATTTTGCTGATATTAAGCCAAATCAAAATGATTACATAAATCCAAATTCAAATTCTTGTTTCCAAATGTATGTTAAGTCTTTTCAGACCTTCTTTTAAAGTGGTCAAAGAAGGACGGATTTGGAACAATATCAAACACTTACAAAAAGTATTTCTTTTTTTTTACGCCAGGTTTTGGTGATAACAGGTATTAAATAATGGAAATGTAATTATTTTGTCTTTATAACTCACCATTGATATTCAATGTGTTAAGATAAGAATATTATATTATCGTATTATTCTGGAGCGGGAAGCCCTGCCTGCCCCGTGAAGCTTAAGCGGAACGAAGACTGCGTAACATTAACAAGCCTTATTTTTCCGCTTTAAGAACTAAGGTGTAACTTGCTGCAGCTTTAACTGCTTTTTCAGAAAAAGCATCTTTATAAAACTTACCCTCAAGATAAGTTTTCGTCTGCGACAGGTAGAACTCGCTTGCAGGAATGCCCGATGCTCCGGTAGGGATTACAGTATATGACTCATCCCAGTCGGCAGTATTGAAAATATGCCTCTCTGATGCACCATCACTTACCGCAAATCCTTCCACGTAGGTATATGGACAAACAGTATGGTTACTACCACCAATTCCGAACTGTTCAGAATTCAACTTAAAAATACGATTAAGGATTTTCACTGAACCCATCGGATGTTCCAGCGTAATCTTATGAATATTCCCCCAGTTCCATTTATCTGAATCAATCCCGTATTCATCGGAAAGTATTTTTATCACATCTCTGAAACTTCTGAAAATGATATCATCCAGGGTCTCGGTTTGCGCTGTGTTTACATCATCTACCCATTGGTCCGGTCCGGTTTCAAGAATCCTGTATATATAGTAATCCTTTATTGAACCCGGAAGCTGGCCAAAGAGATCACCTAGTTCATCACCAAGCAGATTTTTTGCCAGATTTATAGAAAAGAACTCAAATATTGTCGGAGCTATCTTATCCTTATTCATATCAAAGTCCCACTCTGTAAGAGAAGTGAAAGCGTCAGACTCAATTCCGCTCATCTCCGGTTGCCTGCTTTTAAGCTTAAGGATATAAGGTGTAAGAAGTGCCGCATAATCTGAATGCTGATCGGTTATCATCCTTTTAAAATCATCAAGTCCAAGGATTTCTTTTTCCTCAAGCATCTCCCTTATTCTGTTAATCCTGTACGGGACATAAAATCTGAATGAAATATAATATGGATAATCATTGCTTACAGTTTTATTATTGGCAGAGGAAACAAAATTATTTTCAGGATTGTAGCTTGACGGCAACTGATCAAAAGGGACATAACCTTTCCAGTCAGATTCCTCTGTATCGCCGCCTCTGATGATTGACCCATTACCTTTTCTTACTGGAATTCCCCCTCCCGTATTAATACCGATATTACCATCGACATCTGCATATGCAAAATTCTGACTGATTGAATTGAAAAGACTTATTGCCGACCTGAATTCATTCCAGTCTGATGCCCTGTTTAACAGATAAACTCCTTTTAATTCATCGCTCATATCATAACCCGACCAGCGCATGCTGAGAACAGCATCAGTAATTTCCCTGAAACCGGAAATCACAGGACCTCTGTGAGTATTCTTAATAAACATTGTATCGGCATTCCCGCCTTTGATCGTGATAATTTCCTTTTTTACCTTCATATCTTTCCATTCCCCATTAAGCAAATACTGGTTATCATTATCAGGATTTATCTTTTCCGAAAAGAGGTCAATATCATCAACCATCAGGTTGGTCATTCCCCAGGCTATCTTCTCATTGTGACCAGCAACAATGAATGGTTCTCCGGGTACAGCTACTCCTGTCACATTAAGCTTGCCGGGAATTACCTGATGCATCTGGAACCATATCCCGGGAGAAGAAAGCCCGAGGTGCATATCGTTTGACAGAATGGGCATGCCGGTTTCAGTCTTTCTACCGCTTACCGCCCAATTGTTGCTTCCTGAAAATGAATTGATGCCAAGAGATTTAAGGTTATCCATTGATGAGATAAATGTCAATGCTTCTTTTAATTTATCGTCATCAAGTTTGAAATCTGTAAAAACCGATGATTTAACTGCTTCCCAGTCGGGAATCAGCCCGGCTGCTTTCTCAGCGCCAATTTTTTTAACCAGCCTGTAATTAAAAATATCGGATGAAAGGTTTCCGGCTGCCAGGTCCCAGCCCATATACCCTATAATATTTGCTATATCCAAAAGATCCCAGGGATCAGGTTTGTATCCCAGTATCCTGAATTCAGGAGGCAGCTTTTTACCGGTATTCTTAATGAAGGCATTTACTCCATCTGTGTAATTCTGCAAACATTCCAGGACCTGAGGATCTTCATTGTCCAATACCATTTTTGATTTGGTCGTCATATCAAGACTCCTTAGAAACAGGTCAGTCTTGACATATTCTTCTCCGAATATTTCTGATAATCTGCCCTTGGTAGCACGTCTGATAAGGTCCATCTGCCATAATCTTTCCTGTGCCATTACATATCCTGTTCCAAAATAAAGATCATGTTCATTATTGGCATAAATATGAGGCATACCTCTCTCATCGCGGTAAACTGTAACATCCGAGCCAAGCTCTTTAATACTTATCTCACCATTGTATTGTGGCACAGCTCCGTGCTTGATACTATAAATCAAAACTGATCCGGCAACTATGGTGATAATAATCAACCCAAGTAAAGAGAACAGAGTGATTTTAAATGCTTTCATAGTAATTAATGTTAAAATTTGTCCTAATTTACAAATTCCCTGAACTTATCATATTTAACTAATCGCAAAACAGAAGTGGAAAAGCCAGTGTTCACTATGGTATACTGACAGATTCAGTTCTTTTTATTTTATATTCCAGCCTTTGTACCTGAATACAGGCTGTTTCTCCCTTCAGGGAAGAGAATGAAAACCTGCCTGTGACAACTTTGGTTTCCATAGGTGTAAGTGAAACATAGTTATCATCCCACAGAATAGGAACAACAGATTCCCCCGACTTATCCCCCACCACATTAAGCTCAATGAGGAATGCGATCTTATTATTCGGATTGGAAAGATTTACAGTAACTTCGTATTCATTATCTTTGTTTAATATCGAATCTTCAACATCAATTTTAATCACCGGTAATTTGTTCAGATCAGTAAGGTCAGCATATTCTGAAAGTGGGGTATAGAACCATGTTGTGTTTTTGAAATCAGGTACATCTTTTTTCCTGGAAAGCCAGTAAAAATTACCGGCAATTATATTGCCCTGTTGATCATTTAATTTAAGGTCAAGAAAATAGACGTTCGAATAAGGTTTACCTTCAGGCAGCGAATAGATTTTTTCAGATCCATCGGACTTTACCATTGCATTTACCTTCTTCTCCTCAATCAGGGTTCCGTCAAGGTTGTAGACTTTTATTTCAGCAGTTAAATTACTTAAAGCAGTGGTTTTCAGGTTTGTAATATATACTGAATTATCGCCGTAGTTGTATGCAATGTTTACCTGTCTGGCTCCGATCCTTGCCCCGTAAAAAGCGCCGTTAGGCATGAGGTTGTAATCCCATAACTGCCAGATAAGTTTTGGCCAGGCGGAATTATACATCCACTGGATTATACCTGTTGTTTTGCTCCTGTTAATTGCAAATGCCTCAAACATCGCCCTCATTGCCTCCAGGTTCGATGCCTGACTTTTAAAAGTGAAATCCACGGGGTTAGATTGTTTACCATAACGATTGTTGAAGGCATCAAGATACCTTTCAATCGTCTGAAATTCATTCCTCCCGCAATGGAAATTCCAGATATCATTTACTGGCCAGAGCTTATCTTCCGGTATCATACTTTTTAAAACTTCGATAGAAGGAACCTGCGGCCCGGGCCCTGTCTCGGAATTAAATCCGAATGCACCGCCATACAGCGTATCGATATACCAGTAATTTGGTGATACATATTCGTATGGCCCTCTCATTTTAATTGCAGTTTTTCCTGAATAAATGCTGGTTTGTTCCTTGCACGATTTAAGAACCGGCCTTGACGGATCAATTAATCTGAAGAGTGAATCATATTTCGTTTCAAGCTCCGGACGTGGCAATTTATCACTTCCCATTACCCATACAAATATGCTGGGATGGTTCCGCAACCAGTAGACATGATCACGGGTGTAATTTACTATAAGCTTTATATCCTCGGGAGTTTTTATTGACATAAAGTCATCTTCAGGTTTTGAAAGGTAGCCGTTCCATTCCCACTGGCAGCTCCAACCTGCCATCAGCAGGAGCCCAAGCTCATCGGCAAGCTCATAGAACCTTTCACTGTTTCCCCAGAATCCTTCGAGTCTTATGGTATTCATGTTTGCATGTCTTGCATATTCCATCTGGGCCCTTACTTTCTCCTCACTATCGTTCAGGAACAGACCATCAACCCAGCCTCCGCCTTTTATAAGTAGTTTAACGCCGTTAAGCATGTAGCCACGGTGTCCCAGTTCACTTATGTAATCTTCCACCTCCCTTATGCCAAACCGGGTTGTCATTGAGTAGGAAACCTCATTCCCTGATTCAATGTCAAGATCCAGGTCGTACAATTCAGGTTTACCCATTTCATGAGTCCACCAGATACGCGGATTACTGATTTTTAATTGCGGGTATTCCGATGAAGTGAAGACAACAAGTTGCTTTTCATTTGATTTAAGGGTTACCTTCTTTTCAAAACTGATGTTTTCAATTGCTCCCTTAATAACAACCTTTAGCTGTCGTGAAGTATTGTTAATTGCCTCAACACTGACCTGCAGATCGGCTTCCTTGAATTCCTTCTTATCTATCTTTGATAATACAAAAGCATTTTTCAGACTTGCTTTTCCGGAGGTAATGATCTTAACAGGCCTCCACAGGCCCATTTCACGATCGGGAGCCATTGGTGCCCAGTCGACAAAACCGATTGAAGGTTCATCTTTTTTCTGATGGAATACCTCCACAGCCACGTGCATTCTTGCCCTGGATCACATCTTTGGAAATATTTATTTTAAAAATCCTGAATCCTCCGTATAAAGTGTCTGCTGAAGCTATTTTGACACCATTGAGCCAGATATTTGCCCTGTAATTGATACCCTCAAAGATAAGCTCAGTGTTCTTTGCCGCGTCATCAACATTGAACTCATTCCTGTACCACCAGGATGTTCTGAACCTGACAGTATCTACTTTATCTATATTTTCACCCATAAATATATCAGGATACTCATTATTCGCAATTAATGCAGCCATAACTGTTGAGGGGACAGTTGTTTTATACCATTTTGATATATCAAATCCTGATCGCGAGATAATATCACCGGTGACTTCTATATCTTCAGTAGAAGCGATACTCCATCCTTCACTGAGATACTGATTAAAAACGACTGGGGCTGTCTTATTGACTGTTTTACACCCGCTGAAGAAACCTATAATAATAGCAAGTGTCACGATCCGGATCTGAATGTTTTTCATAATGAGGTATTTTTAAACTTTGACATTGACTCTAAAATTAATTATTAATTCGCTCCATAAAGTTAATGCCGCAAATAATAAAAAGTAATTATAGCATTTAGCGGTTTTAACTTCAGGAAGTCAGGGATATAGTAAACCGGATGGCTGGCCTGATTTTTGCTGTGAACCCATTAACACTAAACCTGATTTATGAAATCATCATTATTGTTCACCCGGGTATTCATTATGATCATTTTCATGTTAGTATATGCCTGTGATGAGATAGTTGTTATTGGCCCCAGGCCTTCTCCGCCTGTACATGCGAGAAATGACAAACCCCGTCGTACGCCTTTACCCGTGGGTTGTATAAGAGGCTATTTTGGAGATGATTACAGAACGTTTACACAGCATATTGAAAAGGTTCAGCCCATCGACAGCTTCTCAAACTGCTACTTTTACGGGAGTTGCAACGGCGGTACCTCAAACCAGATTAATTTAATCAGGAGTGATACGGCATTTGTGGTGGCCATGTACATCATGGGATATCCATTGGATTCATTACCCTCTACCCTTCCTGTGCCTTCCGAGTTTGGCAAGTATTCAGAAATACAGTTCTACCCTTTCCAGAGCTGGAACTGGGGTTCACCAGAACACTATTCTCTTGATGCTTTCTATGGGGAAAGCCTGTTTATTACCGACAAAACAGATGATATCCTGACAGGCACATTCGAGGGAATTCTGAGATCATCCACTGGCGGCACAATTCCTGTAACGGAAGGAGAATTCAAGATAAAAATCTTCAGAAAAGACATGTCCTGCGATTAATAATTATTGCAGTGAGTCTTTAAGTCCACACCCATAAATGAAATATGGGAAAATCAATAAAAACTTATAGTTACACAGAGTTACACAGAGAAGTCACAGAGAAACACAGAGATAAGAAATCAAATCTCTGTGGATCTCTGTGACCCTCAGTGATTCTCTGTGTAAGTTCTTAAATTAGTTATATGGCAGTTCGCAAAAAACTTAAAATCAATGATTTGTCTTTGTGTGCTTTGCGTATTCCTTAGCGTTCTTTGCGGTTAAAAAAAAATTTCGACACCACCGGTTGAAAGTAAAGTTTCCGGTTTTGCTGGATGGAACAGGGGGATTATTTGAAATTTAATGCGTGTTCTTGAATAATAATTTAATAAGATTATTAATACTTAATTTTAACTTTTTGTTAATGATTCCCGACAGACATTGATTTTTATAGTAATTTTAACCCTTCAGGTCTTTTTCTTAAAGTAAAAAAATTAATAACTAAATAACTATGAAAAACAAGGTTACAAAAGGGCTGTTGTTTTTATATTTGATTTCAATCATAATCGCCTGTAATACAAATAAAAGCGAACCTGCAGCGGTGATTGACGTGGAACAGATCAAAAAGGAAATTCAGGCCAAGGAGGATGAATTTGCTGCAACTTACAATGCAGGAGAAGCGAAAAGTATAGGCTATTATGCTGATGATGCAATAACTTTTTCTCAAAACTCCGCGCCTCATGTTGGCAAAGCAGCAATTGTCGAATACTTGATGTCCAATATAGATTCCTTAAATAAATCCAATAAAATTTCATATACAACTAAAGAAGTTTTTGTATCAAATGATGCAAATCAGGTGGTTGAAATTGGATACTATAAGGTAGTTGACGCTAATAATACTCCCGTTAATACCGGAAATTATATGGTCCTGTTTGTAAAAAGAGACGGGAAATATGTCTGCTTAAGAGATATGAGTGCTTCCGATATGCCGGTTGATTAACGTCTCCTGCCGCCATCCACCGCCTCCGCCTCCGTAAGATCTTGAAGCTCCGCCTCCGCCTCCATAAGAAGAACGGGATGATGATCCCGTTGATCTGGATGCAGATGAAGAAGAATAATTTGATCTGGATGCAGATGATGATCCTGTTGAAGAGGATGTTGCAGGCCTTGACGATGCAGAAGTTCCGGTTGATGGACGGGTCGATGCGGAAGTTCCGGTTGACGGACGGGTCGATGCGGAAGTTCCGGCTGACGGACGGGTTGATGCAGAAGTTCCGGCTGACGGTCGGGTTGACGCAGAAGTTCCGGCCGATGGACGGGTTGATGCGTTATTTCGACTATAATTTCCACTAGCCTTATTATGGTTAACGGTATTTGAAGTGTTTCTGGAATTATTGTAATTATTGAAATTATTTTCATTATGAATCACTACAGTACCACCATGACCACCATAATAACCGCCATGGTGATAATAATTATTGTGATGATAAATGCCAACCGCCATTACCGTAAATGCTGCAAAATAGGGTGGATAATATCCATAATGATAGGGCGGATAATAGGGCACATACACAGGTGAATAAACATACTGCACGATTGGTGCTGATTCAACCACTACAACTGTCGTTGTTGCCGGCACACTAACAGTAACAGGTTCGGCGCCTGTATAACCGGGATTAGCAGTAACTGCAGGAGTTGCGGCAGTTTTTGGTTCAACAATATAATCTTTACCGTACAAATCGGGATCTCCCACAATTTGCATCGTAATTTTTTTATCTTCATCTTTTGATACCAGAATGACGGCAACATCCTGTGTTTCTTTTTCAGTGACTGCAACCTGAAGTACAAATGTAAAATCATCCTTATCCTGCTTTGTAACAACTTTAATGAAATCAACTTTATTATCCAGATCTAAATCCAGGTTATTGATTCCGGTCGCTTCAAGATTTAGCGACTTTTCAAATTCTTCAATGGTCTTTGATTTTTGAAAAAGATCCAGCACGGCATAAAGATCCAGGTTATCTCCGGGCAGTCCCAATAAAGCCGTATCACTCACTGTCTGACTCCCTGCCTGAGAAAAAAGAGGTAAACTTACCAGACTCACCGCTATTACAATAAATGTTAAAAAGCTCCTTTTCATGATAGTATGATATAATTAATGATGAATTATTGCTCAAATTTACAAAAAATATACCTGCCAGAAAAGAATAAAACTTATATCTCAGGGTGAAGCGGCTTATTTGTCCTGCAGTCCTGCAGTCTTATTGTCTTGCGGTCAATTAAATCATTAGTACCTGGTCTGCAAATAAATTACTGTTTTAACAAAAGTCAAAAATATCTTCAAGGTCCGGAAAATGCAATAAAATTGCCGGAGTTAATGTTTATAATGCATAACAAACCTGAAATGGTCATTACAATCTGTTTCTAATGAAAAATATATTGACAGCAGTAATGTTCTTTTTTGGATTAATTCCTGCAGTTTATTCGCAAGATAAAATCATCACAATCAATAACGATACAATCGATTGTAAGATCAATAAAGTATCACGCAACACTATCTATTTTGATTTAAATACCCTGGGAGTGAAATCTTCGGGCGAGATGCCGCTAAATATGGTATCAGGCTATATCGTTGCAAAGGAAACAAGTCCTGAAGTTCAAGCAAAGACAAATACGGTTTCCGGTCACAGATTCCGCTTCGGATTAAGCGGCGGAGCCGGATATCTGCTTGGGAGCACACAAAATGCTGAGGAACAAATGGTAAGCCAGGGATTTACATTCGAACAGGCAGAATCGTATTACAACGACATGAAACTTGGAATTACAGCCAGTGCTGATATTTACCTGCTGATCCCTCCGGATTATGGTGCCGGGATCAAATACAAATTCTTCTATAATTCCGCAAGCACTGAAGGCTTTATCGACCCTCAGGATGGTGTGCACCTGTATTATACAACCTACAGGGAAAATATCTACGTCAACTTTGCCGGTTTATCATTCTTTTATCAGCAGTTTATGGGAACCCAAAAGTCACTTGTATTGAATTCATCCATTTCTCTCGGATTGACAACCTACAGGAATGAGGCTGAGTATCTCCATGGATATTATCTGCTAACAGGAAAAAATGCTGGCGTTGATCTTGGCATCGGACTGGAGTATTTCTTAACCAGCCGTATTTCGCTGGGAGCTGATTTATCAGTTTTCTATTCGTCGATCAGAAAGGTAAAAATAACAGATGGTACCAGCAGCTCGACGATCGAACTTGAAAAGGAGAATTATGAGAATTTGTCAAGGATTGATTTATCAGCCGGAATCAGAATATATTTTTAATGAAAATGAAGAAGATCCCATATATTTCCGGATTCCTGATCCTCTTTCTGACTGTAATTTCCTGCAACGATGATTTCCTGTCAAAGAACGAGGTGAACCTGTACACTCTTTCCGATACACTGTTCTTAACCAGCGATCAGCAGAACATTGAGACTACAGTCCAGCTTCCCGCTTCGATCAGTTCCGACTTTACAATCTTCATGCAGCCCAGGTGGCTGATATTTGATTCGATGCATGGTACTATCAGCGATGGTTCGGTTCCCCTGTCATTCAGTGTTGCAGAAGAGAATATTATGACCTGGTATCCTATATACCAAACCTATTATGCCACACTGATGCTTGATATTGAAAACCTTGGGCTGGTATCTCTTACGGTAGGCTGTGCCTATCTGGGAAATCCCACGCTTCAAAGCTCAACCACTTCCCTGAGCTACGAGGCATCGCATTCCAGGACATTCACCATAACCAATACCTCTGAAGGCATCCTGAACTGGGTAATTACAGGGGCGCCTGACTGGCTTAAATTTTCTGTTATTTCGGGAACTCTGTCATACAACAATTCAATAACAATTACCGCCTGGATAGATCCGGCAACCATTCCACAGGGTCAGGACCTTTCGGAAACTTTTAAAATTGAAAGCAACTCGGGCAGCGGTAATTTAACAATTCAGGTAAATGTCTCGAAAGAAGCAACAGTTCCTCCGCTGGTGAGCCAGATCCCCGGAACTGTTACTGATGCTGAGTATAATAATGTGAGAGGGATCATGGCTATTTGCACTAAGTCGCCCAACTCCCTGATCATAATAAATACATCCAGTGAAGTATCAAATACAATTTCGCTTGATAATATACCCGCTTGTGTCAGCATTTCCGAGGATGGTCATAAAGCTGTAATCGGATATTCAACGGCTGCAGTAAGTTATATTGATATAGATAACCATATAATTTCACAGGATTATACAATCGATTGTGTTCCGTTTGATATTGTCCTCGGTGATAAAGGCTGGTGCTATATTACCCCATCCTTTGATCAGTGGGTCGATTTCCGCAATCTCAATTTGATTTCAGGGGAGCTGGTTGTCATTCCATCAACGGGATGGAGCTTGATGTATGAGAAAACTTACATAAGGAAAGTCCCCGGTAAACCTTACCTGGTTTGCACCAGGTCTGGGGCGAGCCCTACCGGCATCATCATTTATGACATTACCAGCGGCATTGCGAATGAAACAATTACTTATTATCATACATCGATCGGAAAATTCCTGATATCAGAGGATACTACCAGATTATACGGAAGCTATAAAGATGTTTATGTTTTGCCGCCGTATGACGCGCAGTTTCACTCCTCATCCCCGGCCATAATAGGCCAGATCGATTCTGAGTTCAATACGATTTGCGCGATTGACGAATGCCCCGCCATAAACAGCATTTTTGCAGCTTTCAGCATTTACAATTACTCTTCCGGTGTAACAGAAACGTCGTCTTACATCGATCAGTACAGTACCACAAACCTTGGCAGGATAAGGGAATTCAATGTATCACCGGTTTATGTGACAGAAAATGGGATCAATTCGGTTTACGAAACTGGTGCCAGATATGTTTTCGTAAATAAAGAAGGATCGATGCTGTTTGCAGTAAAAAACCTGAAAGAAAGTTACAATAAAGAGTATTGGACAATCGAAACTTTCCATTTGTGAAAAGGAAGCATACTGTGCCGGTACAGCCTTACCGGTAAATCGCGGAACAAGCTCCTGACTCCTTAATGGTGAAGGCACCCGGAAATTAAACCCGACCTTTGCATCTCTGTTCTTCGCTGGCTATAGGGTGACTTCGGCAACCAAAAGCCGAAGCTTAACGCTAAGACGGATTAAGCTTTTTGCGTCTTTAAAGTTATTGGCATGTTTTATTTGTATTATTATTATATTTGTGCCCTTGCTATTACGATTTATAATCATATTAATATTTTATCTTAATATATATAATCTATGAAGCTCACAATTCCCGAAGATTACCATCCCCAACTGGTGCCGGAAACAATGGAGCAGGCTATTAAAATGCTGAAAACGGTTTTCCAGGAAGAATTATCGAGGCAATTGAATCTCAGGAGGGTTACAGCCCCTCTATTTGTTCTGGCGGGAACCGGGATCAATGACGACCTGAACGGGGTGGAGCGTCCGGTTTCTTTTCCCGTCAAGTCGATGGGTGACCGCAGGGCAGAAGTTATTCAATCGCTTGCCAAATGGAAAAGAATGAAGCTCGGTGCTTACCGTATCCCGGCCGGTTACGGACTCTACACCGACATGAATGCAATCCGCAGCGATGAGGATCTCGACAATATTCACTCCATGTATGTTGATCAGTGGGATTGGGAAATGACCATAACTGAAAATGACCGTAACCTGGAGTTTTTAAAAGAATCCGTAAGGAAAATATATGAGGCTGTGAAACATATGGAGCAATTTGTGTATAAAACTTACTCTCATATCTATCCTATTCTTCCCCGGGAGATAACCTTTTTCCACTCAGAAGATCTTTTAAAAGAATATCCTCATTTGACTCCCAGGGAAAGGGAGACCGAAGCGGCCAGAAAATACGGGGCAATATTTATCATCGGCATCGGAGGAGTGTTGCCTGACGGGAAAATCCACGACGGACGCGCTCCCGACTATGATGACTGGACCACTCCCACTGATGAAGGCCACAAAGGTTTGAACGGAGACATTATCTTCTGGAATCCGGTTTTAAATTCAGCAATTGAACTCTCTTCGATGGGTATTCGCGTTGACAGGGAGACCATGCTCACTCAATTAAAAATCAGGGGCTGTGAGGAACGTACAAGTCTCGATTTTCATAAAGCACTTCTGGAAGGGAGCATTCCTCTTTCAATCGGGGGAGGCATAGGGCAATCGCGCTTATGCATGTTCTTTTTACGTGCTGCCCATATCGGAGAAGTACAGTCCTCAATTTGGCCTGAGGAGATGATTGAAACCTGCAGAAAACATAACATTTATTTAAAGTAGGTTTGTATTTAAGGACAAAAAAAATCTCCGCCAGAAAATTTGCCTGCCCTTAATTAATGGCTCACCTTACTGACTGGATAAAAGGGGTGCACCTTTAAAATACCATATTGTTTCAGGTAAATTAATTGTTGTATTACATTAATTATTTGTTGTAATACAATAATAATTGTCATCGTTTGAAAAGTTCCTTTTTAAACTTTTTCAGAAGGACCTCTTCATTTTCTTTGTTCCTGATCCCTCCTATCAGAACATCCCTGAGTATGTCTATTGCCCTGTCGTCGAAGCCTACCTCAATAGCAAATCGCCTTAGCAGTCTTATTTCATCGTCAGTGACATCATCATCGGCGAGTACCATTTCTGCAACATTATAAAGCTGCTCAAACTTATCCTCCAGGCTATATGGTGCATGATAAGGCTCGTGAGAGGTCTGGTGGATTAACCTTTCAATTTCCTCATCGGTCAGACCAAACTTTGTGCCTTCTTTTTTGAGTAAGGCATATTCTGCGGGACTGGTTTTCCCATTCATCCGGAATACCTCAATAAGATTCAGGTAATGCTGTCTGCCAATAGTCCTGCCATGATCTGTTGTAAAGTCGGAGAAACTCATATTCTGTTAACTTAAGTTATTAATTATGTTCTTAGTATCTTATACCTGTCAATGCAAAAACTCCCTGATTTCATCAATAATTTTACTCAAAAAATTCTTAATCAAATAACCGCTTTATGTACCATATCTTCAGTGATCAATTCTTCACCGAAATCTCATGCCAATTTAGTAAAAGTTTTCTGATTAATAATTTTGAAAGGGTCTACTTCTAGCTGTAATTTTTTACGTTCGAATACAAAATATGACAATTGGAGGAAAAGCTTCAGGGACTGAAGAGCATTCACCCTTCAGACAACGGAAATGGCACAAAATTTGCTTATTTTAAATAAGACTAAATAAAAATCAGAAGTTATGAAAAGGCACATTAATATTATGGGTTTCTTACTAAGTATCGGACTCTTCTGCATATCTCAACCAGGCTTTTCGCAGGACAAAAAATTAGACCGCCAGGAAAGGAAAGAGGCAAGGAAAGCTGAGATAGCAGCTAATTTTGATACGCTGAATGCGATGCTCGAGTCCAGGAATTTCGTTCTTAAAGCTAATAATCTTGAAAGCAAGTATGGAGATGTGGTTCAGGTTTCGTCGAACACGAATTTCATACTCGTACATTCATCCAGCGGGATATTACAGACAGCATTTAACAGCATGAACGGTAACAACGGACTGGGAGGAGTAACAGCAGAGGGCGAAGTAGGATCATGGGAGCTCTTCAAAAATCAGAAAAACATGACGTTTACAGTGAAATTCAGTCTGGTGACAAATATCGGCATTTATGATGTTTTAATGACAGTTAATTCTGATAAGAAGGCGCATGCCGAGGTTTCGGGCCTGACTCCCGGGAGACTTATTTATAACGGGTACCTTGCATCCGTATCTGATTCGGGAATTTTCAAAGGACGCAACAGCTTATAGAAATCAGTTTATAAGAGGACAGATTCAGTCTCATTCAGGTATTAATTTAAGAACCCGGATAATGCAAGCCATTTCCGGGTTCTTTGTCTTAGAACCTGATTAGTACAAAAATGGGGACTATTTTTATTCAGTACAACTTGGTTTTGTGAAGCAGATAGTGTAAATTTAGAGATACAACACCAGTTTCTGGTTTGGCATAGTACATAAAACCTAAAATCACATTTACAATGGATGCACTATTTCACGGTAATTCTCTATTGAGTCTGCTTATAAGGTTCGTTGTTAACCTTATTTTCCTGTTTATCCTGATCAAGCTCCTTTATTTCAGGTACACAAAAAAGGAAAAGTTCCTGTTTACCTTTTTTCTGATCGGCGTAACGGTCTTCTTTATATGCTCGATTCTGAAGGATATTACAATTGATATCGGGATAGGTCTGGGATTATTTGCCATATTCACTATCCTCCGGTTCAGAACAAGGAATTTCAGTGTTAAAGATATGGCTTATATCTTCACAACAATCGGAATCTCCGTTATAAATTCGGTCAATACACAAAGTATTAATTTTATCGGATTTTGTATAATTAATGCAATAATTATTCTTACAGCATTTATTCTGGAAGAATATCTTAAAAACAACAGCTTCTGCAAATATTCGATATTTTACGACAATCTCGATCTATTAAAACCGAGCAGCAGGAATAAGCTGATGAAAGATTTATCATTCCGGTTGGGGCATAACATATTGAAGATCAATATACGGAACATTGACCTTAAAAGGAAAATCGCGCAACTGGATGTTTTTTACAAAGAATAGAGCTGTCGTCCGGTATTTCCATAAAAAAAGGGGCTGTATCAAAAGTCCTTTTTAAACAGCAAAGTTACTATCAAGGATATATCGGAAAAAATATACAAGAGCACAGAACACAAAACACAATAAAACCTCTTAATCTCTATAAACCTCTATAATTCTCTGTAAAAATTTTTATAATAAATAAAAGTGCGCAAAGCTAAATACTTTAATTTCATTCCGATGGCTATCGGAACTTTGCGATCTTTGCGTAATCCCGATAGCTATCGGGACTTTGCGACCTTTGCGGTTAATGAATCTTGTCTTTTGAGACAGCCTCTTGTATGATTAGATCTAGGGTTATGCATAACCCCATTTCTTCATTACTTCAAGGTTTTCTTTTATACATTCCATCGGGGTTTTACCCTGATAGGACTCCTGTTCTATAATATAGACTTTAGTACCTCCGATTTTCGTAGCCAGATCAACAACTTCCTTTGCATTTACTATGCCCTTGCCAACTATTGTACTGACATATTTTTCGTTTCCTTCGGTTGCAACTATTTCATCTTTTACATGGATATTTTCAAATCGTCCGGGATATTTTTTTACCTCATCGAGAGCAACAGCTCCTCCATTATACAGATTCCCGATATCGAGCTGAACCACTACAAGTTCCGGGTCCATGCTTTTCATCATAATATCAAACAATCGTTCGTTATTCAGCTTTTCACTGAATTCAAAATCGTGGTTGTGATATCCAAACTTCATCCCCTGTTTTTTACACAGTTCTCCGCACTTGTTAAATACATCCATATACCGCCTGAAGTCGTCGTACTTATTCCTCATGCTTTCATCCATCGAAGGGCTGACAACATATTTTTGCCCAAGAACCGCTGCATCATCAACCGTATATTTCCAGCTGTCGGAAAAATCTTTTTTTGCTTCATCCCAGTGCTGTCTGCCCATAACTGTATGACCGCTTACCATTTTTAAGCCGAGGCCATCGAGCACCTTCTTAAATTCTGAGGGCGCATAGCCATAGAATTTCCTGTTAACATAGTTTGCATGCTCTACATATTCGTATCCCATTTTGGCAACCTGGGTGAGAGATCCGAGAGGATCCTTTTCCATTTCATCGCGTACAGAATAGAGCTGTACTCCTATTATTCCCTTTTTCTTCTTTTTGGCAGCAAAAACTGAATCCGGCATTAGAGTTGTCGCGGCAATAGCGATTGCTCCTGATTTAATAAATGTCCTGCGTGAAGTTTTCATCAATATGAATTATTAATTGTAAATTATTTAACAACAATAAAAGCTTTTAAAGTTATTAAAGTCTGGTAAAGAAGCAAAATAAAAACGTGGTTAAAAGGATGCTATATTAAATATTCCCGCACCGGCCGCCGGATTGAAATGAAATATTGCTTTTAAATCAGGGATTCTAATTCAGATATTCTCTTATCCTCTTCCAGTATAATTCAGTCATCGGCCCTGAGCCATTCCATGCTTTTGCTATTTTTTCAAGTTCATGAGGTTCATAGCGTGAAGCATAATAGAGAAATATCTTTTTGGATAATAATGGATCGAACATTTCAGTCAGGGAGTGATTACTGCCGGTTCTCCTGTTATAATCATCGATTCTTACCTGTCGTATCTGATAAATCCCAACGGCATTTTCAAATTCGTTATATGCCAGAGAATTTCCCATGGTTTCAACCATTGCCGTGGCATACAATAATTTTGAATAAGGCTGGAAAGCCGGTTCTTTAATAACTGTAATGGTGTTGCTGTCGGGAGCAAAGACTCTTATAGCTGAAAGAAAAAACAACCCCACAAGTATGTACCGTCTGAACTGGAAGAATATCCCCGAAGATGAACTGCTGAAAGTGAACACTGATAACTTCATCAATGGGTTACTGCTTTCAAAATAACCCTTTCGAATTTTTTCTGACAATTCTGATAAAGGGTCATCAATTTTAATATACTTTTTCAAAAATTACAGATTTAAGTTTTGGGTTACGTAATTGGGCTGATATATTTTGTCGATTTTTGAAAAGTATTTAGGCATAAGTTACTAAATTTTTGGCAAAACCAGAACAAAAAATCAATAAATTATCAACAATAAAAAATAGAATCATCATCATCCGGCACAATGGCCTGATGAAGAATCAACAATTCAAAAAACAAATTGTTTAGAACTATCAGATAAGAGGTTTTCTTAAAGAGTCCAGCCTTTCCTGTATTCACAATGAAGGAACTGATCGGCTTCAGGCATATTTGAAAAACTGTATTTATCATGATCCCAGATCATAACCTCTCCGCCAAGCTTCTCTTTTACCTCATTGCGCAATGCAATATTCCCAAGAAGGACAGTCTCGGTAAGTGGTCCGGCCCATTCAAAATCTGATCCTGCCGGGGCTCCTCCCTTACAGGCAAGTATCCACTCCTCCTCATGACCGGGGGATGAAGGGATATAGGGCTCAGGAGCTTTATACGACTCACGCAGTGAAGCAGGAATGATTTTGTCATCAAGGATCTTGCCTTTCTCTCCCACATAAAGAGTTCCTCCTTCTCCCATCTTCATACCCGGATCCATGTCATTAATCAGCAACGGACGAAGTCCGCCGTCATACCAGGTAAGAGTTACAGGGGGCATGGCTTCACGCGCAGGGAACTCATATCTCACAATTGACCCTGAGGGATAAGTTTCTTTGTTCACAAGCGTTGAAACAGCCTGAACCGACAGTGGATATTTTAATTTGAGCGCCCTGAAAATGGGATCAAGTGAATGGCATCCGATGTCGCCGAGGGCTCCTGTGCCAAAATCCCACCAGCCTCTCCATTTAAACGGATGATATGCAGGATTATATGGCCTCATTGGTGCCGGACCAATAAAAAGATCCCAATCGAGGTACTCAGGAACAGGTGGAGTCTCAGCAGGACGGGATACACCCTGGGGCCAGTATATCCTGAATAAGCCGTTATTCGGTCTGTCGGTCCAGACATGAACCTCGCGTACAGGACCTATTACCCCGTCCCAGATCATTTCCCTGAGGCGCCTTGGTCCGTCACCTGCCTGTCCCTGGTTTCCCATTTGAGTCGCAACCTTATACTCTTTGGCTGCTTTTGCCAGTGTTCTTGCCTCATAAACAGTATGGGTAAGCGGTTTTTGAGTAAAAACATGCTTGCCCCGCTTCATCGATTCCATGCTTATTACAGCATGTGTGTGATCGGAGGTTGCCACAATGACTGCATCAATATCTTTTTGCTGATCAAGCATCACACGGTAATCCTTATAGCGTTTTGCACCGGGATATTTTTCAAAAACCTTTAGTGTCTGTCCGCTCCAGTCGACATCGCAGAGCGCCACAATATTCTCGGTTTTGGCAACATTGTCGACATTGTTCCGGCCCATGCCGCCGATCCCGACAGCTGCAATATTGAGTTTGTCGGACGGTGCAATATGCCCCAGGCCTGCTACAGCCTGACGCGGAATGATAGTAAATCCTGCTAGTGTTACCGCTGAAGTGCCGAGGAATCCGCGGCGGGTTATTGTTTTTGAAAACTTCTGTTTCATGGGATTATTTTTTATCAGATTTAACCACATATGAGGAACTCAAAAGTTATCACAAAGGATATCAAAGGATCTTTTTGAAAAGTTAAGGCTTTCCTCCCTGAAAACATCCAAAATCCCGGATTTTTTATGCAAAATGTAACAAAAGTATCATTTTATGTAACAACAGAGGTGGTTTTTTACCTTTTGACAGCCGAACTTTGATCCTAAAACCAACGCTTTGCTGGTTGAAAAATGATCATTTTACAAAATTTTTTAATTACAAACCAAAAACAGAAATTATGAAAAAGTTGCTTCTGCTGTTTTTTGCTGCACTTTGCATAATTATTGCATCGTGCTCGAAAGATTCGGGCTTTGGTCCGGGATCAGATAACGATCTTGCTTTTAGCAAGGGATACCCTGCTCATGGTCCTGTTATTGTTGTTCCTCCGAACAAGGACGGGGAAAATGATGGCGATACCGATGATCTTTTAGCTGCCTTTGCTGCCGCTGAACCCGGAACTGTAATAAAACTGACTGAAGGAGAGTATTATGTCGGGATTATTGAACTTTACGGGTTCGTCGGGAAACTAATTGGTGCCGGAAGAGAGAAAACAATAATTTATCCGGCAGAATTGATAGCAGTCAAACCACAGGCTGACGACAGGAATCTTTTACCTGGATGGTGGAGGATTATCGGAGGAGATGTAACAATTTCCGATCTCACGTTTAAGACCGGCGACGGAGCTTTAATCTCAGACACAGATGGTTTTTATGCCAAGACCTTAGCCTCCCTTATTATTGTAAACAATTACAGTGAGGATTACGGCAAAGATGATCCGCAGCCAATGAATTTTACAATTAAAAACGTCAGTTTTCTCTGTGGTAAAATGGATCCTGCTGATTCATATCTTGAAATGGGATATAACGTTCTGATGCCTTTATGGTTTGGCATGGCTTATTGGTGGCCCCCGGCTGAGGGAATTGTTCTGACAGAAGGGAATTACATTGTTGTGGATTGCTATTTTGAAAATGCATATGAAGGTCCTGAATTCTTCTCTTTCGGTGAGGAGGCTGTCGGTACCATGGACAGGATAGTAACAAATGGCTGTATATATGGAGCATACTGTACAGGCAACTATAATTCTTTAATAAAAATAACAAACAGCACTTTTAAAAATTCTCTCTGGTACGATGTATTTTTAGAGGATAATGACTGGGGGATAATGGGATCCTTTATTCCAATCAAAAGATGTCAGTATGTTCTGACAGGAAATACTTTTAATTCCCTGCCGTCAGTGTCATCACTGGTAATCCAGGATACATGGGGAGTCCTTAAACCAGATGTTTACAAACCGATCCTGGCGATGATAAAGAATAATCTTTTCATTCTTAAAGAAGGGGGTACAGGTATCAGCCTGCTAAATAATGTTGACGGTCAAGTACGAAATAACCGTTTCACAGGAAACGGAAGCACGGGAGTTTACGTCGATGGTGTCAAGGTAATTGATCCTTTTACATATGAAATGGTCGGTCCGGGTGAAGCAAAAAATGCTCTTATCCTCGGTAATAACTTCGTGGGATTAAATGCAGCAAAAGCTGACATCTGGTTTGGTCCGGAATCGATGAACTGTACTGTTGTCGGCAACGGTAAAGACAGTGTCCTGGATGAAGGGACAGGGAACAAGATTACCGGTATGAAAATGAAGCCTGGAGGAGGCCATATTGGTCCGACGATCAGAGATAATTTCAGGGAGTGGCATGGGATGAGGCACCAATGAGGAAATAAAAAAAAGTAGGTTAAATGCAGGTAAATTCAATAATTTGACTTTTTAAGAAAATAACCTTTACCGATAAAGCACATCAGAGAAGAGCTCCTGAGATTCAATCCGGGAGCTTTTTTGTTTCAATTGCCGTCAGCTTTAGCTGACGGATTAGAGCTTCCCCTCCTTGCTGTGGGCTTTAGCCCAACAAGTAAGGGACTAAAGTCCCTGCCAGAAGGAGGCCCTGCTATTCGACAGACTCAGAATTTTTGTGCTAAAGTTTTTCAGGAGAAACATAAATAACATAACTTTATGTTTGTCTAACGCTGTAATTTCCACTAAAATGTCCTACACTAGAATCTGGGTCCATTGCGTGTGGACCACCAAAAAGAGGATTCCTTATCTGAGTGATCAGATAAGAGATGCGGTTATTTCTCACATCCGCAATAATGCCAAATCAAAAGATATTTATATTGACCACATTAACGGTTATTATGAACATCTTCATGCTCTGGTATCCTTAGGCAAAGACCAGGATATCGCCGACATAATGCAAAAAATAAAGGGAGAAAGTTCTTTCTGGATAAACAAAAACAGAATGACCAGATTTAAATTTGAATGGCAGGATGATTATTATGCAGTATCTATTGGAATGAATCAACTTGCAAGCTTAAGGGAATATATAAGGAATCAGGTTCAGCACCACCAGAAAGTATCCTTTCAGGATGAAGTAAATATGTTAATTGAGGAGTACAGATTGGAGGAATGAGGGACTAAAGTCCATCCTAGAGATAGACTCTTTACTCCAGATCCCTTGTCAAATGGCAGCTAAAGCTGCATGTGGTACAAGGTATGATGTTCACGGTGTGCGGAAAACTTCCTGTAGTAACCCGCTTACTTTTTGACAAATTTAAAAGCCGTCTCATTATTTACCCGAGACGGCTTTCAAATTAAGATAATTTATATTAGAATGCTATTTGCTGAGATTGGGCAATATGACCCTGTCAATTACATGTATCACACCGTTTGTTCCCTGGATATTGAGAAGAGAAGGAACGAGGTTTGCATTACGATTGTTGAAGTCGGTTATTGTCAGTTTCGATGCGTCGATCACAAAAGTGTCGTTACTGAGTGTTGTAACTTTAAGCGGACCAGCAGGAAGATCGCTTGAATAAACCCTGCCGTTTAAAATGTGATATTTCAGGACTTTCTGAAGACCGGCAATCCCGATTTTATTTATTACATCCTGAAGGCTGCCTGCGCCAAGCTCACCAAGGAGCGAAACGAATGCATCATTAGTCGGAGCGAATACGGTGAACGGTCCTCCGTTCTTTACAGCATCCTTCAGACCTGCTGCATCAATGGCGTCAACCAGTATAGAGAACCTGACATCACTGTCTGCAATGTCGTAGAGATTCTTTGAAGGCGGAAGAAGGACTTTGTCAATTACATGTATGACGCCGTTGAGAGCCCTGATATTTGCATATAAGACTTTCGCGTCATTTATCATTACACCTCCATTGAGTTTTACCTCTACAGCTGAGCCGTTAAGCGTTGGAACGAAACCGTTCTTCAGCTGGTTTGAGAAAACCTTGCCATTAACTACATGATAGAGAAGTATGGGTTTCAGCTGCTCAGCTGTAAGATCCCGGATGCCTCTGACACCTAAAGCTTTAAACAGATTTCCAAAAGCCTCGTCGGTAGGTGCAAATACTGTCAGCTGGTTTTTGGCAACAGTCGAAAGAAGATTTGTCTTAATCAGAGCTGCTGTCAGATTAAAAAACGTAGGGGGTCTATTATAGGCACCGGATTTTTTTGCGATGCTTTCTGGTTCAGCAGCCTGCTCCATTAATAGTTCCGGATTGGCAGAGAAGTTATCAAGCGTTGCAGCAATATCTGCAAGACCTTCCTGAGGATTGCTCATTTCCTGCTCATTATCCATCTTGTCGCAGCTTGCTGCCAAAACAGAAATAGATAATACAAGGCCAAGAACCGCATTTCTCAGATTGAAAATAGATTCAAATTTTTTCATAGCATTTATATTTTTTAAATTATGAATGATAAACAATCAGAAATTATAAAATGTTCGGTATTTAATGCTATTTTCCGAACATTATTTTTCTAAATGCTGATTATTAACTATATAATTTACTATAATATTCTAACGTCGCTTTTTAAGATTAAAGCTTTTTTTCAATCACAGGTATTATTGAAGGGATCTCATAGTTAAACAAAGTATTAATGATTTAATCAGATTGATTTCTTAAATTGCCTCTCAAAATTTGTAACATCATGCCCAGGAGAGAAGATATCAGGAAGGTTCTTATAATTGGTTCAGGTCCTATTATCATAGGACAGGCCTGTGAATTTGATTATTCAGGTACACAAGCCTGCAAAGCACTGCGGTCGTTAGGTTATAAAATAGTTCTTGTAAATTCGAACCCTGCAACGATAATGACCGATCCGGGGATTGCCGATGCCACATATATTGAGCCCCTGAATGAATATGCCCTTACCGAGATTATCAAGAAAGAGAGGCCCGATGCCCTGCTTCCGAACCTTGGCGGGCAGACAGGATTAAACCTCTCTTCTCTTCTGGCAAAAAAAGGAATCCTTAAGGAATACAATGTTGAAGTTATAGGTGTTAACGTCGATGCAATAGAAAGAGGTGAGGACAGGACAGCCTTCAAGGAAACAATGACCCGTCTGGGCATTGATATGCCAGATAGCAAGGCAGTCAATACTGTTCCAGATGCTGAAAAGGTTGCAGCTGAACTCGGATACCCGGTAGTCATAAGACCTGCCTACACAATGGGTGGCACCGGAGGGGGCCTTGTTTACAATGTTGAGGAGCTTCGGACAATTGCAAGCAGGGGTCTTTCTGCAAGCATTGTAAACCAGATACTTATTGAAGAGTCGGTTTTAGGATGGGAAGAGCTTGAGCTGGAGGTTGTGAGAGATTCAAAAAACCAGATGATAACAGTCTGCTTTATCGAGAATGTGGATGCAATGGGTGTTCATACCGGCGATTCATTCTGCACTGCCCCCATGCTCACGATCAGTCCTGAACTTCAGAAAAGATTGCAGAAATATTCTTATGATATTGTTGAAGCAATTGAGGTCATAGGCGGCACAAATGTTCAATTTGCCCATGATCCTGTTACCGGAAGAGTGGTCGTAATTGAAATAAACCCGCGTACTTCACGATCATCGGCACTTGCTTCAAAAGCAACCGGATTCCCGATAGCGTTCGTATCATCACTGCTCGCCGGAGGACTGACACTCGATGAAATACCATACTGGCGGGAAGGCACACTCGATAAATACACTCCATCAGGTGATTATGTGGTTGTTAAATTTGCACGCTGGGCTTTTGAGAAATTTGACGGGCTTGAGGACAAACTGGGGACACAGATGCTGGCTGTAGGTGAGGTGATGAGTATTGGTAAAACCTACAAGGAGGCTTTACAGAAGGCAATCAGATCGCTTGAGATCGGACGGTACGGGCTGGGGTTCGCTAAGGATTTCAATAAAAAGTCGCTTGAAGAATTAATGAATATGCTGAATCATCCCTCAAGCGAAAGGCAGTTCATAATGTATGAAGCTTTGCGTAAGGGCGCCGATATCGAAGAGCTCCACAGGAAAACCTTTATCAAAACATGGTTCATACAGCAGATGAAGGAGCTGGTTGAACTTGAGGAAAAAATCCTTGGTTACAGGGGAATGATGCTGCCCAATGATCTGCTGATACTGGCAAAGAAAGATGGTTTTGCCGACAGATATCTCTCAAAGTTACTTGGAATAAACGAAAAAGTTATCAGGGCAAAACGTATTTCACTCGGTCTTTCTGAAGCATGGGAACCGGTTCCGGTGAGCGGGGTTATGAATGCTGCCTATTATTTTTCAACATACAATGCCCCCGATAAGGTTGAGGTTAGCAACAGGAAAAAGATAATGGTCCTCGGAGGCGGTCCGAACAGGATAGGTCAGGGCATCGAGTTTGATTATTGCTGCGTCCACGCAGCATTTGCCATTCGTGATGCAGGTTATGAATCGATAATGGTTAACTGTAATCCTGAAACTGTTTCAACCGATTATGATACATCCGATAAGCTCTATTTTGAGCCCCTTACCGCAGAAGATGTACTGAGTATTTATGAGAAGGAGAAGCCTGAAGGAGTCATCGTTCAGTTTGGAGGGCAGACTCCTCTGAACCTTGCAAAGGAGCTTGCTGAAGCCGGAGTTAAAATTCTCGGCACTACTCCCGAAGTGATCGATCTTGCAGAGGATCGTGATCGTTTCAGGCAGGTTATAAATAAGCTTGGGATACCTCAGCCTGAATCCGGAATGGCCAGCAATTTGGATGAGGCTCTTAAGATAACGGAAAGGATTGGGTATCCCCTTATGATAAGGCCCTCCTACGTTCTGGGAGGCAGGGCAATGAAGATTATTCTCGATGAGGAGATGCTTGAAGAATATGTAACAAAAGCTGTCGGAGTTTCACCCGACAGACCTCTTCTTCTCGATAAATTTCTTGAGGATGCTATTGAAACAGAGGCTGATGCAATTTCGGATGGAGTCGATGCATTTGTCCCGGCCGTGATGCAGCATATCGAATATGCAGGTATCCATTCAGGCGATTCAGCCTGCGTGATACCCTCTGTGGTGATCGCGAAAGATCACAAAAAAACTATTTATGATTATACGCGTAAGATTGCAATGGAACTAAAGGTCGTCGGACTTATGAATATCCAGTATGCAATTTATGAGGATACTGTATATATTCTTGAAGCCAATCCAAGAGCCTCGAGGACTGTTCCTCTTGTATCGAAGGTCTGCAATATCTCAATGGCACGGATAGCAACCCAGATACTTCTGGGGCAAAAGCTTTCTGATTTCAACCTGAAAAAAAGGACAATTAAACACTATCGGGGTTAAAGAAGCCGTATTTCCGTTCAATATGTTCCCCTCCATCGATCCGCTTCTGGGTCCTGAAATGCGGTCAACGGGTGAAGTATTGGGAATGGCTGATTCCTACGGGATGGCATTCTTTAAATCACAGGAGGCAACGCAGTCATCCCTGCCGATAAAAGGAACTGTTCTGATAACAATTGCTGACCGTGATAAGGACCGGATTATCGATTCAGCCAGGAATTTCAGGGACATGGGATTCAGAATATTATCGACCGGAGGAACAAGACAGTTTCTTGCAGAGAACGGCATTGAGGCTGAACTTATCCTGAAGGTACATCAGGGAAGGCCCAATATTGTTGATGCCATCAAGAACAAGGAGATAGATCTTGTGGTAAACACCCCGGCCGGCCGTCTCAGCGAATATGATGATTCATATATCAGGAAGAATGCGATCAAATATAAGGTTCCATACATCACAACGACCTCAGCTGCCCGTTCTGCTACAGAAGGGATCAAGGAGAGACAACTTGGGGAATACAAAGTAAGGTCGCTTCAGGAATATCACTCAGAGATAGAAGATTGAAGTCATTCAGCTCCACTCATTGCTGACCTGGGGGTGAATTGTATTTTTATGTTTTGAATACTCCTTTGGAGAGACACCAAAATATTTCCTGAACGATTTTGTGAAATTTGAAGGATTTGATACCCCGACAATGTTTGCTATTTCAGTAATGTTTCCTTTATTGTTTTTCAGAAGCTCTGCAGCTTTTTCAAGCCGTATATTACGAATTAATGTACCCGGTGATAACCCTGTAAGTATTTTAAGTTTCCGGGTAAGATGCGTTTTACTCATTCCTATATGTTCCTGGAGCCATCCCACATCAAAATTATGATCGCGGAGATTGGAATTAATTATTTTTAAAATCCTTTCCATGAATTTATCATCAACCGATTCAGGAATCCACTTTCCGGAGTCCATTATATGGATCCTGTCATACTTAAGCCTTAGCTTTTCGCGTATTGCCAGCAGATTGGATATTCTTGTACCAAGTTCATCCATATTGAAAGGCTTGATAATATAGTCATCAGCTCCCGATTGGAGACCTGCGATTTTATCGTCTGATGCAGCTTTGGCCGTTAAAAGTATTACCGGAATATGGCTTGTCCGTTCGTCATTTTTAATCTGTCTGCATAATGATATGCCATCGAGATCAGGCATCATTATATCTGTTACTATAAGGTCCGGCATCATTGTGAATGCGGCATTTCTTCCTGCACTGCCGTTTTCTGCTTCCAGAATAATGTAATCCTTATACAGGGACTCCTTTATATATTTTCGCAGGTCTTCATTATCTTCAATTATCAGTATCCTCAATTTTCCATTTTCCTCCTTTATAACCGAACCTGAATTATATTGCTGTCTGACTGTGTCTTTAATTTTTTTATCAGGAATCCCTTCAGAAAACTGAGTAATCACATACTCTTCTGCGGGAAGGTGGTCTTTTCCAAGTGGCAGTGTAATTGAAAAATCAGATCCTTTGCCTTGTGTACTTTCAACATCGATCTTCCCATGCAGTAATGAAACAAACTCCTGAACAAGTGATAAACCTATACCTGTTCCATGTCCGTCAGACTCATGATGTCCCTCTATCCTGTAAAATCTATCAAAGATCCTGTCGTGATGCTCTTTACTGATTCCCGGCCCTGAATCCAGGACTCTTACCTTAAGCAGAGGAGATGAATTTTCGTTTTTATCATTTTCAATTTTGACAACACACTGAACTACTCCTTTTCGAGGAGTATATTTGAATGCATTTGTCAGCAGGTTCGAAATTATCTTTTCAGTTTTATCCCTGTCGAACCAGGTTTTAAAACTCTTTTCGGGCAGATCAGCTATATAGCTTATCTGCTTGCTTTCGGCCATTGATAAAAACTCGTAAACAAGTATTCGCAGGCATTTTACTATATCATCCTCAATCAGTGTGATCTTCATTTTACCGGCATCAAGCCTCGAGATATCAAGAAGCTGGTTTACAAGGTGCATCAGCCGCTGAGCATTACTTTTCATCAGATCGATCATCACCGACATCCTGCTGCTGAGCATTTCTTCCTTTGAAATGTTCTCAAGTGGTCCCAGGATAAGAGATAAAGGGGTTCGTATTTCATGTGAAATATCAGTAAAAAAATGAGTCTTTATCCTGTCAATTTCGGCAAGCTTCCGGTTTTTTATTTCAAGCTCTGCAGTAGCTTCTTCTATTTCAGCTTTGAGCCTTGTTTTATCTCTTCTAAGACGATAAGTTCTGAACCTGATATAGCCAGCCAATAAAGAAATAAAAGCAATAACATAAATAATATAAGCAATAACAGATCTGAACCAGGGAGGATGAATGCGGATTTCAAGGGATACACCTTCCTTGTTCCACTGACCATCATTGTTTGACCCCGTGACCCAGAATTTATAACGTCCTGAAGGAATGCTTTTATAATCAGCTGCATTACCGGAAGAAACCGTTATTGTGTCTTTATCACTTTTTGCCATAAAATAACGGTATTTGTTCTGCTCAGGGTTTAGAAAATTAAGGGCAGCAAATTCGAAGCTCAGAGTATTATATTTAAAAGGAAGTTCAATAGTCCTAAGGGAACTTATTTCACCTCCCTCAGGGAAGATCTCATTGTAATTTTTACCATTTACTAAAAGGCTTGTTATATAGACAGGTGGAACATAATTGTTTACAGGAATATCCTTATTGAAGATATACAATTGGTTTTCATTTAGATACAGAATTTCTCCAGTTTTAATCTGATAAGATTGTATATCGTACTGAAGTTTTGGAGTTTTTATGGTGCGAATTTCTTTTAACTGCTGATCAAATATTGTAATTCCACTGTTATGTGCAATCCATACCTTATCATCTCTGTCAATCAGAAGATCGTAGTAATAAGCATCTGTTTCTTCATAAATTATGTTTATTTTTTTGAAGCTATTATCCTGCCTGCTGAAGAGATAAAGTCCTGATCTGCTGTTAAGAACTAATATATTCTCTTTAGTGTCCTCTGCTACACGAATATTGCTTCCAAGTGCTTTAAATATACCTTTGCCATAGTTTGCATAATTGACAATTCTGTTTTCAGGCACATTAATTCTTAAGAGCGACCTCCCTGTTAAGATCCAGAAATCCCCCTGGCTGTCTATCAGAAAATCTATAAGAATTCCCTGAGTATCTTCATCTGAATACTTTTCCTGATCCAGGATATGTTCAAACTTACCCCTGGTTTTATTAAAACGGTAAATACCATTGACTGCAGTGGCAATCCACAGATTTCCTGTACTGTCTTCCTGAAAAATCGGAAGATGGGTCATGGCAGGTCTGTAAGGAGCATATTTGGGTGTAAGGTCCTGACAAATCATTTTCCTGGGATCAAATTTTGTTATCTTACCATTCTCATAACTAAACCATAGATTTCCTTCCCTGTCTTTAAAACCAGTAATAGCTGTAGTATCTCCATCCGGAAATCTGAATTGAGTTAACTTCAGGGATGAACTGATATCGAAATTATTGCAGACTTTTATTCCAAGATTAAACATAAACCATACCTTGCCATTTTCATCCTCAAAGATGTTACGTTTGTGTATCGGATCAACACGGGCAGTATTGGTAACTAAAACTGACACATAAGGAATGTTATTGGTAACAAGCCTGGAAATATTATTCCTAATACTTGCGAACCAGAATGACTCTGTTTTGTCCATTATACACTGATAAACAACAAAGTTAGGTGTCCGGTATAATGAGAGCTTTTCACTTAAAGGATTTAATCTGAACATCAGTCCTGCCATTCTGTTAAAAAACCAGATTGTCCCATCACTAGACTGGTAGGAAAAGTCAATCCAGACATCTGAACCGGGGGATTCATATACTGATCTGTGTTTATATAAAAAAATATATTTCTTATACCTTTTATTTTCAGGATCATAGTTTGCAAAAGTAGAATTCCCGAAGGTCCATACTGAACCGTTTTTATCTGCCAATATTGAAGACACAGAATTAAAGGATTCATTTTTTTCTTCTGAATCCCCAATTTCAATTCTTTCAGGTTTTTCCCTGGCATTATTCCAATGAATTAATCCGGAACCAGCTGTCCCAATCCATATATTGTCATTCTCATCCCTGGTTATACAATTTACTTTAATATCATCATTATTAAAGCTATTATCTTCATCGAGTATAACTTTACCGAAGTTTTTAATCTGATAATTGTACTTATACAGACCCTTATATGTCACAAACCATTTATTTCTGGAATCATCTTCAATAAAGCACTCATTTTCAACATAGTAAAAGACATCCTGAGGGGTCCATGAAAGTGAATCAACGGGGTACTTTGTAAAAAGTTCACTTCCCCGGTCAAATGAAAAAATGTGTTTTCTTGTAATAATCCATAATAATCCGTCACTATCCTCTCTGATTGCCCTGATAAAATTACCAGTGGGTGATTTATCAGTGGAGTCGGGAACATAATGCAGGAATGTGCCTGTCTTCTGATTAAGCCTGTTCAGTGCTTCGGAAGTACCAATCCAGATTGTACCCTGAGAATCCTCAAAGATATTAGTGACAGTGTACCCGGTAAATCCATTATTATCTCCCCGGCTCACTCCATAATCAATATATCGGATACCGTCAAACCTGTAAAGTCCGTTTTCGGTCCCTGACCATAAAAATCCCTTACTATCAATAAGCAGACATATTGTTTCCTGGCTTGCTTCCCCTCCCTTTGTGAGGAACATATTCCACCATACATCGGGAGGAATGTATTCGGGATCAAGAATTTTCTGGCAACAGATATCAAATTGTACTGAAAGAAAAAGACAGGTTAGAATCAGGTATCTGAGGTTCGCCATCATAGCTTCCAGAATGATCGGTTAGATATTCCCCCCTTGTTGAAATTCTTTTAAAAAGTTACGAATTTTTTGTCAGCAAATGAATTCATTATCCCTCCTTTTTGACCAACCATTAGTTAATGGCACAAAATGACAATTTTATGGTCCAAATGGGGTGGAATTTGATTTTCTGGTAGTCGAACTTTGCATAAAATAATAGGCTATTAACTAAATTTTTATTCATTAACTTACATCTTACAGCTATGAAAAAACTTGTTTTTTTACTCAGCCCGGTGCTGATGTTGTTTTTGTCCACCTGCTCGAAGGACAAACTTGAGGATGGCTTTGCTCCTGATCTGGCAAATGGTTCAAATCTGAAAGCTGCTTCGGAGAGGTGATTCCCTATTCACCCAGCGGCGGCGATGACACCGGAGGATTGACCGATGCTTTTAACTTGGCTAAGGCTGCAGGTCCAGGATCTACAGTTCAGCTTGCCGAGGGTGAATACCATATCGGCTTTATCCTTGTTGAGGATTTTGTCGGATCATTTAAGGGTGCAGGGATGGGAAAGACAATCATCGAACCGCTTCCCGATCTTCCTTACATTGACATGTACATTGCGAATCTTGCTCCGGAGCTTTTAAAGTTCCTCAGAGGCAATGTCCTAATTTCGGATATGTCTTTCCGGAACCTGGAAGGCAATACCATGTCCTGGTGATATCCTATGGGGATACCTTGGTTTACACGACTGGGCATTTAATGAGTTGTCTGAACTGCCAGAAGATCACAAAATAATGGCAGTGGTGGAAAAGGTTGAATTCACAGGTAATCTGGTCCCGGATGGATGGTATACAGTTTATGCAAGCAATTGGCTGCGGGCCGGATTTTTATGGGAACAACAATATACCGTATTCAAATACAGATATAACGGTGACTAACTGTATATTCAACAAAATGAATAAGGCTTTGGGCAAACCTCGGTGTTGAAGACGGAAGAACAGTATTCATGAATAACAAACCTGTTAAAGTCGACATGGGACTCTGCACTGGCAGATAACATTGGTGGCAGTACTCTTATTTCGGGTAATGAATTTTATACTCTAACCACAGCATATGAATTTATATTATGCTTATGGATGTAACGAATTTAAATTGAGTGAAGGTTGCCAGTATGAAATATCGGGGAATATATTTCATGCAACGGATTCATGGGGTGCAGTCACAATTGCAGATGACCGTAAGGGTGCTGGAATTATAGACAATAAAAATCCCGTTTTAGCACTGATCAAAAGCAACCTGTTTGACCTGAAGGGTTCTACATCGGTTGGCATCTGGAATTGGATCACTGATGATGCCGTAATCAGGAATAATAAATTCACAGGGCAGGCGAAAACAGGCATATATGTGGATGAACGGACAGTCAACTCACGTTATGCTAGGCAACAATTTTTCTAACCTGGTTTGCTCTGAATTAAAATTCGACTGGGACTGGTGGGATCCGGACTTCGGGGAGGGTTATAAAATTATTCTTTGCGGAGATAATAATACGGTTGTCGGCGGCGGTAAAAATACCACAACAGTTCTTAATCGGGGAGAAAATAACACAATCACAGGAGCAAAATTTGACAATGAGGGTGAGTTTCCGCTGGGACAGACAATTAATGATAATTACAGGATATGGAAGGAAAACCTTGTAAAAATGCGTAAGCATTAATCCGCTGTCCTTCATAGGGAGAGGGGCTAAACCAGAATGCCAATGCAAAAAAAGAAAAATGAGTAAATATCAAAGAAATGACGTTTACTCATTTTACACATTTTATTTATCTTCCAGTCCCCCCTTTTAATTGCCGTCGGTTTCAACCGACGGATAAGAGCTCCTCTCCTTACTATGGGCTTTAGCCCAACAGGTGAGGGACTAAAGTCCCTCCAGGAGATAGAATCGTTTACCGTCAGCTAAAGCTGACGGCAATTGAATTCTAATTGATCCCGGATTCCCGTTCAAATGTCGGCTAAAGCTGACGGCAATTGAATCCTTAGTAATCCCGGATTTAAATAGAATTCCGCTTACTATCTCTTACTTCAGCTTTCTGTAAAATTTCTCTGGCCCGGATCTTGTTTCAATTGCCGTTGGCTTCAGCCAACGGTAAGGAGCTCCTCTCCTTGCTATGGGCTTTAGCCCAACAGGTGAGCGACTAAAGTCCCTGTCAGAAGGAGGCCCTTCAATCCGTCAGCTAAAGCTGACAGGCAATTGAAACTGTTTATTAATCAGATGGTAATACGAATCAGAAATTTCAGGCCTTAATCTTCTTCAGCTCTTTTAATTCGTTTTCAAGGGCTGTAATGACGTCGTTCTTTTTCGATAGCTCCCTCTCCCTCTCCGACACATCCTTATCGAGGTCATCCACTTTCTTATCAAGATCCGCGATTTTGGCTTTTAACCTGGTAATATTATCCTTCAGACCTGTAATCTCACGGTTCAGCTGAACTTTTTCTTCTTCCAGCTTTTTAATAACAGGAGTATAAATTGATCTGGCATAATACCAGGCTGTAAGATACCCGACCAGCCCGGCTACAAGCAGTAATGCAATTATTAAAATGACTGCAACCGGTACAGACATAACTTGTTGTATAAGTAATGCATTCATAATACTATTTTTTTACTGAGATTACTGTTCTTCTGTTTTTTGCTCTATCGTCGGCAGTAATATAACCTGCCACCGGGTCTTCCTCACCTTTGGAGAAGACCTCCATTCTTGATGCCTCGAATCCCTTTCTTTCAAGGAATTTCTGAACTGCCTGAGCCCTTTCCAGTCCGAGAGCCAGGTTATATTCCGGAGTCCCCACCAGGTCGGTATAACCGGTGATAATAAGCACAGATTCAGGATACTTATCGAGCCAATTCTTAAATTCTGTCAGGCCTGTTTCAATCTGAGGATCAGTCTCAAGCCTGGCTCTATCAAAGTCGTGCCCGATCACAAGTTCTTTCGGTATCAGCGTATGTATTTCCGCCAATGAATCTGCCACATTATCTGTGGTTTCAGGAACTGCTTCGACCAGGATAGGTTTCTTCAGCGCAGGCCTCAGCACGTCCACAAAAAGCCAGGTGGAGAAAAAAGCCCAGATCACAAATACGACAGATCCGGTAATTAATATTCTCATATTTCTCTTTGTTTAGTTAGATCATATTGTTAGCTGAGGTTCCCAGGTGCCTGATGCAAGGTGCCAGGTGACATTGCTACACCCAGCAACCAGCAACCAGCAACCAGCAACATTATTCTTTACAAGTTAATCAATATTTAAAGACAAATCAATCTCTTTCATTTTTGAAGTCTCACTTTCATTCTGACCGGGTTATGGTCCGAATTTTCAAAATCAAGGTTTATACATTCTGTGCTGATGTTTTCAATATTTGGTGAAATAAGGAAAAGATCGATGAGTGTCGTTGTGGTTGATGATAGATCATAAGCCGCAATAACAGACCTGTTTGTTGGGACACGGTTGTCATAAACCCATTTCCAATCCGGCGGAAGATAATCTGAATTCATCATCATCTGTTCAGTATTAACCTTGTTAATGCCAAACTCCGGCTTAAAATCCGGAGGGGTCTGGTTCCAGTCGCCTCCTGCAATTATAAAGTTGCCCTTCTCATATTCCGCAAGAAGGAACTCCTTAAGGTAAGCCATCTGGGTTCTGCGTATCTCGCCAGGATCGAAAGCTTCATTGTGAGTATTGATAATCAGCAATTCCTTCCCGTTTTCAAGGGGATATCTGTTCACCAGGAAACACCTGTCGAGCATAAAAAGCTGCTTCGGGAATCCATATTCTCCCGGGAAAGAATATCTTACTGATGAAGAGGGTAAAAACCTGCTGAAGGTGGCGATACCCGACACGACTTTTCCCATGGGGGAGGCTGGTGGTACCGGAACAAAAAACACATCATAGTTTTTGGCAAAAAAAGGATGATGATCATTCATTAATTTACTCAGAGTATCAAATTGATTGATTTTATAACTCCGTTTGCTGTTTTTATCGATCTCCTGTATCAGAATAAAATCAACTGAATCGTTGATTTCAAAGAACCTTTTTACGGCATCAAGGTTTTCAATGCATTTCTCCCTTGGAGTAAATACTTTTGTGCCCCCGTCGTAAAAGAAATCCATATCTTTGTCAAGCCCGCAATATCCTATGTTCCAGCATAAAACTGAAATTTCAGAGGTATCTGTCAGCTTATCGGGCTTATTGGAATTGAAAACCTCAGTTTTTGCTTCAGGCTTGTAATCGGAAACAAGCGCATATATTATTATTCCGGCAAGACCAATTGCAAAAAGAAGAATTAGAAATAGTATGACTTTTAAGATTATTCTGAGTATTTTCATTGCCTAAACATATTTAATGATTGTTTAAAGGTCCATTATTCTTCTTATCCAGAATTGATTAAAGCTCCGACACCGGATCCTGGCACAGGTAAACTGAAGTTCCGTATTCCCTCGCGTCAGGATTTTGAATACTGCCAACCTTGGTTATTTTTCTGAAAATTTGCTTCACATCATCGCCCGGTTCATCATTTATATAAACCATTGAAGTTATATCCGGGTCAAATCTTTCAGGAATCCAGTACCGGAAGCTTTCATGGAAACTTACTGCTTCAGGCAATCCGTATTTTTTTCCAATAATCGTTATTGCACCGGCCTGACCATAGTTTTCGCAATATATAAATGCTGCCTTTTTATCCGGTACCATCAGCCAGGCTTTATTGGTGATGGTGGTCAACTCCTCCCATCCAAGCATATCAGCATAATCCTGTGGCAGAGAATGAATTGTATTGTCTTCAAAACGGCATATAAAATCCAGTCCATAGTCTTTGCCGATCTTGCTGAAGTAGCTGACAAGCTTCTCCGTTTTATAAACCGGGATCCCAATTGGCAAAGCCGGTAATGTCATAATTATAATCAGCAAAGCTAAAAGAATCCTTGACCATCTTTTTTTCAGGATATACTCCCATGATACTGCACCGACAGCAATAAGGAAAGGAAATATCCCGATTGTATAATAGCTCTTCCCGTGCATCAGCATCAGCGCTAAAATAACACCAATTACAGCAATTCCCAGGAATCTGTACTTCAAAACTTTCCCGCTGACAAATAAATAAATGATTCCCGCTACTGTCAATATTGAAACAGCACCAGGTATTAAAAGCTGCTCAATCATAAAGGAGCTTCTGTCAACATTAACAAGCTGTGTTCTTTTCAGCTCTGCCAAATGATCTATCACCGGCAGTCCGTTCGCAATCTGCCATATCAGGTTGGGAAGAAATACAATAAACCCTGCCAGAATCCCAATCCAGAATTTCCTCTTTCTGAATATCGTTCTGTGCCGGGTAAAGGGGACGATAACCAGCAATATGATTACAAGTAATCCGATAAGGTATTTATTCAGCAAAGAAGCACCAATTATAATGCCCAGCAGGATAAGGTATTTTTCGGACGAAGTGTTTACATATTTTATCATAACATAAAACAGCAACGTCCAGAACATAAGGTCGATGTGCACAGGCTGAAATAAAAGGAATGTCCTGAGACCAAATACTGAAGCAACCATCCCGGCAGCCGCCAGAATCCTTGAATAACCTGAGCCTCCGAGCTCTTTTGCCATTGCAGAAACCAGCAATACCATCACTCCGCTCATTAATGCGGGGAAAATCCTGACAGCAAAAAGGGAGTACCCGAAGATATTCTGCATTGCCCAGGCTACCCAGCCTGTCATAGGGGGAACAGTTGCGTAACCGAATGCAGGGTGTTGGCCCAGGGAAAAGTAAAGGAGCTCATCCCTGTGGTATTCAAGATTCCCGGAAAAGTAAATATGAATTACAACATTTAAGATAGCCAGTCCTCCGACAGCAAGGAAGAGACAGCTGTTTTTTGACTCTTTTTCCATACCCGGGAAAAATGAAATTAAAAAAATTGGTTGTTTATGGAAAGTTATGAAAAGAATTGTAATTGATTTATAAAATGAAAGTGATATATTTCCGGAAACAAAAAATATGGACCTTTTATCGCTAAATAATGTTCCTGGTTGTAACGATAAATCATGAATATGAAAAAGAATTTCCTGATTATTTCAATATTAATTCTGGTTTTGAGCCTAGATTCATTCAACAATATTGTGACAGCTCAAACCAAAACGCCAAATCAGGCTCTTGATGAAAAGGTAAGAAATTTCCTCAATGAGCATTCGAGGCAGTGGTATGATATGAACATACCATGGGTCGATGGCCAGCTGCTTTATGATCTTATTATCAAAGGTAATTATAAATCTGCCGTTGAAATAGGTACATCAACTGGCCACTCAGGCATCTGGATTGCCTGGGCTCTGAGCAAGACAGGAGGAAAACTCATTACCATCGAAATTGATGAGGAGCGTTATAAAACTGCCATCGAAAATTTTAAGAAAGCAGGTCTGTCAGAATACATTGATGCAAGGCTGGCTGATGCCCATAAGCTGGTGAAAGAACTGAAAGGGCCCTTTGATTTTGTTTTCAGCGATGCTGACAAAGACTGGTATAAAAACTATTTTATTGATCTGGATCCCAAACTTAAAGTAGGCGGTTGCTTTACGGCACACAATATATCTGACAGAGGACGGGGCGGGTATGGCGGATCCAGTGGTCAGGCAGGTTTTCTTGATTATGTCAGGAGCCTGAAAAATTATGAAACAACAGTAAACAGTGCCGGAGGCGGGGTTTCTATAAGCTACAAAAGAGCCCAGAAATAATTAATCAGATTATGGCGGAAGAAAAACTCGAGAGGAAGCTGGGTCTTTTCCCTGCTACCAATATTGTTGTTGCCAACATGATCGGTGCCGGAATTTTTACAACCTCCGGCCTTCTAATGTCAGGACTCAACAATCCTGTACTTATGCTGGTCTTATGGGCAGCCGGTGGTATAATAGCTCTGTGCGGCGCTCTTTCCTATGGAGAGCTGGGGGCAGCAATGCCGGGAGCGGGCGGAGAATACCTTTTCCTTTCAAAGATTGTATCATCCGGTTTTCGGTTTTCTGAGCGGCTGGGTCTCCTTTATTGTTGGTTTTTCTGCTCCGATTGCAGCATCTGCTCTCGGATTCAGTGAATATTTCACCAGAGCCGTTCCGGGTTTATCTGCCTGGATTCAGGAAACGGGGCTGATGGGTCCGGATCTGACAAAAAAAGTACTTGCAGTTTCCGTAATCCTGATTTTTACTTTTATCCACTACCGGGGTATAAAATATGGAGCAAGGATACAGAATACACTTACTTTGCTGAAAATCCTGCTTATTGTTATTTTATTAACAGCAGGATTTTCTTCCGGCAGAGGAGATTTTTCAAATTTTGCACAGGGGGGGAGTATTCCTTCAGGACTTGCCGGATGGAAGACAATAGGCCTTTCGCTTATGTGGATAATGTTTGCTTACAGCGGCTGGAATGCCTCAACCTACCTCGGGGCTGAAATCAGGAATCCGGCAAGGAATCTTCCAGGATCGCTGATATACGGAACTGCCATCGTAATGATCCTATATCTGGGTCTGAACATATTATATGTTTACGGCATCAATCCGGAGAAAATGAAAGGTGTGATATCGGTTGGCGGACTGGCCATGGGCAGTCTTTTCGGCAAATCGGCAGAGGTATTGTTTTCAATCCTGATCGCCTTTGCCTTATTCTCATCACTGAGTGCATTTATCATAATCGGACCAAGGGTTTATTATTCAATGGCAAAAGACGGGCTCTTTTTCAGGTCAGCTGCTAAAATTCATAAAAAATTCCAGGTACCTTCCAATTCTATACTGCTTCAGTGCCTTATATCATTAGTCCTCGTTCTTTCAGGAACATTCGAACAGGTACTTACTTATATGGGATTTGCTCTTGGCATATTTCCTCTGCTTGCTGTATTTGGTATCTGGAGATTAAGAAAAAATAATCCGGGGGCTGTACGGATAAAGGGATTTCCTGTCACACAGTTGGTTTATATGACAGCCGGGGTTCTTATCCTGATCCTCTCATTCCTTGAAAGGCCCATGGAATCGTCAATAGCACTGCTGACAGTATTTGTCGGTATTCCTTTCTATTTTATATTTAAAAAAAGTTCCGAAAATAATTCTTCCCGTTAGTCCTCTGTGTCGCTCTGTGTCTTCTCTGTGGCCCTCTGTGTAAGTTCTTTTTAATTACATAGAGAAACACATAGGCACACCGGGATACACAGAGAAATTACCTTGGAATTCCTGCAAGATCACGGATCACAACCGAAGCACATGCAATCCCGAAGCCAGCAGGCATATAGGATATTGTCCCGACTATTGATGCTTTATTACGCTCACCCGCAGCTGTTACCACCTTGCTTTTATCAACTCCTTCAGGAGAATAGACGGCAGTAACTCCCTCCCTTATGCCAAGACGGTGAAGTCGTTTTCTCAATATTCTCGCCAGAGTGCAATCAGTTGTCTCTGAAATATCACATACCGATATTCTGGCAGGGTCAAACTTTCCACCGGCTCCCATTGAGCTTACAACAGGAATCTTTTTTGCGACTGCATGAAAAATCAGGAAGACTTTAGGAGACAGGGTATCGATAGCATCAACCAGATAATTGAAATCCCCTTCAAGTATATCCTTCATTTTGTCATCCTTGATATATTCGTTAATTATTGTCAGGTCGAGATCCGGATTAATGTCTTTCAGCCGTTCCCCCATTAATAGTGCTTTGGGTGATCCTTCAGTACTTTTAAGTGCAAGAAGCTGTCTGTTGCGGTTGCTTGGCTGAATGATATCACCGTCGACGATTGTCATTTTCCCTGCTCCTGCCCTGCAGATCAATTCTGCCGCCATGGCTCCAACCCCTCCCAGCCCGACAACCAGGACATTGGAAGACTGGAGCTTATTCAATCCTGCTTCCCCAATTAGTAGTTCTGTCCTTGAGAGCCAGTCCAACATATCAGATAAATTTGAAATATTTTTATTAACCACGGAGTGACACTGAGTTTGCACGGAGTATCACTGTTTTAAGCTTTATAAGCCACTCCGTGAAACTCGGTGTTAACTCCGTGCATCTCCGTGTTTAAGAAATAGCATTATTAAATAATAAATTAAAGTTGGTCAGTATTAGTTTTTTTAATTCATCTACCGGAATTGCCAGATCATGTGCGACTTTCCTGTAAATTTCTTTTATGTCAACATCTGCTCCGTCAGTTTCAAGAAAGATTCTGTCTGCTGGGAGGAAACTGATAAGGTCAGCTGATTCGGGACGCAGTGCAAAATCGAACCATAATGAAATATACATCCCTCTCGACAGCAGCTGTGAAGCGAGTTCTTTTTTCCCCCTGAATCCATGAACCAGCCATGTTGTTTCCGGTTTAAGATTCCTGTGAGACGCCAGCAGCTCGTCCCATGCCTTTACACAATGAATTACGAGAGGTTTTCTGTGTTTACCGGCAATTACAACCTGTTCTTCGAACGTTAGCCTCTGCAGCTCCATTGATGGTCCCCTGAGCTTATCGAAACCTGCTTCACCAATGGCTGCCAGATTTGAATTACGGGTTGAGTGATGAATGAATTCCAGCAGCTGGTTATGATTGTCATTATTCAGATACCAGGGATGAATTCCGGCTGTATATGCCCTTCCGGGAAGGTTATCCGGATAAACGTTCTCATGTGCCATCAGAGTAACCAATTCAAAAGTACCTTCAGCAGGCTTTGCATGATGGGTATGAATATCTATATAATCGCCGGGGTGAGGTAGGTTCATCTGAACTGTTCTCCGATAACTGAAATTCCGGTTTGGATTCGTTTAATAGTCTCCCCCCTGCCTATCCAGCTTATTATGTCGAACATATGCGGACCGCGCAGTGTGCCTACTATTACAAGCCGGAAAGCATTCATTACGGCGCCGGTATTATATCCCTTGTCCTCAATCCATGTTTTGACAGCTGATTCAGTTGCCGGAGGTGTAAAATCATCTATTCCCTGCAGAACCTGAAGAAGCTCCCCGAGCAAACCGTTAGTATCGGGCTGCCACCTCTTTTTTATTACCTCCCTGTCATAATCATCAGGAGCTTTAAAGAAAAAGTCGGTCTGTTCCCAGATATCCTTTACAAAACTTACTCTTTCCTTAACAAGCCCTACAAGGCTTTCAAGATGCACAATATCGACATGATAGCCTTTTGCCCTGAGGAATTCCCTGAATTCAAAGGCAAGCTCATTATTTGTCTTTTTCTGGAGATACTGGTGGTTGAACCATTTTGCTTTTTCAGGATCAAACCGTGATCCTGATTTTCCAACTCTTTCGATTGAAAAAGCTTCAATAAGCTCGTCCATCGAAAAAAGCTCCTGTTCAGTTCCGGGATTCCAACCCAGGAGAGCAAGCATATTTATAAATGCTTCGGGATAGTATCCATCCTCACGATACCCTCTGGCAGTTTCACCATAAGGCCAGAAAACAGGGAACACGGGGAATCCGAGTTTATCGCCATCGCGTTTGCTCAGTTTACCTTTCCCGTCGGGTTTAAGTAAAAGAGGCAGGTGGGCAAAAAGAGGGGGATCCCAGCCAAAAGCCCTGTAAAGCATAACATGAAGGGGAAGGGAAGGCAGCCATTCTTCGCCGCGAATGACATGGCTTATTTTCATCAGGTGATCATCGACCATATGGGCAAGATGGTATGTCGGCATGCCATCCGATTTGAATAAGACCTTATCGTCAAGCGTACTGGTATTTACAACAATATGGCCTCTTATCATATCATCAAAATGAATATCCTCATCGGTTGGCATCCTGAACCTGATCACATAAGGTTCGCCTTTATCAAGCTTCGCGTTCCATTCAACATCCTCGAGTGAGATCGAATTATTAAGCTTTTCCCTATTCTGTGCATTGTAAATGAAAGTCTTCCCTTCTTTCTCCGACTTTATTCTGAGTGTTTCCAGTTCTTCAGATGTATCAAAGGCATAATATGCATAGCCCTTGTCGAAAAGCATATCGGCATACTGCCTGTAAATATGTTTCCGGTCACTCTGTCTGTATGGCCCGTAATCGCCTCCTTCAGCAATCCCCTCACCGAAAGCTATTCCGCACCATTTAAGCGAATTCATAATATATTCCTCAGCGCCTTCGACAAACCTTGTCTGGTCAGTGTCTTCAATCCTCAGGATAAATGTCCCGTTATGCTTCCTGGCAAAAAGGTAATTATAAAGAGCTGTGCGCACGCCACCAATATGCAAGGGACCTGTTGGGCTTGGCGCAAATCGTACTCGTACCTGTGGCATCTCTTACTAATGTGTAAATTATTTATGTAAAGATAACTAAACCACTTATAATATTTAGTATTTGAAAAATCCGCTTTTGTACAGCAGATTTGTATTAATTTAGTGACAAATTTTACGCAACATGGATAAAATGAAAGCGCTTGTCAAGGCCAGGCCTGAAAAGGGGTTATGGATGCAGGAGGTCCCTGTTCCGGAACCCGGACTTAATGATGTAATAATCAAGGTTAAAAAGACAGCAATATGCGGTACAGATCTTCATATTTATGAATGGGATCCATGGGCACAAAGGACTATTAAAACTCCCCTGGTAATCGGCCATGAATATATGGGACATATTGAAAAGGTTGGTGCAGGGGTTAAGAACCTTAAACCCGGCGACAGGGTCACCGGGGAAGGTCACCTGGCTTGCGGTCATTGCCGTAATTGCCGGAGGGGAAAAGAACATGTCTGTGAAAATACCATCGGGATCGGGGTAAATATCGACGGATCATTTGCTGAGTTCGTCAGGATACCTTCCGTAAATGTGGTTCCTCTTGATCCCAGGATCCCTGATGAGTGGGCTGCCATTATGGACCCTTTCGGAAATGCTACTCATACAGCATTATCGTTTCCCCTGCTTGGTGAAGACGTGCTTGTAACAGGTGCCGGACTGATTGGCAGCATGGCAATTGCAATTGCCAGATATGCCGGAGCCAGGTTTATTGTTGCAAGCGACCTGAGCGACTACCGCCTGGAAATTGCAAAAAAAATGGGAGCTACACTGACTTTAAATCCATCCAAGGGGGAAAAGATTTCTGATGCAGTGAAACAACTTGGCATGAGAGGATTCGACATAGGTTTGGAAATGTCAGGATCACCTAAGGCTTTCATTGAAATGATAAGCAATATGTATAACGGATCGAGTATCTCTTTGCTTGGCATTCTGCCTTCAAATTTTGAAGTGCCATGGAGCGACATTATCTTTAAGGCAATTACAATGAAGGGTATATATGGAAGGGAAATGTGGGAGACCTGGTACAAGATGGAACAGATGATAATTGGTGGTATCGACCTTAATCCGGTTATTACCCATCGATATTATATCGACGATTTTCAGAAGGGATTCGATATCATGGAAAGTACAAATTGCGGTAAAGTCATTCTCAATTGGGACTAAATTATAAACGAATTACTTTGTGTGCCTTTGTGATATCCTTTGTGATCCTTGGTGGTCAATTTTTTTTACCACAAAGGGACTCAAAGTACTCTCAAAGGAGCACAAGGTATTTATAACAAATTTTAGCTATGTATATTAATTATCAGGAACATTTAAAAACTATTCTGAGCGAGATAAAGGAAGCCGGCCTGTATAAAAATGAAAGGGTAATCATATCGCCCCAGGGGGCAGAAATCACTCTTGATACAGGACAGAAAGTATTGAATTTCTGTGCCAACAACTATCTTGGCCTATCAAATAACCCACAGCTTATTGAAGCTGCACAAGCCTCCCTTAACGATCATGGTTACGGGATGTCTTCGGTAAGATTTATCTGCGGGACAACAGATCTTCATAAAAAACTCGAATTTAAAATTGCAGAATTCTTCGGAACCGAAGACACAATTCTTTATGCTGCATGCTTTGATGCCAACGGCGGGGTTTTTGAGCCACTGCTGACAGATCAGGACGCCATTATTTCAGATTCCCTTAACCATGCCTCCATAATTGATGGTGTCCGGCTCTGTAAAGCTCAGCGATACAGGTATGAGAATGCCGATATGGAAGAGCTTGAAAAGCAGCTGAAACTTGCACAGGAACAAAGGTTCCGGTTGATCGTCACCGACGGAGTATTCTCAATGGACGGAAATGTGGCGCCTCTTGATAAGATAGTTCCCCTGGCCGAAAAGTATAACGCAATGGTTATGGTCGACGAATCGCATTCCGCCGGAGTGGTTGGAAGAACCGGCAGGGGTGTGACTGAACTCTATGATCTAAAAGGAAAAGTTGAGATTATAACAGGAACCCTGGGCAAAGCATTCGGAGGAGCGATTGGAGGTTTCACAACCGGAAGAAAAGAAATTATTGAGCTGTTGAGACAACGTTCGCGTCCCTACCTGTTTTCAAATTCGATCCCTCCAATGGTTGCTGCTGCAGGAATTAAAATGGTTGAAATGATGACCGGTACCAACGAACTGCAGGACAAGCTTCACCGCAATTCAGCATACTTTATTGAGAAGATGACAGCTCTTGGTTTTGATATAAAGCCAACACGTTCAGCAATTTGTGCGGTTATGTTTTATGATGCAAAGCTCTCGCAGGATTTTGCTGCAAAGCTGCTTACTGAAGGTATTTATGTGACAGGCTTTTATTACCCGGTTGTTCCAAAAGGTCAGGCAAGGATACGTGTACAGCTTTCTGCCGCCCACGAGATTGAACATCTTGACAAAGCTGTAAGTGCTTTTGAAAAGATTGGAAAGGAACTTAAGGTAATAAAATAACAAATCAGATCAGCCGCATTTTGATGATCCGCAGTCTTTGCAGATCAGACATCCCTCCTCATAAACGAGATTATGTGAGCCGCACTCACCACATTTGCCTTTTGCCTTTGTCCCGTTTGGAATATATTTCTTAAGGGCACGCTCCACACCACTCTTCCAGTTGTTTATCGATTCACTGTCGAGCTTAAGCGACTGAACCAGACTAACCACGTCGGCAATGGGCATTTCATGTCTGAGAACTCCGGATATCAGTTTTGCATAGTTCCAGAATTCTGGCTTGAACATATGCGATAGTCCTTCGATGGTCTTCTTATATCCGTATTTGTCGGTATACTGAAAATCGTAACGGGTTTTGCCATCATCCATCCTCATCTTTATTATCTTACCCTTGATAATGGTCTTTGGAATAGGAAAAATCTCCTCATCTGCAAGTCCTGTAAAAATCTCATAAGGCCTTCCCTCTTTAAGCCCTACGAAAGCGACCCATTTTTCCTCATTGAAATTGAATCTTATAACGTCGCAGTCGAGCACTTTGGGACGTTTAAGCTTTTCAGTCCGTAGTTCGTTCTTGCCTGCTATCAGCACTCCGTTTCTTGAACCGTCGCGATAGACCGTTGCACCCTTGCAGCCTGACTTCCAGGCAGTCAGGTAGAGTTCACTTACGAGCTCTTCTTTGGCTTCTGCAGGCAGATTAATTGTTACACTGATAGAGTGGTCGACCCATTTCTGAATTGCACCCTGCATACGGACCTTCGCAATCCAGTCCACATCATTGGCCGAGGCTTTATTATAAGGAGATTTGGCTATTATTTCAGTAATTTCCTCATCACTCATTCTGTTTACTTTATTCGGATCATACCCGCTAAGCTTCAGCCAGTCAACAAATTTGTGATGAAATACATTGAATTCTTCCCATGCATCTCCTACTTCATCCTTAAATGTCACATTTACATCCTTATCATTAGGATTGACCTTCCTGCGTCTTTTGTAAAAGACAGAGAAAATAGGTTCAATTCCCGAGGTGGTCTGAGTCATCAGGCTGGTAGTTCCTGTGGGAGCAATTGTCAGCAGGGCTATATTACGGCGGCCGAATTTCACCATATTATTATACATCACCGGATCGGCCTCTTTCATTCTGAGGATAAAGGGATTATTCATTTCCCTTTCTGAATCATAAATTGTAAACGGTCCCCTCTCCTTTGCCAGGTAAGTGGACGATTTATACGCCTCAAGAGCAAGAGTTTTATGGACTTCAACTGAGAAATTCGTTGCTTCATCAGTTCCGTAGGTTAGCCCAAGGCCTGCCAGCATATCGCCTTCAGCAGTAATGCCTATACCTGTCCTTCGGCCTTCTTCTGATTTTTTCCGGATGTTTTTCCACAGGTTTTTCTCAACTTGCTTAAGTTCGTCCGATTCAGGATCAGCTTCAATTTTAGATAGTATAGAATCAATTTTTTCAAGTTCCAGATCGATGATATCATCCATCATCCGCTGTGCCAGTCCGACATGTTCCTTATACAGGTCGAAATTGAATCTGGCTTTCTTTGTGAATGGATCATCCACGTAGCTGTACAGATTGATAGCAAGTAATCTGCAGCTGTCGTACGGGCAAAGGGGAATTTCACCGCATGGATTGGTCGACACTGTTGCAAAACCAAGATCGGCATAGCAGTCAGGAACGCTCTCCCTTATTATAGTATCCCAGAAAAGCACTCCCGGTTCGGCCGATTTCCATGCATTATGTATGATCTTGCTCCAAAGCTCGCCGGCGTCAATATCCTTTACAAATTTCGGATTATCAGAAACAACAGGATACTGCTGCCTGAAGAGCCCCCGGGATTCTACTGCATCCATGAAATCATCAGTAAGCTTTACTGAGACATTTGCCCCGGTTACCTTTCCGCTCTCAAGCTTGGCGTCGATAAATTTCCCGCTGTCGGGGTGCTTGATCGATATTGACAGCATTAAAGCGCCGCGTCTGCCATCCTGGGCAACCTCGCGTGTTGAATTTGAATACCTTTCCATAAAAGGAACAACTCCCGTAGAAGTAAGGGCGCTGTTCAGAACCGGAGTCCCTTTTGGCCTGATATGCGACAGGTCGTGACCGACTCCTCCGCGGCGTTTCATGAGCTGGACCTGTTCCTGGTCAATTTTCATTATACCTCCGTAAGAATCGGATTTTCCGTCGTTCCCGATAACAAAGCAATTTGAAAGAGAAGCTATCTGGAAATCATTCCCGATGCCTGTCATCGGCCCTCCCTGGGGTACAATGTATTTAAAATCCTTCAGGACATTATAAATAAGTTCTTCCGGCAGCGGATTCTTGTATTTAAGTTCAACCCTGTGGATTTCCCTTGCCAGCCGGTGGTGCATATCATCCGGAGTCTTTTCATAAAGGTTACCAAATGAATCTTTTAAGGCATACTTATTTGCCCATACCCTGGCAGCCAGTTCATCTCCGTTGAAATATCCGATACTGGCATCAACAGCTTCATCATGAGAATAAGTGACTTTCCCCGTTTTTATTTCCTTTTCTTTGACAGCCTCCTTCACATTCATCTTTTTTCTGTTTTCAGTTGATGAAACATCAATTTGTTTTTCTGATGTAATTGCTGATTCCTGGACAAATAGCTCTCCCATATATAAAAATTATTCTGTTATCCTCTGATTATGTTACTATTAAACGACCGTTGATTTTTTAAGCGGGTACTTGCTAAAATAGATAAGCATACATCTCAATGCAAGACAAAAATTTTAAGTTTATTAACATTTGGCAAGGTAGTTATTAACCGCATCGTTAACTGTTGTATATCAGCTACATAAATGCTTTTACAATAATATGATTTTTATGATTAAATGTAAGATACCTAATTATCTGAGAGTTAAAAAATACATGGTTGATTCTCTCTCCTTGCTGACTTTTCTAAATCATTCCCAACCCTTACCTTAACCTTAAGCAGGAGGATAAGTTAAAAAAAAAGGGGCTCTCCTTTTGAGACAGCCCCTGTGATTTGGTTTAAGAGTTTATTACATTAAAATAGAAGTCTGATTCCGAGAAGACAACCCCAGGTACTTGATGTGCTGATATCTTTGCTGATTGTTGTCTTACTGGCAAAATCGTCAAGAGAATTTGCATTCAGGGTATACACCGGAGCAGCGGTTGCCGTACCTCTGTTATTTACTCTTAAAGGACGCACGTTTTCATAGCTGGCAAGCGGATTATAATAATATGTCCCCCACGAGTCGTTTATAAGGTTACCTATATTAAGGAAGTCAATGCTGAACTGAAGTGTGTACCTGCGATCGGTTCCGAAATTGGTGAAAAGATCCTGAAGAAGTTTTGCATCAAATCTGTGGAGCCATGGCCTGATTTCACCGTAACGTTCTGCATACTGGCCTTTCATGCTGCTGAGATATTCGTTATTATTGACATAATTCCAGAAAGCATTGCGCTGATCATCAGCAGTCATTCCCCTGTAGTCTGCAAAATCCAGTTCGTCAGCTGTTGCAGGAATATACATCAGATCCGATGAAATACCATCGCCGTTGAGGTCGTTGGAGTAGGTATAGGACCAGCGTCCTGTCTGATATCCCTGGTAAACGAGCGAAAATGTTGTTGCAAGATGCTGTGCGTACTCTATTTTGTATGAAATATTACCTATTAGTTTATGAGGTGTGGCAAAATTAGAGTAGCTGAGACCCGGATTATTCAGGCTGGTCACAGAAGTGTTGGATGAAAAAGCAGAATAAGCTGACGAACCCGGATTCGCTGTAATATCCTTAGCCTGAGTGTAAGTATAGGCAAACATGCCAGCAAAGCCGTTTCTGAAGTTCCTTGTCAGCTGTGCAGTCAATGACATCTGGTAGCCCTCGTCGGTATTTGTAAGCTCCATTGCGCTTCCGACTGTGCTGACAACCTTGTTGGTGGTCCAGTACTGACGGTTATCAGGACCCATCATTACACCGGCAGGATCTGATTCATTAATATTTACCTGCTTAACAGCGTTAATGTCTTTCGAAAAGATCGCTTCACCGGTAAATATCATGTTCCATGGAAGTTCGACATCAATACCTATATTGGAACGCCAGATCTGAGGTAATTTGAAGTCTTTTGAAACCTCGACAAGAGCAGCACCGCTGGGCAGGGTGCTTGGGCTCTGCGGGAAGATATCAGGCCTGCTGGCAATAAATGCTTTGTAATCAGGCTGAAAATCAAGATCGACAAGGTTTACATTACCCGGGCCCCATCCGATCTCGGGAACCTGGATCAGTCCTGAGTTCGTTGGCTGGTTTGTGAACCATACAAAAGGAAGCATTCCAGTAAAGAGGCCTGTTCCTCCGCGAACCTGGAGGGAACGATCGCCAAGAATATCATAATTGAACCCTACACGCGGGGAAACCAGTAGCTGACTGCTGGGCCATGAACCTACATCCATCTTCTTGCCGTCAGCAAACGTAAGTGCCGAAATAGCGGGGTTGTCCTCAAGATCATCAAGGTAAATCGGCAGTTCCAGACGAACACCATAGGTTACCTTTAACTTCGGGCCCATCTGCCATTCATCCTGTACATAAGCAGCAGCCAATCCAAAATTCAGCTCAGCTCCGGGAGCATCATTCCCGTTATAGCCGTAAGTTACACCAAATCCTGAAGGATCAGCACCATTAATAAAGTCATCAACGGAGGCGTATCTGTAATAAGATGTCCCTTCACGGATATATGAATTGTAGAAATAAAGATGATCGAAGGCTATTCCGCCGGTCACTGTATGGTTGTCGAGGTTAACTGTAAGGTTGTCAGTGAAGCTTAAGGTTTTGTTTGTCACTTTATTATTGAAACTGAACAGCTCGTAGCCGAACGACATATACTGATCGCCATCCTTCCAGATGTCAACGAAGGGGAATAGTTCTGAATTACTGGTTCTGGTATCTTCAATGAAAGTATAGCTGGCAAGGAACTTGTTTGAGAATCTGCTTCCGAAATTGCTGTTAAGTTCACCTGTAAAGGAGCGTACTGTATTTTTGAATCCATAAAATGCATTTGAAAATGCCAGCGACTGGCTGCTTATCCTTCCCGAGTTGCGGAGGTTGTTTGGGGGTCCGCTGTTTGCATTTGTCTCCTGATCGGATGTTCCGACAACATCATTGTAACGGAGTGTTAGCTTGTGATTTGTATTTATGTTCCAGTCAATGCGTGCAAGGATTTTCGTATTCTTATTCTGGAAAGGATCAAAATCCTTGTATTTGCCTGCATCATAATTATATGTTGACTGAAGAAAATTCTTCACCAGTACCATATCTGACTCAAGGGTGCGTGATATTTTCTGATCGGCATTGGAAATACCATCAGTGCTTGGCTTCCAGGTTACACCCGGGACAGTTTCGTTTTCAATTTCGCCGCTTACAAAGAAGAACAGTTTATTCTTAAGTATCGGGCCACCCAGGCGGAATCCATAGTTTTGAAGGCTCCTGCTGTTTGCACCGGTAACTTCATTCCCATCGACCGAATTTCCTGTAAATGATTCAGGGCGCTGATATGTATAAACAGAGCCTTTGAATGTATTATCCCCGCTACGTGTTACTGCATTTATACTGGCACCGGTGAACTGGGACATGCGAACATCATAGGGTGCTATATTTACAGAGATCTCTTCAAGAGCATCGAGTGATATTGGCTGGGCATTCCCTCCGGGAAGAGCGTTGCTGCTCAGTCCGAAATTATTGTTGAATGCAGCGCCATCGACTGTTATAGTATTGAAACGTCCGTCACGGCCGGCTATCGAGTTACCCTGCGCCTGCGGGGTTAGCTTCGAAAAGTCAGTAATACTGCGGTTTATAGAAGGGAGTGTGGCAAGATCACGGCTGTTAACGTTAGTCATACTGCCTGTCCGTTCTGAACTCAGAATTGAGTTTCTGGTTCCTGAGGAGACAACAACCTCCTGCAGGGTGGTAGTGGATTCTCCAAGTTCAGCATTCTGAACATAGATTTCCCCGAGTTTCAGGACAACATCAGTGTAACTGCTCGACAAATAGCCGATAAACGTTATTTTAATGGTGTAGGGACCCCCAACGCGCATGTTCTGAATACGGTAGTTGCCTTGTGCATCAGTCGTTATAGCATACTGGGTACCTGAGGGAACATGCACTGCGACAATTGCCGCTCCCGGCAATGGCTGACCGTCACTGTCAACCACCCTGCCGCTTATCCCTGAGGTTGTTGCCCCCTGTCCGTAGATCATAACTGATACCGACAGGAAAACCAACATCATAAAGACATTTTTCACTAGTTTTATCATAAATTTAGGATTAAGGATTAAGTAATATTTGTTTAATTATTATTGTAATAGAATGATACTCTGAACCATCGATAAATAACAAATTATTAATAAAGGAGCAGCAATTTACTTCTCTTTAAATGAAGCCTTTTAACCGCGTCTGTAATAGTTGTCAACAACTTATGAGAAAGGCTTGTTAATATCTTTTAATGCTAATTTGCTCAGTATTTTAGCTGTTGCTCCTGCGTTATCCTTAACATAAAGTGAAGCCTTTTCTGCTGATTTGGTGTATTCATTTTTGTCAGTCAGCCAATTATCAATTATCTCCGAAAATTCTTCAAAGCCGGTAAAGCTTTTTGCCCCGTTAAGACTTAATAATTCCACTGCTTCCCTGAATTTTTTATGGTTAGGCCCGAAAAGTACTGGTATTCCCCAGCATGCAGCCTCCAGAACATTATGAATGCCTTTTCCGAAGCCGCCTCCGATTTCCGCTATCGAGGCATACCTGTACGCCGATGAGAGCATCCCTATATTATCTATTATCAGAACCCTCGCGTCGGCTGATTTATCTGAAAAACCGGAAAATCGGGCCACCTCACAGGTGAATAGTTTTTCGAGCCTGTCAATATTTGGTCTGTCAATTTCATGGGGTGCAAAAACCCATTTCATCCTTTCCGGATACATATTAATATAACGGGCAATTATCTCTTCATCCGGCCGCCAGCTGCTTCCTGCCAGGAACAGTTCTTCTTTTCCTCTGAAACGTTCTATCTGAGGTATGCTCTTTGCTGAATCAGCTATCTCAACAACCCTGTCAAAACGGGTATCTCCGGCCACAGAAACATTTTTGATTCCGATCCTGGTCAGCAAATCCATCGAATGGTTATCCTGAACGAAAATATGGCTGAACCTGAAAAGTATTTTTCTGAAAAATCCTCCATACCATCTGAAAAAATGATGATTGATCCTGAATATACCGGAGATCAGGTAAAGCGGAATCCCGTTCCTTTTTATTACTGAGGTATAATTATCCCAGAATTCATATTTAACAAAGATCACCGCTGCAGGATTTACGAGTGAAATAAACCTTTCGGCATTCCCGGGTGTATCGGCAGGAAGATAGCAGACATGATCGGCACTGCTGTAATTCTTCCTGACCTCATATCCCGAGGGGGAAAAAAATGTAAGCACAATTTTATATTCCGGAAAGCCTTTCTTAATTGCTTCAATCAGCGGCCTGCCCTGCTCAAATTCGCCGAGTGAAGCACAATGAATCCAGATATTTGTATTGCCCGGTGAAATATTTTTAAGTAATGAAGCCTCCCATCCTTTTCTGCCCATGGTCCATAGCCTCGCTTTTGAATTGAAAGGCGATAAAAGTCTGGCTGCCAGAATATATATCAGGATGAAAAGATTATAAAGGAGTTTCATCAATTATATTTAAGAATGACAAAAGTAGTAAAAAGGCGGAAGAATGTATTATGTATAAAAGGCGATGTATTATGTTTTAAAGGCGCAATGGCGTAAAGGCGTAAAGGCGCAAAGGCGCAAAGGCGTAATGCAGTGTAGCGATGGCCTATTTTTTAAGCCATTGAGCCATTCACCGTTGAGCCGTTATGCCATTGAGCCATTGAGCCCTTGAGCCATTGTGCCCCTGTGCCTATAGCTGTTATACCATTATGCCATTAATTAAATTACTCCTATTTTTGTATAAATTCCCCGGAAGCTATGGTTAGGTTAATTGCCCTGATTATTTCAATTGTACTGCAAATACTTGCTGCATCAATAGCATTGAGGTTCATGAAGCTTACGAAATACCGGATTTCATGGATACTTTTATCATTATCGTTTGCATTTATGGCAGTCCGCAAAATAATCCAGTTTTTTGAATATTTCCGGGGAGCTCCATCTTATACCTGGCAGATAATAGATGACTGGCTTGATGTTTTCATCTCATTCATGATAATAGTTGGCGTAATCCTGATCCGGGAATTATTTTATTCTCTCAAGCGTTCTGACAGCGACCGGATAAAATCTGAAAAAAGAGTAATAAATGCTATTATTAACACTGAAGAAAATGAAAGGAAAAGATTTGCCAAAGATCTTCATGACGGGCTCGGACCATTAATGTCGACCGTCAAGATGTCGCTTTCCGCCCTGGGGGAACGTATAAAAGACCCATCCGGAACAGAAATACTTAATAATACCAATCACCTGGTGAATGAGGCCATCAATACTTTAAAAGACATTTCCAACAATCTCAGCCCGCATGTTTTGTCAAATTTCGGACTTTCAAGCGCATTATCAGCATTCATTGCAAAGATAAATCAGACAAAAGCAATTGAGATTGATTTCAAGTCGAATATGGAGGGCCAGAGACTTGAAAGCGAAAAGGAGGTGGTAATTTACAGGGCTGCATGCGAGCTTATAAATAACTCTATCAGGCACTCGGGTGCCTCAAGAATCGAGATTGAATTAAACAAACATGAAAAATTCATTACCTTGCAGTTTTATGACAATGGCCGTGGTTTCGACACATCATCACTTGGAAGCGAGGATTCAATAGGAATGGGGCTGTCAAATATTGAAACAAGAGTCAGGTCAGTTGACGGAGTATTCATCCTTGAAAGCACACCGGGAAAAGGAACAAGCGCCCTTATCAAAATCATAGAATAAACCTCTTCATGGAAAAAATCAGAATAATTATTGCAGATGATCATCAGCTTTTCCGCAACGGCCTGAAAATATTGCTCAATGCATTTCCCGATTTTGAGGTTACAGGAGAAGCATCCAACGGAGAAGAATTCCTTAATATTCTCAGGAACACCGATGCGGAAATTGCGCTGATGGACATTAATATGCCCGAACTGGATGGCATTGAAGCCACAAGAAAAGGCCTTAAGCTGAAACCCGACATAAAAATTATAGCACTTTCAATGTATGGTGAGGAGGAATACTACTATAAAATGGTCGATGCCGGAGCCAAGGGTTTTGTTCTGAAGGACTCGGACATCTCTGAAGTCAAGGAGGCGATCCTGACAGTAAGCAAGGGTGGAAATTATTTCTCCCAGGAATTATTATATCATGTTATTCAGAAAATTAAACATCGCGAAAGTGAAGGCAAATCGGCCAACCTGTCAAAAAGAGAGAAGGAGATCCTTCTTAAAATATGCGAAGGGCTTTCAAATCAGGAGATTGCAGAGACTTTATTCATAAGCAAAAGGACAGTCGACAAGCACAGGGCCAATCTTCTGGGCAAGACAAATTCAAAAAATACTGCCAGCCTGATTCTTTTCGCCATCAAAAACAAACTAATAGAGATATAATCGCGTTTTCTCTCTAAATTATCCAAATATGAGTGAATCACAATCTCTTGGACAGAAAGGGGAAACACTTGCTATCGAATATCTTCAGAAAGCGGGTTATAAGATCAGGCACAGGAATTGGAGATCAGGGAAAAAAGAGCTGGATATTGTTGCCGAAAACAATGATTTTGTCGTTTTTGTCGAAGTTAAAACGCGAACTGATGATTACCTGGAGCACCCCGCAAATGCTATCACCCGGGAAAAACAGAGGTCGATCATCTTTGCTGCCGACGGGTATATTCAAAGATATAACCTGAACAAGGAGAGCCGGTTCGATGTAATTACCGTAATTGTAAAAGGAGAGACTCCTGATATTGATCATATTGAAAATGCTTTCTACCCGACTTTAAGATAAAACATGAAACATGGGTTTGGAATAATCGGTGCAGGAGCAATTGCGGAAGTCCACGCAAGGGCTATAGATACCATAATGGATGCAGAACTTATAGGGGTCTTTGATCATAATCCTGAAAAAACTGCCAGCTTTAGCGCCAAATATAATTGCAGGCCATTCACCACTGCCGAGGAGCTTTGCAATGACAACAATATCAATATAGTATGCATCTGCACACCCTCCGGACTGCATCTCGAATCTGCTCTTACAGCAATAAATGCAGGAAAAAACTGCGTAATTGAAAAACCTCTCGAAATAACTCTTGAGCGCTGCGACAGGATTATCAATGCCGGCATCCAGCATAATGTAGTTGTATCAGGAATATTTCCAATGAGGTTCAGCCGTGTCTTCTCCGAACTTAAAAAGGCAGTTGATGAAGGCCGTTTTGGAAAGCTTGTAATGGGCGATGTATACGTAAAATGGTTCCGGAATCCCGAATACTATACAGATGTAAAATGGAGGGCGAACCTGCTTTCCAGCGGCGGGGGAGCCTTAATGAACCAGGGGATACATTCCGTGGACCTTCTGAGATGGTGTATGGGAAAAGTGGAAGCCGTATGTGCCTTTACAGGACTTGTGGGACATGAGAATCTTGAGGTTGAGGATGTTGCCGCAGCCACACTGAAATTCGCAAACGGAGCATTGGGTGTGATAGAAGCTTCAACAACTGTCAATCCCGGATTCTTCCGCCGGCTTGAAATTCTTGGAACTAAGGGATCGGTAATTATTGAGGAGGAGAAGATACTGGCCTGGAATTTTGATGAAGAAAGGGAATCCGATCAGAAACTCAGGGAGAAGTTTTCAGAAAATAACAATTCCGGCGGTGGAGTATCCGATCCTAAAGCAATAAGCGATATAGGACATTTACGTCAGCTTCTTGATATCATAAAGTCGATTGAGAACGGCAATCCTCCCGCAATAGATGCACTTGAGGCACGCAGTGCAGTCGAACTTGTACTCGCTGTTTATACCAGTGCCAGGAATAAGAGGATTGTTTACCTGTAAAAATTACTATTCTGCCATAAGGTTGCAGCCGCGGATATCACTGTTATCGAACCGGCCCGAAACCTCGAAGCCGCCATTTTCATGCAGCTTCCCGAAATCGCTTGTGGAAATAAATGAACAGGAATAGATATTTGCCAGATCAATAATATTTATGCCTCCGGCTTTATCATATTCATTAATGACCGATAGCGGATCATGCGGATCTCTTATCATTATTCTCATCCAGGGAGGAGAGTTAAAAATACCGCTCCCTTTTGAATATGCCTGGCTCATGAGTTCAGTCATTCCGTATTCAGAATGCACAGTTTGCAGATTCAGTTTTTGCATCAGAATATTATGCAGCTCCTCTCTTGTAATCTCCTTCCTTCGTCCCTTCATACCTCCGGTTTCCATGACTATGGTGCCTGAGAGGTCAGGCGAGCAATCTTCAGCAAAGTCAAGCAGAGCAAAACTGACACCTATAATAAAAGTCTTTTGCCCTGCAGATTTTGCCTTATTGATATTCCTGATCAGATCACCAAAGTTGTCAGCATAAAATCCACTGTCGCTGTTCAGGCTTTTTTTTATCAGATACTTCATCATGTAAACCAGCGATGAGCCCTGATGTTCAGTATATGAAGGAAGAATGGCTGCTATAAAATATTCCGATGGGTCTCCGTAAAAATGGGTGAACGATTTCAGAAAGCTTTTCTCATAAATTTTCAGATCATGTACAAAATGCCGGCTTGGTTCAGTTCCTGTTGTCCGGCTGCTTTCGAAGATCATTTCAGCAGGCAGGTTTTCAGCTATGACATTCTGGCTTTTAAAAAAACCTACAGGCAGGAAGGGAATATCATTTAAGCTTTTTATCTTGTTTGATCGTCTTCCAAGGCTTGAAATGAAAACTTTGTAGACGGGATTATGTTCAGCCTGATACCTGAATATCCTAAGGGCTGTTTCAGTAAAAGAAGCATTGTCTTTCAGGTCAAATATCAGACCGGTCAGATCATTTGTCATTTACCGGGGAAAGTTAATGTCCCATCGGGCTGGTATTCCCATTCAAATGTACATTCGCCATAGTCTACTCCCGACCGTACTTCGGAAATTGTCGAAATAATCCGGAGCTTTGTATAATTGTTTGTTCCTGACCTGTATATCCAGATCTGGTGAGTTTTTAACGGATATGCCAGTCCTTCCCACTCCGTTGGCAGAACAGTTGCTGACTTAAGATTATCATATGCTGCTTCTGCTGAAGATGCATCGTTAAACTCACCAGCTTTATAGAATGAGTTGTTAAGATTATTTGCCGTCAGCAACAAATTGGTACCATCGCTGTCGATTGTTATATCGGGCGGCGGGGTATCGAGGGTTGAGACTTTTTTAGCTTCTGAAAACAGAAACCCGTAAACATAATATGTCGTGCCAAGGGTCCTGGTGTTATTAATAGTAGCGGTCCCTGAGGTTTCGGGAGTATCGTCCTTACTGCAGGAGACCTGCATTAATAGTGAAAGCAGCAAAATATATAACAAGATCTTCCTCATAATCATTTACAAAGATAAGTGAATTTTGGAAGTGAAAGAGGCTGTATCAAAAGATGATATTTTGGAACTTTGCCATGTGCAACTTTGTGTCGTACTTCGTTATATTCGGATTTGCGATATGATTTAAAACTTAACCACAAAGGTCCTAAAGGTAATACAAAGGACCCTAAGATTTTGTACACCCTCCTATAAAATTTTATTTCAGGATTTCCCCTATTCCCCCCTGACCGCTGTGATTCCGGGCAGCTTTTTACCTTCCATATATTCGAGCATGGCACCTCCGCCGGTGGAGACATAACTCACTTTATCGGCAAGGTTGTTCTTATTGATGGCGGCAACTGAATCACCTCCCCCTATAAGGCTGAATGCTCCTTTTGCGGTTGCCGCTGCAATAGCCCTGGCTATCTCCGTGGTTCCTTTCGAGAATTTTTCCATCTCAAACACTCCCATCGGACCGTTCCACAAAATAGTCTTTGATCGTCCGATAACTTCCGAAAATTCCTTTATTGATTTTTCAGCTATATCAAGGCCCATCCATCCGTCATCCACAGCATCAATTGCCGTAATTCTGGTTGCTGCCTCATTATCAAACTTGTCGCCGTTAAGGCTGTCGACAGGCAGATAAAGGTTCACATTTTTCTCCTTTGCCTTTTCAATGATTTTTAGAGCAAGATCAAGCTTGTCCTCTTCACAGAGCGATTTGCCAATCTTTCCTCCCTGTGCCTTTACGAATGTATAGGTCATTCCTCCTCCTATTATCAGGTTGTCAACCCTGTTGAGCAGGTTTTCGATAAGCAATATCTTGTCTGATACCTTTGCGCCACCCATTATTGCAGTGAACGGACGCTGTGCATTATGCAGGACCTTGTCCATAGCTGCCAGCTCGCTGTTAATCAGGAATCCGAACATGATCTTGTCTTTCGGGAAGTAATCGGCAATTACTGCAGTGGTACCGTGTGCCCTGTGAGCTGTACCAAATGCATCATTAACATAGACATCGGCATAGGTTGCCAGTTTTTTGGCAAACTCCTTCTGTCTTACCTTAAGTTCAGCCTTGGCTGCTTTCTTTTCTTCATCCGTCGCGGTTTCGGGCAGTATCGGCTTACCTTCCTCCTCCGGATAGAACCTTACATTCTCAAGAAGCAGGACTTCACCCGGCTTAAGCGCTGCCGACATTTTAACAGCCGATTCCCCAAGACAGTCATCAGCGAACAGGACCTTCATTCCCAGGTGTTTTTCAAGAACAGGCAGGACAGGCTTAAGGGAATATTTTTCCATCCTTCCTTCGGGACGGCCAAGATGAGACATCAGTATTACCGAACCTCCGTCGCTCAATATCTTTTTAATGGTAAGCAGTGCTCCCCTGATACGGGTATCATCTGTAACAACAAATGTTTTCTTGTCAAGAGGCACATTGAAATCAACTCTTACAATGGTTTTAATTCCTTTAAAATTGAAATCCTGAATCATTTTCATAGATCGTATATTTTATAATTAATACAAGTTTTTTCTTATACAAACCTACACTATTTTTGGAAATAACTATAAATTTTAAATGTTTCCTCTTCTAAAAAGATTAACTAAATTTGAACAAAAAATTATGGCAAAGATTACATTTAAAGGAACCCCTGTCAATACCTGTGGGAACCTTCCTGCAAAAGGGACATTAGCCCCTGAATTTGCGCTAATTAAATCAGACCTGGGAACAATGACTCTGTCGGAGCTGAAAGGGAAAAAAATTGTATTAAGTATTTCTCCAAGTTTTGATACCTCGATTTGTGCCACTTCCGTGCGTAAATTCAACCAGATGGCAGCAGGAAAAACGAACGTAGTGGTACTGGCAATTACAAAGGATCTGCCTTTTGCCCATACCCGTTTTTGTACAACTGAAGGGATAACCAATGTCATTACCCTTTCGGGATTCCGCGATAAAGATTTTGGAAAGTCATACGGGATTGAACTGATTGATGGTCCGTTTGAAGGTCTCTATGCGCGAAGTTTAGTTGTAATTGACGAAACCGGTAAAGTAGTTTACACTCAGCTTGTTCCTGAAATTGCTACTGAGGCTGATTATGATGCCGCTCTTGCAGCATTATAAAAAACTGAAAACTGTTTTGTCCGATGAAGTTTTCCGATATTCCGGGGCAAAAGGAAATCATAAAAAAGCTTATTGGTTCAGTGAGGTTGGAACGGGTAAGCCATGCTCAGATTTTTGCCGGCCCTGAGGGTTGTGGCAGTCTGGCGCTGGCCCTGGCTTACGGCCAGTACGTGAGCTGTGAAAACAGGTCGCAGCACGACTCTTGCGGAATATGCAAGTCGTGTGTCAAATATGAAAAGATGATCCATCCCGACCTTCATTTTGTTTTTCCTGTAATTAAGGATAAAAAAATAAATGAGCCGGTAAGTGACAATTATATTGAACAGTGGCGTGATTTTGTAAAGCAGGCTCCATTCTTCGGACTGAATAAGTGGCTCGACTCAATCGAAGTGGGAAATGCCCAGGGACTGATTTTTGCGTCAGAGGCATCTGAAATACTGAAAAAGCTGGGCCTTAAGGCTTTTGAATCGGATTTCAAGATAATGATTATCTGGCTTCCTGAAAAGATGCATCTTTCAACAGCAAATAAGCTTTTAAAGCTGATTGAAGAACCCCCTGAAAAAACTCTTTTTCTCCTGGTTTCAGATGAACCTGACAAAGTTGTGCCCACCATACTCTCGAGATGCCAGATGGTTAAGATCCCTTCATTCACTACAGGTGACATTTCAGCATATCTGACAGAGAGATTCCGGATCCACAAGGCAAAAGCAGATGACATCTCACAGGTTTCCAACGGGAATATAAACAGGGCAATTGAACTATGCGAAAATGAAGATTCTTCTCTTCTAAACCTTGAACGTTTCAAGAATTTGATGAGATTTGCCTGGAAGCGTGATGTTGTATCGGTAATCGGCTGGTCAGAGGAGATGGCTTCAATAGGAAGGGAACCTCAGAAAAGATTTCTTTCCTTCTCCCTGCGATTAATAAGGGAAAATCTGATGCTCACCCTTGATCAGCTGAAAAATAGTCTTGTATTCATGACAGGAGAAGAGGCTGAGTTTTCCTCAAAGTTCCATCCATTTATCAACCAGAAAAATATTTATCCGATCACAGAAGAGCTTAATAAATCGTTCGCTCATATCGAAGCAAACGGTAATGCCAAAATAATTTTCCTGGATCTGGGGCTTAAGATTACCCGGCTTATCGTCCACTGACAAGTAACAGGGTTATTGAAAGTGATTCAATTATTCACTACTTTTGCGGGATTAATTCTGCTTAAAAGTTCCTTATGACAGAAAATGAAGAATTATCGGGGCTGCATGGTGAAGAGCTCCAGTTACATGATATAAAATATAAACCCGGCTTAAATAAACTTGATTCTTTCAACTGGTTAAAAGACATTGCATTTATTCCTGAAGAAACAGATATTGTCGAGATCAGGTTTAAAAATACCAGAAAAGGATTTTTCCGGAATGTCAACAGCCTGAGGCTGGAAACAGGCGACATTGTAGCTGTTGAAGCATCTCCGGGCCATGATATTGGAAGGGTCTCCATGGTTGGACCAATATTAAACGAAAGGCTGAAGAGGCTTAAGATACATCCCTCTTCGGATGATCTTAAAAAAGTATACCGGAAGGCCAAAGCGGTTGATACAATAAAATGGGAAGAGGCAAAAAAGCTTGAGACTCCCACGATGCTAAGATCAAGGCAGATAGCCGAGGAACTCAAGCTCAACATGAAGATCGGCGATGTTGAATATCAGGGAGACAAAACCAAGGCGATCTTCTATTATATAGCTGACGAGAGAGTTGATTTCAGGCAGCTTATTAAAGTTCTTGCCGATGAATTCAGGGTAAGAATTGAAATGCGCCAGATAGGGGCCCGTCAGGAAGCCGGAAGAATAGGCGGAATAGGTTCATGCGGACGTGAATTATGCTGTGCAACACATATTTCCAACTTCGTTTCAGTCACAACCACACACGCAAAATACCAGGAGCTTTCGTTAAATCCGCAGAAACTTGCAGGGCAATGCAGCAAACTAAAGTGCTGCCTGAATTTTGAATTTGACTGCTATGTAGATGCCCAGCGCTCTTTTCCATCCAGGGAGATTCCACTGGAACTTGCAGACTCTACAGCTCATTTTCAGAAAATGGAGGTCCATAAAAATATCTACTGGTACAGTACTGATCCGGGTGCACCCATAAATCTCACTCCGGTACCTGTCGACCGGGTAAGAGAAATTCTGATGTTAAACAGAAAGGGACAAAAACCTGATAAGCTGATTATTGCAGATGAATCAGCTGAGCTTAACGCTGTTTCCCACGATATTCTCGGGAACAACAGCCTTACCCGGTTTGATGTTCCTGAACCAAAAGATCATCAGCGCCATTCACAAAAAAGAAAAAACAGAAGATTTAATGACAAAAGGAACAGATAAATATGCTTTTATCCTTTTAATTGCTCTGTTTCTGATTTCATGTTCCGGAAACGTTGTCTTTACCGACTCAGCAGCAATGAAGGGCAATGTCTGGAAACTTTCTGACATACAATCATTTGAGATACAAGTTAAGGATACAGTCAGCAGCAACAGCATAAATTTTTTAATCCGGACAGGTTCATCATACCCCTACAGGAACATTTTTCTTTTTGCAACAACTGTGGCTCCTGACGGTAATAGTATTACCGATACACTTCAGTATGATCTGGCCGATGAAAAAGGGAACTGGTACGGAAAAGGCTTTGGTGAAATTCATGAGCTCAAACTGCCTTACAAGTCAAACATATTCTTCCCTGTATCAGGAACCTATCAGATAAATATTCAGCATGGTATGCGCATCAGGGAACTCGCCGGAGTTTATGATTTCGGAGTGAGGGTGGAAAAGAACCTTAAATAGGATTTCCGGGGTGGGCAAAAATAAAATTGCACGATGGGCAGAACTGGGTACTTACAGTAATGTCATCCAGCCGGTAACAGGCGAAATATGGGGAAAAAACCATTGGATAAAAGGCAGCTGGAACCGGGATGTCTTTAAAAACAACAATCCTGTAATTCTTGAACTGGGCTGCGGAAAAGGAGAATATACTACCGGTCTTTCAGTTTTATTCCCCTCCACTAATTTCATAGGAGTCGACATTAAAGGAGCCCGTATGTGGAGGGGGGCAAAGACAGCCAGCGAGAAACAGCTGAAAAACGTGGCTTTCCTGCGCACGAGGATAGAATTTATCAATTCATTCTTTGCCACTGATGAGGTTGATGAAATATGGATCACATTCCCTGATCCCCACCCCGGCAATATAAACTCAAATAAACGGCTTACCTGTCCCTGGTTCCTGAACATTTACCGTAATTTCGTGAAGGAAAAAGGTATAATTCATCTTAAGACCGACAATACAGAACTGTACGATTATACCAGGAAACTGGTCAGGGATAATGGCCTTGAAATAGTTTTCTCAACAAATGACATGCACTCAATGTGCCATAAAGATCTCCACCTGTCAGGCAATCTCTGCCCTCACCATGGTGAACCCGGTCCTGAGGAACTTGTTTCCAAAGAAATTCTTTCTATCCGGACTCATTACGAAGCAAAATTCCTCGAAAAGGGAATGTCAATAAATTATCTTGCATTCAGACTTGAAAAAGATAAATCAATTTGCCATGCGTGGGAACAACCAAAATGAGAATGATTTCTTCAAAAGAGTATATGAGGTTACCAGGCTGATCCCATATGGAAGAGTCACCTCGTACGGCGCTATAGCCAGGTTTATTGGCTCGGGCAGATCTGCAAGAATGGTCGGATGGGCGTTAAATGTGTCGCATAACAAACCGGAATTTATCCCTGCTCACAGGGTAGTCAACAGGAATGGCCTTCTTTCCGGGAAACATCATTTCGGAAATTCCACAACCATGCAGCAGCTTCTTGAGAATGAAGGATTCATTATTGAAGATGATAAAGTGACAGAATTCAGGGAGAAGTTCTGGGATCCATCTTCAGAACTTATCTGAATTTTTGTTTTCCCGGAAAATTTTATTAAAATTGCAGCTTATTTATATTTGATTTAAATAAAAATAAGCGACTCCCTTATCGGGGCTGTCGAAATGTCCTTTGAGAAACTTAGTGCCAACCTTCGTGTGCCTTTGTGGTTAAACATTTTTCATTGAACCGCAAAGGATCACAAAGTACATCACAAAGTTGCACAAAGGGAAGAATTAAAATTAATTTAGTATGTTCACCAAAGACGAGATAATTAAAGCACTGACGAAAGTAATTCATCCCGAAAAAGGACAGGATATTGTCAGCCTGGGCTTTATCGCTGAAATCGTGACCGGGAAAGATGGAATAACCATTACCCTGATGCCGGAGAAGTCGAATGATCCTTTTATTTCTTCCATAAAAAGTTCAGTAGCCAGAACTTTAAAAGAGGTTCTTGGGTCCGAAGCCATAATAAAGGAAATCATAGTTCAGCCCAGGATTAATGTACCAAAACACCATGAGAGAGAAAGGGATGTTTTACCGGGTGTTAAGAACCTTATTGCTGTCTCGTCAGGGAAAGGCGGGGTTGGAAAGTCAACAATAGCTGTTAATCTTGCTATTGCCCTGGCCAGGAAAGGATTTGCCGTCGGCCTGCTCGATGCTGATGTTTTCGGCCCTTCGGTGCCAAGAATGTTTGATGCCGTGGATTACCATCCTGAGGTCACAAGCGAAAATGGGACAGATCGTATTATCCCCTTAACAAAATATGGAGTAAAAATGCTCTCGACCGGCTTCTTCGTCAACCCTGGCGAAGCTGTTGTCTGGAGGGGACCTATGGCGTCAAGCTTTCTGAAACAGCTGATAACGCAGGGCGACTGGGGTGAACTTGATTATCTTCTGTTCGACCTTCCCCCCGGGACCAGCGACATTCATCTGACTCTTGTCCAGGAGGTTCCTGTAACAGGGGTTATTGTTGTCAGCACACCGCAACAAGTGGCTATTGCAGATGCCATAAAGGGAATTTCAATGTTCAGAAGCGAAAAGATCAATGTCCCTGTGCTGGGGCTGGTGGAAAACATGTCGTGGTTCACTCCTGCTGAACTTCCTGACAATAAGTATTATATTTTCGGGAAAGACGGCTGTAAGTCACTTTCCACGAAAATGAATGTCCCCCTTCTTGGCCAGATCCCTCTCGTTCAGGGTATTTGTGAAGGAAGCGATAACGGCCATCCTCCTGTACTGGATAATTCAGTTACCGGCAATGCATTTATGGACCTGGCTGAAGAGGTAATCGTAAAAGTCAATGAAAGGAATAAAGAACTGCAACCGACGATAAAAGTAGAAATGAATAAATAATAAAATAAAAAAATGGCAGAACAGACAAGCATTAAAGAACGTGTAATTAAGGCATTAAACAGGGTAAGACCATATCTGCAGAATGACGGCGGAGATATTGACCTTATTGAAATAACTGACGACCTCACGGTAAAAGTCAAACTTACAGGCGCATGCCATGGTTGCCCATTCAGCATGCAAACCCTGAAAGCCGGTGTCGAACAAGCCATCATTCAGGAAGTTCCCGAGATCAAAAAAGTGATTTCAGCCTGAGGCTCAGGACTCTTCCAATTTTGATTACCTTTGAAATACTATACTCAGTTTAAGTCAGTTTATAGTATTAAAAAGTATTTATTGTTTTCAGGGAAAGTATCATATAAATTTCTGGCATTACTTGGACTTCTTTTTTTTCTGACAAATTGTTCTGTCGAGAAGAATACGGGGGCATCCAGATTTTATCATGGACTAACTGCAAAATACAATATCTATTTCAATGGCTATGAGAGCTTTAAAGCCGGCATTGAAAAAATAAACAAAGGATACGTCGATGATTATTCGGAAATGCTCAGGGTTTTTGAAAGCAGCGATCCGTCAACTGTTTCCCTCTGCTCATCCGATATGGAAAGAGCTATCCAGAAAGCATCAAAACTCATCTCTCTGAAATCGATTACAGCCAGGCCGGAATTTGATCCGGAAAAAGACCTTTCAGAAAACGACAAAGCCCTTCTCGAAAAGAAGGAGTTCAACGAGTGGGTCGACGATAGCTATTTCCTGGTTGGCCTGGCCCGTTTCTATAAACATGAATTCAACGAAGCAGCAGCAGTTTTCAGTTATTGTATTGCCGAAGCCAATGATCCGGATATCCGCACTGAGTCTTCCATCTGGCTGGCAAGGATAAACAGTGAAAAGGGAACATATATAGAAGCCAACAGGCTGTTGAATGAGATCGAATTAATTGCCGACTATCCACGGACTCTTAAGGCTGTTTATTATACGACAATGGCCGATATGTATATAAAACAAAAAAATTACCAGGATGCTATCGATCCGCTTACAAAATCGCTGAATTTGATTACCGGGAAAAGAGCCAGATACAGACTTACATATCTCCTTGCCCAGTTATACGAAAGAACAGGTGATTCCGAAAAGGCGATTTCATTGTACAGGGAAGTTGTCAAAATGAATCCTCCATATGACGTGGAATTCAATGCAAGGATAAATATTGCCGGTGTTTTTGATGTCAATTCAGGAAATCCTGACGAAATCAGGAAAGAGCTTGAGAAGATGCTGAAAGATTCAAATAATAAAGACTTCCAGGATCAGATCTATTATGCCCTTGGGAACCTGATGAAGAAAGAAGGTAAAATGGATGAGGCGCTCGGGTATTATATAAAATCAGCAGCAGCAAGTTCTGCTAATCAAAACCAGAAAGGCAAGTCGTACCTTGCTCTTGCTGAATATTATTACAATGTGCCTAAATATATGACAGCCGGAAGATATTATGACAGCACCATATATTTCCTTGATCAGAATTATCCCGACTATAAATCACTAAAGATAAAATCAGAAAATCTTAATTCACTTGTCGAACATCTGGACATCATACAAAATGAAGACAGTCTGCAAAAAGTGGCTGCAATGTCTGAAAATGAAAGGGATGCATTGATAGCCGGGATAATCGATGAAATAACAAGAGCTGAAAGTGAAGGAAGAACCTCCGAATATTCCGACAGGGCAAATATTGGCCAGTATTATGAAAATGAGAGAAGATTCGAGGATAATATTGCCCAGGAAGGGAGATGGTATTTTTATAATCAGACGGCTCTCTCATTCGGACGGACTGAATTTCGCAGGCGGTGGGGCGACCGGCGTTTTGAAGATAACTGGAGAAGATCAAATAAAGCAAGTGTAAATATTCAGACGGTTACTGCCGGGCAGGAGGAGAACGGAGGTCAGCAGGCTGATACCACTGAAACGCTGGTGGACTACAAGAAGCCTGAATTTTATCTTAAAAACCTGCCCCTGAATGATTCTTTGCTTGCCGTATCGGACGAGAAAATTGCAGTCGCCTACTTCAATGCCGGCAGGGTCTTTCAGGAAAAAATATCTGACAGGCAAAAAGCGGTTGAAGCGTACGAAACATTATTGTCGCGCTTCCCCGAAAGTTACCTGGCTCCTGAAGCGTACTATGAATTATATAAGCTCTATAAGGATGAGAATAATCTTAAAGCTGAGGTCTCACGCCAGCGCCTCCTGGAAAAATATCCCGACAGTGAGTTTTCAAGAATAATATCCGATCCGGATTATTATAATAAGAGGATGGCTGAAATCAGGGAATCTGAAAAACAGTACGATGCTGCATACAACCTATATTCCAGTGAGGATTTTACGGGGGCAATTGCCATATGCGACAGCGTAATTATAAACAAACCGGGAGAGAATCTTGTTCCTAAATTTATGCTCCTCCGTGCATATTCTGTTGCCAGGATCAGTGATGAAAGAGGATTCAAGGAAGAACTGGACCGTCTGATTAAAGCATGGCCCGAAACCGCTGAAGGGAAAAAAGCTGCCGAAATTGCTGCATATCTGAACCAGAAAATTCCCGAACTTAAAATTGAGGAAGATAAGGCTATTGCAGCAGAACTCTATTTGGCTGATACAACGGCATTATATTCATTCTGGGTAATAATACTGGATAATACCTTTAATGCAAACCAGGCTACATTTGATGTGATAAGCTACAACATTGACAATTATACAAATAAGAATTACGGTACACAGGGATTTCTTGTTGATAATAAATATGTGAGAATTATTGTTTCGGGATTCTCCGATAATTCGCAGGCCTGGGAATATTATGATTCATTTAAAGCAGAAAAAGCTATTAGAAACACCTCAGGAGCCCGGATTATGACCTTCCTTATAAATAGTAACAATTCAGAAAAACTTGAAAAAGATAAAAATCCTGAACGTTACTATCTTTTCTTCAATGAAAATTACCTCTCCCGACAAAAGATTAGGTAATTTTACATTCTGAATTCTTAACAGAAGCAATGAGAAAAATCAGGATATTATGGACCGACGACGAAATCGAGGTCCTGAAGGCGCATGTATTGTTCCTGAGAGAGAAAGGTTATGAAATTGATACCTGCACCAACGGGATTGACACAGTTGATCTTGTCCGGCACAATCCTTATGATCTTATATTTCTCGATGAAAGCATGCCAGGGCTAAGCGGACTGGAGACTCTCCGGCTTATTAAGGAAGTACGGAGCGACATCCCTGTGGTTATGATTACCAAAAATGAAGAGGAAGGGATAATGGAGGCAGCTATCGGATCAGAGATGGCTGATTATCTTATTAAACCTGTTAAGCCCAATCAGATCCTGCTCGTAATAAAAAGAATAACTGAACAACGAAGGCTTATCACTGAAAAGACTACTACCAATTACCGTCAGGAATTCAGCAGCATAGGGAACCTTATTTCATCAGCCAGGAACCACACCGACTGGAAAGAGCTTTACAGGAAAATAACCTTCTGGGAATCGGAGCTTGAAAAATCTTCCGATCCCGGAATGAGCGGGATACTTAAAATGCAGGAAAATGATGCAAATAATGCCTTCGTAAAATACCTGGTAAATCATTATCTCAGCTGGCTCGACCCCGATGCTCACGATAAGCCTGTTTTGTCGCCTTCCCTGTTTTCGCAAAAGATCTTCCCTAATGTCCAGCAGGGCAAGCCGGTGTTCTTTGTTCTGATCGATAACCTCCGATTCGACCAATGGAAAATGATAGCTTCCGAACTGGCAGGAATATACAGGGTGATAGAAGAAGATATTTATTTCAGCATCCTTCCTACTTCAACCCAGTACAGCCGCAATGCAATTTTCTCAGGCCTCATGCCTTCGGCTATTGCAGCAATACTTCCCGAATACTGGGTGGAGGACGACGAAGAGGAGGGCAAAAATCAATTTGAAGAGGAGCTTTTCAAATACCAGCTTGCCCGCAAAGGATTTAAATATAAGTGGTCATACCACAAAATCATAAGCAACCAGGAGGGACGCAAAGTCAATGACAAAATGAGGCAGTTGCTTGATAACGACATCAATATCCTTGTATATAATTTTGTAGATATGCTTTCGCATGCAAGGTCAGAGATTGGCCTTATTAGGGATCTTGCAAATGATGAAAAAGCATACAGGAGCCTTACAAGGTCGTGGTTTATTCATTCTCCCCTGTATGAATTGCTTATTGCTCTTTCAACCTATCAGGTAAAAATCATATTCAGTACCGACCATGGCACGATCAGGGTGCAGAATCCCATCAAAGTTATCGGCGACCGTAAAACATCTGCCAATCTAAGGTATAAAATGGGAAGAAATCTCGATTACAATCCGAAACAGGTATTTGAACTCAGATTCCCGGAAAAAGCCGGTTTGCCCAAAACAAACATTACCTCAAAATACATATTTGCCCTGAATAAGGATTTCCTGGTTTACCAGAATAATTTCAATTACTATGCAGGTTTTTACAAGGACACATTTCAGCACGGAGGTATTTCCATGCAGGAGATAATGCTCCCCGTTGCCTGTCTGGAACCCGTTTCATGATTAACTACGAGTTAAAATGAGGATCCTTGTTAAAGACAAAAAACATCTGCCGTCTGCAGCAAAAAGGTTACTTGAATATACATCGGGCAAAAAGCTTCTGGCATTCAGCGGACCGATGGGATCAGGTAAAACAACTATCATAAAAGCAGTCTGCAGGGCTCTCGGGGCCGGTGATCTGGTAAGCAGCCCTTCGTTTACCATTGTCAATGAGTATAAAACAGTGAAGGGAGACATCCTTTATCATATTGATTTTTACAGGATTACAAAGAAAGAAGAGGTACTTGACTTTGGCATTGAGGATTACTTCTTCAGCGGTTCATTTTGCTTTATGGAATGGCCCGAACTTATTGGTGAAATTCTTCCTCCTGAAACTGTCAATATAAGAATTACTGTTGACAACAAGGAACAAAGGATTCTTGATATCTCATAACCTTGCCTTATTTTGTTCCTGTATTGCAATTTTTTTACCTTTGAGAAAATAACCACATTCTTATTATGAATGAGAAAGCTAAAAACGGGAATATGAGTTTTGGCCATACTGCCTTCATGCCTAAGGAAGAACAACTTGAGACAGCCGTAAGGCATAAGAAGATCTCAATCGGAATTCCAAATGATAAGAAAAACGATGAGAAAAGGGTAGCGCTTACTCCTGAGGCTGTAAACCTGCTTGTTGAAAACGATAATGAGGTTATCCTTCAGAAAGGGGCAGGTGCGGGAGCAAACTATTCTGACAAAGACTACAGTGAAAACGGAGCTATAATAACAGAGTCTCCCGCCAGGGTGTTTAGTGCTGACGCTGTGATCAAGGTTGCACCCTTCACCACTCAGGAGGCTGAATATCTTAAAGGAAACCAGATAGTTATGTCTTTTCTAAATGTTCTGAAGCTGAGTGAAGAAACCCTGGCAAAGCTAATCAGGAAGAAAGTGACGGCAATTGCTCTCGAAAAAATGCGCGACAGCAATGGTGTCATGCCTGTTATGGAATCGATGAATGAGATCAGTGGCGTGACTTCTGTCCTTATTGCTTCTGATTATTTAAGCAACCACCATGGAGGCAAAGGTGTTCTGCTGGGGGGAATTACCGGTATCACGCCGACCGAAGTTGTGATAATCGGAGCCAATACTGCCGGAGAATATGCAGCACGTGCTGCAATTGGATTAGGTTCAACGGTTAAAATTTTTGACCCTTCCCTTCATAACCTTAGAAGATTTCAGAACCTTATAAATCAGCGTCTCCAGACATCAGTATTTCATCCCCAGGTGCTTAAAAAAGCTCTGAAATCTGCTGACGTTCTGATCGGTGCAATTGAACTTGAGGATCTTCGTCCATGGTACTACATCACAGAAGAAATGATCAAAACCATGAAGAAAGGTGCTGTGGTTATTGATCTGAGCATCGACCGCGGCGGCTGCATCGAAACTACTGAATGCCGCACTCTGAGGGATCCTGTTTACGAGAAGCATGGGGTGATCCATTTTTCAGCCTACAACCTGCCCTCAAGGGTGGCCCGCACGGCTTCAATTGCACTCAGCAATATATTCAATCCTCTCTTTCAAAACATTGCTGAAACAGGAGGCATAATACAATTGCTTAAAAATGACCGCGGGATTCGCAGCGGAGTCTACCTCTTCAACGGGATCCTGACAAACGAGACATTAGGCCAGAAATTTGGCGCAATTTCAAAGGATCTGGATCTTCTAATTTCAGCTTTCTGAAACATAAAGCTGGGTGCTAGTCCTACGCTAAAGCTTCGGCTGGTAAAACTGGGTACCTGGTGCCGGGCAGGAATGCTGGTACAGGTTTGCGCAACCAGCAACCAGCAACTTATACAGACTAAATATATTCGAGAAAAGCTTTATTCCCCCCGGGTACTATTTTTGCTTTACGGCCAATATAGAAGGCCCTGTTATCATTTATGTGGCCAGCAGGGAAATCAAAGAATACAGGATATTTATAACCCGATACTGCTTCAGCAATAGTTGCTTCGGCACTTTTACCCCAGGGAGTCTTTGTATCCTCCATTTTTGTCAGACCTCCCACAACCAATGCCGAAAGTCCTTTAAGCTTCCCGGCAAGCCTTAACGATGTCATCATCCGGTCGAGATGATAATAGTACTCCCCAACCTCTTCAATGAACAGGATCTTTCCCCTGGTTACAGGTTCAGCTTTTGTTCCGATCAGACTGTAAATCAACGACAGGTTACCTCCGGTCACTTCACCTGAGATTTCGCCTGGACGAAGAAAAGTCCCCTCCCACGATAAGGGTTTATAATTTCCGAAGAGTGCGTTATGAAGAGTTTCAAAGGTTGCTTCTGATTTTCCCTTATCATTAAAATTAAGGGGCATGTCTCCGTGTATTGAAATAATTCCGCATACTTCACAAAGCCAGAGATGCAGAACTGTAATATCACTGAATCCGATATACCATTTGGGCGCTCTTTTCAATGCTGAAAATTTCATCCTGTCTATTATCTTAAGCATCCCGTAACCTCCTCTTGAACAGAAGACGGCCCTGATGCTCTGATCATCAGCAGTTTCCTGAAGATCATGAAGGCGCTCATCATCTGTACCGGCGAAGGGCCCCGACCGTTTTAAAATATTCTTCCCGGTCCTTACTTTGAGACCCTGTTTTTCAAGGAATACAACGGACTGATTGATCTTATCCTCATCAATCGCCCAGGAGGGAGAGATTATTGCAACTTCATCACCACTTTTAAGAAAAGGAGGCAGAATTTTTTTTGGAGCCATTTTATTAAATTATCACGTAAAAATAATCCTTATTGTCATCCCTGACAACTGGATGAATAAACATTATCTTTGTTCAATTTTATAAATATCCAAGCATTTTTAAGACTTATGAAGAACTATAAAAGATATCTTATCACTTCAGCGCTTCCCTATGCTAACGGGCCTTTGCATATTGGTCACCTGGCAGGAGTTTATGTGCCATCTGATATTTACACGAGGTATCTCAGGATGAAAGGAGCCGATGTCATTTCAGTATGCGGATCGGATGAACATGGAGTCCCGATAACCCTGAAAGCACGAAATGAAGGGATTACCCCCCAGGAGGTGGTTGACAGATATCATTCACTGAATAAAAAGGCCTTTGAGGATTTCGGAATCGCTTTTGATATTTATTCGAGGACATCAAATAAAGTGCATTATGAAACGGCTTCCGAATTTTTCCTGAATCTTTATAATAAGGGTGAATTCATTGAAAAAACAAGTGAGCAATATTATGATGAGGAGGCCGGCTGCTTTCTTGCCGACAGGTATATAACGGGTACCTGCCCGCATTGCGGGAACGAAAACGCTTACGGCGATCAGTGTGAAAAATGCGGTACATCACTGAGCCCGAATGATCTTATAAATCCCCATTCCACAATAAGCGGAAACAAGCCTCTACTTCGGGAAACCCTTCACTGGTATCTGCCTCTCGATAAATATGAGAGCTGGCTGAAAAAATGGATACTCGAAGACCACAAAGAATGGAAGACCAATGTTTACGGGCAGTGTAAATCGTGGATTGATCAGGGTTTGCAGCCCAGGGCTGTAAGCCGTGATCTCGACTGGGGTGTTCCGGTGCCCGTAGAAGGAGCCAGCGGCAAAGTGCTTTATGTATGGTTTGACGCACCAATAGGGTATATATCAGCCACAAAGGAACTTACTCCTGACTGGGAAAAATACTGGAAGGATCCGGAAACAAGAATGATTCACTTTATCGGAAAGGATAATATAGTGTTTCATTGCATTATCTTTCCTGCAATGCTTAAGGCTGAAGGTTCATATATTCTGCCTGACAATGTTCCTGCAAATGAGTTTCTTAATCTCGAAAATGACAAGATCTCGACATCCCGGAACTGGGCTGTCTGGCTGCACGAATACCTCGAGGATTTCCCCGGCAAGCAGGATGTACTGAGGTATACACTTTGTGCAAATGCTCCCGAAACAAAGGATAATGACTTTACATGGAAAGATTTTCAGGCGCGGAATAACAATGAGCTTGTTGCTATCCTCGGAAATTTTGTCAACCGCACCCTTGTACTGACAAACAACTATTATGACGGGAAAGTCCCGCAAAGAGGAATAACTGATGAAAATGACAACAGAGTGCTGTCAGAGATCTCAGTAATCAAGAAAAATGTCGAAAACAGCCTCGAAACATTCAGGTTCCGCGAAGCATTGAAGGAAGCCATGAATCTCGCAAGGCTCGGGAACAAATATCTTGCTGATGCCGAACCATGGAAAGTCATCAAAACAGATCCTGAGAGGGTAAAAACCATCCTGAATATTTCTCTCCAGATAACCGCCAATCTTACAATTGTCCTTGAGCCATTTCTTCCCTTTTCAATGGAAAAGCTGAGAAAATGGCTCGACATCGTCAATCAGCCATGGGATGATGCCGGCAGGGATGACCTTCTGAAGCCTGACCATCTTATAAATAAGCCGGGTCTGCTGTTCGAAAAAATAGAGCAGGAAGAGATCGACCGCCAGATCAGCAAGCTTGAATCATCAAGGAAAGCAAATGAATCTGCATCATTAAAAGTTTTGCCATCAAAGGATCCTGTAACATTTGATGATTTTTCGAGAGTCGATATCAGGACCGCAACAATTCTTGAAGCTGAAAAAGTGCCAAAAACAATAAAGCTCCTTAAGCTTAAGATTGACACCGGGCTTGATATCCGGACAATTGTGTCAGGAATTGCAGAGTATTATGAACCTGAATCAATCATCGGAAAGCATATTTCGATAGTTGCAAATCTTGAGCCGAGGAAGATAAAGGGGATTGAATCAAAAGGGATGATCCTTATGGCTGAAGATAAGGACGGGAGACTTGTGCTTGTTTCGCCGGTTGATAAGGTCAGCAATGGTAGTGCGATCAAATAGGCTTTCTTTTCGAGATCCAGGTACCTGGGAATTTTTTTGAAATGCTGTCCCTTGTAGTCACCGCCGACTCCATGTTAATGCATGTCGTTGCAGTAACTCTGAAAAACCCATTTGAAGCCTGGCTAATCTCAGGGTTGAAACCATCTGCCTTAAGGCTGTTTACGTGCGACAATGCATTTTGTTCCGATTTAAAGCTTCCGGTTATAATGCTGTACTGGCCTGATTCAGCCGGGGCAGGAGCAGGTGCAGGAGCCTGAACAACTGGCGGAGGAGGCTCATCTATGACTGAGGTGCTGGTGTCAGGTATGATAACAATCGCCTCATCGACTGCTTTTTTATTACTTTCAAATTCAGCTGCAATCAGTGGATTCAGCGTCGTTACCTCAACTTTTGCTTTAAAAAGGTCTGTTTTCAAAGGCACTGCAATGAGGAGAGCCAGCAACGGGATTATCGCTGCTGCCCTCCACAGGTTCCTTCGCGTTGAAGAACGCGTTACAGGGTCTCTGTCGATATGCCTTACTACCCGTTTTCTGACATCATATTCCCTTACCGTGGCACACTGAAATGACTCAAGTCCGAAAGAACCCGGGAAGTAATTAATATTTTGTTCAGGCTCAAAACAGACACTATTTTCACTATTGTTTTCAAAGGTCCCCAGATGGTCAAATACAAATTTTTCGCCTTTTGCAAGCCTGCCAGAAAGCACTTTTACAAACTCGTCAACCATGTTCCGTGCATCACCATAATTAACCCCTGCAGCCAGTGAAATTTTACTGATCAGAAGTCCGTCGTTATGGCTAAGGTTCCTGTTAAAGGAGATTTGCTTGACAGGCGGATAAAAAGTACCTGTGACATTGTCAATCCTGGCCGGGGAAAAGTTACCGATAAATCCACCAAACCCCGGCACAATGACGCAGTCGTGTGTGAACAACAATTCCCTTATGAAAGCTTTTATATCCAAAAAAAATGCTGATTTGTTCTCAAACAAATTAAGATCAAACTATATGTTTTTCCTAAGAAAACAATTTTATGTTATCAACATTTTGACAGAACTTTATCAGCAATGAATGAACATCATTTTAAATGGGATGAGTTTTTGAGTGTTACGAAAACTCACTCCTAAAAATCATTATCTTCGTAGCTTTAATAATTTCATCTCACATGAGGGAAATTCAGATGGTTGACCTGAAAACCCAGTATGAAAACATCAGGTCAGAAATTGATAATGCAATTTTTTCGGTTATAAACTCAACAGCTTTTATTAAAGGTCCCGAGGTTAAACTGTTTGAGGAAGAATTGCAGGCTTACCTTGGAGTAAAGCACGTAATTTCCTGCGCGAACGGCACTGATGCACTCCAGATTGCAATGATGTCGCTGGGACTTAAACCGGGAGATGAGGTTATCACAACAAACTTTACTTTTATTGCCACAGTTGAAACCGTTGCCTTGCTTGGGTTAAAGCCGGTTATTGTAGATCCTGAACCAGGTAATTTCAATATTTCAGTCAAAGAAATAAAGAAGGCGATCACACTAAAAACAAAAGCGATTGTCCCGGTTCATCTGTTTGGTCAGTGTGCCGACATGGAAGGCATAATGAAGCTTGCAAAAGAGAATAACCTTCTTGTAATTGAAGATGCTGCCCAGGCAACAGGGACTGACTATATCCTGCCCGGGGGTGAGATCAGAAAAGCAGGAACAATAGGAAATGCAGGCACCACATCTTTTTTCCCTTCCAAGAACCTTGCATGCTTTGGCGATGGAGGAGCAATCTATACAAATGATGACGACCTGGCGAAAAAGTTGCGGAGCATAGCCAACCACGGAATGAAAATACGGTATCACTATGACGATATTGGCGTAAATTCGAGGCTCGACACATTGCAGGCTGCAATTCTGAGGGTGAAGCTGAAACACCTCGACCGTTTCAATAATGCCAGAAAAGCTGCTGCGGATTATTATGATAAAGCCCTGGCAGGATGTTATGAAATTGCTGTCCCGGAAAGAGAAAAATATTCATCCCATATATTTCATCAGTATACGATCAGGGTTAAAAATGGCAGGAGAGATGAACTTAAAAAGTTTCTGGATGAGAATAAGATCCCCTCGATGATCTATTATCCGGGTCCACTTCACATGCAGGAAGCTTACAGGTATCTCGGTTACCGGGAGTCTGATTTTCCGGTTACAAACCTCTTGTGCAGGGAGGTGCTTTCGTTACCCATACATACCGAAATGGATGAAGAGCAGCTTGATCATATAACCCGGAATATTTTAAAATTCTTTGAAAGGCAACAATAATGGAAAGAGACTATTTTGCTCATGAAACTGCTGTCATTGACGAAAAATGCAAAATCGGAAAGGGAACTAAGATATGGCATTTCAGCCATATCATGTCAGGCTCCGAAATAGGCGAAAACTGCAATATTGGACAGAATGTAGTAATCTCACCAGGCGTTAAGCTTGGCAGAAATGTCAAGGTCCAGAATAATGTTTCCATATATACCGGCGTTATCTGTGAGGATGATGTATTTCTTGGCCCGTCGATGGTTTTCACAAATATTGTCAATCCCAGGAGCGCTATCATAAGAAAGGACAGCTACATTACCACAATTGTTGAAAAGGGAGCATCCATCGGAGCTAACTCCACAATTGTATGCGGACACACGATTGGCATGTATGCTTTTATCGGTGCAGGAGCTGTTGTAACCAGGGAGGTAAAACCCTATGCGCTGGTTGTCGGGAACCCTGCCAGGCAAACAGGGTGGATGAGCGAATATGGTCACAAGCTTAAATTTGATGAATCCGGCATTGCTGTATGTCCCGAAAGCGGAGAGAAATACAAAATTCTGGATGGTAATGTTTCGAAAATTAATAAATAAAATAAACCGCTGTTTTAATTGAAACAATGATGGAAGAGACTCCTAAAAACTTTGGACTGATCGGTGTGGGTGGTTATATTGCTGTCCGCCATCTCAGGGCAATAAAAGACACAGGAAATAACCTTCTGGCAAGTCTCGACAAGTTTGATTCAGTCGGCCTGCTTGACGGATATTTTCCCCAGAGTGATTTTTTTGTTGAGTTTGAACGGTTCGACAGGCATTTTGACAAGCTCAAAAGAACCGGCACAAAAATAGACTACGTCAGCATATGTTCGCCAAATTATCTCCATGATTCCCATATCAGGTTTGCATTAAGACACCAGGCCGAAGCCATATGTGAAAAGCCTATTGTGCTCAATCCTTGGAATGTGGATGCACTTCAGGAGATTGAAAATGAAACCGGACGGAAAATATACACAATCCTGCAGCTTCGCCTTCACCCTAAAATTGCAGAACTCAGGGAAAAAATCAGGAACGGGCCAAAAGACAAAATCTATGATGTTGATCTTTCATATATAACAAGCAGGGGTAACTGGTACCATATTTCATGGAAGGGTGATATCCAGAAATCGGGCGGCGTTGCAACCAACATAGGCATTCATTTTTTCGATATGCTGAGCTGGATTTTTGGCGACACCACAAAGAATATTGTTCATATTTCGAAGCCAGACAAGGCCGCAGGATACCTCGAGCTTGAAAATGCAAGGGTACGATGGTTTCTGAGTATTGATCAAAACGACCTTCCTGAGGTTGCTAAAGCAACCGGGAAAAGGACATTCAGATCAATAATTATCGAGGGTGAGGAAATTGAATTCAGTGAAGGGTTTGGGGAACTTCATACCGAATCCTATAAAGAAATATTAAATGGTAATGGATTCGGGCTTCAGGATGCCCGCCAGTCAGTCATAACTGCCTTCACTATCCGGAATTCCAATGCGGTAGGACTGGTCGGGGATTATCATCCATTAATTAAAAACAAGTAATTAACTCATTATAAAAAAAATTTAACTTCCCGGCAGGGTAAACTAACAAAATATACCGGAGTCTGTAATGAAAAAGAAAATCCTGATAACCGGCGGAACCGGATATATCGGTTCCCATACAACAGTAGAGCTTATCGAAGAAGGATTCGATGTGGTAATTATTGATAACCTCTATAACTCAGAAGCAGAAGTAATTGATCGGATATTTCAGATAACCGGGGTTAAGCCCGAACTTAATGTCTTTGATATCTGTGAAAAGGAAAAGCTTAATTCATTTTTCAGGAAGCATGGTGACATTGACGGTATAATTCATTTCGCCGCATACAAGGCTGTCGGAGAATCAGTTAATAAGCCGCTTGATTATTACAGGAATAATCTTACGTCATTGATCAATCTGCTTGAAGCCATGAAAGAATTTGGCGTTCCTGATATTGTATTCTCTTCATCATGCACTGTTTACGGCCAGCCTGTAAATCTGCCTGTTTCCGAAGATGCTCCGATACAACCGGCTGAATCACCTTATGGCAATACCAAGCAGATCGGGGAAGAGATAATCAGAGACACTGCCGCTGCAAATCCTAAAATCAATGGAATATCACTGAGATATTTCAATCCGATTGGAGCTCACCCCTCAGCTCTTATTGGAGAGCTTCCCAGAGGTGTACCTGAAAATCTTGTTCCTTATATTACACAGACTGCATATGGGTTGAGAGATGAATTAAAAGTATTCGGAAACGATTATGATACTCCCGATGGTTCATGCATCAGGGATTATCTCCATGTTGTCGATCTGGCTAAAGCCCACGTAACTGCAGTTAAAAGGCTGGTTGAAAACAAGAATAAGGCAAACTACGAGGTTTTCAACCTGGGAACGGGGAAAGGTGTATCAGTCCTGGAAGCAATAAAATCATTTGAACGAGTTACCGGGATAAAGCTGAAGTACAAAATTACCGGACGAAGAGCCGGGGATATTGAGAAAATATGGGCTGATCCGTCGCTCGCGAACAGGGAACTCGGATGGAGCACAAAGAGCACCCTTGATGAATCGATGGAAACAGCCTGGAAATGGGAAAACTATATCAGAAAAGTTAAGAAAATATGAAAGATGAGAAAATAATACTCATTACAGGCGGTGCCGGATTCATAGGCTCTCATGTTGTAAGGCGTTTTGTAAACAAGTATCCGCACTACAGAATTGTAAATGCCGACAAACTTACATATGCCGGAAATCTTGAAAACCTTACTGATATTGAAGCTGAAAAGAATTACACGTTCGAAAAAACCGATATTGTCAACAAAAAAGCTGTGGCAGATCTTTTTGCCAGATATCAGTTTGACGCAGTTATCCATCTGGCTGCCGAATCGCATGTCGACCGGTCAATATCAGCACCTGATGAGTTTGTTCAGACAAACATAGTCGGTACGACTAACCTCCTGAACTCGGCTCTGAATATCTGGAAAAACAACACTGAGGGAAAACTGTTCTATCATATTTCTACCGATGAAGTCTTCGGGTCGCTTGGAAAAGAAGGGATGTTCACCGAGGAGACAGCCTATGACCCTAAAAGCCCATATTCGGCTTCCAAGGCAAGTTCCGATCACATGGTAAGAGCTTACGGGCATACCTTTGGTATTCCTGTTATTATTTCCAACTGTTCAAATAATTATGGCCCGAATCAGTTTCCTGAGAAACTTATACCCCTGGCCATAAATAATATCAAAAACAGCAAACCGATTCCTGTATACGGGAAAGGAGAAAATATCCGCGACTGGTTATATGTTGAGGACCATGCTTCGGCAATCGATCTGATCTTTCATAAGGGGAAAAGAGGAGAGACATACAATATCGGCGGTAATAACGAATGGAAGAATATCGACCTTATCCTGTTACTATGCAGAATTATGGATAAAAAGCTTGGAAGGCCTGATGGCACTTCCGAAAAACTTATAACCTATGTTAAAGACAGGCCGGGACATGACCTGCGCTATGCCATCGATTCATCAAAGCTCCAGCATGAGCTTGGATGGGCTCCTATTCCTGAATTTGCTGAAGGGCTTGAGAAAACAGTCGACTGGTATCTTTCGAACGGCAAATGGCTCGAAAGGGTTATTTCGGGAGATTATGGGAAATATTACGATAAGATGTACTCAGGAAGATAGAGATCTTCAGCTCTTTATCCTTTTCATCCTTTTAATAAGCTCATCACCAAGAGCGCTCTTCTGCTTTATATGATCCTGTATTGCGGCAACAACACTGTTTGAATTAAAATCTCCCCTTACCTGCTCAAAATCAAGTTTTTTGATCTCCTCTCCGCCATCAATTCCGAAACCGGTCATCGATGAAAGCGTAAACTCCTTCCGCGCATCTTCATAAAGCATTTTATCAAGGTTTATAACGCTTTTCTTCCATTTCTCGACCAGTCTGATGACATCGGCAGCTGTGAAATCTTTAACAGACTTGCCGGCTTCTTCCTCTATCCTTTCACATGCCCATGTCCACTCCCATTTATAGTAAGCAGCATGCATCTTCCTGAAAGCATCCGCAACACCCTCTATTGTATTCACTTTATCTGATTCAATGTCGTCGAGGAGCTTGCTGACAACCTGTTTTGGCACAATTAAACCGGCCAGGTCGACCCACTCGCCTTTCCCCAGTGACTGATCAGGGGTAAGTCTTTTCTGTAATTCACTGTTCGACTTTATTTTATTTTCCTCAAGACGCTTGATAAGTGAGTTCCCAAGGAATTTATCAATTCCTGTCTGATAAAGTTCTATCCCTCTTTCAAGCGATGCTCCCTTTATCATCATATTATTATAAGAATATGATGATGATACTGTCCCTGATATCGATTTAAGCTTGAGAAGGAGTTCCCTGCCTTCAAACATTTTACGAATGGTATACGGGCTGAGTAGATTGAAATTTACCTGGTCGTGCTTTACGGGATCTTTTCTCCTGTCGCGGACAGGCCATTTCTGAGCATCTCTTATTGTTCCGACACTTCTCAGGTTTATACCCGGAACAAGTATGCTTTCGTCATTGCTTTCAATAAGGTAGGAAAAAGGAAGCGACGATGTGTCCATATTCTTGTAATGCCGCCCCATCACCAGAGTGTATGGTCCGATTCGGGCAGGCCACAGCACATACGAATCGCTTGTAGTTTTTGAACCCCTTTCCATGATACCCTGGTGAATAGGACCCAGCTTATACATATGATTGCTCTGGTTCGATCCGCTTCCTGCATTCATGAATGAAAAAATACCTGCAATTAACAGTGTCGATTTATGGTGGGTTACGGTATAGGGACCTGCAAAGATTGAACATGCTTCACCATGGTAACCCCCGCAATTGGCAAAAAACAGGGAGTTTTCGGCTGAATAATGCTTGCCCAGGACACATCCCTGACCGATAAAGCATTTATCGATAAGTGTCGATTCGGTGACTATCGAACCCGAACAGACAATAAAGTGCTCCATTATCACCCCCGGTCCGATGAGGACCGGATCTTCAACGCAGCTGTTGATTGATCCTTCATCAAGCCGGATACTCCCTTCCAGGTGACTGTATGGCCCGATTCTGACATTCCTTATATGCCGGCAGCTCTCTATCCGGGTACCTGTTCCTATCGTTCCCCTATCAGAACTTTTAGACCTGGAGTAATCTGTTACCATCTGCTCTATTTTCTTAATTGCTTTTACCCTATGCCGGTAAAGAGCCATTATATAAGCCTGATGTGCTGATAACTGATCCCATATCTTAACTGACCTCCCACCTGTCTCATTCAATACTGCAACGTCTGTTCCGTTGCCGAACGCCGACACCCCTTCAATATGGATCTTTCCGCAGTTCTTAATTATTACATCATCCTCAATCCGGTAATTAGCAATATAATCTCCGATATTGCTTATGAGTACGTCCGAACCAATATCGCAATTATGGATATGTGCATTTGATATACCGCTCCTGATACTTACACCTGACTCATCGTTAAATGATTTGCTGAAGGTGCCAAGGCTGACTTTGCCTGAAAAGATAACATTCTGACATACTGAAGGATCAAATCCCTGTAAAACCCTGATATTTTTCCAGTCATCGCAGCTGCATCCGCTGGAAACCAGCCTGTTTATCTCCGGCAGAGTAAGTTTTCTGTATTTTATTGATTGTTTCATTTCAGATGAGTTTATGGATTTCTATTCTACTGTAACAGATTTTGCAAGGTTTCTTGGCTGATCAACGTTGCAGCCTCTAAGGACAGCAATATGGTATGACAGCAACTGGAGCGGGATTACAGCCAGTATTCCTGAGAATGCCGGCAACGTTTCGGGAACTTCAAGTACATGATCAGCCATCTTTCTGATCAATTCATCTCCTTCAGTTACAATGGCTATTACATTTCCCTTCCTGGCTTTAATCTCCTGGATATTGCTTACAATCTTATCATATGTATCGTCTTTTGTGGCAACGACAACAACAGGCATGTTTTCATCAATCAGGGCAATAGGGCCGTGTTTCATTTCGGCTGCCGGGTACCCCTCGGCATGGATGTATGATATCTCCTTAAGTTTTAATGCCCCCTCAAGTGCCACCGGGTAAAGATATCCCCTGCCAAGGTAAAGTGCATTGTGGGTTTGCTGATATTTCTTTGCAAGTTCAAGGGCCTGTTCATTTACCATCAGAGCTTTTTCGATCTTGGACGGTATTGAAACCAGCTCATCAATAAGCTTCTTATAGTTTTCTGTCGAGATCACTCCCTTAAGATATCCAATTTCGAATGCCATCATTGCCAGTACCATAACCTGGGTCGTAAAAGCTTTTGTTGATGCCACTCCTATTTCAGGGCCTGCATGGGTATAAACCCCGGCATCGGTCTCCCTTGGTATGCTGGAGCCAACGACATTGCATATACCAATAACTATTGCTCCCCTTTCTTTTGCCAGTTTAACAGCTGCAAGGGTATCGGCAGTCTCTCCGCTCTGGCTTATGGCTATCACTATGTCCCCTTTTTTTATTATGGGGTCCCTGTAACGGAATTCAGAAGCATATTCCACCTCGACGGGAATCCTTGTGTATTCTTCAAAAATATATTCCCCCAGCAGGCCTGCATGCCATGAAGTACCGCATGCCACAATAATTATCCTTTCCGACCGGGAAATTGTTTCAAGGACATTATGAAGACCGCCAAGCATTATGCCGCTGTGATCGGGCAGTACCCTGCCCCTGAAAGTATCATGGATCGCTCTTGGCTGTTCATGGATTTCTTTCAGCATGAAGTGTGCAAACCCTTCCTTATCAATCTCTCCGATCTTAAGATCAACCTCTTTTACTTCAGGCTCTATCCGGCCTGGCCGTGTCGTTTTAAGGATAAGCTCATCCCTTTTTATTATGGCAATATCGTCATCTTTAAGGTATATCACTCTTTGAGTATATTCAACTATCGGTGTTGCATCGGAAGCAATGAAATTTTCTCCGTCGCCGACTCCGATTACCAGAGGGCTTCCTTTCCTGGCTGCAAAAAGCCTGTCGGTTTCTTTAGTGCATATTATGACAAGGCCATAAGCTCCCTCAACCCTGTTAAGCGCCAGAGTAATTGCCTGTTCTGCCGTAAGGTCTCCCTCAAGGTAAAGATGTTCGATCAGGTTGGCAAGAACCTCTGTATCGGTCTGGCTGTTAAACTGGATACCCCTGCTTTGCAGATGTTTTTTGATCAGAGCATAATTTTCTATAATCCCGTTATGAACAACGATAAAATTACCCTTATATGAAACCTGGGGATGAGCATTCAGTTCATTGGGTTCTCCGTGGGTTGCCCATCTTGTATGTCCCATCCCGATAGTTCCGTTAAAATCGGTATTCGTTCACCATCTTCTCAAGATCCTCTACCCTGCCTTTGCATTTAAAGATCTTCGTTTCGCCATTAACAATTGCCAGGCCTGCTGAATCATATCCCCGGTATTCCAGACGTTTTAGTCCCTTAATTACAATTTCCCTGGCAGGTTTTGATCCGATATAACCAACTATTCCACACATATGTGATTTTTTAATATTACAGAAATGAAAAACTGATTATAGCTCAGTTTAGCTGAAAAAACGGGGAAATGAATTCAAATATTGCAGGGCGAATGAGAAGATGATCAGGAAAGCATCTTGTCATAAAAATCATTATAGGCATCAATGTATGTGGCTTCATCCTGAAAAGCAGAACCGGCTTGTTGATTGTCTTGATGATATTTTGATATTTCAGCATTAATCTCTTCACTTCCGATTATAACAGCATCGGAATATTTAATCGCAAGTTTCGAAACATTTATAAAATCCGGGTTCTTAACAATTTTCAGGCTTTCACCATCTATCCCGTCGTATCTTAGTTTGTCAGCAAATGATGATCTGAAGGGAGTTTTGAAATCATTGTCATAAACAGAATAAATAATCTTATAATTGTGGAACAGGGGATCATCATTATATATACTGCGCAGATAAACCGGAACCAGCGATGCCATCCATCCATGACAATGAACAATGTCAGGGGCCCATCTTAGTTTTTTTACAGTTTCAATTACTCCCCGGGCAAAAAACAGTGCCCGTTCATCATTATCGTCAAACTCCTTGTCTGATGAATCGGATACAGTATATTTCCTCTGGAAATAATCATCATTGTCAATAAAGTAAACCTGCATCCGGGCCGACTGAATTGAAGCAACCTTGATAATCAGAGGATGATCGGTATCATCAATTATAAGATTCATCCCCGAGAGCCTTATAACTTCATGAAGCTGGTTCCTTCTTTCATTTATGCTTCCGTACCGCGGCATAAATGTTCTTATCTCCTTCCCTTTTTCCTGAATACCCTGCGGGAGATACCTTCCTATCCTCGATAATTTTGTTTCCCCTAAATATGGAGTGATCTCCTGAGAAATGAATAATACTTTTTTGCTTTCCATTTACCCTCCTGGATATGCCATTCTGTAACAAGTTGCAAAGATAATAATAAAAAATGACAATATAATCAACACCTTGCCTCATGAATTTTCATTTCGTCGCCTTTTTATTCCGGTAAATCACGGACCAGATATGCTAAATTCACTTAGGTTTGCACTAAAATCAGTAAACATGAAACCCACATGATTGAACATAATCACAAACACAAATAAATATAATATAACAATCATGTGTGGTTCCATCATACCATTAAAATTAAAATTACAATATGATGAAAACTCTCAGTACAATTAAGGGGCTGCAGAGAGCTTTAAAAAAAAACCGGCTCGCGCCTCTGGGATTTGTACCGACCATGGGTGCTCTGCACAGCGGCCATCTTTCGCTGGTCCGGAATGCCGTCTCCTCTTGTCCACAGGTGGTTGTGAGCATCTATGTAAACCCCACCCAGTTCAATGATAAAAGCGACTTAATAAATTATCCCAGGACAATTGGTGATGATCTGATCATGCTAAGTGATGTTCTCAGAGAGAAGGATATTGTATTTACTCCTGATGACAAGGAGATCTATCCTGAAGAGGATAAACGGGAATTTCATTTCGGAAATCTCGACAGGGTGATGGAAGCAATGCAAAGACCAGGTCATTTTAACGGTGTGGCACAGGTTGTCAGCAGGCTCTTTGAGATAGTAAACCCGGATATTGCATTTTTCGGACAGAAAGATTTTCAGCAGCTTGCCGTGATCAGGGAGCTTGTAAGACAGACAGGAAATAAAGTTAAGATTATCAGTAATCCGATCATCCGGGAGGAAGACGGACTTGCAATGAGCAGCAGGAACAGACTTCTTGAAAGTGAGGTAAGAAAAAAAGCAGGAGTGATCTGGTCAGCAATCTCAGAAGCTTCGTCTATGATTCATGATCATGATATTCCCTTCCTTATTTCATATGTAATAAATACAATTGAAAATGCTGAAGGGTTTCATGTGGAATATTTCAATATTGTCGATGATGAAGAACTCATCCCTGTCAATACAAAGGTGGAAATGAAGAAAGGGAAAAGATATTTCGGGTGTGTAGCTGTTAAGGCAGGGAAAATAAGGCTTATTGATAATATTGAAATTCCTTTGTAATCAATAAAAAGGATACTTAAATTTGCGGCGGAATTAATTTCACTCACTCGGAAATGTTTATAGAAGTCTTAAAATCAAAAATCCATAATGTGACCATTACTGGGGCAAACCTGCAATATATCGGGAGTGTCTCAATAGATGAGGACCTTATGGATGCCTCGGATATTATCGCAAACGAAAAGGTCCAGGTCCTTGATATGAATAACGGGGAACGGATCGAGACCTATGTGATCAAAGGGAAAAGAGGATCGGGTGAAATTTGCCTGAATGGCCCTGCATCACGAAAAGTCGCCGTTGGGGATATAATAATAATAATGTCATATGCCACCATTGATTTTCAGGAAGCCAGATCATTCAGACCCGTCATTATTTTCCCGGATACAAAAACAAATAAACTTATCTAATTGAGAAAAGGCTTAATCCAAACCTTAAAGTTTTTTGCATTTTTTATTGTAGGAGTGTTTCTTCTCTGGATTGCTTTCAGGAATGTCGAATATCAGAGACTTATCGAAGGATTAAAAGAAGCTGATTACAGCTGGGTCCTCCTCTCACTGTTGTTTGCATTTCTTGCGTATTTAAGCAGGGCGCGCCGTTGGGTTCTCCTTATACATCCGCTGGGATTCAGGCCTTCACTATCAAATACATTTTTTTCGCTGATGGCAGGTTATCTGGCGAATCTTGCCCTGCCCAGGATCGGGGAGATAACACGATGTGTAGCCCTTGGCAAAAAAGAGAAGGTGCCGGTCGACCAGCTTATCGGTACTGTCGTTATTGAACGGGCCATTGATTTCTTTTCGCTGCTTTTAATAATGTTTATCCTGATAATTATCAAAGGAGATGAAATAACCGGATATTTGAAAGAGAGCATATTTGTACCTCTTCAGCAAAAGGTATTTGCAATGTTCGGATTCACATGGATAATCTGGGCAATAATCATTGTGACTTCAGTCCTCTTTATATTACTGCTGATCAGGTACAGGAAAAAACTTCGTACGATCAGGTTTGTTGATAAAATATTCACTGTGATAAAGGGAGTCATAAACGGAATGAAGACCATCACTTCGCTCGAAAGGAAATGGGAGTTTATCCTGTTAACGGCATTTATCTGGATTAACTACGCACTTATGACATGGGTTGTGGTATTCTCAATTGAATCCACATCGCACATCACTCCGGGCGATGGCATTTTTCTCCTTGTGATCGGCGGTATCGCCATGTCGGCTCCGGTTCAGAGCGGCCTGGGTGCATATCATTACTTCATTTCACGGGCAATTGCTTTTATCGGAGGAGTGCACATTGAGGATGGCCTTATCTATGCATTTATTACACATGAATCCCAGATGCTATTCGTGATTATCATCGGTGCCATCTCCTTCTTCATGATTTTCAGGAAAAATCATGAAGAGAAAAAGACATGAAATACCGCTAAATTTATATCATGGTAAAAACCAAAACAGTCTTTATCTGTCAGAATTGCGGTTCTGAATCCCCAAAATGGATCGGCAGATGTCCTTCCTGCAAGGAATGGAATACTTATCATGAAGAGATTATTGCAGCATCATCTTCGCGTAATACTTCTTATTTATCAGGCCTGGAAAAGAGAAAACCTGAACTTCTCGATAATATCAGTTCCGATGAGCATAACAGGCAAAAAACAGGTATCCCGGAAATCGACAGGATCCTTGGCGGAGGGATAGTGCCCGGTTCATTAATACTTCTCGGAGGGGAACCAGGTGTCGGAAAATCAACACTTGCATTGCAGCTCGCCCTTGCCCTTGCTGAAAAGTGCGTGCTGTATGTGTCGGGTGAGGAGAGCGAAGAACAGATAAGCCTGAGGGCAAAAAGGCTCAAAAAAAATAATCCTTCATGTTATATCTACAGTGAAACTGATCTTGAGAGTATTCTTGTGCAGGCTGAAAATCTCAAACCGGAATTAATAATAATTGATTCTATTCAGACAATCCGGACCGGAATTCTTGAATCTTCGGCAGGATCAGTATCACAGGTGAGAGAGTGCGCCGCCCAGCTTCTCAAGTTTTCAAAACTAACAGGCGTACCTGTTTTCCTGATAGGACATATTACAAAGGATGGGACACTGGCCGGACCAAAAGTATTAGAGCACATTGTTGATATTGTCCTCTATTTTGAAGGCGACAATAATTATGTTTACCGCCTGCTGCGATCTGTAAAGAACAGGTTTGGGTCGACCTCTGAACTGGCTATTTTTGAAATGATAGAAAGCGGGCTGAAGGAGGTATCGAATCCTTCCGAAATGTTTATTAACCAGCATGATGAACCCTTGAGCGGAATTTCAATCGCCGCGACAGTCGACGGGCTAAGGCCTTTTCTTATTGAAACCCAGGCACTTGTCAGCAGCGCTGTTTATGGCACACCTCAGCGAAGTTCAACAGGATATGATATCCGCCGTCTGAACATGCTTCTGGCTGTTCTTGAAAAGCGTGCAGGTTTCAGACTTGGAGTAAAAGATGTATTTCTGAATATTGCCGGCGGCATCAAGGTTGAAGATCCGGCCATTGATCTTTCCATTATAACATCCGTTTTATCTTCAAATCTTGATATTCCTGTCGGCAGGGATGTATGTTGCTCTGGCGAAGTGGGCCTTTCGGGTGAGATTAGACCTGTCTCGCGTATTGAACAGCGGATTAAGGAAGCTGCAAAAATGGGTTTCAGAAAGATATATGTCTCAAAATTTCACAGGAACATATCCCATAAAGGAACTGATATTGAAGTTATTCCTGTTGGAAAGGTGGAAGCTCTGGTTCGGTCGTTGTTCAGTTGAAATTAGTTGTGTGGTTATGCGGTTATGCGGTTATGCAGTCTGAAAATGATTCTTGCCGCAAACCGCATACCGCATACCTCAAACCGTTTTAATATTTCTCCCTGACATAGCTCCCCCTTCTTGAGCTTTCCCTTTTTACCTGATCGCAATCCATCTCAATATTGAAATTTGAGGGGCGCTCAAATTCGTCTGATTCCATAATTCCAAACTGAGGGTCGTTATAGACTTTACGGAGAAAGATTCCCATTATCGGAAGAGCCATCTGTGCACCCTGTCCTTCGGAAAGGGTTTCAAAATGGATGGCCTGATCCTCCCAGCCGCTCCATACCCCTCCGACGAGGTTGGGAGTAACTCCCATAAACCATCCGCTTGCATGGTTTTGGGTTGTACCGGTTTTGCCTCCTATCTGGTTCAACAGCAGATATGGCTCCCTTCTAAGCCTGTTTCCCGACCCGGTCAGTACTACTCCCTGCAGAAGGTTAAGCATCAGGTAGGCCTGCTCGTCACTGAGTACCTCCTCTATCTGGGGTGTGAATTTCGAGATTAAGTTACCGTTTTTATCCTCTATACGTGTAACATACATCGGCCTGGTATAGACTCCTTTATTGGCAAAGGTCCCGTAAGCCCCCACCATCTCTTCAAGCTTGATATCGGAGGTGCCCAGGAATATTGAAGGGACCGGATCAATAAAGCTTCGGATCCCCATTTTTTTCATTAGATCGGTTACCGCTGATGGTCTGAACTGCTGCATCAGCCATGCTGAAATATAGTTTTCTGACTGAGCCAGCCCCCATTTAAGTGTGACCATTTTACCATGATATTCCTTTGGTCCTGAACTTCTTGGCATCCATGGAACTGAATCGCCTGGTAAATCAAAAGACCTTGGAATATTTTCAACCTCATCGCATGGAGTATACCCGTTCTGCATGGCAATGGTATAGAGGAATGGTTTTATTGTGCTTCCCACCTGTTTTCTCTGCTGGGTAACCGCATCCCATTTGAAATACCTGAAATCAGGACCTCCGACATATGCTTTTACATACCCGTCATTCGGATCTTCAACAAGGAAGGAAGAACGTACGAAGAATTTATAATACCTTACTGAATCAAAAGGTGTCATTACTGTATCGATCTCTCTTTTTTCGCCTTTCCACGAAAAGACTTTCATCGGTACCTTTGTATTGAAAGCCAGAAATATCGAGTCTTCAGGAACGCCCCGGGCATTCATCATTATATACCTTTCGCTATCCTTTACTGATCTCATTATCAGATCTTCTGTCTCTTTCTTTGAAATATCGTTTGAATAAGGAGGATTCCTGAATCCCCTGGCACGTTTGTAAAAATCCGGCTGAACTTCTTTCGAAAGATGCTCCGCAACAGCTTCCTCGGCATATTGCTGCATTTTTGAATTGATTGTTGTATAAATTTTCAGGCCATCCTTATGCACATCATAATTTGATCCGTCAGGTTTCTTATTCTTGTTACACCAGCCATACAACGGGTTATTCTCCCATTCCCACAATGCATCATCATATGATGATTCCCTTTGATATCTGTTACGATCGGGTTCAGGTCTTCTCATTATATTCCTCAGGTATTCCCTTAAATAGGTAGCCAAACCCGTATTATGGTCTTCCAGCCTGAAATCAAGTACAATAGGCAGTTGCTTCACGGAATCTGCAATATCAGGATGAATATACCCGTACTTTGCCATCTGTGAGAGAACAATATTCCTTCTCTGAAGCATCAGGTCAGGATATTTCCTGGGATTATAGGCACTTGAATTCTTCAGCATTCCGACCAGCACTGCAGCCTCCTCAATTTTAAGTGAATCGGGAGTAGTATTGAAATATACCCTTGTGGCAGATCTTATTCCAATTGCCTGGTACAGGAAATCATATTTATTAAGGTACATCGCAATGATCTCCTCCTTGGTATAACTCTTCTCCAGCTTAACGGCTGTCTGCCACTCCTTGAATTTTGAGACACCAAGCCTTATTTTCCTGGTAAATTTGGAGACTCGTGCAGTATCCCTCGGATATAACTGTTTTGCCAGCTGTTGTGTTATTGTACTTCCCCCTCCTGTCTTCTGACCCAGCAAAATTGTACGGACAACTGCTCTTCCCAGGCCTCTTATATCAATACCAGAATGCCTGTAATATCTGATATCCTCCGTTGCTATAAGTGCATCGATAAGATAAGGAGACAGGTCCTTGTAATCTGTCCATGTACGGTTCTCAACACTGATCTTTCCCAGGAGCACTCCATCTTCGGAATATACTTCTGCAGCCAGATTATACTCAGGATTTTCAAGTTCCCTGAATGATGGAATCGGTCCAAGCTTGCCTCTTGATATAAGTATGAACAGAATAATTACTGTTAAAAAGGGCAGAATAAACAATGACCAGAACCAGATAAGGTATTTCCTTCTTGATGAATCGCCTCTCATTTGTTTCGGGAGTTTGGTCCAAAATTAGCAATTAATAAAGAATCTTAACTGTTTATTTTGAAGTTTGGTACCTAAATGACTTACTTTGTCGTGATTTTAAAAAGAGTAAAATCTATCTGATATGATCGAAAATCTAGTAATTGTTGAGTCGCCGGCTAAAGCAAAAACCATTGAGAAGTATCTTGGAAAAGATTTCCGTGTCGTATCAAGTTTCGGGCACATCCGCGATCTTGCAAAGAAGAATTTAGGTATTGACACAAAGAATGATTTTTCCCCCGAATATGAAATCCCTAAAGAAAAAGCAAAAGTTGTAGGAGAGCTGAAGAAAGCCGCCGCTGAGTCGAAAAATATTTGGATAGCCTCCGATGAGGACCGGGAAGGGGAGGCTATCGCATGGCACCTCGCAAGCGTCCTTAACCTCGATCTGAACAACACAAAAAGAATAGTGTTCCATGAGATCACCAAAGATGCTATCGCCGATGCAATCCTTAATCCCAGGAAGATCGATATGAATCTTGTAAACTCACAGCAGGCCCGTCGCATTCTTGACCGGATTGTCGGCTTTGAGATTTCACCTGTATTATGGAAAAAGGTCCAGCCTGCTTTATCTGCAGGACGCGTTCAGTCGGTGGCCGTTCGTCTGATAGTAGAAAGGGAAAGGGATATTATTTCGTTCAAGTCCGAATCATCATTCCGTATAAACGGCATCTTCAAAACTGACCTTTCTGAACCTGATAATAATACTATAAGGGCAGAGGCAGCAAAAAGATTTCCTGACGAAAAAGAGGCGGTGAAGTTCCTTGAACTTTGCATTTCTTCTGAATTCCGTGTTAACAATGTCACTGTTAAACCGGGAACCAGATCACCTGCGCCTCCTTTTACGACCTCAACTCTTCAGCAGGAGGCATACAGGAAGCTTGGATTCTCAGTATCGCAGACAATGGCCGTTGCACAGAAGCTTTATGAAGCCGGGAAAATAACATATATGAGGACCGACTCTACAAATCTGTCGAAGCTTGCACTCACAAAATCGAGGGAAGTAATAATTTCGGAGTTCGGCGAAAAGTATTCAAGGACACGCCAGTTCAAAACCAGGTCAAAGGGAGCTCAGGAGGCTCATGAAGCTATCAGGCCGACTTATCCCGATGCAGCAGCAATATCCGGAAACCAGAATGAGAAAAAGCTCTATGAGCTGATCTGGAAAAGGACTATTGCCTCCCAGATGGCTGATGCCGAAGTGGAGAGAACAACTATCTCAATTGAAATGAATAATTCGCCGGTCTTATTCTCGGCAACCGGAGAAGTATTGAAATTTGACGGGTTCCTCAAGGTTTATTCTGAATCGACTGACAGTGAAAATGGTGATGAGGAAAAAAATATTATTCCGCCGGTAAAAAAAGGCATGGTGCTTTTTTATGACTCCATTTCTGCCTCACAGAAATACACATCACCCCCGCCACGCTACACCGAAGCGAGCCTTGTTAAAAAGCTTGAAGAACTTGGAATCGGCAGACCCTCAACTTATGCCCCTACAATTTCCACCATCCAGAACAGGGGCTACGTTCTGAGAGAGGACCGGCCCGGGGAAAAACGGCAGCTGAAAGTTATTACTCTGTCAGGGGGGAAGTTTTCAACTTCGTCAAAAACTGATGCAGTAGGAAAGGAAAAATCAAAGTTGTTCCCTCAGGATATAGGTATGATTGTAAATGATTTTCTGATTGAGAATTTCTCGGAAATTGTCGATTACAATTTTACAGCTGATGTGGAAGAACAGTTTGACAAGATTGCAGAAGGAAAACTGAAATGGACCGGTATGCTCCACAAGTTCTATTCTCCCTTCCACAAAACCATTGAAGAGACACTTGAGAAAAAAAGCAGGAAAGCCAATATCAGGGTTCTCGGGAAACATCCTGAAACGGGAGAACAGGTTTCAGTCAGGATGGGAAGATTCGGCCCTGTTGCACAGATAGGTAATGCAGATAACGGCAATAAACCGCGATTTGCCAGTCTTGCCAGAAATCAGCTGCTGGAGACAATAACTCTTACAGAAGCGCTAAATCTGTTTCGTCTTCCAAGATCGCTCGGTCTATATGAAGGAGATGAGATGGTTGTCGGAATCGGCAAGTTCGGTCCCTACGTCAGGTACCGGAGCAAGTTCTATTCCCTTAAAAAGGGCGTCGATGATCCGTATTCAGTAACGGTTGAAAGAGCTGCTCAATTAATCGTTGAAAAAGGCGAAACCGACAAAAAGAAAGTACTGAAGGATTTTGGGGATATCATGCTGCTGAATGGCAGATTCGGGCCATATCTTGTCATGGATAAGAAAAACTACCGCCTCCCCAAGGGAACCGACACTGAAAAACTGACAAAGGAAGATTGTATTAGTATCATAGATAAAAGTAATAAAACAAAAAAAAGTTCTGAATAAGAAATGCTGGACCTTAAAGATTATTTCAACCCTGTAAGCATCGAAGAACCCGGTTTTGATAACCTGACCGGTAATGCAGGCTTGCCCCATAATATCAGCATCCATACCGAAAATAATCCGATAAGGGAACTCAGGGGTTTTAAGGTGGCCATTCTTGGAGTACCTGACGGAAGGAACTCACCGAATCATGGCTCAGTTTATGCTCCTGATGCAATAAGGCAGCAGCTTTACAGCCTGGCTAAAATTCCGGGAAAGACAAAGATCATCGATCTTGGAAATATGAAACAGGGTACATCATTCAATGATACTCTGGCAGGTCTTACAGACGTACTTTGCGCACTTCTGAAAGAGAGCGTATTCCCTTTAATTATTGGCGGAAGCAGTGCTCTTGTAACATCAATCGACAGAGCGTTTACAGTTTTAAAAACCAGATATACATTGGTTTCGGTCGATCCGAGGATAGATTACAGCAACACAAACGACTCTCCTGATTCATTTAACTATCTCAATAAAATAATCGGCAGTCATAAGAGTACTTTCAGCCAGTATATTAATATTGGCTATCAGACCTATCTGAACGATCAACAGGTAATGAACCGGTTCATCAGACGTCATTCGGAACTGATCAGGATTGGTGATGTCAGGCAGGCGATTTATCTTACAGAACCTCTTTTCAGGGATTCCGATGCAGCAATATTTGATATATCTGCAGTCAGGCAATCTGATGCCCCGGGTACCGCAATTCCCTCACCGAATGGTTTCTATGGAGAAGAGATCTGCCTGCTTTCGAGATATGCCGGGATCTCAGACAACCTTAAGATTTTCGGACTTTTTGATGTGAGTCCGGATCTGGATTCCCGGGGCCAGACAACAGGACTGGCTGCCCAGATAATATGGTTTTTTCTTGAGGGTTTTTCACAGAAGCAGTACGAGACTCCGGTATTGAGCAACAGCAATGCCGGACGATTTATAAAATATCATGTCAGGGTTACCGACCTGGAGGATGATCTGATCTTTGTTAAAAGCAATCTGACTGAAAGATGGTGGATCGAACTGAATGATGAGAATAAAGAAAATATTTATGTCGCCTGTTCACATGACGATTATCTTAAGGCAAACAGGAATGAAGTTCCCGAAAGATGGGTCAAAGCAGCAAACAGATTAAAGTCCTGATTCTTCAAATATTTTCAACAAATTTACGTTTACCAGAATATTTGGAATATTCTTTGTGGATAATTGAACATGAATGTTTAAAAAGTGTTTATCAATAGATTTCCGGTTTATTTAGTTTTATGTTTTTATATAATTTAGGAGTTCAATAAACGGGCCTGTTCCACTATATTAAAAAAAGTGAAAAAACTATATACTGCAGCTCTCCTGATCCTTCTGTCTTCCTACAATGGTTACTCCCAGCAGGATCCGATTACAAGTAACTACATGTATAATACCCTTACATATAATCCCGGTTATGCAGGCACCTCGGGGATGATATGTGCAACTGCACTTAACCGGCAGCAATGGGTCGGATTCGAAGGCTCACCTTCAACAACTGTTTTCAATATCAGCGCTCCTGTTTCACCATTTAAGATTAATAGCGGAGTAGGATTAATGGTTGAAAGTGACAATATCGGCTTTAATAAGGACATAAAGCTAGCACTTATATATTCTTATATAGCTCAAATAGGACAGGGAAAGCTTGGGATCGGTATTAACGCTGGAATGTATAATATGACTATTGACCCGGAATGGGTTATACCTTCGGGCGATGCTTTCACTCCTCCTTCAGGAGACCCCCTGATCCCTGAAAGCAAAGAGAGTGCAGTCGCTTTTGATGCCGGCCTTGGAGTATATTACCGAACTGATAAATATTATGCCGGCCTTTCTGTCACCCATATTAATCAGCCCGATATAAAATTCACAAAAGGAGTTACATTTTTATCCAGACACTATTATCTTACCGCCGGTTATATTCTTCAACTTTCAAATCCATCTTTCGAATTACTTCCTTCACTGTATGCTATGAGCGACGGTAAGGTGATACAATTTTCTGCAACTTCATTGGTCAGATACAATAAAAAGGCATGGGGGGGCGTTTCTTACAGACCCGGTGATGCACTGGTCGGAATTATTGGGATTGAATTGTTTAATGGTATCAGAATTGGATATGCTTACGATTTCCCGATTTCAGATATCAGAAAGAGTACAAGCGGGTCACACGAATTTATGGTAAATTATTGTTTCAACCTGAGTATGGGCAAGAGCCCGATGAGATATAAAAGCATACGGTTCTTATAAAATTTTAAAAATTATTATTGGCAATACAAAATTCTAGATAACTATGAAAAAGGTAATCCTTTCAGCTCTGGTAGTATTAATTTTATTGGGTGGTTGCAAGTCTTCCGATAATGGAGAACTTACTGGTGTACCAGGGAGAAAAAATTTCTTCGAACCTGAACCGTTTGAAATGGCATTCATACCTGCCGGTAGCTTTACAATGGGACCAAGTGATCAGGATGCTGTTTTCGCTCAGAACAGTTTATCAAAGGTTGTAACTGTTGAGGCATTCTGGATGGATCAGACAGAAATCACAAATAATAAGTACCGTCAGTTTGTATATTATGTGCGTGATTCTATTCTGAGAACAAAGCTTGGTGAAGCACAGGTTCCCGACCGTGACTATTTTGTGGTAGACAGAGATGGTAATCCTGTCGATCCTCCTGTTATCAACTGGGAAGAAAGAATTGATCCCGAAGAGGAAACGACAGCGGCCGTTCTTGAAGAAATGTACTACCTTCCTGAAGAGAGATTCAGCGGTAAAAAGCAAATTGATGTCAGAAAACTTAACTATACCTATTTCTGGGTTGATTATCAGCAGGCTGCAAAAGCAAAATATGTTAATGACTATGCCAATAACACCTGGAAATATGTAGGACAGATCGTTGACCGTAATGGGAACTCCACTCCTGTCAAAGACCGTTCTTCCTTCATCCGTCATGATACAATTAATATATATCCCGATACATTGTGCTGGATAAGGGATTTCACCTACTCATTCAATGATCCGCAGGCAGATCTCTATTTCTGGCACCCATCCTTCGACGATTATCCTGTTGTTGGTGTAACCTGGCCTCAGGCAAATGCTTTCAGCAGGTGGAGGACTGATTATATGAATACGGCTCTTCGCAAAAACGGCGTTGCCGATGTACAGGCCTACAGGCTGCCGCTTGAGACTGAATGGGAATATGCTTCACGCGGAGGACTTGACCTTTCGATGTATCCATGGGGCGGCCCTTACACCAGAAACTACCAGGGCTGTTTCCTTGCCAATTTTAAACCATTGCGCGGCAACTATATTGATGATGGTACAGTTTATACAGCAAAAGTCGGTTCATACGAACCAAATGAATACGGATTGTTTGACATGTCGGGGAACGTTGCAGAATGGACGCTCGGAGCCTATCATCAGTCAGCTTACATCTTTCAGCACGACCTGAATCCAAACTATGAATATAATGCCCGTCCGCAGGATCCTCCTGTACTGAAACGCAAAGTTATCAGAGGAGGCTCATGGAAAGATATTGCCTACTTCCTGCAGACAAGCGCCAGGGATTATGAATACCAGGATTCGACAAAATCTTATATCGGATTCAGAAATGTCAGATCATATATTGGAGTAAATCAATAAAATACTAATAACCTTAAAAAAACCAGGTAATGAGCCTAGCAGAAATAACACAGAGCAGCGGATGGAAGAGTTTCATGGCCAAGCTTTATGGCATTGGCGCTTCTATTGTAATTATTGGTGCCTTGTTTAAAATACAACACTGGACAGGTGCAGGATTTATGCTTGCCGTCGGTCTTTGCACGGAAGCAATAATCTTTTTCTTCTCAGCCTTCGAACCCTTGCATGAGGAAGTTGACTGGACCCTTGTTTACCCGGAACTTGCAGGAATTCCTGATGAGGATATGGAAGCAGGTAAAGGCGTTGGCGGCAGATATTCTGGCGGTGGCGCCATAGGATCGGGAGGCGGCGGCGGCAGGAGGATCTCTTGCACTTTCAAAATTTGATGAAATGCTTGAAAGATCTGAAATTACCCCTGACCTGTTCCAGAAACTTGGAGTCGGCATGAAAAAGCTCAGCGAAACTACATCCAATATTAATGTTATGGGCGATGTTTCTGCTGCCTCGGCAAAATACATGAATACGATTCACTCTGCAGACGATGCTCTCGGAAGATTATCAGACACATATAAGTCGACCGCTAAAATAATAAGTGATTCAAATTCGAATTACGGGAAAATGGCTGATTCATTTAATGTGATTGAATCAGGAGGAAAATCATATCAGCAGCAGCTGGAATCGCTAAATAAGAACCTTTCTGCACTCAATGCTGTTTATGAACTCCAGCGCAAAGGCGTTGATGAACATATTAAGGAATCCGATTCCCTGCATAAAGGGATCCAGACTTTGATGAAAGATCTTACCGAATCAGCAGGTGATACTAAGAAATATCGTGAACATATCAGCAAGCTTAATGATAACCTTTCAGCATTGAATAATGTTTACGGGAATATGCTCGCTGCCATGAACGTCAAATAACGTGACATTTTAATAAAAAACTAAACTACTTAAAAAATGGCTCACGAGAGGCTATCACCACGGCAAAAGATGATCGGTATGATGTACCTGATTCTTACCGCCATGCTTGCACTAAACGTGTCAAAGGAAGCCGTTGATGCATTTAAAAAAGTTGATAAGAGTCTGACTACCACCCTGGCAAACTACGTTATTAAAAATAATCTCATTTACGCTGAGTTTGACAGGGCAGCTGCAGAAAATCCCACTAAAGCCGGGAAATACAAAGAAACTGCATTGGAGGTAAAAAGCCGTGCTGACGAAATCTACACTTTTATTCAGGATCTTAAAAAAGAGATAATTATTACTGCCGAGGGGCCCGATACAAAGGCCGTTGTGGGCGATGAGATATTTATTGATGAAGTAAAAAAGATCGACGAGAATAACGTCCCTTCACAGATACTTATCGGATCGAATGAAAAAGGAAAAGGGAATACCCTGAAGGCCCTTATAAATGATTACCGGGAATTCCTGATATCAACCCTTGACGGTCAAAATCCGTCGGCTGAGGAAGCACTCCGCACAAGCCTTAATACCGATGATGGAAAAGATCCCGACGGACAACCTTCAGACTGGGTAAATCTGACCTTTCAGACTATGCCGCTGGTTGCAGTGGAAACATTATTGTCAAAATTTCAGGTCGATGTCAGAAATGGTGAAACAGAGGTACTTAATCACCTTTATGCACAGATTGATGCCGCATCATTCAAGGTTAACAAGCTCAGGCCAGTCGTTATCCCTACCTCAAATTATGTTACTCTTGGAAATGATTATGAAGCGGCAGTTTTTATCTCTGCAGCCGATACCACACAATTGCCCACAGTTACTGTTAACGGTGCAACTCTTCCGAATGATGCAGCAGGAAGGGGAATATACAAGGTGCGCGCATCCTCCACAGGACTTAAGAAATGGGGTGGTATAATCTCGTTGAAAGCACCCGATGGTTCAACTAAAACTTATCCGTTCGAAGCTTCGTATAATGTTGATGTGCCAAATGTAGTTGTTTCACCAACAGCTGTGAACATAATGTATAAAGGTATTCTGAATCCTATAGATGTCTCTGTACCTGGCGTTGATCCAAGCAAGATAAAGCTGAGGGTCGTTAACGGAACTTTAACAACTGAAAAAGTCAAAAACTCAAAGGGAGTAACCTTTAAAGGCAACTGGTCGGTTAATCCGACAGCTGTAGGGCAGAATGTGCAGGTAATTGTTTCGACAACCGATCCTGCCGGAAAATCAACAACATACCCTCCGGTTGAATTCAGGGTTAAGGCAATTCCTCCTCCAACAGCTATTTTTGGAGGCAAGAGTGTCGGGACTATTGCAAAAAATACAGCTGCAGCCCAGACAGGTGTTTACGCTTCACTTCCCGATTTTGAATTTGACCTGGTCTATAAGATCACAGGGTTTTCCGTACTCTATACTGACAGCAGGGGCGATTTTGAAGAGAAAAGTACTTCAGGTTCTCTTACTTCTCAGCAGAAGGATCTGATTAACAGACTTGCAAGAGGGAAGAACCTTTTCATAAAAGATATTAAGTGTCTGGCTCCCGATGGAAGATCACTGGATCTGAGCCCCATAATATTAAAAATTGATTAGAAAAATAAATCGTAATAAAATGAATAAGAAACTCTTTTTTGGAATTATCGCTCTTGCTGTTGGCAGCATGGCAAATGCGCAATCGTTTGGCGATATTTACCAGAAATCAATGCCCGATAACGAGAAGATAAATTATCCATACCTCAGGGAAGCTGATGTAGTCTGGTCGAAGAAGATATGGCGTCTTATTGACCTCAGGGAAAAGATCAACCAGCCTTTGTATTATCCTATTAAATCCACCCAGGATGGAAGGAAAAGCTTTATAAATATACTCCTTGAAGAGATCCGGGCCGGACGCCTGGAGGCTTTTTCAGCGCTGGATTCCAATTTGCCGACAACCTATGGTGATATTGAAACACAAATGGGAGGAACCACAAAGACTCAGTCGATACAGATAAATGCAGAGGGAGCAACAAGAGACACGGTAATAACCGAAGCAGCCAAGCCGGAAGAAGTTAAACAGCTGCTTGTTTATGAAGAGTGGTACTTCGATAAAAAGCTATCGAAGCTTGATGTAAGGATTATCGGAATCATGCCTTACTGGATGGGATTTGATGTGGAAGCAGGACGGGCGCTCAGGAAACCATTATTCTGGATCAAGTATGATGATGTAAGAGATGCTCTTGCCAAACAGGAAGCTTTCCTGGCCAACAACGACGCTCAGAGGATATCTTTTGATGACCTCTTCATGCAGAGGCGATTCGGAAGTGTTATTTTCGGGGAATCCAATGTCTTTGACGACAGGCAGATCAACGAATATACGCTTGGGAAATATACTCTTTTTGAAGCTGAACGGATCAAAGCCGAGCTTTTCAACTTTGAACATGATCTCTGGGAATTTTAACAGATACTACAGATAAAAAAAAGAGGCTGCCGCGGCAGCCTCTTTTTTGTTACTGGTATTTCTCCCCGGTTGCGTTTTTTACATCCTCCAGGTAATTTTTTATATTCTGTTCTTCTTCTTTCTTAACAATTAATAAAACATCATCCGAATCAACAACGATAAAATCCTTCAATCCCTGTAAAACAGCAATCTTGCCGGGCGATATATTGAAAATGTTTCCTCTGCTGTCGTATGAGAATATCTCACCACTCACCTTGGAATTGCCTTTTTTATCAACTGCTGAATGTTCATGCAGCGAACTCCACGTCCCAAGATCCGACCACCCAATATCTGTACACATTACATATACATTATCTGCTTTTTCCATTATGCCGTAGTCGATCGAAATAGCCTTGCATTCTGCATAAGTCTTTCCAATGAATTTAGCTTCCTGCTTTGTCCCGTAAATATCCTTCCCCTCTTCAAAAGCTGAGTACATATCGGGAAGATGCTTTTCAAACGCATTCATGATAGTGTTAATATTCCAGATAAAAATACCTGAGTTCCAGTAAAAATCCCCGCTTTCAAGAAATACTTTTGCGAGCTCAACATCGGGCTTTTCGGTAAACGTTTTTACCTTCATAAGGTTACTGAAACCACTTACTGACTTTTTCAGGTTAGCCTGAATATATCCGTATCCGGTTTCAGGCCGGTCAGGCTTTATCCCAAGCGTCAGAAGCGCATTATTCTTTTCTGCAAATTCAAAACTCTTTTTAATTACCTCAACGAATTTATCCTCCTTGATAATAAGGTGATCGGCAGGTGTAACTGCAATCACGGCATCAGGATTCTCCTTTAATATACGGAATGTACCATAAGCAAGACATGGAGCAGTGTTGCGTCTGAAAGGCTCGCCCAGGATATTGGCAGTGTCGATATCAATCTGTTCTGCAACAATTCCCTTGTGCTCGGCATTCGTGACAATATAAATATTCTCTTTGCTGCATATCGACCTGAACCTCCTGAAAGTCTGCTGAAGGAGAGTCTCTCCTTTCCCCAGTATATCAAGGAACTGCTTAGGTTTTTCACGGCGGCTCAGCGGCCAGAAACGACTCCCCACTCCACCAGCCATGATTATTACATACCTGTTGTCCATAAGCAATGTATTTATTACTGATTAAAGTTATGCAAATATATAATTATTTTGTCCAATACCGATTTAAAACCTTAATGCAGAAATTACCATAAAAATTTGTAATTTTAGCAATTGTTAAAAGATTAACATGCTCAGATTTTTAACGCAATTCGGACAATACATCCTCCTCTACAAAAAGGTTTTTTCAAAGCCCGAAAAACCAGCTGTTTATTATAAACAGACAATGTATGAACTGGTCTATCTGGGATTGAATTCAGTCGGAATAATTACGATCATCTCTTTTTTCATGGGCGCTGTTATTACATTACAGACTGCCTATAATACCGAGAATCCCATTTACCCTACTTATCTTATCGGGCTTGGCTGCCGCGATTCAATACTGCTGGAATTCTCATCTACCATTACTGCCCTGATCCTGGCAGGCAAAGTCGGATCAAATATTGCATCAGAGATAGGTACAATGAGGGTTACCGAACAGATTGACGCACTCGAAACTATGGGTGTTAACTCAGCTTCTTATCTTATACTTCCAAAAGTTATTGCAACACTTCTTTTTAATCCCATTCTTACACTGATAAGCATCTCAGTCGGGATTTTCGGAGGATGGATAGCAGGTACTTCCGCCGGAGTAATTTCATCACAGGATTTTATTTACGGCATTCAGTATGCATTTATCCCATATTATGTCACATATGCCATAATCAAAACACTTATTTTCGCTTTTATAATTACAAGCATTTCTGCTTTTCAGGGATATTTCGTCGAAGGAGGATCGCTTGAAGTCGGCCGTGCCAGTACAAAAGCAGTAGTTTACAGCAGCATCACTGTCCTGCTTTTCAATGTAATCCTAACCCAACTTCTGCTGTCATGATAAGGGTTAAAAAACTGAATAAGTCCTTCAATGGTAAACAGGTTTTAAGCAACATTTCTGTTGATTTTGAACCAGGGAAAACAAATCTGATAATAGGACGAAGCGGATCAGGCAAAACTGTGCTGCTTAAAGCAATTGTCGGGCTTCATGATATTGACAGCGGCGAGATATGGTACGATGACATCCTTTTCAATAAGCTCGATTTCAGGGAAAAGAAAGAAATCAGGAAAGAGATTGGAATGCTATTCCAGGGAAGCGCTTTGTTCGATTCTCTGTCGGTGGAACAGAATGTAAAGTTCCCCCTCGACATGTTTACCGATAAAAGTGAAGCGGAAAAAATTGAACGTGTTAACTTCTGCCTCAACAGGGTGAATATTTTAAATGCAAATAAATTGTTCCCCTCAGAATTATCGGGTGGAATGAAAAAAAGGGTAGCTATCGCAAGGGCAATTTCACTTAATCCAAAATATCTCTTCTGCGATGAACCTAATTCAGGTCTCGATCCCCTTACTGCAATACTGATTGACGAACTGATAAAGGAGCTAACTGAAGAATATTCAATGACGACAATCGTAAATACTCACGATATGAATTCCGTGATGGAGATAGGCGAGAAGATTGTTTTTATAAGCGAGGGGATTAAATGCTGGGAAGGGAACAAGCACCAAATCCTTGATTCTGACTGCAAAATTCTGAATGATTTTGTATTCGCCAATGCTCTTGCAAAACAGCTGAAAGCTTCTTCAAAATAAGTGATTATAATCCCTAATCAACTTCTTCATAATCAACATATTCTCCAATTTCCTTCGAGACTCCTTTAGTTTTTGTCTCCTCTTCATTATTATTTTTACGATCGCGGGAGGAGGAATTCTGTTCCTCAAAAAACCTGAAGAATGAGCGGAATAAAAGATAGATTATAATACTTACAAGCACAAAACGAATAAGCAGTGTCATATTTTATTTTTGAGATTTTTCCAGTTTATAATTATACAGGAACCTGTCACTCCCCCCGACGATAAGATTCCAGGAGTCACCCGACGAAAGCTTTCCGATCGAAAACATAGAAGCCCCTTTCAGCGGAAATCCGTTCATAATATCTCCTTTGCTGTTTATCAGGTAAATAAGGTTCTTACTAATGTCAAAAACTCCTATTTTTTTGTCTTTTGATGAAAATGTAAAATTAATAGGTCCGCCAAGCTTCATGGAATTGAAATCCTTCTTGAACATCTCTTTTCTGTTGCGATCGTAAAGATATACGAATCCGCTGTCAATGAAAACATATTCCCCGAACCCGTCGCCATCAGTGTCAAAAAAATCGAATGAGTGATCAGAAGAAAACTTCCTGAAGCTGAATTTCTTTACATCACCTATGAAAGAAATATTCTGTACCGTACCATCCGGAGATGTACATACGAGCGAAGGCTCTGATCCGGGAGTCAGCCTGAGCGCTGATCCCCTGGCTTTTGTGACAGCATCATTAAGCCTGGATCTTATTTTGCCTGAACGATCGAGAAAATAAATTGACGATTCATCAGCCACAACAATATAATCTTTCCCTGAAACTTTGTAAAAGCCGGCTTCTGCGGTAACATAACCGGCACTCCTGAATGGTTCCCATCCCTTCACAGAACTACCTGTCTTATCATAAGAATAGACTTGTTTATCTTCCCCGGCAATAACGATCCGGTAAGTGTTGTTATTATCATAATCAAAAAGGGCCAGGGAATTTGTGGCCGGCGACCTTAACCTGACAGGGTACCTTTCAACATAATTTCCGTTGCGGTCAAGGAGATGAAGGTTGTTCTTTCCTGAAAACAATAACTGGTACTTTGCGTTTCTGTAATAGTCGATCATGTAAATTGTTCCGTTTATTCGCTCTTTCAGCGGAACCTTCCACAAAACCCTTCCTGCAGCATTAATGAGATAGGCATTGTTGTTGGCGTCCTGAATGAAAATCTCCTTCGCCCCTGTATTATGATTGGTAAAAAAGAATGGCTTTATGGCTGCAGTGGTATCAAGCAGTGTTTCCCATTCTGTTGTCGACTCTTCCCTTATCACATCTTTATAGCTTACCGACAGACTGTTATAAATCATCCCGTTAATGGAAGCAAACTGGAAACCCACAGATTGTATTTTATTCAATGAATTTTTAGCCGATTGTAATGCAGCAGCTATTTCCCGATTAAAATATTCTGAAAAATAGTCTATGCAGTTCGATGGAACACAATAAAAGAGATACCCGGCCCTGCTGGGTACCAGTTTTTCAAAATCACGATACAGCAAATTATTCGCCAGCGTATTGTTCAGTATATTGTCATACAAAAGCCGTGAAACAGTTGTATAAGAGTTCCCTGTGATCATGTAGTTATCATAAAAAGCGTACCACGAATCTGAGAATCCCGGTGCAAAATCAGGCAATATTACTGACAGTAATCCGGTTTGGTCAGCCAGATAGACAGGTATCCTGGTCTGTTCGTCAGGCCTGAAATATGTGATCCTGGCATTCGCTCCAAGGTATTCAAGAAAGATATTCTCACACTGGACGCGATTTTCTAATTCATAAATAACCAGGGAGTTCTGGCTGAAAGGTTTATTCTTAATATCAATATAAGCTTTTGTTATCTCGTCACCAATAAAGGGTTTCAGCTTTTCAGCCATATTAATTATCAGTTCCTTCCCCTGCGAATCAGTCATGTTTTCATTACCCTGGTGAGCATAAACCACCGACTCAAAAAGAGCTGTTGCGGAAGGAAGAATATTGAAAGTCCGGAATTCAACCGGAGGAACTGACTTGTGCCGGAACAAAAATTCTGAAGGATCACTGCTTTCGCTGTAACCGCTTATCACCACACCATCCTCCTTAATGAACAGATCACCACCGGCGCTGCCTCCGAGTTTTGATATCCTGTCAGCAAGAAAAGATTTATCCGGAGCAAACATTTTTCTGAGGGTGGTTCTCAGATTACTGAATATGACGAATATTTTATCTTCATTTTCTCCTGCTGAAAGCAGTATCCTTGAAAATCCAGGCTGGTTCCTTATATCTTCTTCAGAATTCTGAAAAACAGCATCCATGATAATTTTGTAGGATGTGCTGCAGACCAGAAGTCCTGAATTAAGCGATACAAATACCGTATCTTTCCTGTCATTAAGAGTGTAAGGGAGCCCGATAAGCCTTCTGCCGGCTATCTTCTGTTCAAATACTCCCTTTAATCCTGATTCCAGCAATGCTTCCCTCAGCTGACTGAAACGTGTCTCGGCAGGAACTGTCTTTGAAAGAAAAGGAATAAGCTCTCCGCTTATGTCAGGATGAAATGAAATAATGGCATTCCCTTCCTGCAGGAACTTTTTATACCCTGGTTTATTTATATGATCTGCAAGATATTTCAGCTTTATATTGAAGTTTTTAAACTCATTCAGGCTCTCAATCTCAGCAAAAAGGCCTTTCCCGGTAGTAACTGAGTTGATAAGATTCCGCAGATCAATTGTTTCTATTACAATGCAGGCATCAGAGGCGATCACTTTGTAAGGATCGGTAAACAGGTCCTTCCTGCCCTGATGAAGATAATATCCCAGCAAAGCCACTCCGGCTACAAGAATCACAAGGGTTGATATTGCTGCACGCCTGCCCACTTTAATTCATTGTTAATCTGATTTTCAAAATTAGAAATAATATGGCTACTAAAAAATTTAATACTTCAGTGGGGAAAGAATTAAAAATCGCTTTGAATCCTTTCCATACCCGAATAACAGCGATAAAATCTCCGCCCCTCTGATGGATACCATCGTGATTTCATAATTTATTTTAATATTGTAACAGGTCATATTTTTATTGTTATACATATATTTATTATTGTATTACAATATTTTAAAGGGAAATCAGTATTTTTGAAACAATTACAGTAGCTGTACAAAAGCTCCTTTGTGGGCCCTGGTGAGTGCTAAGCATGACTTTGTGGTTAAGCATAAATCATTGAACAACAAGGATAACAAAGTGCATCACTAAGTAACACAAAGGGAAGATATTTTAAAAACGGTTCTGGTCCAATCTATAGTGATTAAAGAATTCCCTGAAACATTTTGATTATTTTTATAACTAAGTTAACCATACCGGATGAAATATCTTTTCTTAATATCAATCCTGATTTTATTTGTTTGTCATGAAGGGATATCCCAGGTGATAACAGTGGTTGACAATGAGGACTTAAAGCCTGTCTCCGAGGCAGTAATCCTTAATGAATCTGCAACAAAATTCATTTATACCAACAGGATGGGGCAGGCAGATATTTCCTCATTTGAGAAAGAATTAACTGTCTGTTTTCAGCATTTTACCTACGAAAGAGCCTGCCTTACCTTTGATGAGATCAAAAAAGCCGGCTTTGAAATCAGGCTGAACAAAAAGTTTTTTGCCATTGAAGAAAATATCGTTACTGCCAGAAGGTGGGAACAAAACAGGAATGAGGTACCCAACAGGATTGTTAATGTCCCTAAACACTCTGTCGAGCTCCGGAATCCCCAGACTTCCGCTGATCTGCTTGGAATCTCAGATGAAGTATTTATCCAGAAAAGCCAGCTTGGCGGCGGGAGCCCTATGATAAGGGGATTTGCCACCAACAGGATTCTGATCGTGGTCGACGGGGTCAGGATGAATAATGCCATCTACAGGGAAGGCAATATCCAGAATGTAATCTCCCTCGATCCCTCCCTGATAGAATCGACTGAAATAATACTTGGCCCGGGAGCAATAGCTTATGGAAGCGATGCAATTGGCGGTGTAATGGACTTCCATACAAAAGAGGCCCTTTTTTCGACCGGGCAAAAGCTATATGTCAAAGCTGACGCATTTTCGAGGTTCTCTTCAGCTGCCGGGGAAAAAACTCTCCATCTCGATATTAATCTTGGAGGCAAAAAGGTTGCCTTTTTTTCAGGATTTACCTGGTCGGATTACAGTGACCTGAAAATGGGTTCAGTAAAAAATGACAGCTACCTTCGAAAGGAGTTTGCAAAGAGGATTAATGGCATTGACTCTGTTATTTCTAACGGTGACCCCAGGATTCAGAAATTCTCAGGTTACAATCAGATAAATTTCCTTAATAAGCTCCGGTTTAAGATCAATGAAAATACCGACCTGGAATTTTCAAGCCATTATTCGGAATTATCAGATGTACCACGCTATGACAGGCTCATCCAGTATAAAAACGGTAAGCTGAGATATGCTGAATGGTACTATGGTCCTCAGATCTGGAATCTGAATAATCTTCAGGCAACTTTTACCAGGGATAACCGATTCTTTAATAAAGCAAAGCTCATCGCATCATATCAGAACTATCGTGAAAGCAGGAACGACAGGAGCCTGGGGAATGCATCACTGAATGAGCAGTCTGAAAACGTTGATATATTTTCCGTGAACCTCGATTTCGACAGGAACTTTAAAAGAAAAGACCGGCTTGCTTATTATGGATTAGAATTGGTCAGGAATAATATATCCTCAAAAGGACAGATCAAAAATATTAATACAGGTGCAGTCACACCATCCGGTTCAAGGTATCCCAACGGAATCAATAAATATACAATCTACTCATTATATGCCGGTTATAAAACTAATCTTTCAGATGCCATTTCAGCAATTGCCGGATTGAGGTATAATTATGCAGATTTGTTTTCCACTATCTCTGATAATTCGTTCTATAACTTCCCCTTCACGCAAATCTCACTGACAAATCGGGCTCTCACGGGATCTGCCGGCTTAGTTTTCAGATTTAAGAAAACCCTGCAGATTAACCTCAATGCATCAACGGGTTTCAGGGCGCCAAACCTTGATGATGCAGGAAAAATCTTTGAATCAGCACCCGGAATAGTTGTAGTTCCCAATCCTGACCTGGAGCCGGAATATGCTTATAATACTGATCTTGGTTTCTTAAAAAGCTTTGGAGAGATCCTCAATCTTGAAATTACAGGCTTCCATACATGGCTTCAGAATGCCATGATACGTCATGATTTCCTTTTTAACGGCGAGGATTCCATTTTATATAACGGAGAGATGTGTAAGGTTGAAGCTGTTACAAATGCCGGATCAGCCCGGGCGTATGGATTCAATATTACCCTGCAGGCAAAGACCTCAGAACACACTCTTATTAAATCTTCATTTAATATAACAGAGGGTAAAGAGCAGGGTGATATTCCGCTGAGGCATGCAGCTCCGCCATTTGGATCATTACACTTTATGCTGGATTATCCGAAACTTGAATCCGATTTTTATCTGACTTTCAACGGAGCAAAGCCTTTTGACAAGATGCCTCCCTCCGAAATTGAGAAATCATATATTTATGCCACTGATGAGAATGGCAATCCATGGTCGCCCGGCTGGTACACTCTGAATTTAAAGATATCTTATTCCATTGCGGACCGCTTCACAATTAACGTAGGGGCAGAGAACATCCTGGATCATCGTTACAGACCATATTCATCAGGAATTACAGCCCCGGGAAGGAATTTTATTATCTCGGCAAAGATTACAATTTAAGAGAAAGCAGGAGGCTTTGGCACGCCTTTTGCAATTTAGTTTATTACACAGGCAATCTCAATCATACACTTGATTCCTCAAGTCAGCCAGGTCAAAAGCCTGGCTTTTATTATTTTATCAGAATGGTCTGTATCCGATTATTTCCCTTACCTCTCTTATGGTTTGTCGAAGCGCTCTCCCTTGCTTTTTCACCTCCTTCCTTTACAACCCGCGCATGATATTTGTTATCGTCAAGAATATCGTTAATTTTATTCCTGATAGGATCAGTAGCTTTGATAATGTCTTCGGCCAGTTGCTTTTTAAGATCACCATAGCGTGATTTCACAGGAAGCATGCTTATCTGTGAAATATTTAACAACCGACGGGTCAGAGACCACATTCATAATTGTAAAAAGATTCTGTACCGGCTCCGACATTTTCTGCCCCTTTTCTGTTGGTCCTGCATCAGTCACTGCACTCATTACCTTCTTTCTTATGACCTGCGGAGGATCAGCCAGAAAGATCCCGTTACCCTCGCTTTTACCCATTTTACCTGTGCCGTCAAGACCAGGTATTTTAATGAGCTCATGACCGAAATTATAAGCATCAGGCTCGGGAAAATAATTGACATCATAGATCATATTGAATCTTCTGGCAAATCTTCTGGTCATCTCAAGATGCTGTTCCTGATCCTTTCCGACAGGAACCTTATTGGCTTTATGAATTATAATATCAGCTGCCATCAGCACAGGGTAAGTCAGAAGACCTGCATTGATATTATCAGGATGCTTTCTGATCTTTTCCTTAAATGATGTTGTCCTCTCAAGTTCCCCGACATATGCATTCATATTAAGAAGGAGATATAATTCCGTAACCTCAGGCACATCGCTCTGAATAAAGATGGTGGCAATTTCAGGATCGATTCCGCAGGCAAGGTATTCAGCAAGAACCTGTCTGATGTTTCCCTGAAGATCATCGGGTTTTGGATGTGTTGTAAGCGCATGATAATCTGCAATAAAGAAAAAGCATTTATTTTCCCTCTGCATCTTCAGAAAGTTCTTTATTGCACCGTAATAATTACCAAGATGAAGGTTCCCCGTCGATCTTATACCGCTCACTACTGTCTCCATTGTTATCTTCAATAAAATTCACCGCAAAATTAATTCTTTTTCCGAAAATCGTACCTTTGCCTCTTCACAATACAAAAGGCCATGGAATCAACGCGACAGAAAAAAGTATCAAGACTTATACAGAAAGAGGTGGCCGACATCTTTCTGAAAAGAGGCAGCGAGCTGGCACACGGGAAAATGGTTTCAGTTACAAAGGTAAGGGTAAGCCCCGATCTTTCATTTGCTAGGGTTTATATCAGCATCTACCCCTCGGCAGGGCAGGATGATATACTGAAGGCGATACAGGATCATTCACCAAAAATAAGATTCGAAATGGGGCAGAAAATAAGAAGACAGCTCCGAATTGTTCCGGAAATAGCCTTCTTCATCGACGACAGCCTTGATTATATTGACAATATCGACAAACTGCTGAAATCCTGAGCCAGATGCAGTATGACCCCATTAAAAAAATGGTGGGCCGGTTTTTTTCAGGTCCTGTTTTCATGAGGAGGATATTCTATTTTTTCCTTGACCTGCTTCTTCTGAGGACCTGGCATGTAAAAAAAGCCCTAAAGAAAATTGCTCAGGAAATACCCGGGGAAGGCATACTGTGCTTGATGCCGGTGCAGGGTTCGGTCAGTATACCTGGAGGATGAGCAGGATGAACAGGCAATGGAAAATCAAGGCGGTCGATATTGATCAGGTCCATATCAATGACAATAATGTATTTTTCAGGAAGGCAGGCCTTTCAGGCAGGGTAACTTGCGAAACAATGGATCTTACCGGACTGAATGAATCTGATTCATTTGATTTTATTCTATCGGTCGATGTGATGGAACATATTGAGAGATGATGAGCTTGTCTTCAGAAATTTCTGCCGGGCTCTGCGTCCGGGTGGTTCTCTTCTTATTTCAACGCCATCCGACCAGGGAGGTTCCGATGTCCATAATGAAGAGGAACACTCATTTATTGATGAACATGTAAGGGACGGATACGGAATAGCCGAAATTTCACAAAAGCTGGAAAGGGCAGGTTTTGAAAGTATAAGGGCATCCTATACCTATGGGAAACCCGGTAATATTTCCTGGCGCCTGTCAATGAAATATCCGGTCAAATGCTTAACAGTTCGAAATCTGTTTTTCGTGATTCTGCCTTTTTATTACCTTGATCATTCTTCCCCGTTGCAGTAATACTCAATTTTTTTGATATCTTTTTGACTCATAAATCCGGAACCGGATTACTGGTTTCAGCAAGCAGATAAATAGTGAGACTTTCGTTATATATCGCCAAAAGGTATCTCTTCGCAAAAAAATCGAGAAATGCAATAAATGTAATCTCCTCAATTTCAGTTGCCGGCGTTACAGTGGGTACAATGGCTCTTATAATCGTCCTTTCCGTTTTTAACGGTCTCGAAACTCTTGTCCACTCGATCTTTAACACTTTCGATCCCGATCTGAAGATAACCCCTGCAGAAGGAAAGACATTCATCCCCGACAGCGCCAGTCTCTCTCTCCTCGCCAATGTAGATGGAGTTGCCTGCTATTCGCTCTGCCTCGAAGAAAATGCTCTTCTGAAATATGGCGAAAAGCAGTATATAGCCACAATAAAAGGGGTGGATGAAAATTATACACAGGTCACCGGCATTGACAGTTCAATGTGGGATGGTGAATTCATTCTCAGGTCAGAACAGGGACGGCCATATGCAATTCCTGGGATCGGAATAGCCAATTTTCTGGGGATGAGGGTTAATTTTATCACCCCGCTGGTCATTTATGTACCCAGGAGGACTGGTACTGCTGAACTGACCGCTGAAGATGCATTTGTAAGAAATTATATTTTCCCCTCAGGCATATACCAGGTCGAGCAGGAATATGACTCAAAATATGTATTCATGCCGATCGGTTTTGCCCGCGAACTGCTTGAATACGGATCAGAAGTCACATCTCTTGAAATCAAATTTGAAGCCGGATCATCTGAATCGCAGATTCAGAAGGATGTTACCAGACTGTTCGGAGAAGGATTCATAGTTCAGAATAAATATGAACAGCAGGAGATTTTTTACAAAGTGATGCGGTCGGAGCGCCTGGCAATTTTCTTTATTCTTACTCTTATCCTCATTATAGCATCTTTCAGTATCATCGGCTCCCTTACAATGCTGATAATTGAAAAGGAAAGGGATATTGAGATACTGAGGAGCCTCGGAGCTGATAACATGCTGATAAGGAAAATCTTCATCATTGAAGGATGGCTGATATCAATTATCGGAGCCATAGCCGGCATTTTGCTGGGATTTGTAATTTGCTGGATTCAGCAGAGATTCGGATTGGTCAGGCTTCAAAGCGATACTCTGATCCTCGATGCCTATCCGGTAGTGATGAAGATAAAGGATTTTCTTATTGTCCCGGCAACTGTTCTGTTAATCGGGTTCTGGGCAGCCTGGTATCCGGTAAGGTTCCTGACTAAAAAATATCTGACCAGAAATTAAGAATGAATGTGAAAAAATGAGATCCTTTATCCGACATATTTTTACCGTTCTGATTGCTATTGCGATAATCGCAGGTTCCTGTACCGGGCGGCGAAGCAAAACGGATCACAGGAATCTGATTCAGGAAAAAGATCTTATCCGGATACTGACTGATGTTTATTTTGCCGATGGTCTTTTGGCTCTCCCCGAAATAAATTATAAGTATTCCGTGGGCGATACCCTTGAATCATATATTGAAATTATTGAGGGCTATGGTTATACAAAGCCGGAAATGGACAAAACGATGAGATATTATTTCATTAAAAAGCCAAAACAGCTTGTAAAAATCTATGACAAAGTCCTGGGGAATTTAAGTGAGATGGAATCTCTTGTCGATAAGGAATTGCCGAATGCAGGTATCAGGGAAATGAATATCTGGCCGGGAAAACCTTTTTATTCATATCCTGGTCCGGACCCCGAAGATATTGACGGGCTCGATCTTCCGTTCAGTTTTAAAGGCACTGTCAATATTAAATTCACTATCACCATCTTTCCCGATGACCAGTCAGCTGATCTGCGTCCGGGACTATTCTTCTCACATACCGACTCTGCCGGAAATCATGAAAAAATCATTTTTCCAAATGTCCCTTATCTGAAGGATGGAAAGCCACATACTTACAGTTTTAATTTGGTACAGAATCTTCCCGACCCTGTCAGAATAAAAGGATGGTTCATAAACAGGGAAGGAATTTCTCCCTACAGGGAAATGCACTTCAGGGTGGAGAATATTATTATGTTGCGATATTAATGGAGTAATGAAGCGCTTTTCAGCACAATATATATTTACAAACACGGGTGCTCCGCTGAAAAGAGGCATCGTCACTGCCGATGATGAGGGTACAATAACCGGTGTTGAAGATACCGGAGGAAATCTTGTCGAAAAAGAATCAGTTGAGTTCCATAACGGGATAATAATTCCGGGATTTGTCAACTGCCATTGCCATCTGGAACTGTCGCATATGAGGGGTAAGATCCCTCCAAAAAGCGGATTAGCTGAATTTTTAAAGCTGTTCCGGGCGGACAGGATAGCCAGCCTGGAAAAGATCATTTCTTCAGCAACTTCAGCAGATTCTGAAATGTACAGTGCCGGGACTTCTCTATGCGCAGATATCTGCAATACAGCCGATACTTTTAATATAAAAAAGGGGAGCAGAATAAAATACATTAACCTGCTGGAGGTATTCGGGATTGATCCTGAAAAAGCAAACCGCAGGCTGAATGAAATAAAGCTGGTCTCAGATATAGCTGAATCTCTGGGACTTTCATATTCACTTGTACCCCATTCAGCATATTCGATATCTCTTACGCTTTTCCGCCTTCTGCTTGCTGAGACCGGTTCAAATAAGGTCACCTCAATGCATTTTATGGAGACCCGGGCAGAAAGAAGCCTTCTTGAAAACCAGTCAGGACCTCTTATGGATTCCTATATTGAATCAGAACTGGTCGACGGGAGCCCCGAAACTGTAAAAGATCATGTGACTGCCGTGCTTGAGGCAGTAACCCGCTCGGGAAACCTGATCCTGGTCCATAATACTTATGCTGACATGGAGACTATCAGAAATGTAAATAAAAGGGGGAACCTTTTCTGGTGCCTGTGCCCGAATGCAAATCTGTACATTGAAGATCATATGCCCCCTCTCGATATTCTGACCGGGGAGAATTGCCGTATCGTGATCGGAACCGACAGCCATGCATCAAATAACCGGCTGAGCATTCTTGAAGAGCTTAAAACACTTCACTATTTTTATCCGTCGGCAACCCTTGGAGATCTGGTGCAATGGGCAACTCTGAACGGAGCGGTTGCTCTTGGAGAGGAGGATAAATTCGGAACAATTCAGCCCGGAAAGAAACCGGGATTGCTCCTTCTTCAGGATATTGATCTGCATAAAATGCAGTTACTCCCCGAAAGTCATGTAACAAGATTAATCTGACATGTAAAAGATGCCAACATTTTTATTTGATAAGATAATTTTCGGTCCGGTAAAAAGCAGGAAGTTAGGAGTATCACAGGAGTCAGCCTTTTACCGGCCACCAAAAAACTGTGCAATTTCAATCGCATCTACTGTGAATGCGGGTGGACCAATGATGAGGTTGACACATGGCTGAGATCTATTGAACGGATAAAGACCTGTATATCAGGCTGAACTTGGCAAAGGGCTACAACATACTTATCTGCCCTCTTGAGTGGGGACTCGGTCATGCAGGACGGATGATCCCGCTGGCCGGAAAGCTGCTTGAAAGGCAGAACAATGTTTTTATAGGCACCGGGAAAGAGCATCAGTCCTTTTTCCGGAACGAAATATCCGGATTAAACTACATTGATTTCCCGGGTTTCAGTCCCGCTTATTCGAAATATCTGCCCCAGTATATTGCACTCCTCCTGAGAACACCACTTCTTTTTTACCATATTTTAGCTGAACACATAAGGTTAAAAAGCATAATCCATAAAAATAAAATTGACATTGTTATAAGTGATAACCGTATCGGACTCTGGAACAGGAATATAAAAAGTGTTTATGTAACGCATCAACCTGTTATCCCTTTGCCTGGAAAACTAAAATTCCTGGAATGGATCGGGATCAGGTTCCACCGGTTTTTTATAAGAAAATATTCATTCTGCTTCATTCCTGATCTGCCGGGTGACCTTAATTTATCAGGCAGGCTGACCCATAGTGGCGGGCTAACTGAAAATGTAAGATTTATTGGTATCCTGTCGAGATTTGCAGCTTTGCCCAACTCTCAACAGAATCCCACGAAAGAATTTCCTCACAATACGGTTATCCTCTCCGGACCTGAACCCCAGAGAGGGATCCTCAGGGAAAAGCTTGTCAGGTTCCTTGAGCAGACTGAACCTCCGACAGTAATCCTGGAGGGAAAACCCGGCATTTCTTCCGAACCTGTCAGATCAGGCAATTTCATTTCATATAACCATCTTCCTGCAAATGAAATGAGAGATGTCATAACCGGAAGTGAGCATATCATTTCCCGGTCGGGATATACGACAGTAATGGAGCTTATCAGCCTGAACTGCACCGCCCTGCTGATACCAACCCCAGGTCAGACTGAACAGGAGTATCTGGCGGAATATCTTTCAGCAAAGGGATGGTTCACTGCCCTGAAGCAGAAAAACATCACAACAGGGATTACCATTACCAAAGGAAATGTAAAATTACCTGACGGAATTATTGAAGAAAGCAGGGGATTGCTTGAAAAGACTCTGGATGAGCTGTTAAATCAATAAAATAAAGAGACTGATTACCAAAAGTCCAATCAGGAATCCAAGCCAGACCTGGGCTGGATTATGGGAATTAAGCTTTAACCTGGAAGAAAGAATAAGGCCACCAACAATGATAACCGATATAAGATAGCTGGTCAGCGGTGTGTACATTTTCATGGAAAGCACAACGACGGTTGCAGTCAGTGCCCCCGCTCCCACAGCATGAATGGATATCTTCCACCAGAAGTTGATCATTGATACAACGATTGACAGGACTGATGTTGCAAAAATGAATGATTTCAGAAAGAAAGGTATCTGGTAATTGAATACAATAAAAGAGGTTGTACAATAAAGGATTGAGGCAGTCAGAAGAGGTATAATTCTTTCTCTTCTGTCTTCAATGGTATATGAGCTTATTAAATTCCTTAACCTGTATAATGGAAGCAGGGCAAGTGGAATCAGCACATTATTTACAAGCACGACAATAAACAGGATCTTCTTTATCTCAAGAGGAAGGTATCCGAGAAATGTGGGTGCCGACAGGAGGATTATCAATCCGTATAAAGGCATAAATACCGGATGAAACACCAGTGAAATGATTTTTGCCAGCTTATCAGGTATTAGTGGTGCGTAGGAAGTGCTCATTCAGGGCGTGTAACAATTAATATCATTATCAGAAACGGTCTGAAGAGCATTATATTACACACTTTATATTTCCCTTCTTAATCTTGCTACCGGAATATTAAGCTGTTCACGGTATTTTGCAACCGTCCTGCGGGCAATCTGGTATCCTTTTTCCTGAAGTATATCAGTAAGCCTTTCATCGGTCAGCGGCCTCCTTTTTTGCTCATTCTCAATGCAATCCTGCAGAATTCTCTTTATCTCCCTTGTTGATACCTCCTCCCCGCTGTCGGTTTGCAGCCCCTCGGAAAAGAAAAACTTGAGAGGGAAAATCCCGAAATGCGTCTGGATATATTTACTGTTGGCCACCCTTGAAACTGTTGAAATATCGAGCCCTGTCATCTCAGCAACATCTTTCAGTATCATTGGCTTAAGATTTGTTTCATCCCCGTCGATAAAATACTCTTCCTGGTATTCCAGGATAGCATTCATGGTCAGAAGCAGGGTGTTCTGCCGTTGTTTGATAGCATCAATGAACCATTTGGCCGAATCGATTTTTTGCTTGACGAACATGATAGCTTCTTTCATATCTTTCTTCTGTCCTTTATCCTTTATGTATGAATGAAGCATCTCGATTATATGATGAGCTAAGGCGGAGTTCAGGAAGGTTCCGGGAATTCAGGTGAAGGTCGAATCCGTCTTCTGAGAGCTCAAGTATGAAATCAGGAATAATCTGCTGCGATGTTTTGGTGAATGAGTCACTATATAGGTTCCCTGGTTTCGGGTTCAGCTTAAGAATTTCCTCAATTGCCGATTTAAGCTGTGGCTCAGTGATCCCGAGCCTGGCGGTAATTTTGTCATAGTGTCTTTTGGAGAATTCCTCGAAATAAAGATCAATAACAGTGTATGCTGTTTTAATGACCGGCTGGGTTCGGTCCTTAATGGCAAGCTGGATCAAAAGGCACTCTCTCAGTGTTCTGGCTCCGACTCCGGGAGGATCAAGATCCTGGATAATGTCAAGAACCTCTTCCAGCTCTTTTTCGGTAGCCGTTACATTCTGAAGAAAAGCAAGATCATCCACGATATTGGAGAGCTCCCTTCTCAGGTAACCGTCCTCATCGATATTTCCCAGGATATATTCTCCCAGGATTTTCTGCTTATCGGTAAGATCCCTTAATCCCAGCTGGGATTCAAGATGTTCCTGAAATGAAGATCCGGCAGAATACGGAATTTCACTTTTCCTTTCATCTTCTTTGCTGTAGTTGTTTGTCTGAAGACGGTATTCCGGTATTTCGTCCTCTTCGATATAATCGTCGAGGGTAAATTCCTCCTTGTCCTTGTCGTTATCTTCAAACTGTTCCTCTTCAGTTTCCCCGTTTTCGATCTCTTCATCTTCCTCCTGACCCTCCTCAAGGGCAGGATTCTCTTCAAGCTCCTTTTTGATACGCTGTTCAATCTGTAATGTAGGGACCTCCAGCAGTTTGATCATCTGGATCTGCTGGGGTGAGAGCTTCTGGAGGAGCTTCTGCTGTAACTTTTGTTTTAACATTCTTCTCAGATAACGAAGATGATGACCAAATAATTATCTAAAATTCAGCGTTGTTTGGAGTTCTTGGAAAAGGTATCACATCTCTTATGTTCGACATCCCTGTCATAAATAATATCATCCGTTCGAATCCCAGTCCGAATCCGCTGTGAGGTGCAGTTCCGAATTTCCTTGTTTCCAGGTACCACCATAGGTCCTTGTCGGGAAGTTTCAGTTCTTTAATCCGGTTCAGAAGCTTATCATAGATCTCTTCTCTCTGCGATCCCCCTATTATCTCACCTATTCCCGGGAAAGAGGACATCCATGGCTTTAACTGTTTTTCCGTCGTCGTTCTGCTTCATGTAAAATGCCTTGATCTCTTTGGGATAATTGATAAGAATCACAGGACGTTTAAAATGTTCCTCGACCAGGTATCTTTCGTGTTCAGCCTGCAGGTCCCTTCCCCATCCAACCGGATATTCCCACTTCTTATCAGATGCTGTCAATATTTCAACTGCCTCTGTATATGTGATCCTTACAAAATTGTTTTCGAGCACAAACCTCAGCCTCTCCAGCAATCCTTTGTCGATCATATTGTTCAGGAATGTCAGATCGTCAATACAGTTTTCAAGAGCGTAACTGATCAGGTATTTTACAAACTCTTCGGCGAGATCCATATTGTCATTCAGGTCGTAGAAGGCCATTTCCGGTTCAATCATCCAGAACTCGGCCAGATGTCTTGGTGTATTTGAGTTTTCAGCCCTGAATGTCGGGCCAAAAGTATAAATTTCTCCAAGCGCAAGGGCACCCAGCTCACCTTCAAGCTGACCCGACACTGTAAGGTTTGTCTCTTTACCGAAAAAATCATTCCTGTAATCAATAGCTACCCTTTTCGTTAACAGGCAGGTTTTTCAGATCGAGAGTGGTTACATGAAACATTTCGCCTGCACCTTCAGCGTCACTGCCTGTAATAATCGGGGTATGCAGATAATAAAATCCCTTGTCATTAAAGTACTTATGAATAGCGAATGCCATGGCATGCCTTATCCTGAAAACGGCTCCGAAAGTATTGGTCCTGAAGCGAAGATGTGCGTGCTCCCTCAGGAACTCCATGGAATGCCCTTTTTTCTGAAGAGGATATGTCTCAGCATCGCATTTCCCATAAAGTTCTATTTTTTCAGCGTTTATCTCAACATTCTGGCCCTGTCCCTGTGATTCAACAAGTTTTCCCGTTACGGCGATGCAGGCTCCGGTTGAAATATCCTTTAAAAGATTCTCATCGAACAATGCAGTGTCAGCAACTACCTGGATATTATTTATTGTCGATCCGTCATTAAGAGCAATGAATGCAATATTTTTGTTTCCCCTCTTGGTTCTTACCCAACCCTTTACAAGAACATTTTTCCCGGTTTCCTGAGATATCAGCAATTCTTTAACTTTTATCCTTTTCATCATTTAATAAAATTGTCAGAAAAATTTCTGGGCAAAAGTAATAAATTGTTAACCGTAAAATTCTATCAGATAACCTTTATTTTTATTAAGTGCCTTCCAATTAATCAGATAATTTGATTATTACAATAATATTTCCTCTCAATTACAGTTTTACTTTTAGCTGAATTTTTTTTGTATCGCCCCTGAATCACCTGCCTTGCTCCGCCGAAGCGGCTAAGCAAAGGCGAAGATGGGGACTTTTAAGACCCCAAATTGGGGGAGAGGGCCAAAAATAAGAAGTTAATGTTTTACATTTTAAATTCTTATTTATTTGATTATTAGGAAAATCTAAATAACTTTGGGTAAATAACTGTAAATTTTTAACCAATATGGAAGAGAAAAAGAAACTCATAATCGTGCCATGGGATTTTACACATGTAGCTGAATCTGCTTTGGCTCATGCTGTCAAGATTGGCCGTATGGTTAGTAACGATATCTGCCTTTTACATATAGTTGATCCAGGTATTAAAGTTAAAGCTGAAGGAGAAAAAAGGACATTGCTGAATCATGTCGCTGAAGAAAACAGTAAGAAATATAATATAAATATAATTTCCCAGGTAACTAAAGGCAGCATTTTCACAGCCATTGCGGAATTTGCAAACTCAAAAGAAGCAAACCTTGTCGTGATGGGAACTCACGGGATGAAGGGAATGCAAAAGCTCACCGGAAGCTGGGCTCTGAAAGTCATAGTTAAATCCAAGGTCCCGTTCATTGTTGTGCAGGAACCCCCGGCCGACCAGGACAGGTACCACAATATTGTTTTCCCGATTGATTTCAGGATCGAAAACAAGGAAAAGATGAGCATGGCCATTTTCATGGGGAAATATTTTGATTCCAAAGTTCATATCCTTAAATCAGCAACAACCGATAAAAGCCTCAGCACTAAAGTAAACAGAAATCTGAATTTTGCCGTCAAATATTTGATCCAGAACAACGTAGAATATGAAATTCATGACGTGCCACGTGGGAAATTTGCCCAGCATACAATTGATTTTGCACATGGCGATAAAGGCTGACCTGATCCTTATTGTGACAACCAAGAGCATTACATTTGCTGATTATATGGTAGGAGCTCCAGAGCAGTACATTATTGCAAACAGTTCCAGGATACCTGTATGTTGTGTAAATCCGAAAGCCTCATTTGCCAGCACTTCGCAGTTTATGGGAGGCTGGGGAGGAGTATAAAAGCTCCCTTCAGGGAGTCGGAGGCATTTTCTTTTCTTCATTTGTTTTTGCCAGCGAAACAAGTCCTCCGATAACACCAAGATTCATTGAGTCAAGGGCGGAGCTGGGAACTATAACCATTGAACCCTTTTCTTTCAATCCTTCATAAAGCATGTTCATTCCCCTCAGATGCAGGGCGATTGGATTATCAGCATATTGCTTGCTTGCCAATGCGAATTTTTCAGCAATCTCGGTTTCAGCAGTACCAAGGATCACCCTTGCTTTTCTTTCCCTTTCAGCCTGTGCCTGTTTACTCATGGCATCTGCAAGCGCCTGAGGAATGATAATGTCCCTGATACCTACAGTCTGGCAGGTAATTCCCCAGGGATTTGTATTTGAATCAAGGGTTTTCTGAAGATCTTCTGCAATTTTTTCCCTGTCCTGGAGAAGGTCAGCCAGTTCATGTTTACCTATAATATCTCTCAAATCAGTCTGGGCGATAAATGAAATTGCCTTAACATACTCCTGGACTTCAAGAGCTGCTTTTTCCACATCCCAGACAGTCCAGTAGACAACAGCGTCGACATTTACAGGGACCGTGTCTTTTGTAAGCGTCTGTTCTGCCCTGAATTCGGTAACCCTTACCCGCTGATCAATGAATGAACTTATCTGATCGATTATGGGAATTATGAAAAACAATCCGGGACCTTTCAGTCCGCTGAATTTTCCCATTCTGAGTACCACTGCTTTTTCCCACTGGTCAGCAATCTTAATTGCGCTTCCGGTCAGCAATGAGATAATGACCAGGATCACCAGAACCGGGACACCAATTACCTTAAGATAATATAGACCTGCCGATAATGCTAAAAGAATTACTGTTACTGTAAGTGAAACAGCATTGGATGAACTGTTTGTACTACCTGTTGTTCTCATTTTTTATCGTTTTTATGAATTTCATTTATTATTTCTTCTGTTGAAAATCCGTAACTGAATGCTATTGTCAGGAATTCGTTACAAATACTGCGAAGCTTTTTCTCCTTTTCCTTTGCAGGGATTGAGATATTTGTTTTGTTGATGAAAGTCCCGGTTCCCTGCTGGGTCTCAAGAATTTTCTGAATTTCAAGCTCATTATAAGCTTTCGTGACAGTATTAAGGTTAACCGCCAGTTCAACAGCAAGGGCGCGTACAGTCGGAAGCTGTTCCCCTGCTTTAAGGTTACCTGAGGCAATCCCGAATTTTATCTGGTCAATTATCTGCCGGTAATACGGAATGCCTGCTTTAGGATCAAGTACGAATTTAATCATTGGCATGTTGTATTAGTTGAATGGTTTAATGGTTAAATGGTTGAATGGTTTTAATAATGTATTATTGCTTTATTGTTATAGTATATTAGTACAATATTACACTAAATTTTTATTAAATCCAAGTTTTTAAGAATATTTTAATACGTCGAAGATTCAGATTCCTGAATCAGAAGCTCACAATTAATTTCCCCTGAAGTTTCACAAAGTACTGATGAAGGCTCCCAAAGCTTTTTAATACAACCCGCGTTTTGTAAAACCCATCCTGATATACTATCTTCGTATTCATATATTTTAATCCGAAAATTGATCTATGTCGATTGTAGTTCAGGGTGTTACAAAGTTTTATGGAGAACAGAAAGCTCTGGATAACGTCTCTTTTGAAATAAAAACCGGCGAGATAGTCGGTTTTCTCGGTCCTAACGGTGCCGGGAAATCGACAATGATGAAGATCATTACCGGTTTTATCCCTCCTTCGTCCGGTAACGTTTTTGTAAACGGCATTGAAACAGGTGACGGTTCAATCGAGGTAAAGAAAAAAATTGGTTATCTCCCTGAAAACAACCCTCTATATCCCGAAATGTATGTCAGGGAATATCTCCGTTTTGCTGCATCTCTGTACAATTCCGGCATACCCGTCAAAAAGCAGATTGACAATATTATTGAAGTAACCGGTCTTGCGCCCGAACAGAAAAAGAAGATCGGTTCCCTCTCAAAAGGATACAGGCAGAGGGTAGGGCTTGCCCAGGCTCTTATCCATAATCCCGATGTACTAATTTTAGATGAGGCGACAACCGGCCTCGATCCCAACCAGATTATTGAAATCAGGAATCTTATCCGCGATACCGGCAGGGAGAAAACTGTTATGCTTTCAACGCATATCATGCAGGAAGTAGAGGCTATCTGCAACAGGGTGATAATAATCGATAAAGGGATAATTGTTGCCGATGAGGAGAAAAAAGATATCTATTCAAAGCTACGGCAGACAAAACAGGTTATACTGGTCGAGTTCGACAGAAGTCCGGATGAGACCGCGCTTAAGACAATACCATCTGTTGACTCCCTGAAAAAAGTAAAAGAAAATACCTGGCTCCTGGAATCATCCGGAGAACAGGATATCCGTCCTGCCATCTTTTCATTTGCTGTCAGTAACAGCCTCACAGTCCTTTCCCTTCAGAAGAAAGAGAATAATCTCGAGGAGATTTTCAGGATCCTCACCAATGGTTAATATATTCAGAAAAACATTTTACCACGGAGTCCCACTGAGTTTCACGGAGTTGCACTGTTTTTTAACTCCGTGTTGAACTCCGTGTAACTCTGTGAAACTCCGTGGTAAACTGATTTCCTTGGATTTCTTATAAATTCTTGTTTTCTTTGCATATCAAAATCTGGTGGAGAAATTTGAGCTGATTGCAACCACAGGAAAAAATGCTAAAATGCCGATAATTCCTTTATACAATCAACTAATCTTCCCGGCTTTTGTTTACTGAATTAATACATATATAATGAGCTATTTATTTACTTCCGAATCAGTTTCAGAGGGACACCCCGATAAGGTTGCCGACCAGATTTCTGATGCCCTGCTTGATGAATTCCTCCGCTGGGATCCGGAATCAAAAGTTGCATGCGAGACATTTGTCACAACCGGCCTTGTACTTTGCGGAGGCGAGGTCAGGACTGAAGGCTGGGTTGATGTGCAGGAGACTGCCCGCCGTGTAATCAGGAACATTGGCTATACACATGCAGAATATCGTTTCGATTGTGACTCGTGCGGTGTTATCTCAACCATTCATGAGCAGTCGGCCGATATACGCCAGGGCGTTGTACAGGGAAAAACCTGAAGAACAGGGTGCAGGCGACCAGGGTATGATGTTCGGCTATGCCTGCCGCGATATGGAGAACTTCATGCCGCTTAGCATCGAGCTTGCCCAAAGACTTCTGCAGGAACTTGCAGCTATAAGGCACGAATGGAAAACAGATGAAGTACCTTAGGCCCGACAGCAAATCGCAGGTTACTATCGAATATGATGATGGCAACAAACCCGTTCGCATTGATACAATCGTCATCAGCACCCAGCATGATGAGTTTGTCCTTCCAAAAGACAAATCTTATAAGGCTGAGAAAGCTGCTGAAAAAGAGATGCAGAAAAAAATTGCAGATGACCTGAATAAAATATTGATCCCCAGGGTAAAAAAGAGTCTTCCTCCCTCAATTCAGAAGCTTTTCGGAAGTGATTTGAAACTGCTGGTAAACCCTACCGGCAAATTTGTCATTGGAGGGCCTCACGGAGATACCGGACTTACCGGCAGAAAGATCATTGTTGATACTTATGGTGGTCACGGGGCACATGGCGGAGGTGCTTTCTCCGGGAAAGACTCGTCGAAGGTCGACAGATCAGCCGCCTATGCGGCACGCCATATTGCCAAAAACCTTGTTGCAGCAGGAGTTTGCGATCAGGCACTGATACAGATTGCTTATGCTATCGGAGTAGCTCAGCCTGTTGGATTATTCGTCAATACCTATGGCACGGCTAAAGTAAAGGATAAAAAGGGTAATATTCTTCACGACGGTGAGATCGCGTTAAGGATAAAGGATCTTTTCGACCTCCGGCCATATGCGATCGTTCAGCGGTTTGGACTCAAGAATCCCGTATTCCTGCCAACAGCTTCATACGGTCATTTCGGACGCGATTATGAGGTAAAAAATGTTGAAGTCTACTACGAGGTACCTGGATAGCAAGCCTAAAGCAGCAGTCGGTAACGGGAAGAAAGTCTATACCAAAAAAGTGGAATTCTTTGCCTGGGAAAAGCTGGATTACGTTGATAAGATAAAAAAAGCTTTTAAAATATAAGAACTTACACAGAGAAAATCCGGAGAAGACACAGAGAAACACAGAGTTAATGCAAATCTGAATTTTTTTACCTCTGTGATCCTCTGTGATTACTCTGTGGAACTCTGTGAAAGTTCTTAAAGTCCCGCACCGAAAGCAATTGGGCTAAAACGCTGCCTTAACTATTCTTGCAACATTATCCGAACGCCCAAGGGTATAATAATGTATTCCTGGCACTCCTTCTTTGATCAGCTCTTTCGATTGCATAGCCGCCCATTCGATTCCGACTTCTCTTGCATCCTTGTCACTCTTGCATTTCTGAAGGGCAAGGACAAGCTCATGAGGCATATCAATATGAAAGGTCTGAGGAAGAAGATTGATGTCGTTCATTGCTGAAATAGGTTTTAAGCCTGCTATAATCGGAACATCAATTCCGCTACATCTGCATTCATCCCTGAATCTGAAGAATTTCCTGTTATCAAAGAACATCTGTGTGACAATATAGCTGGCTCCTGATTCAACCTTGAATTTAAGGTTCTCCAGGTCAACCTGTCTGTTGGGTGCTTCAAAGTGCTTCTCCGGATATCCTGCCACTCCAATGCAGAATGAAGTCGGAGCAGTATCTTCAAGTGATTCCTCAAGATATTTTCCGTTATTCATATTTACAATCTGGCGAACCAGTTCCCAGGTATGCGAATGGCCTTCCTTCTCCGGAATAAATGTACGGCTGCCCTTCTGAGGGTCGCCCCTGAGAGCAAGCACATCATCAATCCCGAGGAAATTCATTTCGATAAGCACATTTTCTGTCTCTTCTTTTGTAAACCCGCCGCACAGGACATGAGGAACAACAGGTATATTGTATTTGTATTTTACTGCAGCAGCAAGCGCTATAGTCCCCGGCCGTTTTCTCACAACCCTTTTCTCCAGAAGTCCGTCAGGTCTTTCACGGTACACTGTTTCGTTACGGTGAGTTGTGAAATTAATATAAGCAGGACTGAATTCTATCAGCCTGTCGATAGTAGAATAGACTCTCTCGATGCTGTGCCCTTTAAGCGGCGGCAATAATTCAAAAGTAAATAATGTTCCCTTTGCGTTCCTGATCTTATCTATTACACTCATAAAGTTATTTCATAAATTCGGGGCGAGCCACCGGGCTGCCTCTTCAACCGTCATATTTTTTCTTGAAGCATAGTCATTCAGCTGGTCCTCTCCTATTTTGCCGATATTGAAATAAACCGAGGCCGGATGTGAAAAAATGTAACCGCTGACAGCTGCAGGAGGAGTCATTGCAAAGTTTTCAGTAAGTCCTGCCCCTGTCATCTTTTCTGCATCAAGAAGGTCAAAGATAATACGTTTTTCCGTATGGTCGGGACAGGCCGGGTATCCCGGTGCCGGTCTGATTCCCCTGTATCTGGTTTTAAGCAGGTCTTCAATGCTCATATCCTCGTCAGGAGAATAACCCCAGTATTCCCTGCGGATCTTCGCGTGGAGATATTCTGCAGCGGCCTCAGCAATGCGGTCGCTGAGGATCCTGATCATTATCAGTGCATAATCATCATCTTTATAAGTCTCCAATGAATCATTATCAAGAGTTGCAGTCACTACAAAAGCTCCTATATAGTCAGATAATCCCGTCGATTCAGGGGCAATAAAGTCAGATAGCGAAAGATTCGGAACTCCTTTTTCCTTCTGTTCCTGGTTTCTCAGGAACCTGAAGATCGCTTTTACTTCATTTCTGTTGCTTTCTGAAAAAACTTTTACGTCATCCCCTGTTGATGACAGCCGGATAGAGACCGAAAACTCCGTTTGCTTTTAAAAGCTTATGGTCAATTATCTCCTGAAAATATTTTTGTCCATCGTCAAACAGTTTTTTTGCTTCTTCTCCTTTAACCGGATCATCAAAGATGGCAGGATATTTCCCCGACAGTTTCCAGGCAAAGAAGAAGAAAGTCCAGTCGATGTACTTTGCAAGCTCATTAAGATCGAATTCCTCAATCAGGTGGAGACCGGGTTTCTGAGGAGGATGAAATCATGACTGAATTCCAGTCGGTATTCAGCTTGTTTTGCCTCGCATCGCTGATACTGAGAAGCTTCTTGTCTGTCTTCCTTGAATTATGATCATCCAGCATCTTTATTATATTTCAACCTGATTGCATCAACATAAGCTGAATTGTCTTGCTGAAGAAGCGATGAGAGAACTCCGGCAGCCTTTGAAGCATCTTTCACATGAACGACGGTTTTTGAATATGCAGGCGCAATTTTTACTGCAGCATGGATCTCGGAAGTTGTTGCACCCCCTATCAGGAGAGGGATCTCAACCTTTCTGCGCTGCATTTCAGAAGCAACATGGACCATTTCTTCAAGCGATGGCGTTATTAATCCGCTGAGGCCAATGAAATCAGCTTTTTCAGCTAATGCAGTGTCGATTATCTTATCGGCCGGTACCATAACACCAAGGTCAATAACCTCGTAATTATTGCATGAAAGTACAACGCCAACAATGTTCTTGCCTATATCGTGGACATCGCCCTTGACTGTTGCAAGAAGTATCTTCCCGGCTGTTTTCTTCTCCTCTCCTTCACTCTCCCTTTCAATATACGGAGCAAGAACCGTGACAGCCTTTTTCATCACCCTGGCGCTCTTAACAACCTGAGGAAGGAACATCTTTCCTGATCCGAACAGGTCGCCGACCTCATTCATACCTCCCATCAGCGGGCCTTCAATCAATTCAATTGAACGCGAAAAAAGAGGACGGGCCTCTTCAACATCCTCAACAATAAATTCATCCAGGCCTCTTTTGAGAGAGTGCCTTATCCGGTCAAGTACCGGTAAAGACCTCCATTCATCGGCTATTTCTTCTTTCTTCCCTTCATTCTTTAATCCTTCGGCAAATTTTACAAGCCTTTCGGTGCCATCTTTCCGGCGATTCAGTACAACATCCTCTGTCAGATGAAGGAGATCGGGCTGAATTTCAGTGTAAACCTGCAGCATACCAGGGTTTACTATCCCCATATCAAGCCCGGCTCTTATTGCATGGTAAAGGAATACCGAATGCATGGCTTCACGGACCCTGTCAAATCCGCGGAACGAAAATGAAAGGTTGCTGATCCCTCCGCTGACTCTGGCATACGGAAGGTTCTGCTTAATCCATTCTGTAGCTTTAATGAAATTGACAGCATAGTTATTGTGTTCTTCAATGCCTGTTGCAATAGCCAGCACATTGGGATCAAAAATTATATCTTCAGGAGGGAATCCGGCCTTCTCACAAAGAAGCCGGTATGATCTTTCAGCTACAGCAATTCTTTTTTCAAAAGTATCCGCCTGGCCTTTTTCATCGAACAGCATTACCACAGCGGCAGCTCCGTATTTTCTTATTTTGAGCGCATGGTCCAGAAAGACCTCTTCTCCTTCTTTCAGGCTGATTGAATTAACAATCGATTTTCCCTGGATGCATTTCAGGGCAGATTCAATAACACTCCATCTGGAGGAATCTATCATAAGCGGCAATTTTGCTATATCAGGTTCTGACATTACAAGGTTCACGAATTTCACCATTGCCTTTTCTGAATCGAGCATTGCCTCATCCATGCAGATGTCAATAACCTGGGCTCCTCCCTCAACCTGGTTTCGTGCAACTGCTAATGCCTCATCATATTTTTCTTCCTTGATAAGGCGGGCAAATTTAATCGAGCCCGATACATTGGTACGTTCCCCGATATTGACAAAGTTGGTCTGGGGTGTAATTGTTAACGGTTCAAGTCCGCTGAGCCTTGTAAACCTGGTAATTTCAGGTTTTATCCTGGGACTATGCCATTTTGCCTTCTCCGCTATTTTACTGATATGATGAGGCGTGGTGCCGCAGCAGCCACCTATGATATTCACCCAGCCCTCCTTCATGAAATCTTCGGCAATTGAAGCCATGAATTCTGCAGACTGGTCATATTCACCGAACTGGTTAGGCAGTCCTGCATTGGGATGGGCAGAAACATAAAATCCGGTTTTCCCGGATAATTCCTGAATATAAGGTCTTAACTGTTCTGCTCCAAGAGCGCAGTTCAGTCCTATGCTGAACAGCGGAAAATGGGAAACAGAGATCAGGAATGCTTCAAGGGTTTGTCCGGTTAATGTTCTGCCGCTCGCGTCGGTTATAGTTCCCGAAACCATAACAGGCAGGCGGATCCCTTTCTCTTCAAAAACGGTGTCAATGGCAAAAAGCGCAGCCTTGCAGTTAAGAACATCAAAAATTGTTTCAACAAGAAGTATATGAACCCCGCCATCAATAAGCCCCCTTACCTGTTCCGAATAAGCTTCGTTCAGCTGATCGAATGTTACAGCCCTGGCCCCTGGGTCATTTACATCGGAAGACATGGAAGCGGTACGGTTTGTGGGCCCGAGGCTGCCAGCAACAAAATGTGTTTCGGGTTTTTCTGATTTCTCAAAGTCAGTTATTGCTCCTGAAGCCAGCCTGGCCGACTGAAAATTCATTTCATAAACCTGGCTTTCCATGCCATAATCGGCCATGGAGATCCTGTTTGAGTTGAAAGTATTTGTGGTGATCAGGTCTGCACCTGCTTCAAGATATTCTTTATGGATATTCCGGATGATCTCCGGCCTTGTGATGGATAGAATATCGTTATTCCCTTTCAGTGGCTTTGGATGGTCCCTGAATTTTTCCCCACGGAAATCTGCCTCCTGAAGCTTATACTTCTGGATCATCGTTCCCATTGCTCCGTCGAGAACGAGAATGCGTTGCTGAATTAAGTCTTCAAGAGATATATTTCATCCGGATAATTATTACTGCATTATCTGATTTAATTTCAGCCCCCTTTCCTGTTTCCCCCAAGGGGGAAAGGCTTGATTTAGTGCTCCTTCCCCCTTGGGGAAGGTTGGGAAGGGGGTAAACATCACGGGAAAAATCATTTGATTACTTTCCTCCCCGTATTCACTATAAAAACATCCATGTTCCGCAATTGTTCCCTCAAGGAATAAAGGGTCTCAAGGTTTACAACTCCGATAACATATTTATACAATTTACTGCTAAAGTATTCCGATACATCCTTTAATCCAAACAATTTCCTGTCCTTTTCATTGCTGTACCTCAGGTAAATCTCAAGTTTAAAGTTTCTTGTATAGTTTGAGACTGTTCCCTGCTGGTATTTCTTATACTCATATTTATAGCCATAAGAGTTTGCTGAAATATCTGAAAGAACAGCGCTTCCCGTGGCATGGCCTCCTGCTCCCTTGCCGCTGAAAAACTGTTTGTCGGCAAATGCGGCTTCTGTGATCACACCGTTATATTCATTATCGACATTGTACAGGTATTTATCGGACGAAATAAAACGGGGAAGAACAAAACTTGTTATCGTATTTTCACAGGTCTTTCCTACATAAGGCACCAGTTTGATCTTAAATCCTTTCTCTTTGGCGTACCTGATATCGAATGCAGAAATCCTGTTTATGCCATAATGGAAAACCTCATCCGGATCAAGGAAAAGCCCGTAAGCATGACCTGTAATTATGCATAATTTATACTTTGCATCCCATCCTTCAACATCAAGCGTGGGATCAGATTCCGCAAATCCCTTTGCCTGTGCCTCCTTCAATGCAACATCATATTCAATACCCTCATTATGCATCTTTGTAAGAACATAATTGGTGGTCCCGTTCAGGATGCCCCGGAGCGAGTGCAGAAGCTCATTGTCATAGTACTCCTCGAGGTTCCTGATTATGGGAATGCTTGCGCCTGCCGAGGCTTCATATAGCAGCGATACATGATGCTTGTTCTGCAGCTCGACCAGCTCTTTGAAATGTTTTGCCACCATTACCTTGTTGGCGCTTACTACATTCTTCCCGCTTTTCAATGCAGTGGTAACGATCCTGAATGCCTCATCGGCATCATCAATAAGTTCAACAACCAAATTAATTGAAGGATCATTAAGGATGTCGTCCTTGTCAAAGGTAAAGTTCGACATCGGTATCCTTCTCTTTTTGGTTCGGTCCTTTACACAAATCCGTACAATGTCTGCCTTGAATCCGCTGCTGCTGTTCAGTACATCATGCAGTCCCTGCCCGACGCATCCGTATCCGAATATCCCTATTTTTAATTTCCCTCTTGTCATAAAATCTTATTAATTGCCTGTTCAAAATCATTAATAATATCATCAATATGCTCTATTCCCACTGATACCCTGAACATGCCGGGATCGATTCCTGCAGCCAGTTGTTCGGCAGCGGAAAGCTGTGAATGGGTTGTTGTTGCGGGTTGAATAATTAAAGTCTTTGCATCCCCGACATTTGCCAGATGGCTCACCAGCTCAAGATGTTCAACAAGCTTTGAAGCTTTGTCCCTGTCAGCTTTCAGAATGAAACTCAGAACACCGCCTGCCCCTTTCGGAAGATATTTCAGAGCAAGCTCATGATAAGCATTCCCCTGAAGTCCGGGATAATTTACACTTTCAACCCCCGGATGAGCCTGAAGCCATTTTGCCAGGGCAATAGTATTCTGAATATGCCTTTCCATCCTTAACGAAAGAGTTTCAAGTCCCTGAAGGAGCATAAATGAGTTGAAGGGGCTGATAGCAGGACCGAGGTCCCTTAAACCCTCAACCCTTGCTTTTATGATGAAAGCAATATTCCCTGCAGGAGATGAAGCGGAGAATTTTTCACCAAAGACAAATCCGTGATAGCCCTTTGATGGTTCGGTGAATACCGGAAACCTGCCATTGTTCCAGTTAAAATTACCACCGTCGATGATCAGTCCTCCTATGCTTGTTCCGTGGCCTCCGATCCATTTTGTTGCCGATTCCGTTACAATATTTGCTCCCAGTTCTATCGGGCGGCAAAGATAACCGCATGCTCCGAAAGTATTATCCACTACAAGGGGAAGTCCGTGTTTTTCAGCCAGTTTAGCAAAAGCTTCAAAATCGGGGATGTTAAATTCCGGATTACCAATTGTCTCAACATAAACAGCTTTGGTTTTTTCATCAATGAGCTTTTCAAACGATTCCGGATTGAGGTCCTTTGCAAATCTTGCTTCAATCCCGAAGCCTGCAAAAGTGACTTTAAACTGGTTATAAGATCCCCCGTAGAGATAAGGGGAACTGACAAAATTATCTCCATTTCTCATGAGCGTTGTAAGAGCAATGAACTGTGCCGCATGTCCCGATGAAACAGCAAGGGCAGCAACACCGCCTTCAAGGGCGGCTGCTCTTTTTTCAAGTACATCAGTTGTAGGATTATTCATCCTGGTATAAATATATCCCGGTTCTGTCAGCTCAAAAAGATCAGCTGCATGTTTGGCATTCTTAAAAACATATGAAGATGTCTGGTACAATGGCACAGCTCTCGACAGAGTCTCATTATCCGGCTGGTGCCCTGCGTGTACCTGCAGTGTTTCGAAATTATGATTATGTGTTTCCATTATGTGGTGAGTTGTTAAATATTAATGTTTTTTTTATTGGCATTCAGCGTGCGTTATGCGGTACCTGATATGCCGCAAGCCGCGAATCGCGAACCGCGAGCCGTAACCAGCAAATTCCGGATCGATTCGCCAACGGTTTATAACCCCATGCCCATAGGCAGGAGCAGCAGAATTGAGTTTTTTTGAATTGAATGAAATGTTTTCATTGTTTCCGTGTTTATTTTTATCATCTCCCGTTTTTTCCGGGATTAGGTTTTGGCACCGTTTTCCTAATATTCCAGGATTGGTTGCCAGGGTTTCACAGAGCCTAATCTCTCCGCCCTTCTTAATAAAAATCAAACAACCTTAAAAGGAAGGAATATTTGATTTGTGACTGCAAATGTAGAAATGATTTTGGAAAATGCAAATAGTTGCATCTCAAAATAATATTGCAAAGCTTCCTGAATTTTGCGGTATAATGTATTAAACCACGGAGTCACACGGAGTTGACACGGAGTCGCACTGTTATTTTGGCATGAGATAAACCGTGAAACTCTGTGCAAAACTCTGTGCAACTCCGTGTTAAAAAAGCAGTTGACTAACAATTCAAGAAGCCTTATCCCTGAAGAAAAAAAACCGGCGTGGTGTGTTTCTAATTTTTCCTTTACTTTTGTCTTACAAAATCATTTCTGATGCAGAACAACTTTGTCATCTATAACAGCCTCTCAAGGCAAAAGGAATTATTTAAACCGCTTCATCCGCCATTTGTGGGACTTTATGTATGCGGTCCGACTGTTTACAGCAATGCACATCTTGGTCATGCAAGACCGGCAATAACTTTTGACCTGTTATTCCGCTATCTGACACACCTGGGATATAAAGTCAGGTATGTCCGTAATATAACTGATGTCGGCCATCTTGAAAATGATGCTGATGAAGGAGAGGATAAGATTGAAAAGACTGCACGGATCGAACATCTTGAACCGATGGAGGTGGTTCAGAATTACATGAACTCCTTCCACAGGAATATGGATCAGCTTAATACTCTTAAACCATCAATCGAACCCAGAGCCTCAGGACATGTCATCGAACAGCAGGAATTCATTAAGCTTTTGCTTGAAAACGGATTTGCATATGAGGTAAATGGCTCAGTATATTTTGATGTTTTAAAATACAGCCGGAAATACAACTACGGAAAACTCTCAGGTCGTGTGCTTGAAGAGCTCCAGTCCAATACCCGGGCGCTTGAAGGGCAGGATGAAAAGCATAATCCTTTTGATTTTGCACTATGGAAGAAAGCCACTCCTGAACATCTCATGAAATGGTATTCACCCTGGAGTGATGGTTATCCGGGATGGCATCTTGAATGTTCCACAATGAGTGTAAAGTATCTCGGAGAAGTTTTTGATATTCACGGTGGAGGAATGGATCTCCAGTTCCCCCACCATGAATGTGAAATTGCGCAGTCGACTGCAGCGCTAGGCAAAGAATCGGTAAGGTACTGGATGCACAACAACATGATCACAATCAACGGGAAGAAGATGGCCCGCTCGCTGGGCAACTTTATATCCCTCGACCAGTTTTTCAGCGGCGATCACTCCATGCTTGAACGGCCCTACAGTCCAATGACTGTCAGGTTCTTTATCCTCCAGGCTCATTATCGCAGCACAGTTGATTTTTCGAATGAGGCTCTTCAGGCGGCAGAGAAAGGATTACAGAGGCTTTTTAAGGGTATTGAAACCCTGAATAAGATTAAAGCCTCTGAAAATTCAACATTTGATGTCAGCGATCTCAGGAAAAGATGCTATGAAGCCCTTGATGATGATCTCAACAGTCCTGTCCTTCTATCCCATCTTTTCGACGGAGTGAAAAATATCAATTCCATTAATGACGGCACAGAAAAGATAAACAGCCCTGATCTGGAATCATTAAAACAACTCTTCAAAACTTTTGTTTCTGATATCCTCGGGCTGAAAGATGAAACAGAAGGCATGGACGAAGAAAAGCTGACCGGCGATCTGATGAAGATCATAATCGGTTTACGGCAGGATGCAAAAAACAAGAAGGATTTCGGTACATCTGACAAGATCAGGGGAGAGCTGAAGAATGCGGGAGTGATTCTTAAAGACAGGAAAGATGGAGCGGATTGGGAAATTGAGTAAAACTGTCCGAAGGAGAGAAAACCCTTACAGTTCTGAAGTCATCTATATTGGCACTGTTCCTCTCGGAGGCAACAACCCCATCCGCATCCAATCGATGACCAACACCAATACGATGGATACGAAAGCTTCCGTGGCCCAGTGCATCAGGATCATTGAAGCGGGAGCCGATTTTGTACGTCTGACTGCACAGGGTATCAGGGAAGCTGACAACCTGGCCAACATAAAATCAGCTTTGCACAAGGCCGGATTTGATACTCCTCTGATAGCCGACATCCATTTTAATCCTGCAGCAGCCGAAACTGCTGCCCGGCTGGTTGAAAAGGTGAGGATCAATCCGGGTAACTATGCTGACAAAAGAGCTTCATTCAGGAAAATTGAGTTTTCCGAAAAAGAGTACAATGAGGAACTTGAAAGGATACATTCAAGACTTCTCCCTCTTATAAACATCTGCCATGAAAACAATACTGCAGTCCGTGTTGGCGTCAATCATGGCTCATTGTCCGACAGGATAATGACACGGTATGGCAATACCCCTGAAGGAATGGCCGTATCGGCAATGGAATTTATAAGGATCTTCAGAGCCGAAAATTTCCACAGGCTTGTACTATCAATGAAATCATCCGACACAGCAGTAATGATTAAGTCAACAAGAAGGCTGGTTGAACTGATGAGTGATGAAGGATTTGCATACCCGCTCCACATTGGTGTCACGGAGGCAGGCGAGGGTGAAGACGGAAGGATAAGGTCGGCAGCAGGTATCGGAGCTCTTCTTTCTGAAGGAATAGGCGATACGATAAGGGTCTCTTTGTCTGAGGCTCCCGAAAATGAAATACCTGTCGCTAAAGAGATAATCCGTGTTCTGACCGGATCAGAAGGACGCATTGCTGAACCTGCTGAAGTTCTCGGATTCAGGACACGTAATTTGCCATATAAGCCTGAAGTCTTCACGCATGAAAACGGAAATATCATTTCAGAAGGTGGTAATGAATGTAATTACAATGTAATTACATTAACTCCCGGCATTTTGCCCGCCATAAAGGATCTTCAGAATGAGAAAATCATGCTGAATGCAATATTTAACGAAGATGATCCTGAAAAGCTTGCCATTGATTCAGCTTCATTGCTTGGAAAATACTTTATTACAAAACAGGCCGACGGCATATGCATTTCAAATAACGGCACTGTAAAAGGTGAAAAGCTGAAAGAGCTCTGTTTTTCAATCCTTCAGGCAACAGGAGCAAGAATAACAAGGGTAGTTTATCTATCCTGCCCTACCTGCGGACGTACAAAATTTGATTTGCAGGAAGCAGTGAAGAAGGTAAAAGCCGTCACCGGTCACCTCAAAGGACTCAAAATTGCTGTTATGGGCTGTATAGTTAATGGTCCGGGCGAGATGGCCGATGCCGATTACGGATATGTGGGGGCATCAGAAGGGAAGGTACATATTTACAGGGGGACAGCGCCGGTACTAAAAAACATTCCGCAGGAATCGGCTGCTGAAGAGCTCCTTAAAATCATTGAAGGAGATCAAAAACAGGGATATCCTCTTTTTTAACCACGGAGTTGCACAGGGTTTCACGGAGTAAAACACAGAGTAAACTGTTAATAAAACCGTGTGACTCAGTGTTAAACTCCGTGACACTCCGTGGTTAAGTCTTAAGCAAACTTATAATCCAGCTGCTTCTTCTGCATATCGGCTTTTACAACCTCCACTTTTATCCTGTCGCCCAAAGTATAGACTTTCCCTGACGATCGCCCTCTGAGGCAGTAGTTTTCCTCATCATATTCATAGTAATCATCATCCAGATCCCTGACGCTTACCATTCCTTCGCACTGATTATCAATGATCTCGACATATACGCCCCATTCAGTAACACCCGAGATAACACCATCAAAGACCTGTCCGATCTTGTCGCTCATAAATTCCACCTGTTTGTATTTGACTGAGGCTCTTTCAGCTTCTGTTGCAAGCCTTTCCATTTTTGAGGAATGATCACAAAGCTTTTCATATTTATCCTGGCTGCCCGGATTTTCCTTATCAAGGTAGGCTGTGAGAAGCCTGTGGACCATCATGTCGGGATAACGGCGTATCGGGGAAGTGAAATGGGTGTAGTACTTAAATGCAAGTCCGTAATGCCCTATATTATTAGTCGAATAAACTGCTTTTGCCATTGCCCTGAGGGCAATTGTTTCAATGATATTCTGCTCGTTTTTACCGGCAACCTCTTTCAGGAGTCTGTTCATTGCCTTTGGAAGATTGCTTTCGTCCTCAGGCAGTTTATATCCGAACTTTGTAATGAAATGGCTGAAATTGCTGATCTTCTCCGGATCAGGCTTGTCGTGGATCCTGTAAACGAATAGTTTACCTCTCAGCTTTTTCCCCACATATTCTGCAACTCTTTTATTTGCAAGGAGCATAAACTCCTCAACCAGCTGGTTTGAAGTTCCCATTTCGCGAAACCTTATACCAAGAGGCTTTCCTTCGTCATTAAGGTCAAACTGAACTTCAACCCTCTCAAAAGAAAAAGCTCCCACTGCAAACCTTTTTGCTCTTAACTGCTGGGCCAGCCTGTGAAGCAGCAATATCTGCCCATTAAGATCACCTTCTCCCGTGTCAATAATTTCCTGGGCTTCACTGTACGAAAATCTTTTGTCGGAGTTGATTACCGTTCTTCCGAACCATTCATTTAAAACCTCAGATTTGTCATTGAGCTCAAAGACAGCAGAATATGTAAGCTTATCCTCCGATGGATTCAGTGAACATATATGGTTTGAAAGTCTTTCGGGTAGCATTGGCACTACACGGTCGACAAGGTAAACTGATGTTGCCCGCTGCTTTGCCTCCTCCTCTACAAGTGAACCCTGCTTTACATAATGCGTTACGTCTGCAATATGAACACCTACTTCCCAGTTGCCGTTCTCAAGCTTTTTCAACGACAGAGCATCATCGAAATCACGCGCATCAGCAGGATCGATTGTGAAAGTGTACACGTTGCGGAAATCTCTCCGTTCTTTTATATCCGCCCCGGTAATTGATGCTGAAATTCTCTCTGCATCGCTTTCAACCTCTTCTGTAAAATGGTATGGCAATTCAAATTCAGCAAGAATCGCATGCATTTCTGTTTCGTGCAATCCGGGATCGCCGAGGACATTAATAATTTCCGCCACCGGATTTTTTGATTTCGGATTCCAGTCAGTAACCCTGGCAACAGCTTTTTGTCCCTGTCTGGCCCCGTTAAGTTTGGAGGTCGGGATATAAAGATCAAAAGGCATATTTTTATTGTCGGGCATAAGAAAGGCAAAATTTGGCATTATCTCGACAGTGCCGACGAATGAGGTCCGCCAGCGTTCAATGATCTCAATAACCTCCCCTTCCGGCCTTGCCCCCTTCCGTTTGGCATATAGCCTTACTTTTACTTTATCGCCATGAAGTGCCGTTTTTAGATTTTTGGCCGCCACAAATACATCGTCTTCAATATCATCAGAGGAGACGAAACCATATCCCATCCTTGTCATGTCAACGGTTCCAGTGATATAGCCCCGTACTTCTGCTCTCGATTTATATTTCCCCTGGAAAACTTCAAGAATTGCTTCCTTCTTTGCCAGCTCTTTTAATATTTCCGAGACTATCTGTTTTTCAGACGGATCATCAATATTTAGCCTTTTTGATATCTGTTTGTAGTTGAATGTCTGCTGAGGGCTGTCTGACAGTATTGTTTTTACCTGTTCTGTAACTGCTTCCCTTGAAATGCCTGATCTTTTATTCCTGTTATTCTTTTTGCTCATTAAAATTTTTCTGCAAAGTTAATAAAAGGCGGTCCAAAATCATTAATTAGTGATTTTTAACTTGATATTCCGTTGGCGGAGTTATAAATTTGATTAACATAAGAATTAATAAAAAAACGTTATGAAAAGAACTGCATTCACTTTAATCTGTTCAGTGCTTTTTTCATTCTCGCAGTTGGTGGCACAGCAATATACGGCAGCCGAATACTGGAGGATGGAACATGATAGCGCCTATTCCAGGCTGGAACAGCGTCAGAACGCAGGAGACACTCTTTCGTCTGATGAGCAAAAATATGTTGCTGATTATAAAATCCTTCTGAGCGGATATTTTGAAAAGCTGCCTGACGCCGAGAAATCGTTGTATTACAAATACAGGGCACAATGGAACAGTCAGCCGCCTGTAACCTCTGAAAGGGTTGCTGTGAAGCAGGAAGCAGACGTCTATGCAGGAGAAAGGAGCATGTACACACAGTATCTGGTCACCTCCGGTTTTTTTGGGGCTTTATACGGAGCAGCTGTTGTTGGGGTGCTTGGGCTGGGTGAAGATGGTGGCGGAGGGGCTGCTGCCGGCATTCCCCTGTTAACAGCCGGTGCATCAGTATTGATTCCCATATTGACAATCAAGGATAAAATTGTTACATACAATTCATTGTCTCTTTCGACTCATGGTAAGATTGCCGGCGGCTTGCAGGGAGCTGCTCTCGGGGTCCTCATAACTGGTGATAATGTGGATGACGGTAAATTCCTGCTTGCCCTTGCCACCGCTTCAAGTATCGGAATGGGACGGCTCGGATATTCCCTGGGAAAAAATAAACCCTGGTCGCAGGGAAGGGCTGCATTATATTCCTATTATGGAATTCTTATGCCTCTTGAAGGGCTGGCTCTTGATGCTGCTTTTCAAATTGAAGATCCAAGGGTATATGGTTTGACATCACTTGCTTTCGGAGCTGGAGGTTACCTGATTGCCAACCAAATAGCAAATAAAAATGATTTCACAAGAGGTGATATCACTGCAACCGGTACTCTTGCCACGCTGAACGGACTTCTGGGATTGCTGATTCTGGCTGATATCGAGAATAATTCAGGTGATATTAGTGCGGGGCAGATCATGATACCTGCTATCGGGGCGCTCGGAGGCACTCTTATCGGACATGTATGGCTCAAAGATGCAAGACTGACCACCCAGCAGGGACGTAATGTCGCCCTGGCTTCAGCCGGAGGCGCTGCAATAGGATTGGGACTTGTTGCTCTGTTCACTCCTGAGACAGCAACTCCTTATTATGTCACTTCCTATATTACAGGGATGACCGCTTATGCCATAATGGTCGGAATGTACAAGAAAAACAACGTTATGCCATTCTCGGAGAACCTCCGGAAAAGCAGATGGAATTTTAATGTGATGCCGCAAAACATCTTTCTGAACAACAGGATCGCTGATTATGCTTTTTCAAATCCAGGGAGACGTATTGATTTCCTTCCTGCATTTTCAGCTTCTGTCAACTTCTGAGTATGTGTTAACTGAAATTTAATACATTTGCCTTTTAATCAGAAGCTGATAATGAACCTGAAATCCATTCCATTCCATTCTCCTGATATTGTTACAAGGAAAACAGGAAATGAATATGTCCTGGTTCCCATTGCTAATAATATTGCCGATATGAACAGTGTTTATACGCTGAATGAGACGGGTGCATTTATCTGGGATCATATAGATGGGAAAAGAAATATTGAAGAGATAATCATGGCTCTCACTGAAGAATATGACATCAATCAGCAATCAGCAACGGAAGATGTCATTTCGGTTATTAATAACATGAGTAATTATCTCATCATCAACAAATAATATAATATTTTAACAAAATACACGTTATCCTTCAGAGCCGTTCTGTAAAATGAATCTAAAACTCTGAAGATTGCAGAATATTTATACATATAGAGAAAGCAGCCTGGGTTTTTATTCCCTGTATATGCAAAAAGAAATGATTGGCAGGATGAGGAGTTATAATCTCAATATTGCTGGCTATAATATCAGGCTCGAATCTTCAGCTGACGGACCCGATCTTGTCCCTTCCCAGAGATTCCGGCGGAATATAGTCCAAAGCCAGGATTATGATGTCCGTATCAGGGTTCATCATGGTAGCATTAAGCCGGATGAAGATGCCGAAAGACTTTTTGTTGCACCTTATGTAGTTGAAATACATGGGTATAAAATAAAGAGAAGTGAGAATTTCTGGAGTGTGTATAAGCAAAATGGCGACTTGTTGTTAATTACCAACTTCCCTGATTCTGTTCCAGGGAAAAAGGCGACACTTAAGTTCTCTCTTGCTCTCAGGGAATGGGACCTCTGGATTGAAAATGCAGGCAACGAGACCGATCCCCTCGATTATCCTCTCGACGGACTTATTCTTTATTACCTCACATCAATAAATGCCGATATTATGATCCATGCATCAGGTGTCTGCTATGATGGACATGGATATCTGTTCAGCGGAGTTTCAGGTAAGGGTAAGACAACAATGGCGATGCTATGGGACAATATTGGGGCACAGGTGATACATGATGACAGGCTTATTTTAAGAAAAGTTGATGGTTTGTACCGAATGTACAACACTCCCGTGTATAAAAATGATGTCCCTCGTAATACTCCGATCGACCGGATATTCCTGATTGAACATGGTGATGAGAATAAATTAACCCCGTTAAGGGAAGCTTCATCGGTCAGCCGGGTAATTGCCAACTGTATACAGCATAACTACAGTTCTGATATGATTGCCCGCTTTCTCGGTTCTGTTTCACTTATGTGTTCAAAGATTCCTGTGGCAACTCTGTCATTTAAACCCGACAGGAGCATAATAGAATATATCCTCCGGAATGAGTAAAAACCACCTTTCTCATACAGTATTAAAAGAGATAGGGTTCAGTCTGCTCGCCGAAGGAAAGACCATCAGGGTTAAAGCTGAAGGTTTAAGCATGTATCCATCAATTAAGCCGGGCTCCGTGATTTTTATTGAACCTTTTAAAAAAGGCACCGGACCGGTTGCCGGAGAAATCATTGCCTGGAAAAGAGAGGCAGGATTTGTGGTTCACAGGCTTGTCGGAAGATTCGAAAAAGATAACTCTGAGTATATCGTTACAAGGGGCGACAGCAGTATGGATGAAGACGAACCTGTTCAGACCGGTCAGATAGCCGGAAGGGTTATCAAAGTTGAAAATCCTGAAGGAAAAATTGTTCCTGAGGAGCAATACCTCAATAAAAAACCAAATTATGTTCTGAACAGACTAAGGGTCACGATTATTCTGCAATTTAGAAGGATAAAAAGAATCTTGTCCGTTCTGTCCCCGTCCCCCTGATTGCTGGTCGTTTTACCCCATCCCCCCTCTACCCTTTATACACGTCTTTCATCCTTACCATCAATAATCTGATTATTAGTTTTTAAACCACGGAGTCTCACTGAGTTTGTACGGAGTTTCACGGTTTAGATGACAAACAAAAACAGTGCAACTCAGTGTTAACTCCGTGCGACTCCGTGGTTAAATAGACTTTATCATATCGTTTAATTATTACTTGTTTAACATCCTGATTTATAATTAAGTATAAATTGTGTATAAAGGTGAGATCCCCCCTAAAAGGGGGTTGGAAGGCAAAACTTACACTGAGAAAATAGAGTGGTTCTATTATGAGCAAATTGATTCTATTTCAGCAATCGTTTTCGGGATTGGCTTGCCAAGAAGTTTATGTCCCTTATCTGTTATAAGAACATTATCTTCTATCCTTATACCGCCTAAACCGATAAAGGCCTCCACTTTTTTATAATTTATGAACTCAGAATATTTTCCTTCAGATTTCCACTGTTCTATCAGCTGCGGGATAAAATAACATCCAGGTTCCACTGTAAAAACATGACCCGGCTTATAGGGAAGTGCGAACCTGAGGAACGCCAGACCGAACTGATCGCTTCTCTTAATCTGATCATTATATCCGATATAGTTTTCTCCAAGAGCTTCCATATCATGAACATCCAGACCCATCATATGACCGAGCCCATGAGGCATAAAGAGAGCATGAGCGCCTGCTGAAACAGCAGCATCAACATCACCTTTCATCAATCCGAGATCTTTAAGCGATGATGCAATTATCGTGCATGCATTCAGATGTAGGTCGCGGTTTGAAATTCCCGGTTTTGAAGCTTTTATAGATTCGGTATTTGCTTTCAGTACTATTTCGTAAATATCTTTCTGCCTCTGGTTGAATTTTCCTCCGACCGGAGTGGTGCGGGTTATATCGGAAGAATAATGAAGATTGGTCTCCGCACCGGCATCAGTAACCATCATGCGGCCCTTCTGAAGAATATTCGAATGGTTATGATTATGAAGCGTTTGTCCGTCGACGCTCAAAATAATCGGGAAGGAAGTTCCACCTCCTTTTGACAGTGCGATCCCTTCAATAGTACCAAAGATTTCCTGTTCTTTTACACCGGGCTTACACATTTTCATGGCAGTTGTGTGCATCTCCCAGGCAATAGCAACGGCTTTTTCAATTTCATCAATTTCAGCCTGTTCCTTTATTGAACGCATGGAAACCACTGCTTTAATAAGGTCAACTGACGACAGTGTCTTCATCTGGCAGGGATTCTCCTTGAGTAGCGATCCAAGTGTCATTTTTGTTTCTGCCCGGTAGGGAGGCAGAAAATGGATTTTTCTTTTCTTTGAAACAGCCTCTTTAATCACTCCTTCAAGTTGTGAAACAGGAGCTGTATCGGTCACTCCGCATTTCTGTGCGAGCTCCTTCACTGATGGTTGAGGACCCATCCAGATTATGTCGTCAATGTCAACATCACTTCCAAATATCCAGTCTTTCCCCGAATCAAAATCCATCAAACCAGTAAAGCCCGGAATATCGAGTCCGAAAAAATAAAGAAAATCACTGTCCTGCCTGAAATGGTAAGCATTTGCGGGATAATTCATCGGTGAATCAACATTTCCGATAAATAATGCCAGTCCTGATTTCATCTTCTGATGAAGACTGCTCCTTCTTTTTTTATACACTTCACTTTTAAACATTACACAATAATTAATTAAACTGTTTGACACTTCTAAGTTAGCATCCTTATATTTATTTACAAGTGACTTATAAGTATAAAAAGCTTTTTCCCGGAATCATTTAAAAATTGACAGTAACAATCCTGGGGCCATACCGAATAAAGCAGCATAAAATATTATTAACAAATACATGAAAATCATCATAAACAGAACTTTTTAGTAATAAATAATTTAGTTTGCGAATACTATTGGTTATTAACAAAACGTTATTATATTCGCATGAAAGTTATCAACACCTTGTTAACACTAACCTGATCAATATGCCCTACAGAAGATTGCCCAATACTGATGCTGCACGCATCAGAGCAATGAGAATTGCGCTCGAAAAAGGCAGAGATGTTCCACCAAGCCAGATGGCATTTTCACCTAAAAATATTGTCAGACTGCAGAGATTCCTGCCTCAGTTTGAGAACATGATCCAGCTTCATCGCCAGTCTTATGCTTCCCAGAACAATAAGAGCAGGGATTATGCCGAGCTAATTAGGAAAGCGAGGTTATATCTGACTCATTTCATAAGGGTAATGAATATGGCGATCTTCCGGGGCGATCTTCCGGTTGAAACCAGGGCATTTTACGGACTTGCAACCAATGAATCTACAGTCCCTTCATTAAATACTGAAAACGAACTTATAAGCTGGGGTAAAAGGATCATTGAAGGAGAAGAATTCCGTATCAGGAAAGGGGGGTGTCCTATTACAAATCCTACGATTGCAGTTGTTAAAGTCAGATACCAGAACTTCCTTGATGCATGGAATTATCAAAAGACCATTGCAAAAAGGACACTGGACTATACAGAAAAGAATTATGAGTTGAGGAAAGAGGCCGATGAAATCATTGTGCAGATATGGAACGAAGTTGAGAGTTCTCACATATCCCTTCCTGAAGACAAAAGAATGGCTGAAAGTGAGAATTATGGTATAGTCTATTTCTACAGAAAAAATGAACTGAATAAAGCTGGTACCACTTCTGAATCACAAACCAGTATCTGGCCGTAAAAGAATTCAGTTTGACAATCGGTAATATACAGCTGGGGAAATATCCTTTATTCCTTGCGCCCATGGAGGACATTACTGACCCCTCCTTCCGCTATTTATGCAAGATTTACGGGGCTGATTTCATGTACACTGAATTCATTTCATCCGACGGTCTTATCCGCGATGGCGAAAAGAGTGTTAAAAAGCTTGATATTTATGATTTCGAAAGGCCGATCGGTATCCAGCTTTACGGGCATCTCATTGATGCAATGGTTGAGGCGGCCCTGATAGCTGAAGCTGCAAACCCGGAACTTATCGATCTTAATTTCGGATGTCCTGTAAAAAAGATCGCTAACAGAGGGGCCGGAGCAGGTATGTTACGTAATATTCCTCTTATGATTGCCATGACTGAAGCCATAGTAAAGGCTGTCAGGCTGCCCGTCACTGTGAAAACGCGGATCGGTTGGGACGATGAGAGCAGGAATATTGTCGAAACTGCCGAAAGGTTGCAGGATACCGGAATCAGTGCCCTGACAATTCACGGCAGAACAAGAGCCCAGCTATATAAAGGTTCGGCTGACTGGACACTGATAGGTGAGGTTAAAAACAATCCCAGGATGAAGATTCCGGTTATTGGAAATGGTGATATTGACAGTCCGGAAAAAGCAAAGGAGATGTTTGACAAATATGGTGTTGATGGAATTATGATCGGCAGGGCAACAGTCGGAAGACCATGGATCTTCCGAAATATCAGGCATTTTTTGGATACGGGGATATTGCTTCCTGAACCAGATATATCCGAAAAGGCTGATCTTGCCCTCCTTCATCTTGATAAATCACTTGAATTCAAGGGAGGTTCAAGAGCAATTTATGAGATGCGCAGACATCTTTCAAACTATTTTAAAGGTTTACCCGATTTCAGGGAGACCAGGATTAAGCTGCTCACATCCCTCGATGCAGATAAGATCAGAGAAATTATTAATTATATCCGGAACAGGTGGGGAGATCACCGGACCGAAGAGAAGACATCTGTATACGGACTCTGATCAGCCGGTGGTTGAGTTTCCACCCTTCCCAGGAGAAGCGAAAAGCTATCCCATTTAAATATTACTTTCATCACGATTATGAAAACCATTCCTGTCAACAGAAGTGCAGCAAATTCAGTATAAGGGTAAACATTCTGCTGTACAAAAACAGCCGGAGTTTGCAGGGCTGAAGATTTATTCGTCACCATTATGCAAAGAAAAATATTGTTGGCAGTATGAGCTCCTATAGCTGCTTCGATACCATCGTCAAGAATTGTTACAATACCGAAAATTAAGCCGAATACAACATATTGAGGCATCATTGTAAAAAACCCGAATTCCTCAACTTCAGGATTAAAAGCATGCATCAGTCCGAACAGTAACGAAGTCACCACCAGCGGAAACCACCTGTTACGTGTCAGTACTGCTAATCCCTGCATCATGTAACCTCTGAAAAGAACCTCTTCAAATGCCGCCTGAAAAGGAACTAATAAAAATGAAATTATTATAAGAATTATGAGCGTTTCAGACACATTATTAAGGCTGAAGTTTGAAGGATCCGCCTTCAGATAAATGAAGAAATAAAGAGCTGAGAGTATCATCCACGCCAAAAAAGAAATGACGAACCTGTTCCACCTTATTTTACCTGTTCCGTTAATTGTAATTTTGAATGTCCGGTTATTCAGCGGCTTAACCAGCAGAATAAAAGCCAGCAAACCAATAAGGAAAGGAAAAAGCATCATAAAGAATCCCATGTTAGGATCAAGGCCTAAAACCCCAAGATCGCCGGGGTTTTTGGCAATTTCTGATGCTACTTCAGGATTGGTTGCTGATTTTGCAGCATATGCAACAAGCAATGGCAAAGCGCCTACAGTGTTTGAAGCAACCAGAACTGCCGCAAACATAACAATATATCTCCAAAGGCCGTTCCTGCCGGTAAAACTGGATTCAAGATGATTCATTCAAAAAATATTAGTTAATGTTATGAGCTTATTTTTTTTGGATAATCAATGGAATAATGGAGTCCTATGCTCTCTTTCCTGTTCATGGCATTTTTTATAATCAGGTATCCGACATTAATCAGATTCCTCAATTCGCATATTTGTTTTGAAATAAGTGATTTCTTGTAAAGGCTCTCTGTTTCATTATAAAGGATTTCCAGCCTGACCATAGCCCTTTCAAGCCTGAGATCGGACCTTACGATGCCGACATAATTGCTCATGATCATCTGGACTTCCTTAAGGCTCTGGGTAATAAGAACCATCTCCTCAAGATGGGTTGTTCCCTTATAATCCCAGTCAGGCACATTTTCTTCAAAATCAAGCTCCTGAAGACGTTTTTCGGCATGCATTACGGCCCGGTGAGAGTAAACGACAGCCTCCACAAGAGAATTTGAAGCCAGCCTGTTAGCACCATGAAGCCCTGTTGATGATACTTCGCCAAGGGCGTACAAACGGTCGATATTGCTCTGTCCATTGGTGTCCACTTTAATTCCTCCGCATGAATAATGTGCGCACGGAACAACAGGGATCTTGTCTTTTGTGATATCAATTCCCCGTTTCAGGCAATGTTCATAAACATTGGGGAAATGATCCCTGAGCCCTGCCGGATTCAAATGGGTGCAGTCGAGCCAAACGTGATCTTCGCCCCATATCTTCAGTTCGTTATCGATGGCTCTGGCAACAATATCCCGTGGGGCAAGGGAACCTCTGTTGTCGTATCTGTTCATGAATTTTTCCCCTGCTATATTTTTAAGTACCGCACCATAACCCCTTAATGCTTCCGTGATCAGAAATGATGGCTTTTTTTCCGGATCGTACAATGATGTCGGATGAAACTGGATGAATTCCATATTTTCAATTGTACCCTTCGCCCTGTATACCATTGCAACACCGTCGCCCGTTGCTACTTCAGGATTGGTTGTTGTCAGGTATGCATTACCAAGTCCTCCTGTTGCAATCACCGTAACCTTCGAAAGGAAAGTATATACCTTTTTATTGACCAGGTCAGCTACATATGCTCCATAGCATTTAATGCCGGGATAGCTTTTCTTAAGCTCTATCCCGAGATGGTGCTGGGTAAGGATCTCAATAGCGAAATATTGTTCGAAAATCTCAATGTTCGGATCATTCCTGACCTTGCGGATCAGAGTCTTCTCTATGGCCTCACCTGTCCTGTCTTTGGCATGCAGAATACGGGGTTCGGTATGCCCTCCCTCCTTTGCCAGGTCATAGGTACCATCCTTTTTCTTGTCAAACGGAACACCAAGATCTATAAGGTCCTGGATTCTTGCAGGAGCCTCCTGTACAACAAGCCTCACAACTTCCTCATTGCAAATCCCGTCGCCAGCGATAAGTGTATCCCTGATATGTTTCTCAAAATTGTCGGGTTCGCTGAAAACCGCAGCAATACCACCCTGTGCATATTTAGTGTTTGAATCATCAATTGCTGATTTGGTAACGATGGTTACTTTTCCATATCTGGCCGCTTTAAGTGCAAAAGTAAGACCTGCTATTCCTGATCCGATTATAAGGAAATCGGTTCGTTTTCTCATTGTCATAGCCAAAGTTTTGAAGGTTAAAGATACTAATTAATGTTTTTAACTATTTTTGCTCTCCTCTAACAATTTATTTTATGGCTCAGGATGATGTTTTCAAAAAGCTGGTGGCCCACTGCAAGGAATACGGGTATGTCTTTCCCTCAAGCGAGATTTACGACGGGCTAAGCGCTGTTTATGATTATGGTCAGTATGGCGTTGAACTTAAAAATAACATCAAGAAATACTGGTGGGACAGCATGGTCCTTCTGCATGATAATATTGTCGGAATTGACTCTGCAATCTTCATGCATCCTACTATCTGGAAAGCATCAGGCCATGTAGATGCATTTAATGATCCTCTTATTGACAACAAGGATTCCAAAAAAAGATACAGGGCGGATGTCCTGATCGAAGAACACCTGGCAAAGATCGAAGATAAGATCGCAAAGGAGGTTGAAAAGGCAAAAGAGCGCTTCGGTTCGTCGTTTGATGAAAAGAAATTCAGGGAGACAAATCCCCGCGTCATGGCAAACCAGGTAAAAATTGATGAACTGAATGCAAGATACTCGAAAGCGCTGAATGCAACTGACCTGGCAGAGCTGCGGCAGATCATTATCGACAATGAGATTGTTTGTCCTGTTTCAGGAAGCCGCAACTGGACAGAGGTCAGACAGTTCAACCTGATGTTTTCAACTGAAATGGGATCGACGCTTGAAGGGTCGAATAAAATATATCTCCGGCCTGAAACTGCCCAGGGGATATTTGTCAATTTTCTGAATGTCCAGAAGACTGGCAGGATGAAAATACCATTCGGGATTGCCCAGATAGGAAAAGCTTTCCGAAATGAAATTGTAGCAAGGCAATTCATATTCAGGATGAGGGAATTTGAACAGATGGAGATGCAGTTCTTTGTCCAGCCGGGAACAGAACTCGACTGGTTTGCAAAGTGGAAAGAGGCCAGGATGAAATGGCACCAGGCACTTGGTTTTGGTGAAGAGAATTACAGATTCCACGATCACACAAAGCTTGCCCATTATGCCAATGCTGCCACTGACATCGAATACAGGTTCCCGTTTGGCTTCAAGGAGGTTGAAGGCATTCATTCAAGAACCGACTATGATCTGAGCCAGCACCAGAAATTCAGCGGAAAGAAGATGCAGTATTTCGATCCCGAAAAGGGGGAATCATATGTTCCTTTTGTTATTGAGACATCCATCGGGGTCGACAGGATGTTCCTTCAGGTAATTTCTGCCGCCTATGCCGAGGAGGAGCTTAAAAAGGAGGACGGAACCTCAGATACCAGGAGTGTTTTAAAACTTCCCTCATATCTTGCTCCTGTCAAGCTGGCTGTAATGCCTCTTGTAAAAAAGGATGGCCTGCCTGAGATAGCTGAAAAAATCATGCACGATCTGAAGTTCGGGTTCAATTGCCAGTATGACGACAAAGACTCTATCGGCAGACGGTATCGCCGGCAGGATGCAATAGGAACACCCTACTGCATAACAATAGATCATCAGACACTTGATGACCATACTGTAACAATAAGATATCGTGATTCTATGGAACAGGATCGTGTTAACACATCAGGATTAAAAGAGATTATCACTGAAAAGGTAAATATAGGGACGCTCCTGAAAAGACTTTAGGATGCAAAAGGTTCTGATAGTGACTTATTACTGGCCTCCCGGCTCAGGTGCCGGCGTGCAGAGGTGGCTGAAATTCTCCAAGTACCTTCCGCAATACGGATGGGAACCATTTATTCTCACTGTCGATCCGCAATATGCTGCTTATCCATCCATCGATAGCACACTTGAAAAAGAAATACCCGTAAATGTAAAGGTATTCAGGACTAAAGCGACCGACTGGTTCAGGATTTATTCAAAGGACAAATCGAAAATTCCGACTGCTGGTTTTGCCAATAATAATGATAACTCATTTAAAGGGATATTATTCAGATTCCTCAGAGGTAACCTTTTTATTCCGGATCCGAGAAAAGGATGGAACAGGTTTGCACTGCGTAAAGCACTTGAAATTATTGAAAAGGAAGGAATAACCTGCATCGTTACAACCAGTCCCCCCCACTCCACCCAGCTGATAGGGCTGAAGCTAAAAAGAAGATATCCCGGAATAAGATGGATAGCCGATCTGCGCGATCCCTGGACCGACATCTACTATTACAAGAAATTTTATCCTGCATTTTTCCCGAGAATGATTGACAGTGCTTATGAGAAAAACGTTCTCAGCTCTGCCGACAGGATAATCACAGTCGGAAAATCGCTGAAGGAATTATTCGCCTCAAAGATCGAAGGCATTGAAGAAAAAATTGAAGTTATTTCCAACGGATATGATGAGGATGATTTTAAGGCATTGTATTCATCAAATCCCAAAGTATTCACGATTTCTTACATTGGAACCCTGTCGGGGGTTTATCCGGTGACCGGATTTCTGAAAGCGCTGAATATTCTCACTGAAAACGGGATTGGCTACAGGCTGAGATTTACCGGTATTGTCTCTCCGGAACAAAAGGAGATGATCTGTACAGCAGCCGGCAATGAAAATATTGAATTCATACCTTTTTCCGGCCATTCAATTGCTGTAGCGAATATGCTTGATACAAGCGCTTTGCTGCTAGTAATACCTGATCATGCCAGTTCCGGGAGCATTATTACAGGTAAGCTTTTTGAATATCTTGCATCGGGGAAACCTATAATCTGTATCGGGCCCGTTGACGGTGATGCGGCGGGGATCCTCGAAGAAACAGGTCATGGCAGGACTTTTAGTTATGATGACTCAGTTGGAATTGCAGAATATCTTACATCACTTTCTTTAAATCCGGTGATAAGCGAAAAAGCTTCCCCCGCAAAATACTCCAGGGAAAATCTGGTTAAAAAAGTAATCGCATTGTTAAAATGAATATCGGGGTTGTAGTTGATAATGAATTAAATAATGACAAACGGGTTCTCAGGGAAATCGCTATTCTAAAGGAACATGGTTATGAAATTTCTGTTTTATGTTTCGGATTTTGGAAAAAATATATCAGTCCGCTTGACGGGATCAATATTGTCAGGATCAATATCAGCAAAAAGACAAAGGATATTTTATTTTTCCTCCTGAATACGATACCAATTTATGAATGGCTATGGGCAGCCAGAATAAAAAAATTTATTAATTCAAATAAAATTGATCTTCTGCATGTACACGATTTATATATGTCAAGGGCTTCAGCAAGGGGAATTAAAAAATCAGGAAAGAAGATTCCAATGATACTTGACCTGCATGAAAACTATCCCTATGCAGTAGGTACATACCGGTGGGCAACTGGTATTTTCAGGAGCTTAATAGCACAACCTTCAAAATGGGGTAAAAAAGAGAAACAATATCTTGGTTTTCCTGATAAAATCATTGTTCTCAGTGAAAACTACAGAAATCAGCTCATGAAAAAATACCCCGATATTCAGGAATCACGATTCGGTGTCTTCCCAAATTATCCCGATCTGTCCCCGATGAATTTCCCTAAATTATCTGAAGTAAAATTTCCTTTTGTAAAGAGCGCTCCCATAATTTTCTATTTCGGAGTTGTGGCTGAAAGGAGAGGAATTTTTAACGCTATTAAGGCTTTTGAAACAGTAATTTCCAAAGGTTATGATGTTAATTTCCTGATAATCGGACCAATTGATAAAGCTGACCGGAATAAATTCAATGCTGTCGCAGGTAACTCCGGTTATGACAAATAGGTTAATTTACATTCCATGGATTGATTTATCAGAACTGCCGGCTTATCTTGAACTTTCTGATATTTGTATTGCTCCTTTTGTCAAAAATCCCCAACATGAATCCGGAATAGCAAATAAGATCTTTGACTATATGCTTGGAAGCAAGCCATTGATTGTGTCAGATTGCAAGCCCCAAAAGGACCTTGTAGAGAAAACTAATTGCGGAATTGTATTCAGTAATTGCGATGAGCTCATTGAAGCAATGATCAGACTTCTGAATGACAGTAACCTGAGGCAGAAGATGGGAAAGAACGGTTATAATGCCATAGTAAAAGACTATAATCTTGGCAATATAAAAGAGAATTTAATTTCGGTTTACAGTGAATTATCGGATCTGGAATAAGATAATGCATCATGTGGTTATCTCATATTCTTTAAATACAGGGGTGATATTATTTCCTGAAAAAGCATTGGAATAATGAAGGGTTTGCTGAACCAAGAACAGATTGACTATGTTCCGCATCGTTTGAATAAAATGAATTTTTCACATTTTATTATCACTCAGTTCAACCTTAAAAATTTCCCGCTGTCAGATACCAACGATTATGTAAACTGGCTGAAATGGACAAGAAACAGAGTAGAGTTATTCAGGGAGTTTTGCTTGCCTTCAATCACCAATCAAACCTGTAAAGCATTTACATGGTTATTATATTTTGATGTTGATACTCCGCAAGAATTCAATGAATTTTTAAATGAACTGAATTCTTTATCGTTCATAAAAATATGTTACTGTAAAAGTTTTGATGATTTTAATTTAATATACACGGAGGAGGTTAAAAAGAGAGTCGGGAAATCAGTAAAATGGATTATAACCACAAGGATAGACAATGACGATTGCTTTCATAAGGATGCAATTAAGATAATACAAGACAATTTTGTTGAAAAGCACAAGTATCTGATCTCATTGGCATCAGGATATGTATTAAACATATCTGACAGGAAGTTGTCGCATTATTTTTATCCGATGTCGCCTTTCCTGAGCTTAATAGAAACCACTGATAATGAAATAGGATGTGTTTTTGAAAAAGGTCATACTATGTGGGATAGTCTGCATTTGAGTATTTCCAAAGAAATATGGCTAAATTGTTTTAATAAAAAGGCCCGAAAATCGCAATTCATTTTAAAAGGTCCTTTATGGTTACAGACAGTTCATGGAGGAAATATCAGCAACAGCTTTTACAGGGGATTCCCTGTCCTTAAGGAAAGAGATCTTTCAGATTTCTCAATTAACTTCAGGAATAACAAACAGCCTATTGCAATTATCAGAAAATACTGGAATTATGTGATGTGGAAAAGATATCTGAAATGCCTTATAGTTAAAACCATTTTTAAAAAATAGGCATTAAATGAAAAATCCAGGGCCATATTTAAGGAAAAAGTACCCAAAGATCTATTTCTTTCTTACAAGTTTGATAAGTGACTTCATTAAGATCAGCAGGCCTTATTCAATTTATATTACTGATAGTCTGGGCGGCAGTTTTAAAAGCTATTTAAGCAATTCCGATATGAGCAGGAAGATTGCCGGATTAAAAAGAAATCTTGACAGTGAATCGGCCGATACAATTGATGTCATCATAAAGCGGATCATGCATTATCCAGATGAGAGCAATAAAAAAAAGATCTCGAAGCGGGAAGAGATCGCCGGCGGTTTATTACCGGCGGAATCGGATCAGGTCAGGAAGGAAACTGACAGAAAGCTGAAGAGTTACAGAAAAAAATATAAATTCCTGTCAAATCATATCGAAGAATCAGTGTTTTATTACTATCATGGACTCAGCTTACTGCCGGTCGGAATTGCAGAATATATTAAAGATCATGATTTCATTGATCTGGGGGCATTTATTGGTGATTCTGCGATAGCTTTGAGAGAATTTAACTACAAAAAGATCTTTTCAGTTGAAATGTCACTTAAATCTATTCTGATATATAAAGCCAACCTGGCAAGGTGTAATATAAGCGAAGACAAATTTGAAATAATAAACGCCTGTATTACATCAAATGATGAAGAAGAACCGGTCAGGCTTGCTGATACCGGGTCATCAGGATTTTCTGTATTAAGAAGGAAAGGCAAATATGATGAAATTTCAGTCGATCGGAAATCACTTGATTTTATAGTGGAGAAATATAATATTTCCCCTCGCTTTATTAAAGTTGATATTGAAGGCAATTCACTTGAATTTGTAAGGGGAGCAAAGAAAACCCTTACCAGGTTCAGACCCGTTTTTTCAATAGCCGTTTACCACAATCCCTACGAGTTTTTCGAGGTCAAACCTCTGCTTGAGGAATTATTGATTGATTATGTATTCATGATCCGAAAATTAGCAGGCGGGGTAAAAAATAATCTATGCCATTCGGAAGTTGTTTTACTTGGTTACCCCAAAGAAATCGTTGACTAATGCTGAATTCCATTAAAACATCATTCAAAGACGGTATCATTTATGGTCTGGGAAATATAGCCGTAAAAATCATTGGTTTCCTGCTTATCCCTTTGTATACTGATCCAAAATATTTTTCCGTCGATGATTTTGGAATCATAGCCCTTCTTGACATTTCCGGCCTGGTTTTAATTTCACTGATGGCATCAGGACTTCCTCAGAGCATGATGAGGTGGTATTGGGATAAAGACTATACCACTAATCAGAAAGGTATTTTCTTCATGACCCTTGCGTTCCAGGTCCTCATCAGCCTTTTATTCTGCTTGTTCCTGTTTCCCCTCAGCAGTAAGGTTTCGAGCCTGATATTCGATACTGCGGACTGGAGCAAAGCGATAAGGTTATTGATACTGTCATCGGCTCTGCAGGCAATTAATAACCTGATTAACACACTGATGCGAATACAATCAAAATCAGTTCGCTTCTCAGCGGCAAATTTATTAAAGCTTGCCATTGTTCTTTTCCTGACGATCTATTTCATTGTTTACAGGCACATGGGTGTGACCGGAATATATCTTGCCCAGGTGATTGGGAATCTGCTTTTCATTTTATTTTTATCGGGTTATGCAATAAAGAATATCACCCCGTTTTTCAGTCTTCCTCTGTTCCGGTCGATGAGCCGGTATGGATTTCCCCTGTTAATGGCAAATTTTGCTGCGGCTGCACTGACAGTTATCGACAGGTATGCGTTAAATTCACTGGCATTATTAAAATATGTCGCAATATATGCCCTGTCGTATAAGATAGCTTCTGTCCTGAAGCTGGTAATTGTCGACTCAATAAAAATGGCATTGACACCGATGGTTTTTCAAAAGATGAATTCGCCGGATAATAAAAGATTTTACTCCAAGACAATGCTGTACTCCTCCTTTGTGCTGTTACTGGGAATAATTACAGTTTCACTCTTTTCCTCTGAAATAATAAAGGTGATTTCAAAGTCCACAGAATTCTGGGGCGCTTATATTGTGGTTCCGGTTCTGGCCCTTTCAGTATTTTTTATGAACATGAGGGAAACCACAAGCTATGGACTTATAATTAATAAAAAAACCAGGATCGTTGGGATTAATGTTTTGATAGCAAGTATATTAAACATCCTGCTGAATATACTCTTAATTCCAAAATGGAACATGATGGGAGCCGCAGTTGCTACATTAGTTACACAGTTTATCTACTGGCTGCTTAATTACTATTTTTCCCAAAAGGAATACTTTATCCCATACGAAAAAAGAAAGGTTATTATCATGTTCCTTACCGGAGCACTGCTTTCATTTACGGGGCTATTTCTAAATGAGATGAATATTGTTCTGCGACTGATGATCAAAATAAGTTGCGTACTCAGTTTCCCGTTCTTGCTGTATCTTTTTAAATTCTATGAATCCTATGAATTGCAAGCAATTAAAGGATTTTTCATCAAATGGTCAAATCTTAATAATCTTGGTGAAAATATAAAGTCCGTTAAAAAGATCGGGGATGATATTTAATGTTCAACCTTCCAACTGGCGGAATAATTCCCGGCAAATAGATATTTTTGTTATTCAGTAGAAAAGTTAAAATACTCTGGGGTATGGAAATCAGGAATAAATTCAAATCAGCTTTACCACATTTTATTGCGGTCATAATATTCATTATTATCGCGTTTGCATACTTCTACCCTGTGCTGGAAGGCAAAGAGCTTAAAGCCAACGATTCCACGGTTTCAACAATCAACTCGAAGGAGATCAGAGATTATCGTGAAGAATTTCACAAGGAACCGCTATGGACAAATTCCATATTCAGCGGGATGCCGGCTTATCTGATATCAACGAAGTTCCCGGGAAACCTTATGAAGCATGTTGATAAAGTACTGAGGATATTTAAAATGCCTGTATCTGTGCTTTTCCTCTCAATGGCCGGATTTTATTTTTTGCTTTTGCTTTTTGGTGTCAATCCATGGCTCTCAATTGCCGGGGCAATTGCTTACGGCTTCTCATCATTCTTTTTTCAGATCCTTGCAGCGGGCCATAATACCCAGGCAATAGCGCTTGCATACATGGCCCCCGTAATCGCCGGATTTTACTATGCATACAGGTATGATGCACTGAAAGGAGCACTCCTTACGGCATTTATGCTGTCGCTCGAGATTACCGCAAATCACCCTCAGATTACGTATTATGCGGCTATAATACTCCTGATATTTGTAATTACCGAATTTATATATTCACTTAAGGAAAAAACCTTCCCGAAATTCCTCAAAACATCGCTTATCCTGGTTATTCCGGTTATCATAGCCATAGGTGTCAATTTCGGCAACCTCAACACGATAAGGGAGTACGGTAAATATTCAATCAGGGGAAAGTCAGACCTTCAGGCTGAGCATAAGAATGTTTCATCGGGGCTGGACAGGGACTACATTACATACTGGAGCTATGGCATTGATGAAACAATGAACCTTCTGATACCAAATTACAAAGGTGGTTCAAGCAAACCTTTCAGTAAGGATTCGGAGACAGTAAAAGTTCTAAGACAGAACAATGCCGGCAATGCAGCAAACCAGCTGATGAAGTACTGGGGTACGCAGCCCCTTACAGATGGCCCTCATTACGTTGGGGCAATAGTTATGTTTCTTTTTGTCCTCGGCCTGATCGTTTTAAAAGGAAGGGAGAAATGGTGGCTTTTAATAGCTGTAATTTTATCAGTCATGCTGGCATGGGGCAAAAATTTCATGCCTTTTACCAACTTATTTATTGATTTTTTCCCCGGTTATAATAAGTTCCGCGCAGTTACAATGACACTTGTTATTGCCCAGTTCTGCATTCCTCTACTTGGATTTCTTGCTTTACGTGAATATTATAATGGCAGCCTTTCAAAAAAGGAAATGCTGAAGGGTATTAAGATAGCAACAGGCGTAACCGGTGGGATTGTTTTAATTGTATTTCTGATCCCGGGTATTGCGGGGTCATTCCTGAGTCCTTATGGAATCTGATTTCCCGACTGGCTTAAACCAGCTCTTATTTCTGACAGAAAAGGACTCCTGAGAGCCGACAGCATCCGATCGCTTGCTTTCATTTTGCTTGCTTCAGGATCAATTCTGGGATTCGTATCGGGAAAGCTGCGGAAAGAGTATTCAATTCTGATCATTACGGTTCTTATTATGTTCGACCTGTGGGGTGCCGGTAAAAGATACCTGGATGCTGACAGATTTGAAAGGCCTCTGATGATACAGAAATCATTCCTTCCTTCCAGTGCTGATGCCATGATCCTTGAGGATAAATCATATCACAGGGTTCTTAACCTTTCAGTATCGACATTTAATGATAATTCACCCACATCATGGTTCCATAAATCAATCGGAGGCTATCACGGGGCCAAACTTAAAAGGTACCAGGAACTCATCGATTCCTCAATAGTCAGAGAACTTTCATTATTCCAGGCGATGGCTGATAAAGCAACCTCCATCGAAGATCTTCAGCCCGTATTTAATTTCACTCCGGTACTTAATATGCTGAATGCCAAATACGTCATTTACAATCCTGAAGCTCCTCCTCTAATAAATCCCAAGGCCATGGGTAATGCATGGTTTGTCGGGAATTCTGCCATAGTTGACGGCGCAAATCAGGAACTGGCTGCCTTAAAAACCATCGATCCATTGAAAGAGGCCGTAATTGATATAAAATTTAATGATCAGGTCAGTGAAGCCACATACCAGCTTGCTCCCGGTGATACTATAGAACTAATATCTTATAAGCCTGATGAACTGATGTACAAATATACAGCAGAGGGGGAGAGGCTTGCCGTGTTTTCTGAGGTCTATTATCCTGCCGGGTGGAAATGCTTTATTGATGGAAACGAGAGTAATTATTTCAGGACAGATTATGTTTTGAGAGGTATGATAGTTCCTGCCGGAAGCCATCAGATCAGATTTATTTTTGAACCTGCATCGTATTACATGGGAAATAAAGTTTCTCTTGCCAGTTCTGTACTCCTGATTCTTCTTGCAGCCGGATATTTTGTCCTTGCATATATAAAAAAGACTAAGTCCATAGTAAATGATCAGCCATAATAAATGTCCATTATGCTTCTCCGACAGAATTTCCTTTTACCTTAAATCCACCGATCATCTTTTAAGCAAGGAAGAATTCGATATCTTTAAATGCCAGGCATGCGGGTTTGTTTTTACCCGTGAATATCCTGATGAAAAAAGTATTGCCGGATATTATGAATCTGACGATTATATTTCTCATGATGACAGGGCAAAAGGATTTTTAAACCAGGTCTATTTGCTTGCGAGGGATATAATGCTTCGCAGAAAGAAAAGGATTGTCGGGAACGAAGCCGGTATTAAAACGGGTAAGATCCTTGATATCGGTTGCGGGACAGGCTATTTTGCCGGAACAATGAAAAAAGCTGGTTGGGATGTAACAGGCATCGAGCCAAACAGGAAAGCAAGGGATTTTGGTTCAGAACATTTTGCGTTCAGAATAATAGGTCCTGAAAGGATATCAGAACTGCCATCTGCAAGTTTTGATTGCATTACTATGTGGCATGTTCTGGAACACTTTCATGATCCCTTTAATTATGCGGCAGAAATCAAACGGCTTCTCAAAGCAGGCGGTGTATGCATCTGTGCACTTCCAAACTGCAGCTCATTCGATGCAGAACATTACATGGAAGAATGGGCGGCCTATGATGTTCCGAGGCATCTTTGGCATTTTACGCCCGATACTTTCAGGATATTTGCAGAAAAGACAGAATTTCAGATCACAGGAATAGAATCCCTGCCGCTTGATGTATTTTATATTTCCATTTTAAGCGAGAAGAATAATGGATCAGACTTTCACTTTATGAATGGGTTAATAAAAGGAACATGGTTTGCATTCCGCTCACTTTTGGATAAAAGGAAAAGCAGTTCCCTTATTTACTTCCTTAAAAAAAATAAAAATACCTAGTAACGGTCAAGCCAGCGGTATTTTCTGGCGCTGTCGCCGAATCTTATCGCCATTGTAAGCTCATGGGTTCCGTAAGTTACCCGCTGAATCTCCTGCATGGTAAAATCAAAAGAATATCCAATATACATGTTCGTATATGTGAAGCCAATGTTGGCAATAATCGCCATGCTTGTGCGATAAGTTAATCCGGCCCAGATTTTCTGGTTATAAATATATGTAAGGCCGATATCTGCCATGGGTTTCTCCTGCTCCGACATCATTAATAATCCTGAAGGCTGAAGCTCTGTCTTGTTTCCAACCGCAAAGCTATATGAACCGAAGAGATAATAGTGCCTGTCCATCCTGAAATTCTGGTAGGCATCGCTGCCTATTTTTGCTGCTGCTCCGAATAACTGTAATGTAGAGAAGCCGAAATTGTATTTTGGATTCAGAACATATATTCCAAAATCGACATCAGGAACGAAAATGCCTCTTCTCAGATCATTATTAAGCCAGGGTTCGTTAGGATCCTGAAAATTTATTTCCAGTTCATTTATCTTAAAATGATATCCGGTTACAGCAAGACCCATTGAAAGCTGAGTGTTGCTTTGAACCCACATATGATATGAATAGGATGCCTGGAATCCTGTCCTTTGAATAAGCCCGTTACGATCGCTGAAAATATATCCTCCTAATCCTACTTTCCCGTCTGTTTTTGGCCTGTAGAGATTTCCGCGGGTACTGTTTTTAAGTGAATATCCACGTTTCAGGATTCTGGTTTGTCCGCTTATAGAAAAAGTTCGCGGGGCACCCGAATAACCTGCCCATTGTTCGCGGGCAGTGAGGTTAAAGCTTGTAAAACCATCACTTCCTGCAACAGCCGGGTTTATAAGAAACTTATTATAAAGATACTGGCTGTACACCGGCAGCTGTTGCCCTGCAATATTTGCACTGCAAATTATTAATGCTGATATGAAAACCAATTTCTTCACAATACAATAAGAATTGTTAATTATTTCACAATAGTTATATGCCCTATTATCGGCCTTGTTCCATTATTTAAATCAATTATATAATGATATGAATCGATCGGCAATACAGATCCCTTACTCCTTCCATCCCATGGTAACGGATAACCTCTTTCCGATTTCCATATCATCTCACCCCACCTGTTAAATATCGTGATTTCAATTTCAGGATAGAGATCCTTAAGACCAATATTCCATTCATCATTTATAAGGTCACCATTAGGTGAAATTGCATTCGGAATTTCAAGGCATATTTCGTTTTCCGGATGTATGATCACCGAATCGCTGACGGAACAGCTGTTCATATCTGTAACCGTAACACTGTAAATTCCGCTTACAGCAGTTGAAATGTTTTGTGTTGTTGAATTATCAGACCAAAGGAATGAATAGCCTGCATTGGTACCGCCTGTAACATTTAAAAGAATCTCACCATCTGGCATGTCAGTGCAGAAAGGCTGGGTAACCGAGAATGAAAGTCTTATTGAATCGGGAGCTGTCAGTGTTACAGAAGAATCAGCTGAGCAACCATTGGAATCGGTTATTATTATTTTGTAATCACCTGGCTTAAGTCCTGCCCTGAAACTCCCTGTCGCACCGTCAGCCCAAAGGTAATCGGCAGTTCCGGCATAATTAACAGCTGTAAGAGATACAGAACCGGTATTTCCGTCTGCACAATTAATATTATGTTCACCTGTAATGCTTACGGATGGTGTAATTATCATACTCAGCTTTTCTGGTTCAGTCAGATTTATAGTATCAAGGACAGAACATAAATTACTGTCGGTGACAAGGATAATATACTGGCCTGCCTTAAGTCCTGAAATATCCTTAGTGGTTGCTGTAAAAGCTTGCGGGCCCTGCCAGCTGAATATATAGGGTGGCGTTCCGCTGGTTGGATTAATCAGTATAGATCCATCTGCCTTACCATTACAGCTTATATTAAACCCGTTATATTCTGACAGAACCTGAGCAAAGGTTAATGGCGGGGGTAGATTTATTCTTGCTGAATCGGTCTTCTGGCATCCATTTGTGTCCGTTACTCTAACAGAATAATAACCTTCAGAAAGCCCTGAGATATCCTGTGTTATTGCGCCTGTCGACCATAAGTATGAATAGGAACCAATACCACCAGATACGTTCAGATTCATTGAACCATTGTTAAAGCCCGATACCTGGCAGGTTATATGCGATGGAATCAGTTCAGTGACCAGTGCCAAAGGCTGTGTCAGTACAATATCAGCTGTAGCAATGCATCCATTTGCATCTGCAACAACAAGATGGTAGGTTCCGGCTCTGAGTGAGTTCTGATCCTGCTGCCCCTGGGAGATACCGGCGCCATCAGATGTAGTCCAGTTATAAGTATAAGATCCTGTGCTGCCTCCGGTAACCGTTACATCAACAGAACCCATTCCCCCAAAACAGGTGATATTATAAGATCCATCGGCTGATACTGATTTCACGGAGGTAATGGCCAGCAAATCAGGCTGAGAAAGGCTGAAAACCGGCTGGGGCATCAGAACACAACCATTTATATCTGTCACTGTGCAGGTATATAGGCCGGCTTTCAGCCCTGAAATATCCTTTGTAGTTGCCAAATAACCATCAGGGCCGACCCATAAATAAGTGTAGTTCCCCGAACCGCCATGAATAGTCAGTTTTATATAACCGTCGCTTGCTCCGTTGCATGAAATCTCGAAATTGCCATCGATGCTTTGCGACACCTCACTCGCTGTCAGAACCATTCCAGGCGGATCGATCAGAGTTACACTGTCAGTTTTTATACATCCCAACAGGTCAGTTACGCGCAGGTAGTATTTTCCAGCAGGGATACTGTCGAGCACATTGGTAGTGGTGCTGACTGACAGCGATCCTGATGCAGGATACCAGAAATATGTATAGCTGCCGTTGCCTCCTGTAACAGTGGCTGCTGCTGATCCATCATTATAACCACGGCAGGAAATATTCGAGCCGTTGAAGTTGCTGATATCAAAAGATATCAATATAGGAGCAGGCTCTTTTAATTCACCTGGCCTGTAAGTTTCACAACCATTTATGTCATTGACTACCAGTTTATACTGTCCTGCCATCAAACCTGTACAAATCCTGTATGTTAATGGATCAGCGAAATCATAATTTCCAGTGAAAACACCAGTAGCTACTGTATCAATGTCATTACGAATAAACCAGTAAGTATAAGGATAAGTTAAACCATCCCTTACATAGATACGGGCAGTCCCGTCATTACCTCCAGGACATGAAACATTAATATTCGGAAGAATCGGCTGCGGAATAATCCTTGGAGAGGAACTGAGATTTGCAATATTTATTGAGGTGTCACCAATGCACCCAAGATTATCGGTAACATCCAGTGTGTAGTACCCTGCATATAGATTTTTAATCTCTATCGAATCTTCTTTAACATACCCTACAGGACCTGTCCACAAAATATCGTATGGACCAGCGCCTCTTGAGATATCAGCCCGCAAAGCAGCAAGTCCTATACCGGTTTCACATGTATATGGTTCCGTGATAGTAATTCCTCTTACTGGTTTGGGGTGTAACTGTACTTCCTGCATGCTTATGTTTCCTGCAGGGCAGTTAAGTCCTGTAACTTTCGGTGTAATTGAAAACCAGACTGACCCGACAGTGTCGTTATAATTCCTGTATATAAAGGATAGAATATTCCCCTCTGTTTTATCATTTTCGGGGTTGGAATTTCCTGTGACTCCTGCCGGTACAGATATTGTGTAATCAAATTTTATTTCACCGGATGTCATTATTGTCGGGGAATTCAGTGTTATCTGAGTGTTGCCCCCATAGCAAATTGCAGGTTTTGCATTTGCCGGAGTTGCCCTTGGCGTCGGATTAACAGTGACATTAATATCCACAGAAGGGCCATTGTTGCAACCAGCTCCGCTTAAGGGAGTAACCGTGTATGTTACTGTGAGCGGTGCATCAGTTATGTTTACAAGATTATCGGTTATTATGTATCCATTAGCCAAACCATTTGCATTGGTTGTGTACCCGCTTAATCCAGCAGGAGCAGTAGCTGTAAAGTCGATGGTTACTACTCCGCTTGTAAATGTGCTGGGACTCTGAAGTACAATATCCGCCGATGTATTGTCACATCTGATATTCACTGCTGGTACCGGGAAAATCCTTGGAGTAGGATTAATTGTTATGACCACAACCTGTGCCGGTCCTTCTGAACATGATCCCGAAGGATTGACAGGATAGATCGTATAGGTTACTGTCTGAGGTGCATCGGTCGGGTTATTGAGAACGTCCGTGATGACATGACCAAGAGGAAGTCCTGTTACTGGTGTCGTATAGCCTGTAACTCCGCCTGTGGCAACTACCGTGTACCTGAATGTGATTAATCCGTTGCTGAATGTGCTCGGGCTGGTGAGCGTGATGCCTGTCGTCCCGTCATTGCATATTGTCCCTTCAGCTACCACCGGTACTACCTGTGGCGTCGGGTTGACCGTGATAACTACTACCTGCGCCGGTCCTTCTGAACATGATCCCGAAGGATTGACAGGATAGATCGTATAGGTTACTGTCTGAGGTGCATCGCTCGGGTTATTGAGAACGTCCGTGATGACATGACCAAGAGGAAGTCCTGTTACTGGTGTCGTATAGCCTGTAACTCCGCCTGTGGCAACTACCGTGTACCTGAATGTGATTAATCCGTTGCTGAATGTGCTCGGGCTGGTGAGCGTGATGCCTGTCGTCCCGTCATTGCATATTGTCCCTTCTGCTACCACCGGTACTACCTGTGGCGTCGGGTTGACCGTGATAACTACTACCTGCGCCGGTCCTTCTGAACATGATCCCGAAGGATTGACAGGATAGATCGTATAGGTTACTGTCTGAGGTGCATCGGTCGGGTTATTGAGAACGTCCGTGATGACATGACCAAGAGGAAGTCCTGTTACTGGTGTCGTAAAGCCTGTAACTCCGCCTGTGGCAACTACCGTGTACCTGAATGTGATTACTCCGTTGCTGAATGTGCTCGGGCTGGTGAGCGTGATGCCTGTCGTCCCGTCATTGCATATTGTCCCTTCTGCTACCACCGGTACTACCTGTGGCGTCGGGTTGACCGTGATAACTACTACCTGCGCCGGTCCTTCTGAACATGATCCCGAAGGATTGACAGGATAGATCGTATAGGTTACTGTCTGAGGTGCATCGGTCGGGTTATTGAGAACGTCCGTGATGACATGACCAAGAGGAAGTCCTGTTACTGGTGTCGTATAGCCTGTAACTCCGCCTGTGGCAACTACCGTGTACCTGAATGTGATTAATCCGTTGCTGAATGTGCTCGGGCTGGTGAGCGTGATGCCTGTCGTCCCGTCATTGCATATTGTCCCTTCAGCTACCACCGGTACTACCTGTGGCGTCGGGTTGACCGTGATAACTACTACCTGCGCCGGTCCTTCTGAACATGATCCCGAAGGATTGACAGGATAGATCGTATAGGTTACTGTCTGAGGTGCATCGCTCGGGTTATTGAGAACGTCCGTGATGACATGACCAAGAGGAAGTCCTGTTACTGGTGTCGTATAGCCTGTAACTCCGCCTGTGGCAACTACCGTGTACCTGAATGTGATTAATCCGTTGCTGAATGTGCTCGGGCTGGTGAGCGTGATGCCTGTCGTCCCGTCATTGCATATTGTCCCTTCTGCTACCACCGGTACTACCTGTGGCGTCGGGTTGACCGTGATAACTACTACCTGCGCCGGTCCTTCTGAACATGATCCCGAAGGATTGACAGGATAGATCGTATAGGTTACTGTCTGAGGTGCATCGGTCGGGTTATTGAGAACGTCCGTGATGACATGACCAAGAGGAAGTCCTGTTACTGGTGTCGTATAGCCTGTAACTCCGCCTGTGGCAACTACCGTGTACCTGAATGTGATTACTCCGTTGCTGAATGTGCTCGGGCTGGTGAGCGTGATGCCTGTCGTCCCGTCATTGCATATTGTCCCTTCTGCTACCACCGGTACTACCTGTGGCGTCGGGTTGACCGTGATAACTACTACCTGCGCCGGTCCTTCTGAACATGATCCCGAAGGATTGACAGGATAGATCGTATAGGTTACTGTCTGAGGTGCATCGGTCGGGTTATTGAGAACGTCCGTGATGACATGACCAAGAGGAAGTCCTGTTACTGGTGTCGTATAGCCTGTAACTCCGCCTGTGGCAACTACCGTGTACCTGAATGTGATTACTCCGTTGCTGAATGTGCTCGGGCTGGTGAGCGTGATGCCTGTCGTCCCGTCATTGCATATTGTCCCTTCTGCTACCACCGGTACTACCTGTGGCGTCGGGTTGACCGTGATAACTACTACCTGCGCCGGTCCTTCTGAACATGATCCCGAAGGATTGACAGGATAGATCGTATAGGTTACTGTCTGAGGTGCATCGCTCGGGTTATTGAGAACGTCCGTGATGACATGACCAAGAGGAAGTCCTGTTACTGGTGTCGTATAGCCTGTAACTCCGCCTGTGGCAACTACCGTGTACCTGAATGTGATTAATCCGTTGCTGAATGTGCTCGGGCTGGTGAGCGTGATGCCTGTCGTCCCGTCATTGCATATTGTCCCTTCCGCTACCACCGGTACTACCTGTGGCGTCGGGTTGACCGTGATAACTACTACCTGCGCCGGTCCTTCTGAACATGATCCCGAAGGATTGACAGGATAGATCGTATAGGTTACTGTCTGAGGTGCATCGGTCGGGTTATTGAGAACGTCCGTGATGACATGACCAAGAGGAAGTCCTGTTACTGGTGTCGTATAGCCTGTAACTCCGCCTGTGGCAACTACCGTGTACCTGAATGTGATTAATCCGTTGCTGAATGTGCTCGGGCTGGTGAGCGTGATGCCTGTCGTCCCGTCATTGCATATTGTCCCTTCTGCTACCACCGGTACTACCTGTGGCGTCGGGTTGACCGTGATAACTACTACCTGCGCCGGTCCTTCTGAACATGATCCCGAAGGATTGACAGGATAGATCGTATAGGTTACTGTCTGAGGTGCATCGCTCGGGTTATTGAGAACGTCCGTGATGACATGACCAAGAGGAAGTCCTGTTACTGGTGTCGTATAGCCTGTAACTCCGCCTGTGGCAACTACCGTGTACCTGAATGTGATTAATCCGTTGCTGAATGTGCTCGGGCTGGTGAGCGTGATGCCTGTCGTCCCGTCATTGCATATTGTCCCTTCTGCTACCACCGGTACTACCTGTGGCGTCGGGTTGACCGTGATAACTACTACCTGCGCCGGTCCTTCTGAACATGATCCCGAAGGATTGACAGGATAGATCGTATAGGTTACTGTCTGAGGTGCATCGGTCGGGTTATTGAGAACGTCCGTGATGACATGACCAAGAGGAAGTCCTGTTACTGGTGTCGTATAGCCTGTAACTCCGCCTGTGGCAACTACCGTGTACCTGAATGTGATTAATCCGTTGCTGAATGTGCTCGGGCTGGTGAGCGTGATGCCTGTCGTCCCGTCATTGCATATTGTCCCTTCAGCTACCACCGGCACTACCTGTGGCGTCGGGTTGACCGTGATAACTACTACCTGCGCCGGTCCTTCTGAACATGATCCCGAAGGATTGACAGGATAGATCGTATAGGTTACTGTCTGAGGTGCATCGCTCGGGTTATTGAGAACGTCCGTGATGACATGACCAAGAGGAAGTCCTGTTACTGGTGTCGTATAGCCTGTAACTCCGCCTGTGGCAACTACCGTGTACCTGAATGTGATTACTCCGTTGCTGAATGTGCTCGGGCTGGTGAGCGTGATGCCTGTCGTCCCGTCATTGCATATTGTCCCTTCTGCTACCACCGGTACTACCTGTGGCGTCGGGTTGACCGTGATTGTAAATATTTTTGGCTGTCCATCGCAGGTAAATGTTCCATAGGTAAAATGCGGAGTTACTCTTATTGTAGCAACTACGGGGCTATCGCCGTTATTTACAGCTGTAAAGGATGGAATATCCCCTGTACCGCTTGGAGCCAGTCCTATTGAGGGTTGATCGTTTGTCCAGGTAAAAACTACTACGCCTACTGTAAGAGTACTTAATAAGACCGGAGCAGAATCCTCTCCATTACAGAGTACCTGATCTGCCGGCTGATCAACCTGGGCCGTTGGAAGAACTGTTACAACTACAACGGCTGGTCCTGATGCACATCCTGCTGAAGTGACCGGAACGATAGTATAGGTAACGGTTTGAGGCTCGTCTGTAGGGTTGATCAGAGTATCTTCAATGACATAATCCTTAGGAAGACCGGTTACAGGAGTTGTAAAACCAGTAACTCCTCCCGTTGCAGTAACTGTATAATCGAATGTTACTGATCCATTGGTGAATGAGCTCGGACTGCCGATCACTATGTTCGTGACTCCGTAGTTACAGATCATCTGAGTAAGTGTACTTGGGACTACCTGAGGTGTCGGATCAACTGTTATAGTAAACGTTTTTGAGGGGCCATCACAGGTTATCCCTCCGAAGCTGAAATGAGGAGTGACAGTTATTGTGGCAATCGCTGGTGCATCTCCTGTATTAACAGCAGTAAAGGCTGGTATATCACCTGTTCCTCCTGCTGCCAGTCCTATCGACGGAAGATCATTTATCCATGTATATGTGGTTATCCCAACACTGTTTATTGTTTTGAACTCAACAGTTAAAGTCGAAGCATCATTGCAGACAACCTGTGGGTTGATATCTTCAACCTGGGCAGTTGGATTTACTGTTATTGTAAATGTCTTCAGAAGTCCATCACATGTAACTGTACCATTAGTAAAATGAGGAGTCACTTCAATTGTTGCGACAACCGGTGATGTTCCGGGATTAAGTGCAGTAAATGGTAGTATGTCTCCTTCACCTGTTGCTAAAATACCGATGGAAGGCTGGTTATTTGTCCAGGTATAAGTTACAACTCCGCCAGTATTAGGCGAAGTAAAAGTTATTTGATCTGTTGTTAACCCATTACAGAATATAGGACTGTCCGGCTGATTAACTTCAGGTGTCGGATTGACCGTAACTGACAGGTCAAACTGTGTTCCTGTACACCCGTTAACCGATGGGGTAATAAGATAATGTACAACTACCGGTTCTGTAGTGGTGTTGATAAGGGTCTCTGTGATAACTGCCCCTGTTCCGCTGGCTGCTGCATTGCTGATGCCTGCTACTGCTGCACGGTCCCATGCAAACGTCGCCGTACTGCTTGAACTGGTCGCGGTGTAGGTGTTCTCAACATTATTGCACCAGTTGGCAGTTGCACCACTGGTGATGACTGCTGTCGGATTGACCGTAACTGACAGGTCAAACTGTGTTCCTGCACACCCGTTAACCGATGGGGTAATAAGATAATGTACAACTACCGGTTCTGTAGTGGTGTTGATAAGGGTCTCTGTGATAACTGCTCCTGTTCCGCTGGCTGCTGCATTGCTGATGCCTGCTACTGCTGCACGGTCCCATGCAAACGTCGCCGTACTGCTTGAACTTGTCGCGGTGTAGGTGTTCTCAACATTATTGCACCAGTTGGCCGTTGCACCACTGGTGATGACTGCTGTCGGATTGACCGTAACTGACAGGTCAAACTGTGTTCCTGCACACCCGTTAACCGATGGGGTAATAAGATAATGTACAACTACCGGTTCTGTAGTGGTGTTGATAAGGGTCTCTGTGATAACTGCCCCTGTTCCGCTGGCTGCTGCATTGCTGATGCCTGCTACTGCTGCACGGTCCCATGCAAACGTCGCCGTACTGCTTGAACTGGTCGCGGTGTAGGTGTTCTCAACATTATTGCACCAGTTGGCAGTTGCACCACTGGTGATGACTGCTGTCGGATTGACCGTAACTGACAGGTCAAACTGTGTTCCTGCACACCCGTTAACCGATGGGGTAATAAGATAATGTACAACTACCGGTTCTGTAGTGGTGTTGATAAGGGTCTCTGTGATAACTGCCCCTGTTCCGCTGGCTGCTGCATTGCTGATGCCTGCTACTGCTGCACGGTCCCATGCAAACGTCGCCGTACTGCTTGAACTGGTCGCGGTGTAGGTGTTCTCAACATTATTGCACCAGTTGGCAGTTGCACCACTGGTGATGACTGCTGTCGGATTGACCGTAACTGACAGGTCAAACTGTGTTCCTGCACACCCGTTAACCGATGGGGTAATAAGATAATGTACAACTACCGGTTCTGTAGTGGTGTTGATAAGGGTCTCTGTGATAACTGCCCCTGTTCCGCTGGCTGCTGCATTGCTGATGCCTGCTACTGCTGCACGGTCCCATGCAAACGTCGCCGTACTGCTTGAACTGGTCGCGGTGTAGGTGTTCTCAACATTATTGCACCAGTTGGCAGTTGCACCACTGGTGATGACTGCTGTCGGATTGACCGTAACTGACAGGTCAAACTGTGTTCCTGCACACCCGTTAACCGATGGGGTAATAAGATAATGTACAACTACCGGTTCTGTAGTGGTGTTGATAAGGGTCTCTGTGATAACTGCCCCTGTTCCGCTGGCTGCTGCATTGCTGATGCCTGCTACTGCTGCACGGTCCCATGCAAACGTCGCCGTACTGCTTGAACTGGTCGCGGTGTAGGTGTTCTCAACATTATTGCACCAGTTGGCCGTTGCACCACTGGTGATGACTGCTGTCGGATTGACCGTAACTGACAGGTCAAACTGTGTTCCTGCACACCCGTTAACCGATGGGGTAATAAGATAATGTACAACTACCGGTTCTGTAGTGGTGTTGATAAGGGTCTCTGTGATAACTGCCCCTGTTCCGCTGGCTGCTGCATTGCTGATGCCTGCTACTGCTGCACGGTCCCATGCAAACGTCGCCGTACTGCTTGAACTGGTCGCGGTGTAGGTGTTCTCAACATTATTGCACCAGTTGGCAGTTGCACCACTGGTGATGACTGCTGTCGGATTGACCGTAACATCACAGTCAAAGCTGTGATTCCTGTACACCCGTTAACCGTCAGGGTATATACATACTGTACAATTAACGGTATACTGTAGTGGTATTGGTAAGGGTCTCATTCGTGATAACTGCCCTGTTCCTGAGGTCGGGCCTGCAGGTGTTATTCCTGCTACCGTTGCCCTGGTCCATCCGAAGCTGGTCCCTGCCGTTCCGCTTGCCGGTGTATAACTGAAGACCGATCCGCTGCATATAGCCGGTGGTGTAAGCGTACTGGTCAGCGTTGGTGTAGGGTTGACAACAACATCGACATTGTATGTGCCGGATTGGTACAGCTGTTGGCTGTCAGTGTATATACATACCGTACTGTTAACGGTGATACTGTTGTATTGGTTAGTGTCTCATTCGGATTGCCTGTTCCTGAGGTCGGGCCTGCAGGTGTTATTCCTGCTACCGTTGCCCTGGTCCATCCGAAGCTGGTCCCTGCCGTTCCGCTTGCCGGTGTATAACTGAAGACCGATCCGCTGCATATAGCCGGTGGTGTAAGCGTACTGGTCAGCGTTGGTGTAGGGTTGACAACCACATCGACATTGTATGTCGCCGGATTGGTACAGCTGTTGGCGGTCAGTGTATATACATACCGTACTGTTAATGGTGATACTGTTGTATTGGTTAGTGTCTCATTCGGATTGCCTGTTCCTGAGGTCGGACCTGCAGGTGTTATTCCTGCTACCGTTGCCCTGGTCCATCCGAAGCTGGTTCCTGCCGTTCCGCTTGCCGGTGTATAACTGAAGACCGATCCGCTGCATATAGCCGGCGGTGTAAGCGTACTGGTCAGCGTTGGTGTAGGGTTGACAACCACATCCACATTGTATGTCGCCGGGTTGGTACAGCTGTTGGCGGTCAGTGTATATACATACCGTACTGTTAATGGTGATACTGTTGTATTGGTTAGTGTCTCATTCGGATTGCCTGTTCCTGAGGTCGGACCTGCAGGTGTTATTCCTGCTACCGTTGCCCTGGTCCATCCGAAGCTGGTTCCTGCCGTTCCGCTTGCCGGTGTATAACTGAAGACCGATCCGCTGCATATAGCCGGCGGTGTAAGCGTACTGGTCAGCGTTGGTGTAGGGTTGACAACCACATCGACATTGTATGTCGCCGGATTGGTACAGCTGTTGGCTGTCAGTGTATATACATACCGTACTGTTAATGGTGATACTGTTGTATTGGTTAGTGTCTCATTCGGATTGCCCGTTCCTGAGGTCGGACCTGCAGGTGTTATTCCTGCTACCGTTGCCCTGGTCCATCCGAAGCTGGTTCCTGCCGTTCCGCTTGCCGGTGTATAACTGAAGACCGATCCGCTGCATATAGCCGGCGGTGTAAGCGTACTGGTCAGCGTTGGTGTAGGGTTGACAACCACATCCACATTGTATGTCGCCGGATTGGTACAGCTGTTGGCGGTCAGTGTATATACATACCGTACTGTTAATGGTGATACTGTTGTATTGGTTAGTGTCTCATTCGGATTGCCCGTTCCTGAGGTCGGACCTGCAGGTGTTATTCCTGCTACCGTTGCCCTGGTCCATCCGAAGCTGGTTCCTGCCGTTCCGCTTGCCGGTGTATAACTGAAGACCGATCCGCTGCATATAGCCGGCGGTGTAAGCGTACTGGTCAGCGTTGGAGTAGGGTTGACAACCACATCGACATTGTATGTCGCCGGATTGGTACAGCTGTTGGCTGTCAGTGTATATACATACCGTACTGTTAATGGTGATACTGTTGTATTGGTTAGTGTCTCATTCGGATTGCCCGTTCCTGAGGTCGGACCTGCAGGTGTTATTCCTGCTACCGTTGCCCTGGTCCATCCGAAGCTGGTTCCTGCCGTTCCGCTTGCCGGTGTATAACTGAAGACCGATCCGCTGCATATAGCCGGCGGTGTAAGCGTACTGGTCAGCGTTGGTGTAGGGTTGACAACCACATCGACATTGTATGTCGCCGGGTTGGTACAGCTGTTGGCGGTCAGTGTATATACATACCGTACTGTTAACGGTGATACTGTTGTATTGGTCAGTGTCTCATTCGGATTGCCCGTTCCTGAGGTCGGACCTGCAGGTGTTATTCCTGCTACCGTTGCCCTGGTCCATCCAAAGCTGGTTCCTGCCGTTCCGCTTGCCGGTGTATAACTGAAGACCGATCCGCTGCATATAGCCGGCGGTGTAAGCGTACTGGTCAGCGTTGGTGTAGGGTTGACAACAACATCGACATTGTATGTCGCCGGGTTGGTACAGCTGTTGGCTGTCAGTGTATATACATACCGTACTGTTAACGGTGATACTGTTGTATTGGTTAGTGTCTCATTCGGATTGCCCGTTCCTGAGGTCGGACCTGCAGGTGTTATTCCTGCTACCGTTGCCCTGGTCCATCCGAAGCTGGTTCCTGCCGTTCCGCTTGTCGGTGTATAACTGAAGACCGATCCGCTGCATATAGCCGGCGGTGTAAGCGTACTGGTCAGCGTTGGTGTAGGGTTGACAACCACATCGACATTGTATGTCGCCGGGTTGGTACAGCTGTTGGCTGTCAGTGTATATACATACCGTACTGTTAATGGTGATACTGTTGTATTGGTCAGTGTCTCATTCGGATTGCCCGTTCCTGAGGTCGGGCCTGCAGGTGTTATTCCTGCTACCGTTGCCCTGGTCCATCCGAAGCTGGTTCCTGCCGTTCCGCTTGCCGGTGTATAACTGAAGACCGATCCGCTGCATATAGCCGGCGGTGTAAGCGTACTGGTCAGCGTTGGTGTAGGGTTGACAACAACATCCACATTGTATGTCGCCGGATTGGTACAGCTGTTGGCGGTCAGTGTATATACATACCGTACTGTTAACGGTGATACTGTTGTATTGGTCAGTGTCTCATTCGGATTGCCCGTTCCTGAGGTCGGGCCTGCAGGTGTTATTCCTGCTACCGTTGCCCTGGTCCATCCGAAGCTGGTTCCTGCCGTTCCGCTTGCCGGTGTATAACTGAAGACCGATCCGCTGCATATAGCCGGCGGTGTAAGCGTACTGGTCAGCGTTGGTGTAGGGTTGACAACAACATCGACATTGTATGTCGCCGGGTTGGTACAGCTGTTGGCGGTCAGTGTATATACATACCGTACTGTTAATGGTGATACTGTTGTATTGGTTAGTGTCTCATTCGGATTGCCCGTTCCTGAGGTCGGGCCTGCAGGTGTTATTCCTGCTACCGTTGCCCTGGTCCATCCAAAGCTGGTTCCTGCCGTTCCGCTTGCCGGTGTATAACTGAAGACCGATCCGCTGCATATAGCCGGCGGTGTAAGCGTACTGGTCAGCGTTGGCGTAGGGTTGACAACAACATCTACATTGTATGTCGCCGGGTTGGTGCAGCTGTTGGCTGTCAGTGTATATACATACCGTACTGTTAACGGTGATACTGTTGTATTGGTTAGTGTCTCATTCGGATTGCCTGTTCCTGAGGTCGGGCCTGCAGGTGTTATTCCTGCTACCGTTGCCCTGGTCCATCCAAAGCTGGTTCCTGCCGTTCCGCTTGCCGGTGTATAACTGAAGACCGATCCGCTGCATATAGCCGGCGGTGTAAGCGTACTGGTCAGCGTTGGAGTAGGGTTGACAACAACATCGACATTGTATGTCGCCGGGTTGGTGCAGCTGTTGGCTGTCAGTGTATATACATACCGTACTGTTAACGGTGATACTGTTGTATTGGTCAGTGTCTCATTCGGATTGCCCGTTCCTGAGGTCGGACCTGCAGGTGTTATTCCTGCTACCGTTGCCCTGGTCCATCCAAAGCTGGTTCCTGCCGTTCCGCTTGCCGGTGTATAACTGAAGACCGATCCGCTGCATATAGCCGGCGGTGTAAGCGTACTGGTCAGCGTTGGAGTAGGATTGACAACAACATCCACATTGTATGTCGCCGGGTTGGTGCAGCTGTTGGCTGTCAGTGTATATACATACCGTACTGTTAATGGTGATACTGTTGTATTGGTCAGTGTCTCATTCGGATTGCCCGTTCCTGAGGTCGGGCCTGCCGGTGTTATTCCTGCTACCGTTGCCCTGGTCCATCCAAAGCTGGTTCCTGCCGTTCCGCTTGCCGGTGTATAACTGAAGACCGATCCGCTGCATATAGCCGGCGGTGTAAGCGTACTGGTCAGCGTTGGAGTAGGATTGACAACAACATCCACATTGTATGTCGCCGGGTTGGTACAGCTGTTGGCTGTCAGTGTATATACATACCGTACTGTTAACGGTGATACTGTTGTATTGGTCAGTGTCTCATTCGGATTGCCCGTTCCTGAGGTCGGACCTGCAGGTGTTATTCCTGCTACCGTTGCCCTGGTCCATCCAAAGCTGGTTCCTGCCGTTCCGCTTGCCGGTGTATAACTGAAGACCGATCCGCTGCATATAGCCGGTGGTGTAAGCGTACTGGTCAATACAGGATAAGGATTGACTATCCATGATGCAAGTAATGCCCATGTCGTACCTGTGCATCCCGACAGAGGAGTACATCCTGATCTTGAACCCTGAATTTCAACAAGCGTATGGCCTGTGGTATTCATATTATTTCCGGGAGTATAACTGTTCCATAATCCGGTACCATCAAAGCGATACTGGAATGAATCAGTGCATCCTGACACCACCCGTACCTGGCATTGAATGTGGCTGAAACTAGTCTGGCCATCACAAACTGCTGCCAGATCAGGTGTTTTTATATTTAGAGTCGGACCTGATGGCTGCGGATTTACAATCCATGTTGCAAGAATTACCCATCCTGTTTCCAGACAACCTGAATTTTCAGTACATCCCTTCCTTTGACCGCGGATATCGACCTTGTTATGTCCTGTTGTACTCAGACTGCTTCCCGGAGTATAATCAGTTCCATCCACCGGCTCCGTCAAAACGATACTGGTATTCATCTGTAACATCCTACTCCTCCTGCTCCGGCATTGAAAGTTGCTGAAACCGATTGCCCGGCACATACTGATCCAAGATCAGGGATTTTGAGATTCAACGTCGGACCAGTTGGCTGTAGATTTACTGTCCATGTTGCCAGTGTTACCCATGAGGTTCCTGTGCATCCTGATGCTGGGGTACATCCGGATCTTCGTCCCTGTATCTGGACCTGGGTATGACCTGTAGTATTAATACCTGACCCGGGTATATAGTTGTTCCATAAACCGGATCCATCAAAGCTGTACTGATATTCATCAGAGCAGCCAACTCCTCCGCTACCTGCATTAAAAGTAGCCGAAACTGTCTGTCCCGAACATACTGCTGCCAGATCTGGTGTTTTTACATTAATGGAGGGATCTGTTGGCTGTGGAGCAACGGTCCATGACGCAAGTGTCACCATTGTTGTGCCTGTACATCCCGACCCTGTAGCACAACCTGATCTTTCTCCTTGTATCTCCACCAGTGTATGACCGGTTGTATTAAGTCCACTCCCCGGAGTATAATTGCTCCATGCTCCGGTCCCGTCAAATCGATATTGGTAAGTATCAGAACATCCTGCCCCTCCGGTTCCCGGATTAAATATTGCCGATACTGTTTGCCCGGCACATACTGATCCAAGATTCGGTGTTTTAAGGTTCAGTGAAGGACCTGTTGGCTGGAGGCTAACTGTCCATGTTACAGTGTTATATGTACTGCTGGTGCATCCAGTCCCTGATGACGTTCGTTTTGTCCTGATACGGAGCCTGTCAATTCCTGCTAACTGCACTGCTTAATGGTGACCCAGGTGTGTATGCCTGCCATGTTGCTCCGCCGTCTATACTACTTTCATAGACATCTGCCGGGCTTACTCCTCCGCTACCCCCGCTGAAGGTTGCTGATACTGTCCCTGATACACATACTTCGGTGATATTCGGATTTTTTGTTAAAATCTGTGCTACCGGCTGTGCTACTGTGCTCCATGTTACTGTATTATATCCACTGGCAGTACATCCTGCTCCTGTTGATGTACGTCTCGTCCTTATGCGCAACCTGTCAACACCTGCAACCGCACTGCTTATCGGTGACCCTGGTGTATATACCTGCCAGGTGGATCCTCCGTCGGTACTGCTCTCATAGACGTCCGTCGGGTTTATTCCTCCACTGCCTCCGCTGAATGTTGCTGATACTGTCCCTGTTACACATACTTCTGTGACATCAGGATTCTTTGTTATGCTTTGGGCTACCGGGGCTGGAGCAATAGTTACATTATATACCGGAGAAAATCCATCACAGAGAACAGTATTATCTTTGAGCTGGATGGTACCAATTCCTGCGGCACCCCATGTTACAGTGACTGGATTGCCAACAAAAGACGCAGGCGTACCCCCGGTTATTGTCCATGTATATGTATGCCCGGCCTGTGAAGGAATACTGTAATTTAATATTGCTCCAGTGCAAACATTAAAAATATAATTTGAAGGGGAGTTATATTCAATTTCTGAACTAATGCTCTGTATGAAATGGCCTCCCCCTATTATCTGGTCATTCTGGTTATTGAACTCAGTAGTTATCCAGCCGGCTGTTTTTACGTTTGTGGAATAGCGAGCTTCATCAAGCCATCCAGTAAAATATTCACCATTATTATATCTGCCCAGATTTCCTTCGGTCGGTATACCAGTCTGACCAGCTGTGGTATTTTCCACAAAAACCCCGTCTACATAAAGCCTGTGCCTTGTTCCATCAAAAGTATAGACATAATAGTGCCAGGTATTTGATGAAGGAAGAGTTCCGTAAGATGCAAGTGTACCTCCTCCCCAGTTCCAGGCTATAGGTAAGCCACCTATAAAACCAACCTGAACGGCACTTAAAGCTCCTGTATTCTGAAAAGCAATAAAATTTCTTATACCTGAGGGAGTAGATGAATATCTTGCCCAGATGCTTATAGTCTGGGATTCGTTACACCTGACAAATCCCGTGAGAGGATTCATCCTGATATAAGCAGTTCCGTTAAATCCTCGCCCACCTGCAATTCTGCCGGTGATTTGATTCGTACCGCTGTTAACACCATCATTCCCTGTCGATGTTGCATCAGAGTAATCGTTTTCGTTCAGATGCCAGACACCTTTGTAACTTGAATTCCAGACAGTTTCCACTGACGTATTGGCTGTAACCTGGCTATTGCTGTAAAGTATTCGTATAGAGGTATTTACTGCATTGCTCAGAATTGGAAGGCGAACCCATGCCACCAGACTCCCTGAGACAGCGTCATAACGTTCAATCTGATGATCGAGTTTGTTATAATTTTCATCAGTAAAGATTATATCATAACCATTATTACTGAAAATACGTCCTCCGTTTGCAATTGTCCGTAATTCATCGCTGTTAGGAGGTGCAAGAGTAATAAGGACAGGAAAATTTATTACAAATTCTCCGACTTTGGTATGATTAATTACTAAGGTTTTCTGATACTGATATCCTAAGGCTGCAGCCGGGCAAATCTGTGCAAATGATCTGAAACTAATAACCATTAAGAAAATCAAGCTAAAAAGAAAGAATAACAACTTCCTTTTCAGACTCCTGATTTTCAGATTTTTAGATACTAAACTGAATATCGCCGTTATGTGTTCAGAAACAATCAAATTGTCAGGTTCAGTTTTATGCCACAGGAACAAAAACCGGTTTCAGACTATAATCTGAAAACCGGAATACCCTTTTTCAAATGACAGGTTCGATTTATAACGGTCGAACAGATGGTTTTCTTATCTGTTACTAACACTTTATTAACAATAAAAAAGCCGGTCGATTTACATCAATCCGGCTTTTATGCTTTTTCGCGAGTATTACGTTGTGTATCTTGCTCTGTGTTATATTACCAGCATTGCATCACCATAGGTCCCAAACCTGTATTTTTCCTTAACCGCAGTTTTATAAGCATCGAAAAGCAGATCATATCCGGCAAATGCCGCCACCATCATAAGCAGTGTGGAATATGGCAGATGAAAATTACTGATCATCATATCAGGAACCTTGAATTCATATGGAGGAAAAATAAATTTATTTGTCCAGCCGTCAAAGGGCTTCAGATATCCGTCTGTCGAAACTGAGCTTTCAAGTGTTCTCACAACAGTTGTACCAACAGCACAGATCTTGTACTTGTTATCCTTTGCCTTATTGACAATTTCAGCTGACTCATCGGTAATTCTTATCCTTTCCGAATCAACCTTATGTTTTGTAAGATCCTCAACATCAACACTTCTGAAATTTCCAAGACCGACATGAAGTGTTATTTCAGCAAATTCAACTCCGATGATCTCCAGTTTTTTCAGCAATTCCCTGCTGAAATGCAGTCCGGCTGTTGGAGCTGCAACCGCACCTTCATGCTTTGCAAAAATTGTCTGATACCTCTCATTATCTTCAGGTTCAACAGGCCTGTTAATGAATTTTGGAAGCGGTGTTTCACCAAGGCTGTAAAGTGTCTGCTTGAACTCTTCATATGTGCCGTCAAAAAGAAACCTGCAGGGTTCTGCCTCTCGATGTAGTATTGTCAATTACTTCAGCAACCAGCAGATCATCTTCCCCAAAATAGAGTTTATTTCCGATCCTGATTTTTCTGGCCGGATCAACAAGAACATCCCACAACCGCTGTTCCCTGTTCAGTTCCCTCAGCAAGAAAACCTCAATTTCAGCACCTGTCTTTTCCTTATTACCATATAACCTTGCCGGAAAAACTTTTGTATTATTAAAAACCAGAACATCGTGTCTCATTAAAATATTCGGTAATATCCTTAAATATCTTATGTTCAAATGTTCCCGTTTTCCTGTTCACAACCAATAACCTCGATTCATCCCTGTTCTCAGTCGGATAAAGAGCAATAAGCTCCTGTGGCAGATTGTACCTGAATTGTGATAATTTCATAATATAAATATTGATATTTCAATTTTTAGAAATCCTTTATACGTAAGAATTTCAATTTTGTTTCAATTCTTTAATAATATTTTCAAATTTTTCAATAGAAAATGCATCTTTTACCAAATATGGACCTATCGCAGTCCTTTCAAGTGAAGACAAATATCCTCCGCTGCCCAGAGCTTTACCCAGATCCCTTGCAAAAGATCTTATATATGTTCCTTTACTGCAGACGAATTCTGACTGTAATTTCGGGAATTCCAAATGATACAAGTTCCATTTCCCTGAAAAAAACTGTTACCGGGCTCATTTCCTTCTCAATTCCTTTCCTGGCAAACTCATAAGCTCTTTTCCCTTCAATCATCTTGGCCGAATGAATCGGAGGTACCTGCTTCTGTTCCCCAAGAAACCATTTAGTGCTGTTATAACAAGTATCTTCTGTTATTTGTTCAACAGGAAATCTGCCATTTATTTCTGTTTCAAGATCATATGAAGGGGTTGTCTCCCCAAGATGAATTGTCGCAACATATTCTTTATCAAGATCCCGGAATTCATCTATTCTTTTTGTTGCCCTTCCGGTACAGATTATCAACAGTCCGCTTGCAAGAGGATCAAGTGTTCCGGCATGTCCGACCTTTATTTTACTTGATGCCAAGATTACTTCTAATAATGATCCTTACCTTATTTACAAGGTCAAAAGATGTCCAGTAGAGAGGTTTATTAAACAGCAATACCTGTCCCTCTTCAAAAGATGAAATCTTTTCAGATAACATGTAGCCCAAGCAAAAGTGAAAAGATCCCAACTAAAACACAATAAACAGCAAACCATTTAAGATTTCCCTTCTTTACAATGGTAATCATCCATTTGCAGGCAAGATATCCTGAAATGAAAGCTGTCAGAAAACCAATCAAAATAACAAAAAAGGAGGTTCCTTCCTTTGAAAAATTTCCTGACATCATTTCAAGGAAGTTAGCACCGATCACCGGAATCAGAACCATCAGAAAGGAGAATTTTGCAATATCAGATTTTTTATTTCCGAGCATCATACCTGTTGCAATCGTAGCACCTGACCGTGAAATTCCCGGCAATACTGCCAGCGCCTGTGCAAGTCCGATTATAAATGAATCGAGATATGTCATCGCCCTCTCTTTAGGCTTTATTATCAAGGTTAATGTAAGAAAGAGGGCAGAAATGAAAAACTCAAATCCCAAGTGAGATCATGTTCCCGGCAAAATATTTTTCTGCAATCTCACTCATAAAAAATCCAGCTATTCCGACAGGTATCATTGAGATAAAAAGCTTGATTACATAGCGGGTCTCATCATTCATCCTGAATTCAAAAAAACCTTTGAACAACTGAGCTATTTCTTTCCACAGGACAAAAAGAGTGCTTAAAACCGTTGCTCCGTGAACAGCAATAGAAAAATAGAAATTTGCTTCATGATCAATTCCGAAAAGGTATTTTCCCAGTTCAAGATGACCTGAACTGCTTACAGGCAAAAATTCTGTAAGTCCTTGTATCAGACCAAGGACAATAGCTTCTAATAAATTCATCCGGAATTCGATTAAAATTTATTTGTCTGATTCTTTGGGCTTTTTCATTATTGCCCATATTTCAAAAACAAACCCGGCCAGAACAACAATTGGAGCAAGGGTTATCCTTCTGAAACTGAATATTTTATCACTGAACACATTGGGATCATCAGATTTTCCGCCAAGCATCAGCAGAAATCCGACCACTATTATGACAAAGCCTATTGCAAGCAGTTTGTAATTTTCACGGCCAAGAGCAAAATTCAGTTTTTCCTTATTTTCATTTTTAGTTGCCATGATTCAATTATATAGTTTATCCTCAGAAATTACCAGATACCGGTTAACTGAAAAAAATGTGGAAACCAGATTTATCAAGTATCCCGAGCTACAATCAGCAGAACCCCGAGCATAATAAGAAGGTTGGTGCTCTTAAATGAATAAAGCATCAAAAATTCTTTCTCAACAAGATAAAGCAGTCCCATCAGCAGCAGCATTGCAATCAGTGCAGCAAGGACTCCATGATAAATGCTCCTGATCAGAAATGGTTTCCTGATAAATGACCTCGTGGCTCCCACAAGCTGCATCGTCCTGTATCAGGAACCTTTTGGAATAAATAGCCAGCCTTATTGTATTATTTATTATTGTAACAGCAATCAGAAAGAGGAAATGAACTGATTATCAATAGGAAAAGACTTATCTTACGTACATTTTCGTTTATCAGAAAAAGCAATGATTCCGGTACATAGACCTCCTTTACAAACGGATACTCCATAACATATTTTTCCATCTTCGCGACACTGTCGGGGTTTGTATAGCTGGCATAAAGGTAAACATCAATTGAAGGAGGAAGCGGATTATCTCCGAGAAAGCTTATAAAATCCTCTCCCAGGTCCTCTTTCATTTTTACTGCTGCTTCATCTTTGGAAACATATTCAGTCGACTTTACGAATGGCTTGGCATCAAGGTCCTTTTGAACATCCTGATATCTGCTTCCCTTGCATCTTCATCAAGCATTACAGAAAATGAAAGGCTCTCCCTTAAATAATCTGATAATCCCTTTGCATTAATTAGAACAAGGCCAAGAATTCCAAGCAAAAACAGCACAAGTGAGACACTGATGACCAGTGTCAGGTATGAACCCCTGAGCCTTGCTTTCGAAAATCCGGTTTCTTTTCTTCACTAAATACTATTTTTAATTACAATCCCTGCACCTTATCTCAACAAAAGTTATCCATCCAAACTCATCAGGCAGCATCGCCATATTGAATTGAGACCAGCTTATTATAAAGCTTCATTGTCACAGGTCCGGGATTCCCGTCCTTGCAATACTCATAGACAGTATTTTTATCCGGATCAACAATTTTGCCAATCGGGCTTATAACAGCTGCAGTTCCGCATGCTCCGGCTTCGGTAAATTCCGCCAGTTCCTCAACAGGAACCTGCCTGCGTTCAGTTTTAATCCCAAGACTCCCGGCAACTTCAATAAGACTCATGTTGGTAATCGAATTCAGAATCGATTCAGATTTCGGAGTAATATAGGTATTGTTCTTTGATTCCGAAGAAATTTGCAGGGCCGCATTCATCAATATATTTTTTCTCTTTTGCATCAAGAAATATTGCACTGCAAAATCCTCCATCCTTTGCAGCTATGCCTGCCCGGAGGCTTGCAGCATAGTTGCCTCCCACCTTATAGATACCCGTTCCTTTTGGGGCAGCTCTGTCATAATCTCTGCAGATCATCATATTAACAGGTTTAATACCTCCTTTGAAATAGGGACCTACCGGGGTGACAAATACAATGAATGTGTACTCTGAAGCTGGCTTAACTCCAACTTCAGCTCCGCTCCCGTATAAAAGAGGCCTGATATAAAGCGTGGCTCCTGATCCATAAGGAGGAATAAATCTCTTATTAAGCTGAACCACCCTGAAAATTGCCTCTTTGAATTTTTCAATCGGGAATTCAGCCATCTTAATACCGTTGGCTGAAAAAATAAATCTTTTGGCATTTTCCTCCCAGCGGAATAATCTTATCTTTCCCATCTTTTCCCATATATGCCTTGAGGCCCTCAAATGCTTCCTGTCCATAATGCAATCCGGTAGCAGCTATGTGAATATCAATATATTCTGAATCTGACACTTCAAGGTCTCCCCATTTGCCATTCCTGTAAAAACAACGGATATTATAATCAGTTTTAATATAGCCAAAAGGCAGGTTCTTCCAATCAAGGTTTTCCATTTGATCCATATTAAAAATACGCGGTAAAAGTACATTTTTAAAACTAATCTCACACAAATTATCGTTCCTAAAATCGACTATTTATACAAGGACTGAAGTTCTGCAATCTGTTCTTCAACTGTAACACTTCTCAGAAGCCTGCCTGTCTTCGTCAGAAAATCATGATCTACCAGAAGCTTCTTCTGGAGATCTATCCAGCTGTCATGGTCGGTGATTATCCCGTGTTCATACCTTTCTTTCAAAAGTTTTCGGTGAGTTTTATATAATCAACACGGCCCAGATAATCATACTTTGCATCATGAAGTATTTTATCCGCCTCTGATTCATATCTTTCCTCAAATGAGTTGGTGAGAATACGCCTTGCCGAAACTATATAACTCTCATCAAACCCAAAGCGGGGAAGGATTTCAGCCATCAAATTAAAAGCTGCCTCAACAGGATTATTATAATCGGTAATAAATCCTGTAATAAGGAATATAGATGCCAGTTTCAGGATTATATATTCCTCTTCAGGCAATCTTTCAGCATGTGGCAATCAATTCAACCTGACTGGCAATGCTTATTGCCAGCTGGGCATTATGAAAATAAAGGTCAGGAGGCGCTTCATCTGTAAAAAGCTTGTTTATGGTTCCCTCCACATCCTGAAGCTTAATAAGCTGCATCCTGAACCGGAATTTACTGTTTGGCAAACCTTGTTCATCCCTCAGCTCAGGGATAATTTCCTTTACAAAATACATATCAAGTTCACCTTTATATTTTACAGGCATTTTCCCCCTGTGCTCACAAATGAAAAAATCCTTGACAAACTCGTAAGTCGTACCTGAAATATTGATTTTCCCTGCCTCTCCCGAAGATTCCATTCTGCTTGCCGTGTTTACAGTATCGCCCCAGATATCGTACGACAGTTTCTTATGACCCACAACCCCGGCTATTACAGTGCCTGTGTGAATGCCGATCCTGATATCCCAGTACTTCATACCCTGCAGAAGAGAAGACTCCTTGAGTTTTTTCATATATTGCTGCATTTCAAGTGCTGCCATTATTACTTCAACCGGATTGGTCCTGTTCTTTTCAGGTATTCCTCCCGCACACATGTATGCATCCCCAATGGTCTTGATCTTCTCAATCCTGTACTTCTCAACAACCGAATCGAAGTGGAAGAAGAATTTGTCCAGCTCATCAATCAGAACTTCAGGATTCATCTCTTCTGCTATCTGTGTAAAGCCCTGGATATCTGAAAACAACACAGTAACAAAATTATATTTGATCTTTGTGGCTTTCCCTTTTGCCATTATTTCATCAGCTGTATTTTTTGGAAGTACATTTGCAAGCAGTGCTTCAGTTTTTTCATTTACTCTTTTCAGGTCCTCATTCCTTTTGTTCAGAAGATCCTCAAGTACCTTCAGCTTTCGTCTTAAACTTCGATTCCAGATATTTATATATTGCCAGCTGGATCATAAAAAACAGAATGCAATCCTGCAGCAATTTCAATCACTGCCAGGGTGATGCCGGGTACATCCGTTGCCTGGGTAAATGATGAAAGAGTAAGTATTGCTGAATAGAACAATTATCAATAATGAAAATCTGAACTTACTGATTAACAGCATATACTTTAAAATTAACTGATATATTACCAAAAGTATCAATAAACTTTATTAACGCCAAACTTCAGGTGCCATTGTGGCGTTTCGGAACTTTCACCACTTTTATTAATTTCGCCACAGAAACTTACAGATATATGAAGATTATTTTTGCTTCAAACAACATAAACAAAATACGTGAAATAAACAGCGTCCTCGGAGACTCCTTTACGCTTTTAAGTTTGCAGGATATAAATATGACTGAAGACATTCCGGAAAATGAACTGACTCTTGAAGGCAATGCCCTTCATAAAGCCCGTCATATTTATAAAGCCACCGGAATGAATGTTTTTGCTGATGATACAGGACTTGAAGTTGAAGCCCTGAATGGAAGTCCGGGGGTTCATTCTGCCCGTTTCGCAGGGGAGAACAAAGATTCTGGTGCCAATATTGAAAAATTACTTTCCCTTCTTGAAAATGAAACCAAACGGAATGCCAGGTTCAGAACGGTCATAGCTCTTATATTTAACTCTGAGGAATATATTTTTGAGGGGGTTGTAAATGGCAGAATTATATGTGAAAAAAGGGGTAGCACAGGGTTTTGGGTATGACCCGGTTTTTATTCCTGACGGAAAAAACCTGACATTTGCTGAAATGGATCTGAAGCAAAAAAACAGGATATCTCATCGCGCCAGGGCATTTGAAAAACTGAAGATATTCTTAAGCAGTAAAAAGATGCCCGGGAATATGGATGCAACCTAAGTGCTCTTTATTAATGAAAAAGCTGTTCTTAATAGCAGGAATAACTCTCTTTTGTTACACTCTCACGGGGCAGCAGCCTGTCGGTTCATGGTCAGATCACCTGAGATATAATACAGCGAACAGCATTGCAGCTGGCCCTGATGAAATCTATGCATCAACAGGTTCATCGATCCTTGTTTATAACAAAGAGTATAATGAGCTTAAGAAGATGTCACCGGTAAACGGCCTTTCTGAAACCGGGATCAGTTCTATAGGCTGGTCCGGATGAAAACAATATACTGATAATCGCTTACAAAAGCACCAACGTGGATCTTATTCAAAGGAACACTGTTTTTAATATCCCTGATATAATGAACAAATATATTCCCGGGAATAAAAGGATAAACAGGATAAGAACACTTGGGAAATATGCATATCTGGCAACGGGGTTCGGGATTGTCGTTATTGATGTTGTAAAGATGGAGATCTATGATACCTGGAAACCAGGACCAGGACCTGACAACAATGAGGTTTTCGATATAGCATTTGGTAATAGCATGATATACGCTGCCACCGGAACTTGGGATCTGGTACGCCGACCAGGCAAACCAGGGACTTGCTTATTTTGGAAACTGGGACCAGATTACGGGATTACCTGCACCTGATTCCAAATGCACCCTGGCAATCTTCTCCGGGGAAACACTCTATGCAAATATACCCGAGGGATCTTCAGGCGATAAAATTTATGCCATTGACGACGGGGTAAGGCTGCATTCAAATAATCCAGGAATCATCAACAGTTCATTTGATCCGGCTCCCGATGGATTTTCAGTTTCTTCGCCGGGTTCAGTGAAATACTATAATTCCGACGGGTCACTAAAAACTACAATTGATTCTTACGGATGGGGCATCCCGAATATTTCCCAGGGAATCATAGTAAACAATGATTTATGGATAAGTGATATCAGTTATGGTCTCATACAGGGAAAGAATCTTACCGGCTTTACCAGCCTTACCCTTTCCGGGCCTGCTTCCAATGACGTGGTGGATATAAAATCATCTGACGGGAAAACGATCATTTGCAGCGGCGGAACTGATAATTACTGGAACAGCCTGAACCGGCCATTTCAGATTTCTGTGTCTGAAAATTACCAGTTTACGAATATTGTCTCCGGAAATCAAACCGATGCAATGAGATCATTGATCGATCCGGACAACAGCTCCCATTTTTTTATTTCCACGTGGGGAGACGGATTATTCGAATATAATAACATTCGCCCTTGTTAAACACTATAATCAGTATAATTCTCCTCTTCAGGAAGGCGATTCTCCTGGTTCAGGAGTCAGGATATGCGGACTCGCTATGGACATGTCAAAAAATTTATGGATCTCACAGACGGATGTACCTGAAAGTATTAAGGTCCTTAAGCAGGATGGGACCTGGATCATTTATCCGGCAATTATTAATGCTCCTGTGATCGGAGATATTATTCCAACCAAAACCGGACAAAAATGGATAATTCTTCCGGATGGTCACGGACTATTTATTATCGATGACAATAATACACCTGATGTGATTTCAGACGACCAATCCAGAAAACTCACAGTAATTGACAGTGAGGGGAAAATCATAACTTCGGTATATTCTGCAGCTGAGGATCTTGATGGCAATATCTGGATCGGCACTGATCAGGGACCTGTTATATATCCCGGCACTTCCGATATCTTTAGCGATGATGTAAGAGGTTACAGGATCAGGGTACCCCGAAATGACGGTTCAGGGCTTGCCGATTATATGCTCGGAACAGAATCAATTACATCAATTGCTGTCGATGGCGCTGACAGAAAATGGCTTGGTACAAAAAGTTCAGGGGCTTACCTGCTTTCATCCGACGGAACAACTATGCTTAAAAACTACAATGAAGAGAACAGCTGCCTGTTTTCCGATTCAATAGCAACAGTTGCAATAGACAATGTAACAGGCGAAGTCTGGTTCGGAACATCTGAAGGAGTTGTCTCAGTCCGCGAAACTGCAACATCGGGAAAAGAGGAATACCAGGATGTTTATACATTCCCAAACCCTGTAAGGGAAGATTATCAAGGGAATGTCACAATAACAGGACTGATAAAAGATACTCAGGTTAAAATAACAGATGTAAGTGGCAACCTGGTATTTGAGACATCGTCGGAAGGGGGCCAGGCATCATGGGATCTGACAACTTATAACGGGAAAAGAGTTGCGACAGGTGTTTATATAGTATTTTGCGCAAATATTGACGGCTCAAAATCGACCGTGACAAAAATTCTTGTTGTCAGCAATTAGTTATCCGTGAATCAGGCTCTGTATCCTTTCGATCTGAAGCTTTTTGTTCACTTCCCTCAGGCTTCTTGCAGTTTTTGTAAAATACTGATGACCCGAAATGAATTTCACCTGCATCTTATTCCATTCATTAAGGTCTTTCATTTTATTCTGGGCTTTAAGTTCTTCAAAAAGGGTATTCGATACCGGAATAAAATCACTTCTTCCAAGATAGTCCAGATCCGAGTCACAGATTATTTCCTCAAGCAGGTCGGCAGGTTTGGGCGGGAGCTTGGTAGCCATAATTATACGGCATATCCTGTCAATCTGTTCCAGGAGAATAATTGTAGTCGGGGAGTATCTTTCTTGCATATTCTGTGCCCTTCAGCTCGTGGTCGTCAAACGAAACAGTTATACCTGTATCATGGAAAAGCGCTGCTGTCTTAAGAAGCAATATTTCCTCATCGCTGCATCCTTCTGCCCAGCCTATGAGCTCAACTTCCGTGACGACATCAACAGTATGTTTCACATTGTGATAAAAGACGTAATCGGGTAGTTCATTTTCAAGTTTATCGAGTATTGTCTCCTGGATATCAGTAAATTGTATTAGACCAAACTTAATTTTAAATGAGTTGTTCGGAATGATCCCCAGTCCATCGGCGGAAAATTCAGGTTTTAATCCCCTGACCCTGTAAATCTGGAGGCCTCCCTTGTACTTGACCGGCAGCTTGCCATAATACTCACAATCAAAGAATTCTTTAACAAGCTCATTGGTCATGACCGAGATTAAAATCGATCCGCTTTCAGAAAGCGCTTCCAGACGGCTGGCATTGTGAACGGTATCTCCTTTAATATCATAATTGATCTTCTTCTTGCCTGATATTGTTGCAGTTACCGGGCCGGTGTGTATCCCGATTTTAAGGTCCCATATCCTTGTGATCCCACCCCTCTTATCCAGTTCATATTTTTCAAGGTAGTTCCGCATTTCAATGGCAGCCATAACAACATCAATCGGATTTGTGATATTTTTCACAGGTATCCCTCCCGCGCACATAAACGTGTCGCCAATTGTCTTGATCTTTTCTATTTTATACTTTTCGGCAATCGATTCAAATTCATAAAATATCTCATCCAGTTCATCCATGACTGATACGGAATCCATCTCTTCAATTACTTTTGAAAGACCATGAATATCGGCGAACAGGACTGTCGCCATATTGAACTTTAAAGACATCTCCCTCTTATCTGATCCTCCTTTTACAACTTCCTGAGGGGGCTCCTGGCCTTGTGTTTCTAAGCTTCTCATTTTCCACTGCAAGCTTCTCGTTTTGCTTGACCAGCTTTTTGATGCTTTCTTCAAGCTCCTGGTTTTGCCTGGCCAGTCTGGCAATACGCTTAACAAGCTCCTCATTATTTGTTGAGATCATGGTGCAGTTGATTGACCAGTAAATATAATAATTTTATATTTGAGTAAATCATAGGATGACATGCTTCACAAGACAAAGGGAATAATACTGCATCAGATAAAATATACCGATTCAGGTATTATAGTCCAGGTTTATACCCGGGATTTCGGGAGACAGTCCATTTTGATAAAAGGGATGCGAAGCAGAAAATCCGGAAAACATAATGTCCTTTTTCAGCCGATGTTCATTCTTGAACTTGTATTCTATTATAAAGAATCGAGAGGGGTACAGGTGCTTAAGGAATTTTCGGTCTGTTATTCACCGGCAGATATTTATGCTGATATTAAAAAAAGCTGCATCGCTGTATTCCTGGCTGAGATCCTGACTTCGGTCCTCAGGGAAGAGATCTCCCAATTTTGAATTATTCGATTTCATTGAAGACTCAATAAAATATCTCGATAATTGCGAATCAGGCTATGCCAATTTTCATATTGCCTTCCTGGCAGGTCTCAGCAGTTACCTTGGTTTTGAACCAGGAACACGCCGTAATCCTGAACATAAATATTTTGATTTTCTTGAATGGCGCTTTTCTTTCCCTGCCTCCATTGCACTCAGCTTATGCCGATCCGGAAATTTCGGATATACTGGCTGAATTTTTTTCAGCCTCCTTTGATCAGATGAAAGATATTCCTCTGACCGGGGCTCTCAGAAACGAAGTGCTAGAGACAATTATAAAGTATTTCAGCATCCATCTTCCCATGCTGAAAAAAATAAATTCGCTTGATGTCCTTAAGGAAATTTTCAACTGAATATAAAATAAACACTGGAATATTTTTCTCTATCTTTAATTCTTAATCAGGCGCTGGTTCTATGGCTATCATACCTTCAATTGTCAAGTGGCTTAATTTAAACCGTTTAAAGCAAATAGAACACTTTAAGAAATATCCTGTGGAAACCCAGCAGGATGTTCTTTTCAAATTAATTGAAAGCGCCGTGCAGACAGAATGGGGTAAAAAATATAATTATTCTTCTGTCCATTCTGTCAGGGAATATCAGTCGCGGTTACCAGTCAGGTCGTACGAAGAGTACCTTCCCTTTATAGAAAGGCTTCAAAAAGGAGAGAAAAACCTGGTCTGGCCGGGTGCAATAAAGTGGTTCGCCAAATCTTCAGGAACTACCTCAACAAAAAGTAAGTTCATTCCTATAAGCAGTGAATCGCTTGAATGGTGCCATTACCGGGCAGCAAAAGATATTCTGGCTATTTATACATACAATAATCCCGCGACCAGGATATTCTCCGGGAAAGGCCCTTACCCTGGGAGGAAGCAATAAAATAAATCATCTCGGCAATAAATCAGTTTCCGGTGATCTCTCAGCAGTTCTTATTTGGAATGCGCCATTTTATGTTGAACTTATAAGGACCCCTAAACAAAAAATAGCCCTGATTGAGGACTTTGAGGAAAAGCTTGAACTTATAACAAAAATAACTGTAAATCAGAATGTCACAAGTTTCTCGGGTGTACCCTCATGGTATCTCACGCTTGTTAAGAACGTTCTGGACTATACCGGAAAATCAAGCCTTCTGGATGTCTGGCCAAATCTTGAGGTTTTTTTCCATGGGGGAATAAGCTTCACTCCCTACCGCGAAATATATAAAAAGCTTATCCCCGGTGACCAGATGCATTACATGGAAACTTATAATGCATCTGAAGGATTTTTCGGGATCCAGGATGACCCGGCAAAGTCTGACATGCTTCTTATGCTCGACTATGGTATTTTTTATGAATTCATCCCGTCTGACAAAGTGGGATCTGACTCCCCTCCGGCTTTACACCTGGGTGAAGTGGAGGAAGGTGTAAATTACGCAATTGTCATTTCTACAAACGGAGGCCTCTGGCGATATATGATAGGTGATACAATAGTCTTCACATGCACTGATCCTTACAGGTTCCGTATTTCAGGACGGACCCGGCATTTTATCAATGCCTTTGGTGAGGAGGTGATCGTAGAAAATGCCGATAAGGCTCTTGAGGCTGCCTGCAAAGGGACCGGGGCAATAATTTCGGAATATACTGCCGGACCAGTTTATATGGGAGAAGCATCAAGGGGTACGCATGAATGGATAATTGAATTTGAGAAAATGCCGGATGATATCAATAAATTTACAGATCTGCTTGATAATACACTCAAATCGGTAAATTCAGATTACGAAGCCAAACGCTTTAAAGATATTAATCTGGTCAAACCCATTGTAAGGCCCGTCCCAAAGGGAACTTTCAATAATTGGCTGAAATCAAAAAATAAACTCGGCGGACAGAACAAGGTGCCAAGGCTTTCCAACGACCGGAAATTAATCGAGGAAATCTGCAGGTTTTCGAAACTTTAGGTACTCCAAACTTTATCGACTCAAAAATTAAAACTCTGATCAAATTTTGGTAATTTTAAAAATTAAAAATAAATTTTAACGATGCATATAGCTTTAGCAGGTAATATAGGTTCGGGAAAGACAACACTGGCAGGACTTCTTTGCCAAACATTACGGCTGGACTCCTCATTATGAAGATGTGGATGATAATCCCTATCTCAATGATTTCTATAATGATATGCAGCGATGGTCGTTTAACCTGCAGATATACTACCTTAATTCCCGGTTCAGCCAGATCCTCGAAATAAGGAAATCGGAAAAGACAATTGTTCAGGACAGAACCATCTATGAGGATGCTTATATTTTTGCACCTAACCTTCATTCGATGGGACTGATGTCAACCCGCGACTTTGATAATTATACATCACTGTTCAATATGATGAGCACCCTTATCCAACCGCCCGATCTGCTGCTTTACCTTAGAGCATCGGTACCGACACTGGTAAACCAGATACAGAAAAGGGGACGGGAATACGAGAGCTCGATCAGGATAGATTATCTTAAGAGGCTCAACGAACGTTACGAAGCATGGATCCAGTCATACAGCCTTGGGAAAATGCTGATAATCGAAGCTGACCACTATAACTTCCCTAATAATAACGACCATCTCAGCGAAGTGATCAACAAGATCGATGCCGAGTTGCATGGATTGTTTTAGTTGTAGGGGCGTTGCATGCAACGCCCCTACAACATCAGTCATATTATTTTTCTTCAACCTTTGGAGCCGGTGTTAAAGCAACCTTTACATAGCTTTCAGTATCAAGATATTTCCCGGCTACCTTTTTAATGTCCTTTGCTGTAAAGGAGTTTACGAATGTTTTGTATTCCTCAAGAGTCAGAAGCCGGTCACCGTTCAGGTAATAATTCTGAAGCGCAGAAATCCAGAAATTGTTCTCCTTAAGCCTGGTTTCCCGCTCCCTGATCAAAGTCTCTTTAACCTTATTCAAATCTTCCTCAGATGGTCCGTTCTTTTTAATTTTTCCCATCTCACCAAGCACTGTATTTGCAAGCTTTGAAATACTATCCGGATTGCAACCCCACGTAGATGTAATCGTGTATTTTGGTTCAGGGTATTTAACAGGATTCCCATTAAAGCTGACTCCGTAAACTCCGCCCTGTTCTTCCCTCATTGTTTCCCGTAACTTTATCGACAGGATATTCATTAACATTGTGAATCCCTGACGGTATTTATCCTTCCATTTGAAATCGCCTTTCCAGACCATTGCCACCTGGCTCTGGGGCTCAGAATTTTTTGGCACATCAACATCAATCAATCCCTTCAGGGAAGTCAGGTGTTACATTCTTCCATGTTTCTGTTCTTTTGGTTGAAGGAAGTCCTCCGATATATCTCTCAAGAAGCGGTGTCACCTCATCAGTTTTAAAATTGCCAACCATCAGATATGTAAAGTCACTTGCATCGGTAAACCGGTCTTTAAAAATTGCCAGCAGCCTGTCGAGGTTCACCTGTTCAAATTGTGCTTCTGTCGGGATTGCAATCGCTCTTGGTGAGTTCATTGATATTATCTTTGTTAAAGTATCCTGGAAAATTACCTGAGGATTTGCTCTCATAGGCTTGATCATATTCTTCATCCTGGAGATATATGCATTGAAAGCAGTCGAATCTCTTCGGGTACCGGTAAAATAAAGATAGTTCAGCTGCAGCATTGTCTCAAGATCTTTTGGGGAACAGCTCCCATTCACTCCTTCCCTAAGCTCATTTATATATGGGGAAAGTTTTGCAGTATTGCCTGACAGTTTTTTCTGCAAACCTATATAATCATAATCTCCCAATCCGCTCTGGGTAACAATGGTCGAAGCCAGCATTGCCGACATAATATCATTATCGGGATACAATGAAGTGCCGCCCGGACTATAAGCTGAGATCATAATTTCATCATTTTTAAAATCAGTTGGTTTAAGGATCATCCTTACACCGTTACTGAATAACAGTTCGGTGTATCCAAACTGATCGTTATCGGTTTTTTTAGTCACTTTGCCGGCGACAGGCATTGCTGCAAGCAGCGGAGCATCGGCAACGTTTTCACTGTATGCTTCGATCTTCATGTCCTTTACTGACTTGATGATATCAAGAACCTGTGACTCGGTTGGAACATTTATCCCCTCCTTCTCCTGCGCAGTGACCAGAGCAACAATATTATTGTCAGTGACCCATTCTTTTCCAAGCATATTGATCTCATCAAGAGTTATTCCGGGAAGGAACTCGCTTATAATCGAAAATTCCTTCTGAATGCCAGGGATGGGCTCCTTATCCAGATAGTTTCTGGTAAACTCGTCGGCAAATGATGATGATTCTGTCTTATCGGCCTCTTTTGCCATCTTTTCATATGTGGCAAGCATATCTTTCTTTTCGCGTTCAAGTTCAGATGAAAGAAATCCAAACCGCCGTACCCTCTCATTTTCAGTAAGGATAACCTCAAGGCTCTTTTCTATCTGATTCTCTTTTGCGCTCACCATAAGCTGATAAACATCCACACTTCTGCCAATAAATGTTCCATATCCTGTTCCGGAGTATAAGAAAGGAGATTCGGGCTTCTGAGCTATTTCCTGAAGGCGGTTATTCAACATGCCGGTATATAACATTTGCATAATCTGCTCACGATAGTTGCCAAAGGTTCCATTTTCAGATTTAGGATGTTTAAAGAACACCATCGCGGAATAGCCTGTAGCCTCTTTATCAGTAACAACACTTATCAGTGGTTCTGTATTGCCGGGAATGGGAAATTCGACTCTGACTTTAGGATTGGACGCCTTTGGGATCCTTCCGAAATACTCTTTCACCTTTTCTTCAGCAACTTTCGGATCAATATCGCCGACAACAACAACTGCCATCAGATCAGGACGGTACCATGTGTTGTAGAAACTCCGTAATGTATCATATGGAAAACTCTTGATGACCTCAACTTTGCCGATTGGAAGTCTGTCAGCATATTTGGATCCTTTCAACAGAACAGGAATGTATTTGGTCTGCATTCTGTCCTCAGCACCCAGGCCTAATCGCCATTCTTCTACAATTACCCCGCGTTCCTTGTCAATTTCACCATCATCGAGGGTTACCTGGTGAGCCCAGTCCTCAAGCACCTGGAATCCGCGGTTGATCCATTCTTCTTTATCCGATGGCACTTTCAGCATGTAAATTGTCTGGTCGAAACCTGTAAATGCATTCAGCTCGGCTCCGAATTTTACTCCCATTTCTTCGAGCATATCAATTATTCTGTTACTCGGGAAGTTTTTGGTCCCATTAAAGCACATATGTTCAACAAAGTGTGCAAGGCCCTGCTGCCCGTCTGTTTCGCAAACTGATCCGGCATTTACGGCAAGCCTCAGCTCAATCCTTTGTTCGGGTTTTGTATTTTTCTTAATATAATAAGTAAGCCCGTTTTCAAGTTTCCCGATCTTAATGGCCGGATCAGGGGGAATAGGATCATCCAGCTTAATATTCTGGGCATTGAGACCCGTTAATACAAAGTTCAAAATAATCAGGACAAAAACTAATCTCGGACTTTTCATAATTTGATTTTATTTGGGGATATTGGCAGTAGTAAATTTAGGAAATTAATACCTCAGTCACAAATCATTTATTTCTATCGTTAACTTCGTGATATGCTTTGTGATCCTAAGTGGTTAAAGAATTTTGTTCAACTATTTTTAATATAGTAGAATTGATCCTCTTGCAATAAAATATTAACTTGGCACTCATATCATCAAAATTTCATAATTATGAATCCAACACGCAGAGATTTTATAAAAACAGCATCGGTTCTGGCTGCAGGATCGGTATTGCCGGTCGATGTTCTTGCAGAAGCAGGAAGAAAGAAAACTTCCCCGAACGACAAGATACAGGTTGGGCTCATAGGTGCAAGGAGCCAGGGATACAGCAATCTGGCCTCATTCCTTAAAAATCCCGAGGTAGAATGCGTTGCATTATGCGATATTGACAATGGTTTCCTGGCCAGCCGCACCGGTGATATTGAAAAGCTTGGATTCGCAAAGCCAAAACTATATTCCGATTATCGAAAATGCTTGAAAACAAGGATATTGACATTGTTATTATCGGCACTCCCGACCACTGGCACTGCCTTCAATTCGTTCATTCACAGGAAGCCGGAAAGCATGTTTATGTTGAAAAGCCGCTTGGGAACTCTATCGCAGAGATTAATATCATGCATAAGGCTGCAAAGAAACATGGGAAAATGGTCCAGGTCGGACAATGGCAGAGAAGCCAGCCCCATTTTGTTGATGCAATTAATTACCTGAAATCCGGAAAGCTGGGACGCATCCGAACCTGCAAGGCATGGTCGTATGTTGACTGGAAAGGAGCAGTGCCAAAAGTTCCTGATGCCCCTGTTCCTGAAGGAGTTGACTATAACACATGGCTCGGCCCTGCCCCGAAACGGCCTTTCAATATTAATCGCTTTCATTTTACCTGGAGATGGTACTGGGAATATGGAAACGGCCTTATGACTGACTGGGGTGTTCATCTGATTGATTATATCCTTTATGGCATGGGTAAAACCATACCTGCTTCCGTGATGGCCATTGGCGGAAAGTACGCTTTCCCCGAAGATGATATGGTTACCCCGGATACTATGACTGCTGTTTATGATTTTCGTGATTTCACAATGATCTGGGAACACACTATCGGTATCGGCCTTGGGAACTGGAAAAGACCTCATGGTATGTCGTATATAGGTGAAAATGGCACCCTGGTACTTGACCGCAGCGGGTGGGAGGTTGTACCCGAAAAACAGAAGATCGAGGCAGTTCCTGTTCAGAAAAACGTTGGAAATGGCCTGGACCTGCATGTGAGGAATTTCCTCGATTGCCTGAAAAACAATACTCCTGAAAAGCTTAATGCCGGAATTGATATCGGACGAGGGGTTGCTCTGGTTGCTCAGATGGGAAATATTGCCTATCGCACCGGTGAAAAGGTAACCTGGGACGATGCAAAACAGTCGTTTGGAACTGAAACAGCCAATTCACTTATAACTCCGGTTTACAATAACGGATATAAGCTGCCCAAATATTGAATCTGTGGTATTAATCTGCCACCTAAGGATTTCTTATTATGTATAATAGCCCCCCTATAGGGGTGTTGGGGGATGTCTAATTCCCCCTTAGGGGGGTTAGCTGGATGTTCTAATTCCCTCCTATAAGGGGGTTGGGGGGTTCATGAGGTTAGTCTGTTATTGCCCGATAATCTTTATCAGCTTCCCTGTCGGAACCTGGTCAGTAAGCTCCAGGTCATTTAGCAGGGCCAGTTCGTTATATTGCGTCTGAGGAACCCTGTAATAAGCGAAAGCATCCGAAAGAGTTCCGGCTCTCTGTACTTTTACAACATTCACCCTTTTGGGTTTACATTTAATTTGGAAGCTTCTGTCAATACTGAGAAAGAAGCCATGGATGAATCGAAAAGACGTGCATAAGAATTGAAATCAGCTTCGGTCGTTATTCCATGGAAAAGATAAATGATGTTATTGTAGCTTATGAAGTAGGAGAGAATCATATTGGACGATGTGGCACCTGTTGACTGGTCCTGAACAGGCTGTTTGCTTTGCGTCATTATTGCCGGCAACCCGTTGACCGTAATCCTCTTGCTCCCCTGAAGAGTAAGCCCGTGCCGTGCGATGGTCGAATCAACTGCAGATTCAAGGGTCCTCTGGGGCGACATGCCAAAAATGATTATGGCTTTCTGGTCAGTGGGAATCATGACGACCTGGAGGGGTGAGTTTTCAAGCTTCCATCCTGACGGGAACTGGAATTTGAATTTAAGATCGGGGTGGTAGAAAGTGTAGCCCTCAACAAAACCCTGTTTCGGGTCTTCACCATAGATTATCCCGTCGATCATCTGAAGATAACCATCCTGATTTACTTTATACTGAGGAAGGCTTAGTTTTGTCTGCCATTTAGTAGCACTCTGGTTTACAGAATTGTATCTGTCACCCGGATCGGGATGTGTCGACAGGAAGGTTGGTATTCCTCCCTGGTTTTCTGCAAGGCTCATTTTCTGAAGAACCTTGAAAAAATCTGCCATTTTATGAGCATCATAACCTATTTTGGAGGAATACTCAACTCCCAGGCCATCAGCCTGTCGTTCATCGTCACGGCTGAACTTTAAAAAGAGCAATTGCATTCCCTCCATTGCATATTGAGCATATTTTGCAAATTCTTCAGACACAATCATCCCTCCTATTAAAAGCAGCTGCCCAAGCTGCTGTTTGCTCTGCATATGCACTGTATGACGGGCAGTGATATGACCCATTTCGTGGGCCAGGACACCCATAAGCTCAGCCTCGTTGTTAAATTGGGCAAGAATTCCCCTGGTCAGATATATAAATCCGCCGGGGACCGCAAAGGCGTTGACCACTGGCGAGTCTATAACCTTTACATGATATTCAAGATTGGGGCGATGTGATATTTTCCCCATTTCAGTTCCTTTTGTCTGAACAAAATTCTGAAGGTTATTATCTGCATACTCTCCGAAAGTTGCCATAACCTGAGGATCGTAAGAAATGCCAAGCTGTATCTCCTGTGCTTCAGACATAAGCATTAACTGTTTCTTGCCGGTTACCGGGTTAATAGCACAGGAAACTACCAGAAGGACGGTTGCCGTGAAAAGAAGGAAAATTCCAGGAATATTTAACTTTTTCATGACGACTATTATTTGGATGGATAATATTTACAGAATATCAAAGAAATTGTCATTATCTAATCGAATAACAAATATCGGAAAAATAATTGCTTTCAAAAAACATACCTTAAATTTATGATCCATCTCAAATATTGTGATTTCTAAACAAATAGTAATCAACGAATTGAAAAAATAGCTAATGAGCCAACCCACCAATCCCTCAATGGTGTGTTCAATTGCCGTCAGCTTCAGCTGACGGTGCTTGAAAATCCCCTCTGTTAAGGGACTTTAGTCCCTCATAACTGTTGGGCTAAAGCCCCTGAATCTAGGGGAACCTTTTTCCGTTGGCTAAAGCCAACGGCAATTGAAATCTCTATTCAATTACCTTTTTTACTGCAACCGCTATTTTTGAATCAGCGGTTCCGTAGTAGAGAAACCATTGATCCCTGAAATATACCAACCCTTCAACAAAACATACATTGTTCACTTCTCCGGTTTTTTCATAAGGCTTATCCGGATAAATAAAATAGCTGTCTGTCCTGTCAATCAGCTTAAAGGGATTTTCTTTATCAAACAGTGCCTGAGCAGCTGAATATGTAAATTTGGGCAATCCCGGATCATTATAATTTGAGGAATTGCTGCTGTTGTAGATCAGCAAAATTCCTTCTTCTCCAAGCAAAGCATATGGTCCTGGCTCCACGAGGCGGCTGTCGAAATAACCTGCCCTCGGATGCAGGACAGATATCATTTTCGCGCTTTCTTCATTTTCAACAACATCCCAATGAATCAGATCATCAGAAGTTGCCATATACAAATCAGTATCACCAAAATACATCCAGTATTTATCTTTGATTTTCGTGGCCCTGATTTTACCCCCTTCCTGCTTTGCAACAATTGCTCCCGATTTTGACCAGGTATCTTTGTGCTTTTCACCGTGCAGCACCAGGCCGTGTTTTGTCCAGTTTATCAAATCTGTGGAACTTGCCAGGCAAAGCCTCGCAGTCTTGCCATCATAAGCAGTATAGGTCAGAATGTATGTCCCGTCTTCTCCCTCCACAATCCTGGGATCCTCCACTCCCCCTTTCCATTCATACGGTGCATGTTATCGCTGTCAGGATAAAAAACTGGCGACGGCTGTTTTTTGAAATGCAATCCATCGTCGCTGATGGCTAATCCCAGTCGTGAAGTCATTTCATTGTCCTGCGCCCTGTATATCAGATACACTTTACCATCTTTCACTACAGCCGAAGGATTGAGGACATTCCTTTCTTCCCATCTTATTTCTTTTTTATTAAGGGGACAAAAAAAGATCTGATCAGACGATGGATTCAATATCGGATTAATACTATCAGCCTTGACAAAATCCAGCAAAGCCCATTTCTTTAAATTTTCAGGTACCGAAATGCCCTTCTGAACGCTGTAATTGCACCCTGATAAAATCAAGAATGCCAGTGTGATAATTCGAATTTTCATTTTATCATTTTTCGTATTTTCAAAGTTAAACTATAATTATTCTAATCAATGTATTTTAATGATTTCAATTTCAGGATTGAGTTCAGAAAATCCGGCTTATTCTTTGCAGTGTTCTAAAAATATATGATGAGACTACTGTATCTCTTCCTTTTTTCATCCTTCTTTTGTCCATTAACCCTAACAGGAAGTGTACATGGCATAGCCCTGAACAGTAAAGTCACAATAAGCGGTTATGTGAAAGATAACGCAACCGGGGAGATTCTTGCAGGTGTAACTGTTATCGAAACGAATCTCAGAACAGGAGCTTCAACTAACAACTATGGATTCTATTCAATTACTATACCATCAGGTAACTATGAAATCCTGTTTTCATACATCGGATACCAGACAGCAAAAATGAGGGGGAATACCCAGAAAAATTTAATTCTGGATGTCTCTCTTGATCCTGCTGATAATACTCTTGGGGAGGTCGTTGTTGAAGGTAAGCGCACAGACGAAAATGTGCGTGCTCCGGCAATGAGTATTGTGGAACTTGATATAAAGACAATCAGAAGTATCCCATCCCTTTTCGGTGAGATCGATCTGGTTAAAGTAATTCAGCTTTTACCAGGCGTACAGTCTGCAAGCGAAGGATCGACAGGTTACAGCGTCAGAGGCGGTACAATTGACCAGAACCTGATTCTTCTCGATGAGGCAATAATTTATAATGCTTCACACCTGATGGGATTCTTTTCGGTTTTCAATAATGATGTAGTGGAAAATGTCACTCTTTATAAGGGAGATATTCCTGCATCTTACGGGGGAAGGCTTTCCTCCTTGCTTGATGTACAGACAAAGGATGGAAACTCAAAGAGATTCAGTATGACAGGAAGTATTGGAACAGTCTCAAGCAAACTCACTCTGGAAGGACCTTTTATTAAGGGAAAGACAACCTATCTGATAGCTGGCCGCAGAACATATGCAGATATTTTTCTTCCTTTTGCAAAGGATGAATCGATAAGAGATAACAAGCTATTCTTTTATGACTTAAATCTCAAACTTACACATTTAATAAATGAAAAGAACAGGATATTCCTCTCCGGTTACGCGGGTCGTGATGTGTTCAGAAACCAGTTCTCTTCGGTTGAATTTGGCAACCAGACCGCTTCTCTGCGCTGGAACCATATTTTTTCAAATAAGATCTTCCTCAATATGAGCCTGATCTATTCGGGATACAATTATGAACTTGGCACTCCGGAGGAGGAAGCCAACTCATTCAAATGGTTATCCGAATTGTCAGAGTACACCTCCCGATTTGATTTTACACATTTTATTTCCGGTAATCATAAACTAAAGTATGGAGCAACACTGACCTGGCATAAGATTTACCCGGGGTCAGTTAAAGGTTTCGGAAATACTTCTGACAATACCGGGTTTATTTTACCTTCGTCAAATGCATTTGAAAGCAGTCTCTATTTTACAGACGACTTCAGATTATCTGAAAGACTTACTCTTAAATATGGATTGAGATTTTCTGCTTTTCAGAATGTCGGGCCGGGAACTGTTTATAGTTATAATGAAGATTATAGTCCGGCTGACAGCTCGGTTTACAACAAGGGTGATATATATAATACTTATTCGGGCCTTGAACCCAGACTGGCATTTACATATATGGTTAATGAGCTTTCATCGGTAAAAGGAAGTTATTCCCATACAATACAATATTTAACACTTGCACAGAATACAACAGCAGGCACGCCCCTTGATATATGGTTCCCTGCCAGTCCGAATGTTGAGCCTCAGCTATGCGATCAGTTCGCAGCCGGTTACTTCAGGAACTTTAACAAGAATATGTATGAAGTATCAGCAGAAGTTTATTATAAGAATCTAAGAAGATTGATTGACTTCAGGGACCATGCCCAGCTTTTCCTGAATCAGTATCTTGAGGGAGAGCTCCGGATAGGGAAAGGATATTCTTATGGTATTGAGACAATTATAAGGAAAAATGAAGGCCGGCTCTCAGGTTGGCTGAGTTATACCTATTCAAGATCATTCAGACTGGTTCCGGAAATTAACTATGGGAGATGGTATGTTTCCCCATATGATAAACCGCATAACCTTAATATTGTTGTTAATTATGGAATTACATCAAGAATAATGGCATCTGCAACATGGATTTATGCAACAGGACTGCCGGTAACTTTCCCGACAGGTAAAGCAATGATCGGGAATGCCATTATCCCAATATACTCCGACAGAAATTCTTACAGAATGGAAGATTATCATCGTCTTGACCTGTCAGTATCCTTAAAGAGCAGGGAAAAGCCTGGAAAGAGATGGCAAAGTGAGTTGAATCTTTCGGTATATAATGCCTATAACAGACATAATACATGGGCAATTAATTTTGTCCAGGATCCGGCAAATCCTTACTTAACCTATGCTGAAAAAACTTATCTCTTTGCAATTATTCCGGCTCTGACATACACTATAAGATTTTAAGAAATGAAAAAACCCGGCAAATTCCTGATAACAGCTTTTTTATGTATTATGATTTTCTCCTGCACTGAAAAGATTGATATTGAACTTGATGAGAGCAGTGTGCGCCTGGTGGTAGAGGGTTCAGTAACTACAGACACTATGGCTCATAAGATAATTCTTACAAAAACTACCAGCTACTTTTATAATCAGGAATCACCATATGTTACAGGTGCATCAGTATCAATTACAGAAGGTGAAAGAGATATTCAACTTCTTGAAAAGGAGCCCGGTGTATACTATACTGATTCCACATTCTACGGGCTGGAAGGGCTGAAATACACATTGAATATTACTTTTACCAGCCCGGTCGGTGGCCACACTGAATATTCAGCTTTCGCGTATATGAACAATACTGTCAGGATCGATTCTGCAAATCTTATTTTTCACCCTGAGTGGTCTGATTCAGGATTCTATGAAGTTCAATGCTACCTTAAGGATCCTCCGACAGATGATTTTTACCGATTCCTGATCTACAGGAATGATAAGATACTTTCAGATACGCTGGATGAGTGGTTTGTCACCGATGACAGGTTCTTTAACGGAAGTTATATCAAGGGGGCAGGTGTAGCCTTCCTTGATCAGGGATCGGAGAATGAGAAGCTTAAAGCGGGTGATGAGGTAACACTGGAGCTTAATTGTCTGGAGCAGGGTTATGCCGGATTTATCTGGGAAGCACAATCAGAACTGAGGGGTTCAAATCCATTGTTCAGCGGTCCTCCGGCAAACGTCAAAGGTAATATCAATAATGGCGCAATCGGTTTCTTTGCAGCATATACAACAAGCAGGGTCACGATGAAAGTCGTAAATTAAGAAACAGGCATATAATTAACTCAAGTTGCCAGTTAAATCTGTTTTGTTATTACTTCTTCCTGTAGTTCTCTATCAGGGAGATTTGGGGGTATCCAAGTTTTGCAATAGCCGAGTGATATTTATTCGCCTCTTCGATTGATTTGAATCCTACTACAAATACTTTGTAATATTCCCATTCCTGAACAATCTCAACAGGCAGATTGAGCTTAGTTTTGATCCTTTTCTGTGCAGTCAACGCATCCGTTTTGTTATGAAAAACATCAACCTGCAAAGCAATAACCGGTTGAGACAAAACAGGTATTTCTTCTTCAACAACAGGTAAAACTACATTCTCACTATCCAGTTTTTTTGTAGTATCAGGTTGTTCAACAGCCTGCGGTTCGATTTCTTCCTGTTTCTTAACTGGTAATACCCAGAAGTTCTTCAATCCAATAAAGGCAAGTGTGGGATAAAGTTTTTCCATCTCTTCCTGGCTTGAAAAACCTGTTATCCGAACTTTATAAAATCCATCTTCAGTGACTATAATAACAAGGTTGTCAAGAATATCTGAAAGCTTTTGTTTCAATACCAAAGAATAGGATTCCTGGCGGAATGCACCAACCTGGATTATTAAATCCGGATTGATCATCGCTCGTTTCGGGTTCGTGGGAGACCCGAACTGGCCGTTTGTAATAAGACCAGGAAAGATAAGCACCACAAGTAAAATCATGTAACGGGAATTCATGTATGACCTGTTAAATGATATTTCTCAAATTCCTTTATTCAAAATTAAATTAATTTTTCAGATGTCTTAAATAATTTCCTTATCGTTTAGACGTAAAACATGGAAGTAAAAAAAAGAGATAACTCAAATGAATTATCTCCTTGATCAGCTCCCCTGACGGATAAAAGTTGCAACCAGTTTAGTAACTCTCTATTATATCAAATAATCAAGCCTCAATCATTACATGTAAAAGCCGGTGATCCTGACTACTTCTCGCCGGTTCAAATTGACCACCCAAGGCCGGAGTTAATTCTATGATTTATAGATAAATATATAAATGTCCGTTTTACCGGCGGAATGTGGTCAAGGCGACTGGCTTTCAGTTCTTACAAAACCCTATAAAACATCGTGCATCTCCAACCCAAAGACTTAAGCTCAACCTCCGTAACTAAGGCTTTAAAATGGCGCAAACGGTAGAATTAAATAGCTCAAAATTCGCTGAGAATGAATTATGACAATCATCAAACTGCGTCACTCAGGAGAATATCAGTATAAAAGCAAAATAAAATAATAAAAGGTTAACCAACAATGCTTAAATGCTTTATTTTTTGATAGTTAAGAATTGAAATTCTGTTATTTTCAAAAGCAATTAAATTATCGGCTATGAAATCATGAATTACACGGGATAGGCTTTCCTGTGACATATTGGTGACCAAAGCCAGATCTTTTTTAGAAAGGGGGGTAGTAAATACTTTCTTTTTATACACAGAAAGGCTCAAATGAAGTAACAAATGGGCAAATCTGCCATGTATTTGATTTAAAGAAAGACAAGCCATCCGTTTATAGGTAAAGATCGCGTATTCATTCATCAGTTTCATAAGAGCTGAGCTGAATCCCGGATTCGCCGGAATAATTGATTTGATAGTCTGAATATCAAAAAGGCAGGCTTTTACTTCCTCACAGGCAAATACTGAATATGGATACACATCGGATGGAAACAGCGCCTGAAGACCGATAATTTTACCCCTGCTTTCCAATGAAAGCACCAATTCCCGATCATTGTCAAAAAAGGAAATTTTCACTAATCCTTTTTTAATAAATACAATGCCGTAAGGCTTGGTTCCCTGTTTAAAAACCGACTCCCCCTTTTTATAAATTGCTTCAATAGTATTTTTATGGATAAGGTTCAACTCGTTATCATTGAGGTCTTTAAATAGACCAGATTTACAGGGAAATAATTTTTCAAATTCTTGTTTCTGCAGCATTCCGTCTTGTTTCCTGTAAAGATACTCATAATAATAAACTGATTCTCAAATCAAAAGATAATTTGATTTAAATCAAATCAGGGTTTAATGACATTCTAATGACAAGTTGATTAATTCAATTCGGGAAAATTAGCTAAGTCATTGTTTGTCAAATACTTTTGTCACGTCTAAAACATGAAGGAAAACTTAAGGAATTACATATTGCTAAATTTTTAAAATAAGTGAATTATGAAAACAAGAAGAATTTCAACTATTTTGAGTGCAGCTGCTTCAACAGCTCTTTTATTGGCTATGGGTTCCTGTCAAAAGGAAAATTTTGATCCTTCAACTTTTAATTCAACAGCATTGTACGAAAATTCTGCACAGAGTACAGTAAGTCAGGACAAGCAGGATCGTAAGATTCTATTTATCAGCAAAAGGGATGGGTTAACTGATGAAATCTATGCTATGAATACGGATGGCCTGAATGTAGTCCGTCTGACTGAAAATTCAATTTCGGATGGACGGGCTGCCTGGTCTGCAAACGGGCAGCAATTAGCCTTTTCATCAGGAACGACAAATGCAAGAGACATCTCGGTAATGAATGCGAACGGCAAAGGAGCTCGCAATATCAGCAATAGTGCCGGTGACGAGGAATGGCCCGATTGGTCACCAGCCGGAAACCATGTTATATTCTCCAGCAATCGGGATGGCAATCATGAAATTTATACGATGGATCTGGATGGAGATCAGGTCATGAGGTTAACAAACAGTTCGCAGGACGATAAATGGCCATCTTTTTCACCTGATGGCAGAAAGATCGTTTTTCAATCTGATTTAGGGGTATCATCCGGGCGTACGGACATTTTTATAATGAATGCCGACGGAACTGGCATTACACGTCTTACTTACAGTCCTGCTTTCGACCAGATGCCAACCTGGTCACCTGATGGAACAAAAATAGCTTTCATGAGTTCACGAGACGGAAATCCTGAAATTTATGTGATGAATGCTGACGGAACAGGACAAACTAATCTGACAAACTCTCCGGGGATGGATGCCCGGCCTTCCTGGTCAGGAAGTGGTGATCAGATTGTTTTTACCAGTACAAGAGACTTTGCTGTAATTACTGCTAATAATCAGGAAATTTATATAATGAACGGAGATGGTACCAATTCCATAAGGCTCACCAACAATTCAGTTTATGACGATTACCCATTTATCAAGTAGTTATCGGCAACCTTAACCGCCCCGAACAAACGGCACAATAAAACAGAAAGTAATTACCTGTAACTAACTTTGATTAAGCAAAATTAAACGACAATGAAAGCAATGTCAAAAATTTTAGGCGCAGTTGTCTGTGCTTTGATTTTAAATGGGTGCAGGTCAGGTCAAAGCCCTGAAAATAAAAAAGGATCAGAGGAACAGGTTGGCAACACAATAAAAAATTCATCTTCTGCAATTCCGATGTATTTGAAAATTATGGCTAAACCAGATTCAATTGCTTTTGATGCTGCAAGCACTGCTGTTATTGTTGTCGACATGGAAAATGATTTTGGAACAAAAGGTGGAATGTTTGACAGGGCTGGTATAGATATTTCCATGATTCAGAAAACAATTAGTCCTACATTAAATGTACTGGCAGCTGCAAGAAAAGCAGGGATTAAAATTATCTATCTCAAAATGGGCTATAATCAAGACCTTTCCGACTTAGGCAGCGAAGGTTCTCCCAATCGCATGCGACACTTGCAAATCATGCATGTGGGAGATACAATGACTGCCCCGACTGGTATCAAGAGCCGTATTTTGATTCGGGACACATGGAATACAGATATAATTATTCAACTGCACCCTCAGCCTGACGACATCATTGTTTACAAAACCAGGTTTAGTGGTTTTTATCAAACTCCAGTTAGATTCAATTCTCAGGAGTCAAAAGAAAAAATATCTCATTATTACCGGCTGCACAACAAGCATCTGTGTTGAATCAACTGTCCGGGATGCAACCTTTAGAGATTATTCACCTATTGTTTTAGAAGATTGCACGGCAGAGCCTATTGGATATGGATTATCCCGCAGCAATCATGAAGCTTCGCTGCTTAACATACAAGCTTTATTCGGATGGGTGTCAACTTCCTCTGAATTTATAAAAGCTATTCAAGAACATTCCATTGTTACTAACCCTTAACTTCACTGATGTCTAAGATTATCAATTGCAAACTTCGGACGAACAGCAAGGCAGCCGATAACATAAGAACAGCAGAAAACTTCATTTGATCAAGATTAAGAAATAATCCTGTTGGATATTCACGGGAATCGGTTTTCCCGGGAATATCATTTCAGCCAGGACTTGACCCTATGCGATCGTTAAAAAATGATTCGGTGGATCATTTTAGCGAAGCAGACAGATTATGGATTAATTCAAAACTAAAATCACAATTATGAAAAAGATCGTTTTTGGTGTATTGCTTCTCTGTTCATTAATAGCCTTCACTCAAACACAGGATTCAGTCAGGTCAGAACCCTGGGAAAAGATTTACCGTACCAGCACCACAAAAATCAATGACCTTGTTCACACCAAACTCGATGTAAGCTTCGATTACACCAAATCGTGGATGTATGGCAAGGCATGGATCACACTGCATCCGCATTTTTATGCCACCGATTCCCTGAATCTTGATGCCAGAGGAATGCAAATCAATGAAGTCTCAGTTCTGAAATCGGGCAGACATATTCCCCTGAAATATAGTTATGACAGTTTTAAACTTTGTATCACGCTGGATAAATCCTATTCCGGAGGAGAAGAATATACTGTTTTCATCGATTACATAGCTAAACCAAATGAAATTAAAGCATTGGAAAATCAGGCAATTTCGGACGACAAAGGATTATATTTTATCAATCCTGCAGGACAGGATAAGAATAAGCCTACCCAGATCTGGACACATGGGTGAAACCGAGTTTAACTCAGGATGGTTTCCCACCATTGATAAACCCAATCAAAAAACAACTAATGAAATCAGTATGACGGTTCCGGATAAATACCAGACCTGTCGAACGGTGTGTTGGTAAGCCAAAAGAAGCATAACGACGGAACCCGCACCGATACCTGGAAAATGGATTTGCCCCATGCTCCTTATCTGATGATGATGGTGGCAGGAGAATATTCAATCATTAAAGACAGCTATAAAGGCAAGGAAGTGAGTTATTATGTGGAAAAAGAATATGCTCCTTTTGCCAGAAAAATCTTTGGTCTGACACCTGAAATGATCGGATTTTTCTCGCGTATTACAGGAGTAGATTATCCATGGCCAAAATATGCGCAAATTGTAGTAAGGGATTATGTAAGCGGTGCAATGGAAAATACAACTGCCACAACACATAGTGAAATTTATGCACAACAGGATGCAAGGCAATTGATTGATGGAAATGACTGGGAAGACTGTAATCGCCCACGAACTATTTCACCAGTGGTTTGGTGATTATATTACAACTGAAAGCTGGAGCAATCTTACACTGAACGAATCGTTTGCTGACTTTAGTGAAACTTTGTGGGTTGAATATAAATATGGTAAAGATGCCGGTGACGAGACGAATTATTGGGGGATGCAGGGATATTTAAATTCCGGGGGCGGGCATTAAGACCTGGTCCGCTTTTTTTACAAAGACCGTGAGGATATGTTCGATCCTGTCAGTTATCAGAAAGGCGGACGTATTCTGAACATGCTTCGGAATTTTGTAGGCGACAGTGCGTTCTTCAAATCAGTAAATCTTTTCCTTACGACAAAGAAATTTCAATCGGCTGAAGCACATGATCTGCGGCTCGCTTTCGAAGAGGTTACCGGACAGGATTTGAACTGGTTCTGGAACCAATGGTATTTTGGCAGCGGACATCCAGTGCTCGATATTATTTATGATTACGATACAGCTGCTAAAACCACAATGGTGATCATAAAACAAACACAGCCCGATAAGGTTTTCACATTTCCAATTGCTGTTGATGTTTATCAGGGTGCTAAAAAAAAGCGTTACAATGTATGGGTAGATCAGGCATCAGACACACTCTCTTTTCCTTCGGATTCGAAACCAGATTTGATAAACGTTGACGGAGATAAAATACTGCTCTGCGAAAAAACCGATAATAAAACACTTGATAATTATATTTCCAATACCATAATGCAGGATTATACCTCGACCGGCGCGAAGCCATTGATTATGCTGCAGGGAAACAGAATGAGGATCCAAAAGCACTGGACCTGCTGAAAACTGCCATGAACGATAAGTATAAGGGATTAAGAATCTATGCAATCAGGAATATTAAATATTAGTAATGATTCGGTTAAGAATGCTGTTGAACCACTTTTGGTTAATCTGGCAAATAACGATTCGAAATCAACTGTACGGGCTGAAGCCATTAAAGCGCTTGGAAAATACAAAAAGGACATGTACAAAGATTTATTTCTGAGCTCAATAAATGATTCCTCTTATTCGATAGCAGGTACTGGATTGCTGGCCCTGGGTGCAATTGACAGTGTTGCTGGTTTTGAACAACTAAGGATATTATCTTCCCAAAATGTCAAAGGTGTCCTTGCTGATGCAATCAATGAATATCAATATAAATATGAGAGCGAGAGTTTGTTTGATTCTCTTGCTGCACGATTTGACAACTTACCTTTCGGGGAGAAAAATTCACCATTTTACGATATTTTGCCAACTTTCTGAAACGGGTAAATAATACAACCAATTTCAAGAAAGGTATTGATATGATTGTGAGCTTCCGTGATTCAATCCCGGAACATTATCGCTGCGGGGACTTCATCCTATCATAAACGGGACGATTTTAAACAGCATAGCCTCAGGAAAGCAATCTTTGGGTCTGACAGAACATGCTGATTATGTAAACTCAAAGCTACCAGTCAAACCAAAGGTGGAAACAATCCTTTAAGTTCCCCCGGAAACCTTTGACCACAGGTATTTCTCAGTCAACACGGGATGAAAACATGTTATAAAGTTAATAACGACTTGGTTAAAGAAATAGTTACAATATTTAAAAAGAAGAAATAATGATAAAAAAGATGATGCAGGCACTTATGCCACCAGAAAAAATGATTGAAATGTTTACTTACAAAATCATTAGTAATCAACCAATTGGTAAAATGGCAGTGAGAGTACCTACAGAATGTGAAAAATACAAATTCACATTACTCCAAACTTATATTTATCATGAAATAGTTGAGAGTAAAGGATTTCCAATAAAACGGAAAGTTTTTATTTATGAGATTTGTCAGGCAAAAACAGCAGCGGCAATGCTGACAGATTTTCCTCATTTTTCCATTTTTATGCCTTGTAAACTTGCCATTTATGAAGATAATGCGAAGACAATCATTTCAACAATGAATATGGAGATAATGCTTAAAGCCGTTGGTTCAAATCAGGAACTTTACAAAGAGGCAACAACCCTTTTTAATACATTAAAATTATTAATGAACTCAATAACTGAAATACAATGAAATAAACAAATTTAGTCCTGACAATTTTATCAAGACTGTTCACGATTAAAAATCTAATGCAACGTCAGAAGAAAGTAAATGACTTCCTGTAGAAAGAAAATATGTAGAACAGCAGATGGAGATTATTATTTATTTTACCTTTCATGTATTATTACGTCCTATAACCAGAAGGATAATCGATTTTAATAGAAAATCAGCTGGTTAAAGATCCAAAAACCTGATCAGAGTCCATGACGAAATTGTTTTCCATAATATCTCTTTTATACATACTTTCTCCCTGGGGTAATATGGTTTTTGGTCAAGGCAGTGATAATTACTTTATTATTAAAGTAGTTGATCAAAAAACAGGTCGAGGTGTTCCTATGGTAGAGTTAAGAACTTTAAGTCAACGGCTCTACATCACAGATAGCAACGGGATTATTGCCTTTGACGACACCAACCTGATGAATCAACGGGTAAATTTTACACTTTTCAGCCATGGATATAAATGCCCCACGGATTGGCTGGGTCTTGATGCAATACCCGGGACAAGTACTAAAATAAAAATCAAGTGTGAAAATATCGCCGAACGGTTATATCGCATAACGGGACAGGATATCTATGGTGAAAGCTCACGGGTTGGTCTGTTTGTTCCAATCAAACATCAGGGGCTCAATGGGAGAGTGATGGGTCAGGACACATTCATTGAAACGTTGTACAGAGGAAAACTATATTGGTTTTGGGGGGACACCTTCGGACCAGCCAGTTTCAATGGAGAAGCGTCGGGAGCAACTTCCGAGTTGCCGGGCAAAGGTGGACTGAATCCAGAAATAGGGATAGATATGAATTACTTTGTTGATTCAGAAGGCTTAAATAAAGGTATGTGTGCTATTCCCGGACCTGGTCTGAAATGGATCGATTGGCTTGTTGTTTTGCCGGATGAAAACAGAGAAGAGCATCTCTATGCAAAATACTCTGTTACAAAAACCCTTGACCTCGATTACGAACGTGGAATAGCTTTGTTTAATGATTCATTGCAGGTTTTTGAACCATTGGTGAAGATTGATAAGTGGCTGGATAAGGTTCACTCTTCAGGACATCCTCTGAAAGTTAGTTCTGACATTACCGAGTATTTTTATATTTTCGACAGATACGGGATTGAGCGGGTAGCAGCTGACATTAACCATATAATCAATCCTGACAGCTATGAACATTTCACATGTCTCATTCAAGGAAGTAAATACGATGAAACCGATGTGAAACTCGAACGGGATTTGTCAGGGAAAGTCGTTTATAGCTGGAAGTCCGGCACTGATGCAATTAGCCCAGGTCAGCAAAACGAACTCATTGCTTCCGGCAAACTATCGCAGTCTGAAAGTTGGTTTAGGTCTATTGATGTTTTGAGTGGTAATGATGTTTCAATAAGGCCATCTTCAGTTTTCTGGAATAATTTTCGGAAACGATGGATTATGATTGCATCAGAGAACTTTGGCGGTGCCTGGTTTCTTGAAGGAGACACCCCGACCGGGCCATGGATTTATGGAACCAAAATCGTCGGACATAATAATTATGATTTCTACAATATCGGACAACACCCTTTGTTTGACCAGGACAGCGGACGTCTGATTTATTTTGAAGGCACATATACAACGGGATTTTCCGGCGCCAAAACACCTACTCCGCTTTATGATTATAACCAGATAATGTACAGGCTTGCTCTTGATGACAAAAGGCTCTCGCTTCCGGCACCTGTGTACCTTGTCAGGGCTGAATCCAATAATGAACAATACATGATGCGGGAGTCGGTTGATTCTCTTGGACTGTGGGAAGACGTTCAGAGTATCCCTTTTTTTGCTCTGCCTCCGGATCACAATTTTGATGGCTCGATCCCTGTCTATGGCGTCAGGGAAAAGGATAAAATTACGCTTCAGGTGAAATATCCTGATCATCAGGATCATCCGGTTAAACCTCTGTTTTATGGACTGCCCGATTTAAAATCGACCAACTTTACACCTGACGGTACATGGGAATGCGAAGCTGACGGATGGCCCCTGGAAACGGAACATTGGTCCTATATCTTTAAGGCACTATTAACTGCAGGTAACCTCGATGGAGAATTCAAGGGCATTGAGAAAGAAGAAAAGGGTAAGTTTTCGGGGAAACATACCGTTTTTGGTCAACAAAAGTTTTCGTCACCGATGGTCGTACCGCTTTATGAATTTAAGGATCGGAATGGGTTTTATTTCTATTCCATTAAAAGTGAACTGGCAGGACTTAAGCGTTCTGAGAAACCAATTTGCCTGGTTTGGAAAAATCCATCCTCAGTGCTTGCATTAGACTACAAGGCAAAACCTGTTCCCTTGATAAAATAATTCAACAAGAAGGTTAATTCAATTTCATTGAACAATAACACCCCATTTCCCTTCAAATCCTGGCACAAAACTGGAACCGGGCCGAGCGTAAGGAATCACACTAGTGGCGTGATTTAGCGAAGCAGCCAGACAGCAGGTATCAATCCTCCCATAAATCCACCCCAACTCGCTCCATAATATCTTATGCTTTTTGAATTGATGTCATCTCTTGTTTCGAGATAATCAATTGCTCTTACGGAAGTACAAGCTTAACAAATTGAGATAGGGAAGCCATCCTGCAAACAGGACAATTATCATTATTAGCTCTGATGTATTTTGCCAACTGGATTCTTTTAAAAGAGAAATTAAATATCTTTATTACTTTCTAAAAGTTAAGGCGTGTTACACAATAATCTGAATAAAATACCAAAATATGAAAACTGGAATTTTTACTGGTCTGCTCACATTGTTTTTGGCAACAAACGCTATCGCTGTCAAAAGCCCCAACACATATAAGATTTCTGATCAAAAGACAGACACCATCAGCTTATTTAATGGTAAAGATTTAACTGGCTGGGGATATCGTAAAAAGACACAGGAGAAAATCGTTTTTGAGTCATTCGATGGAATGACAGAATCAAAAGAAAATCGTTTTTTTGTAAAAGACGGGATTCTTACGGTTAATCCGTTCACTGAAGGGTATGCTGAACGATATGGAGCCATCTGGACAGCAAAAGAGTTCATGAAAGATTTTATACTTACATTGGAGTTTCGTGCATCCAAAAATGCTGATAGTGGTATTTATCTCAGGGGAACGCAATTGCAATGCCGCGATTATCTTTTAGCAGGACCATACAAGAATCTCAAAAACTACAAGCCGCAGGATTGGAATAAGATTGAAGTTGTGGTAAAGAATAATATAGCCCGTTGTACCTGTAATGACGAGATTCTTGAGGAAGCCCTCAGTATTCCGGTTACAGGGCCAATTGGTCTGGAATCCGACCGGGGGCAAATGGAGTACAGGAACATTCAGATCAGGGAGCTCGAATAATTTAACGAGAACCCAGAACCTGGCGTCTTTCTGGCGTGAAAACAAAAAAACCACCCACATAAAAAGTGTGAGTGTGAGAGCGAGAGCGAGGAAAAAAGAACGGGAGTTTGCCTAATAACCCATTTTGCTTACATATTTCTTTGGATACCTGTACACGAAAAATTTCAAATATTCGATTCTCAGGGGCAAAAACTGAAGATACTTACCACTTCTCGCCGGTAAAAACTGACCACTTAAAACCAGAGTTAATCCCATGATCAATAGATAAATATTAAAATGTTGGTCTTTCCGGCGGAATGTGGTCAAGGCGACCATCTTATCATTCCTACTTTACATTAACAATTATTTGAAGAGTCTCTTCATCACCAAGTTTGGGAATTATTGCATGATAAACAACATTATCGGGTCTTGTTGCATCAGATTGAATTATGTCTACTGTGAGAGTAGACTCATTATTTGGACAAACTGAACGATAATCATAAAATATTGTATCATTTTCATTTCCTGAAGATTGTTTTCCAATAACCAGGTCATATTTGGAAAAATCAATATCCGGGTGGCAAGGCCCCGCGATTTCGGCATCATATGCTTCTTTAGATCTTATGATTTTGCCATTATTCTGTAAATCAACTACAAGACTATACTTTGTATTCTCGCACCCGTAATCACTTTCCAGATGTTTTGCATATAAAATTATCTCATTACAATCGTTCTTCTTACAAGAGCTTATAATACTGAGGATTAGTATAGTAAAGAAGAGTGAATATTTCATTCGATTTGTTGATTTAGTACAGGTGTTCACAACAAAAACTGTTCCATAAGAATGGGAAGTTTTAATTTCAGTCGTGTTGAGTCTGTCTATAGGTGCAGTGAATTTTGTTTAATGGTCTATTTTGCTACCGGTTCGTTAAGAAACTTGTCAATCATTGAAACTGTCGCTAAAATTAAAATGTTGTCCTGTGGGTTTGTTAATCCTCCAAAGATCGTTACCAACTTTTAAGGAATAATAATCATAAAAAGTTACAACCCGTCCTGTGTCCCCGGGAACCAATTTACAATAATGGTACTTGTTATTGGCTGCCTTGATTACTTTGTACCTTAAAGAAGTCTTTTTTATCTGGCACTTTTAACACATCTGAATCCTACTGCAAAGTCAATCCATGATGGTGATAAGCCGTTGCGATAAAAGGTTTGAATACACATTGCACCGGAATGCCAACTACCACCACGAATAACTTTAAACCTTCCTGAATTCGGGCCTTTGGGATTTTGACCTGGTGAATTTGCATAATAGTCATCTCCATAATTGTCCATTGTCCATTCCCAAACATTGCCACCCATATCAAAAAGTCCATACCCATTTGGTTTAAATGAACCTACCTTTAAAGTAGTCTTATATTTTTTGCCGTAGTTTACTATGGTTGAATCAATTAGATTTCCCCAGGGATAATTACTTGCTGATAATCCACCTCTTGCAGCATATTCCCATTCAGCTTCAGTTGGCAGCCTTTTACCTGCCCATTGTGCATATTTCACAGCATCCATAAAGCTTACCCCTACAACAGGATGGTCAGGATAATCAAGGCTGCATTTAAATTGTTGTGATCCCCAAAATTCAGGGAAAGGATTGCCTGTCCTTGTACAGAATTCGAAATATTGTTTGTTGGTAACCTCACACTTATCCATGTAGAAAGCATCAACAGAAACTTTATGCTCAGGTTGCCAGTCTGTGGTACCGGAAGAGTTTTTCCCCATGGTGAATTCTCCGGCTGGGATAAGAGCCATGTTTGGATCCGGAACTTGTGAAAATACAGAATTGCAGATTAGGATTGTTACCAGAATTAGTCTTGATTTCATATATTTTATTAAATGTTAATTGATTCTCCTGTCGGTCATAAAAAATGACAAGTGATTGCGGCAGGTGTATTAACTGACCGCAGATAGCAGTGTGATTTTACAGGATTTTTGAAGAAGTTTATAGGAGAAGAATATTATTAAACTTTGATAACCCGGGGCGATTGCTTTTCATAGCATTGTCCGTGTTAGTGGTTCGGTTCTTTTTTTAAATCATCCCATTTTTTTCTGACCTCTGTCTCTCCCTCAAAGTATTTTGTTTGGTCCTCCTTATTAAAAATCTCGAAAGTAGGAGCGATCAGAATCTTTCCGGAGTCTGGGTAATCACATATATCGAATCCAATAAAGGTTCTAATATCCAGATAAGTACAAGGCTCTGAAGTGTGATTGTAGAACTGATGTGCACCAGAATCTCCCATTTCGAAAAACACCAAATCACCGGAAGAAACAATGTCTAGTCCATTAGGGATTCTTAACGTCAATGATCCAGAGATAATCATGAATAATTCTTCAGCAAACCGATGAGAATGGTATGGAGCTGAATATTGTCCAGGATTTAGTAACCTCAAATCGAAGTTTAAGTTTTTGGGATTCAGACCTTTTTGCCTCCTTGAAAAATCTGAGAATAGCTTGAATTTTTCAATCTTATTAGGCTCTTCTTGAAAATTTCTGTCTTCACATTTTAAAATTGTTGCCATTTTAATCGTAATTGAAATTCTTAAATATGGTACTTTCTAATAGGTTACGAAATTATAATTCAGGCACAAACTGACCACTAACGGCCCGGCGGTTGAGGGAGTAAACGTTAGTGGCACCGTCCACCGAAACGAGTTCCTGTACTTTAGCCAGAAAATAGTCCCGGCGGGCAAGCCACCATGGCGCAATTTTTGCCAGTCCCGGCGAACGATATAGTTGTCCCGGATGCAGGATTTGTCCAGAGCCGGAATAAATTTGGCAGATGAGTGATAAGTTAAATGTCACGATAAAACTGTCAAGGTGGCGAGCAAAAATTGTGACAAGCTTATTGCCTATACCAGCGTTGTTAGCACAAGTAGTAATTTTAAAATTGTCACGGTAGCAGAAAGCTGTTATGGTAGTTTTTATTCCTTAAATAAGTTGCGAAACAGTCACCCCAGAAGGGTTTAGAAAGGAGAGCATCATACTTTATTTCAAGTTTTCGTGACTGACCTGATTAGTCCGGATACATAAAACGGTCATGGTATACTTTGATGCTGGCAAATGAGTAGAAATTGTCTCGAAAGTAGAGTTTTGGTAAAAAGTTTTAAGTTTTGCAGTCCAGCTAACAAAATGGAACGAATTTGTCAGGCTACAAGAATTTGGCATAAAGTGTTAGCGGATCGTTGTTTTATTATTATTTTCTCTGTATTCCAGAATATCACCTGGCTGACAGTCCAGGGCTTTACAAATAGCTTCAAGGGTGGTAAACCTGATTGCTTTTGCTTTTCCGGTTTTTAAAATTGAAAGATTTGAAAGGTCAGATCAACTTTTTCAGATAGCTCATTAAGTGACATCTTTCGTCTTTGCCATCATTACATCTAAGTTTACAATGATTGGCATGGTTTAAACAGTTAAATCGTTTTCATTCTGGATTTCAACTCCTCTTGAAAAAATAGTCGAAATGACATAGATTACAGCTGCCATTAAAATATATGCTTGACTGTCTGCCCAGAACTGATTCAGCTTGTCGGTTTCAAATCCATAATGCACTAAACTTCGGGCTGTTTCCCGGGCTATGTAACTTATGAGTCCCGATTGCAAGAGTGATGTAACTAATTTTTTTAATCTGGTCGGCAACATAGTTGTTGAATGGTTTTAACAAATCAAGTTTGTTAAAAGCCTGATGACAACATAGAACAGATATGCTTTCAAAATCGAGATAAACAGGATAAAACCGTACATTCCGAAAAATGCCCATTTGCTTGAATTATACATTTCACTTAAGTCCAGCTTTTGATATAGGTTCTGGACAAATTCAGGTTTGTAAAGACTGAAAATAAAATTGACTATCAAGCCTCCGGCTTCAATGCACAAGCCAACGAAGATGACCCAGCCAACAATTTGCAGGCCTATAAATACGAAGTTGTTTCTTTTTGACATAATAGTTAAGTTTAAAATTATGTCGCAAAGATAATAAATATTTATTGATAAACAATAAATATATATTAAATATCAAAAAATATTAAAAAGAATAGATATTCAAATCTTTTTATTTTCTTATGAGATGGTTGTCACTGTATATATAGGCCAACGGTCAAATTATTTGTATGTTTATCTGGTGGATATAACTGAATGTCAAATCGGTATCAAGAATGACCGCTAACTAGCTCGTAGGGTTAGCACAAGTAATTTTAGCAGGAATTGGCCAAGATTGGCCTGCGGATATATTTCTCCAGGAAAAGAAAATATAGTTGCTAAAATCATCTATCAAGGTAGTCGTTGCGGAGCACTTCTCAGTCCAGATGACGAAAAAGTTAAGTTTCATGATAAGCCTAATAGATGAAGGCGCGAGCCCAATTTCGTGAACTATTTGTGCTAACGGCCCGGCAATATGGGGAGGTGTGTTACCCGACGTAAGCACCGGGCAGGATCCTGGTACTTTAGCCAGAAAATTGTCACGGTGCAAGGAAGGTATGGCGCAAGTTTTGTCGTCCGGGTACAAAGCTGGTTTGCATTACGCGTGTCGCGGTACAAAGTTGATGCGAACGAAATATTAGTCACGGTGCAGAAATTTAATGCGTTGCAGTGGTGCGGTCCGGGTTTATCACCGGTTAAAAAGCTGTCATGGGTGCAGGAGCAAAAGCAAAACTTGTGACAAACCTATTAATTTTATTGTCCGTGTTAGGTGGTCGTTTTATTAATATTTTTTTTTGAAGGTCATAATATATGGGTCATAAAATTTACCATCGGTTATTTTTCTAGAGATTTTAATTAATTCAAAACCGCCAACTGATAATATCAGAAATCTCTGCCTCTCAAGAGGCAATGCATTCCACCCATACTCTTTCCTTTGGCGATCTAGATCTTCATAATCACCATATTGTGGATTGATCACGTAAAAAAGTCCATCATTTTTTAGTTTCTTATTAACACTAACATATACCTAGAATGAAGGCTTTAGGTTTTTTGATATACTGATATGTATTTATCATAAATATCTTATCACAAATATTATCAGGACAAGGGCATTTAGTGGTAGAATCTGTTCCATTTACGGCTATGAATATATTATTGAATGGTTCTTTCTTTAAGATTTTTAAAAGTCAGCTACTTTATTGACTTCTTTTTGGTTGCAAATTGATGTATCAATATCCTGAATATAGAATGTCAGACTGTCAAAGAAAAGAGATAACATACCCTCCAGATATCCATTGCCTGCACCAATGTCAGCAATTATTTGCCCATTCTTGATATTAATTGTGTCCAGACAATGGCTCGTAAGCTCTTGTTTTATTGAATCTAAGTTGGCAAACACCAGGGTAACCTGCAAAAGGCTGCATTGAGTCTTCTCTTAGGAGGATTTTTACAATACAATATGCATACTAAGGTGAATGTCGCTATAGGAAAATGATTTTAGTCTTAGATTTTTTCATTTACAAGAATATTTAATTGAGGACTTAAAGAAAATTATTTGACATCAATGGATAATAATATCTTAATGGGCTCTATCTTGGCTTACTATCGAAATATTTGGATTGCAATATTCAGATTTAACTGAATGTCAAATTGGTGCGGCAAATGCCACCTAACGGCCCGGCAATAAAATTAGTAAACGTTACCCGACGGCACCGGGCAGGTCCCGGTACTGCGGCCAGAAATAGTCACGGTGAAGGAGGGTACGGCGCGTGTTTTTGCTGTCAGGCAGAAAATTTATTGAGTATTACGAGTGTCGCGGTACAAAGTTGATGCGAGCATATATTAGTCCCCGGTTACAGGGGTTGCTAAATGCACTGGTGCAGTGTCGCGGTACAAGCGTTCCGGGTTTATCCCCATTTAACAAAAGCTGTCTTTACAGGTTCAGGAGCAAAAGCAAAACTTGTGACAAACCTATTAATTTCTATTGTCCGTGTTAGCCTTAGTGTTTTATTTTTTGTCATGTTGAAAATGTTTTTTTGTTTTTATACTGGCAAGTAAAATAAAGTCTTATGCTATAGTCATAATGAGAAACGGAAGACCGTTATTATTATTCAGGAGGATGCGCCACGATACTTATCCATGTGCATTTGGTCCTTTGAATAACATATCGCTAAAGCTATTGATCCTATCAAAATCAGTATAACAGCCAATATTGAAGAAGTATGTGTGAAGGCCCATCATTGTTCCATGTATCCAGAAAGCATTTTTACCGTGTTGGAGTTCTTGTCTGGGTAAAATTATACCTCTCCAAAATATTTCTTTTTTCACTAGAAATATTGATAATAAGGACAATGGGAATTAAAGGAATTACTCCTTGATTTACTAATTGTTCTTTAACCTTTTCGATTGATAGCTGCTTGATTGGATTGATATAATCTGGGACATCTTGTGGTAAAGGAATAATATTGTGTGAAATTAACCATGATAGAACCAAGAAAAAATTACTGTTGATATAAACATGATGATTGCTAAGCCTAATGCCCAATAAAACCATTTAGGTATTAAGTGATTCAGTCGAACTCTGATTAGAAAATCTTTGAAAGTCCTATTATTTTCTTCGGATAGATAGGATAGGACAGCCCAAATCAAAATAACAATTAACCCAAGTGACGACAGAGAAATTAAATATGCAGTATATTCATTGAAGAGACCTAATTTTCTACAAGGATTCAGTCTAATAGATTGAATCATATAAACTTGTCAGTAATTATGTGCACCAATATCAGAATTGATTCTAAACTGAAACTGATATTCATTGAATTATTATTTAAGTCGATAGTTTATCAGATTCTATATGTTATAGAATTACTAATTAAGCGAATCTGTCTGATGCAATGTACGGCATCGCATGAAGCTAACGGCCCGGCAATAAAGGGAGGTTGTGTTACCCGACGCGAGCACCGGCAGGATCCTGGTACTTTAGCCAGAAATAGTCACGGTGCAAGGAGGGTATGGCACATGTTTTTGCCGTCCAGGTACAAATTTTATTGAGCATTACGAGTGTCGCGGGTACAAAGTTGATAAATGAACGGTAAGCTGTCAAGGTAACAGAAGGTTGGTAAATGAAAAGGGCGCTGTTGGTGCTGAGGGGAGTGGTCGCGGTACAACATGTTCTTAGCCAAAAATCTGTCAAGGTGCAGGAATTTGATTACGAGCAGATGCGGGTGTCCGGATTTAGCATCCATTACAAGGCTGTCTTGAGGAGCAGGAGTAAAAGCAAAAACCGTGACAAACAACTTACCTTTATTGTCCGTGTTATAGTGCGTTAATTATTTATTATCTAGTCAATTATTGCTTCTGAAAAGCTTAGTGTGGCATTACATCATTAGTATTTAATTTGGTTATGAAAATATTTACTGATCAGAGTACCAATAAATATTTCGATAAAACAAAATGCTGCTATTGCAGCTAAAATTGGAAAAGTCACAAGTCTTAGATTAAATAGCATTATCCATATCCCGGAATATACCGATAACCAAACAATGATAGTTGTTTCTATTAATGTAAATTTTTTGGAGAGAATATAAATAAAAAGTGCAAGCAAAATTCCCCATACAAACCATATTATTAAATATAATGGTCCACCGGGTGGTTCAATATTCATTCTTTGATAATGACTTATAAAATATGGTTTTGCAAATACTATCCATCTTATTGTTTCGGCCACATTAATCCAGATACTGAGGATAATAACTTGCCAGATTGCTTTTTTATAATCTTTCATATCATTAGTTAATTGTATAAATGTTTGTCATTGAGTATTTTAACCAAATTTACACTTTTATTCTGTAAATGTCAAGTTTGGAAGAATATTTGGACATACCCCATTTTTTAGAGTAAACCCGAATGCCAGGAGTTGTATTTGTTTTAGTTTCTGATGATATTTTGCAGTTCGCCAGGGAAGCTGAGAGAAGATATTGAAGAGCCCATCCCCGAGAGCGTAATACTTAAAATCCGGGATTCCCGAAGACCCTTTTTGCATTTTTCAGGATGTGGCCAGCCATAATGCTGAGTTTTTGAGATTGATCCAGAACCGCTGAGTGATAAAGAAGAATACCGCCAGTAGCAGTGCCATCATGTTTTGCAAACGGGTATACTTTAGGAGTCTGATATTCTCCAGATCATAGGTTTGCTTGATGAACCGGATGGTTTCCTCGACGCTCCATCGCTTCATGTAAGCCTGAATAACAAACCAGAGATCCTTCTCTACCCGCTTATCCTTAGCGTCGTTAGCAACATCATAGGTTTATTGCTAATACCTTGTACAACAACCATATTGAGTTGTCCATCAATGTCTGGAAGTTGAACTGGAACAGAAACCATATCTGATATTATACTGGACCTCTTCCTTTTCTAAATCTCTGACAAAGCTTCTCTTGTAAGGTGATCGACACGCAAATGCCAACCAAAGAGAAACCCGGGCCTTATTTTCTTGATAAATGAAGTCTCTGGAACCAACCAGGCGAACAATAAAATCCCTTTTAAATTCCGAAGCAAGGACTCATACAATGCATCCCTGTCTCCTCCTCGGTCTATGACCCAGATGCCCTTTATTTCAAGGGCTCCGCCAATCTGATCCATCGCTTTTATAATTTGGTTTATTCTCCCCGGTAAACTCGGGTAAGACCTGGGAGTATAATGAAAGGTACAATGGTGTAATCTGATCACTGCCTACTTCCGCAGCAATGACCTGATTGGTCCAGTATCCGTGAACAAGTCTCCCCATGGTCGCTGCCGTCACGAACCGTGTGCCATGTGTTCCATTTTTTCGGCATACTTCTTCTTAAGGTCACTCAGATCCAGTATTAAAAGGGTATCCTTCTTCACTCTGGACCGGGCCATAGACAATACCTGATCATGGATGCTTGACCCCATATTTTAGGCTTCTTTAACTGGCGACTGAACCTTTCCTCTATCTTCTTCAAGGTTACCTGACTTTCTAGCTGCCGGCCTATTTCTGTGAGCATCACAAGCTGGGATGCCATGATCCCATAAACTGCTTCTTTACAAAGCGCCTTGCAGTTTTATCGAGTTTTTGGAAAGTATCCCCGAAAATTTTGTTATTTTGCACCTTAACTTATTAGCTAAATGGCTGAAGTTCATCTTGTATCCTCCTGTTTTTGTGAGTGGTATTACAAATATACACAGGAGGAGATCTTTTGCAATCAAAAAGAAAGTATCCCCATTTTTTATACTTATCACATGCTAATCTCCTGAATGATAGAAGTAATGGTCAGAATAGAATTCCGTACCTAAGATTTTGGGGTATGTCCAATGGAAAATTTTGGACATACCCCATTTTTTAACCAAATCCAAAACTAAGTTGTGGATCATGATGTTTTATTGGATTAATTAGTCTTCCCGGAAACGTGGAGAAAATATTTGATAAGTCCGTCGCCAAGGGCATAATATTTAAAATCTGGTATCCCAAATACACGTTTAGCCCATTTGAGAACATGCCCAGCCATAACAGTAAGTTTCTGAGACTGGTCCAGTATGATGGCAACAAAATAAAATACAGCAAGCAGCAAAGCCATCATATTCTTCAGACGGACATATTTTAAGACCCTGATATTTTCAAGTTCATAAGTTTGTTTAATAAAGCGTATTGTTTCTTCAATGCTCCATCGCTTCAAGTAAGACGAAATAATGAACCAGAGATCTTTTTCATTTGAAGTTATTTTAAGTGATGTAAGCAGCATCATAGGTTTATCACCAAATCCTTTAATAACCACCATATTTAATGGATTTTTAGCTCCGGGAGATAGACTTGCATGAATCCATATCTTAAATTGAATAAATCTTCTTTCCCCCAATAATCTTAATAACACTATTTTCATATGGAAGCCGGCATGCATATGCCAGCCATAATGATCTCAAAGGTTTACCTTCATATATCAGGTCCCTTGAGCCAACAAGCCGTATAATGAGTTTCTTTTATAGTTAAGTAGCGCCTCATATAAATCATCCCTGTCTCTCCACGATCTATCACCCATATACCATTGTTTTGAACGGCCTTACCTACCTGATTAAAAGCTTTTATTATTTCTATATTCTCACTTTCAAAATCAGGTGATTTCTGTGAGTAAAGTGAATAATATAACGGCGTTATTTCATTACTATCTACTTCTGTGCAATGACCTGGTTGGTCCAGTACCCGTCAACAAGTCTCTCCACCTTCGCTACCATCTCTGACTTGTGCCAGATATTCCATTTTTTCTGCATACGTCTTTTTCAGATCACTTAAATCAAGTATCAATAAAGTCTTTTCTTTTACCCTCTCACTTGCAATTGACAATATACTTTTCTGCAAGCAGCTCCATATCTCCGGCTTGATTAGTTGCCTGCTAAACCTTTCTTCAGTTTTCTTTAATGATACCCGGCTTTCAAGTTGCCTCCCGATTTCCGTCAGCATAACTGATTCGGAAGCATGATGCCATAAATAGCTTCCTTTACAAACCTTCTTGCAGTTTTATCAAGTCCCTGGGAAAGTATCCCCAAAAATTTTGTTATTTTGTACCGTAACTTATTAGCTAAATGGCTAAAGTTCATTTTGTATCCTCCTGTTTTTGTGTGTGGTAATACAAATATATACAGGAGGATACTTTTATGCTAATCATAAAAAAGTATCCCCATTTTTTCTTTTATCACTTGTTGAAAGCCTGAAAATCAGAATAAATGGTCAATAGAGAAATCCCAACATAAGATTTTGGGGTATGTCCAATGGAAGAATATCAATTAAAGGTCAAGACTGTTGCATTGTTATCGTGCGAATTTAACTGAATGTCAAATATATACGGGGATAATGGCACTTTAATCGACCCGGCAGTATGGAGGGCCGAGCGTTAAGTTCCGACATTTTATGTCGGAATAGCGAGGAGCCAGAATGCAGCGGTGGCGTGTTACCCGACGTAGCATCCGGGTAGGGTCTTTGTACTTTAGCCAGAAAGCTGTCACGCCGCGCACCGTGCGAGCGAAGTGAGCAGCGGGGGTGCAAGGAGGGGGAGCCTGCCCCGCAGTAGCGCAAGCGAAAGCGGGGGCGCACTTTTTGCCCTGCATGGTGCGCGTCCGGGTGCGAGAACCGTTAGCAAATCATTCTTGGGAGCAGGAGCAGAAGCAAAAAGCATGACAACCTGTCCCGCTTTTTCAATAAAAAAGCGGGAAACAACTTACCGATATTGTCCGTGTTAGCGGATAGTGTTTTATGTATAAGCTCTCGTGAGGGAACATTTTATATGGGATGTGTTTATTTGAAATTTTTTAACAATTCGTTATAAGTCCAGCTATTACCTTGCTCAAAGAAAGGGTAGACTTTGTCCCAATCACTACCATTACCCCATCCTGTCATTGAGGATATAATTTTTGTTCTCTTGTCTTCCAATCTAATGAATTGTATTATTTCTTGAAGGTTGTCATCAGTATCGCGGGTACTTTTTGGAAAATTATTATTGAGATTGACTTTTAGAACCAGTAACTCCTTTTCAACGAAACTCATAATTGGTAAAATAATAGAAGAACTATCTGAAAGAGTTTTTGTCGTGTCATAGTTAGTAACAATATAACCTCCAGATTTTAATTCAATATGGGCTAATGGAGACATCCACAATCTGATTTTACTGTCTTCAGTAAAGAATTTCCATGCTGTAGAAATGTCAACTGGTAATTCACATTCCAGACGCAATACTCTTTCTCCGGATTGATTAAGATAAGAAGTATTTTTTGTTGTTTGACTATAAGTATTAAGTCCAGCAACTGCAAAAAGAATTGTTAAATATAGGTGTTTCATATAATTTGAGTTATATGTTCGATGACTTATGAAGAAAACATGATATTTTAAGAAATGTTTAAAACAATTTAACTTTGGTCTACTTCGAGGAAGATTACTCGATAAACATTTCCGCTAACGGCCCGGTAATATGGAGAGCCTGCCCCGCCTCAGCGGGGGCCGAGCGTTAAGTTCCGACATTTTATGTCGGAATAGCGAGGAGCCAGAATGCAGCGGTGGCTGTTACCCGACGTAAGCATCCGGGCACCCCGAGTACTCGGGGCTGGTACTTTAGCCGAGAAACTGTCACGCCGCGCCCCGTGCGAACACAATATTTTTAAGCATTACGCGTGTCGCGCCGCGCCCCGTCTGAACGAAGTGAAAGCGGGGGTACAAGTTTGATCGGAGCCGGCAAACTATTCACGCTACAGAATGTTGGTTCGAAGGCACTGGTGCAGTGTCGCGGTATAAACTGGGTCGGAGCCAGAAACTGTCATGGTACAGAAATTATATTGCGTGCAGATGCGCGTATCCGGGTTTAACTCTTCAACGAATCTGTCTGGCCAGCCGAAACTGTCAAGATGAAGATAAATGATCAAAAGAAAAAAGAGCGTTCGGGCCCATACTCAACATCCGGTTTTTGCTCGGCTGGCGTTCACGTCACCAGGCAAAAACCGTGACAAACAACTTACCTTTATTGTCCGTGTTATGTGTTAGTTTTTTATTTTTTAGTCTTGACATACCAGATAAATGGGCCGTCAACATATGCTTCGTTGAAAATCAAACTGTCTTTTTCTATAGAAAAGTTAGATGTTATAATTGAGCTAACAAGTCGAAGTTGTCCTGCATAAGAAGTTTCAATAATATAGTTTGTGGTGTTTATAAGGGTGTCATTTTTAAATTCTTTTATAGTTTCATCAGGAAGAAACACAAGTGACTTTGTAAAACCTGTCAATTGAGGATTTGTTTCTATTTGTCCATATGGTATGATTGTTTTAACCCATCTCCATTTACCAATTATTTGATCATCAGGATCATTTTTCTGGCAACCAATCAAAATGATGGTGAAGAAAAGGTATAAAATGACTATGTTAGTTTTCATGTTGTAAGTTTTCATTTTTACCACAAATTCCATGCAAATCGTATTAAGTTATTATCTTGTTACTAAGGCTGCTGGTTAACCATAACGGTCCGGCAAAAAAGGGAGGTTGTGTTACCCGACGCAAGCACCGGACACCCCGAGTACTCGGGGCTGATACTTTAGCCAGAAAGTGGTCACGTCGCGCCCCGCGCGAACACAATATTTTTAAGCATTACGCGTGTCGCGCCGCGCCCCGTCTGAACGAAGTGAAAGCGGGGGTACAAGTTTGAACGGAGCCGGTAGACTATCACGTTATAGGATTTTTATTGGGGGCACTGGCGCAGTGTCGCGGAACAAACTGGCTCGGAGCCAGAAATTTGTCACGGTGCAGGAACTTGATTGCGTGCAGTTGAGCGTGTCCGGGTGCTAGAATCATTACAAATTTGTCTTTGGAGCAGGAGTAAAAGCAAAAATCGTGACAACCTGTCCCGCTTTTTCCATAAAAAAGCAGAAAACAACTTACCCGTATTGTCCGTGTTATGGTTAGTTCTTTTTTTTATTATTATCAGAAAACGAGATTAGACTCAATCTTGTATCATTTTTTATTTGAAGTCGACTTTTTCCCGTACTATGCAAAATCCTATTGAGAATCCCCATAATTGAGGAGAATGTGTCCCACGAGAATATGATCGAGCATTATCTGCACCAAAATACCAACTACCACCTCGTATAACTTTGAGAGTCCCATTTTGAGGTCCTTGGGGATCTACTGTTTGTTGCGAAGAATAAGGTGCATACCAATCTGAGACCCACTCCCAAACATTACCGTGCATATCGAATAATCCCCAACGATTAGGGGAATAGCTACCCACTGATGTTGGATGTCCCACATTTTTTCCAATGATCGAATATTTCGAAGGAATTTCAGCATTGTAATTACTCAAAGAATCAGAAATTTTTTGTCCAAAGGAATAATTAGTATAAGTATTTGCCCGACATGCATATTCCCATTCTGCTTCTGTAGGAAGACGGAAGTGATTTCCTGGAGATAGCGTTCCTAATTTTTGTAGGAAATTATGTACATCATAATAAGATTTGCTTACAACTGGATACTTTGAATTGTTGTAATGAAAAGGATTAGGTTTATCTGGATGAAATTCCCTAACTCCCATAACTTTTTGCCATTGTTCCTGTGTTATTTCTGTTTTAGACAACCAGAAATCTTGAGTGAGAGTCACAAAATGTATGGATTCTAAATTGTTGGTGTCTCGTTCTGCTAACGGATTTCCCATAAGAAAACTTCCTTTTGGTATTAAAACAAACTCTATTCTTGTAATGGGTTCTTGCCAATTTGAAAATGGTTTTGGCTTGTTACTGTTACATGAATGGAAAAGAAAAACAAAAGGAGTAAAACAAAATATTTTAAATAATAGATTAACTGTCATAATACTTGTATGTCCTGATAACTGCGAAATATTTGTTTCAGAAAAGCACATCGCTTTTTCATTTATGGTTAGTTCTTTAATGGATTTCCTAATGGGCACATTTATAACGAATTAACCATAACGGCCCGGCAATATGGAGGGCCGAGCGTTAAGTTCCGACATTTATGTCGGAATAGCGAGGAGCCAGAATGCGGCGGTGGCTGTTACCCGACGCAGCACCGGGCAGGGTCCTGGTACTTTAGCCAGAAAGCTGTCACGGTGCAAGGAGGGTATGGCGCAGTTTTTGCCGTCCAGGTACAAGTTTTATGAGCATTACGAGTGTCGCGGTACAAGTTTGATCGGAGCCGGGAAACTATCACGGTACAGGATTTTTGTTGGGGGCACTGGCGCAGTGTCGCGGTACAAACTGTCTCGGAGCCAGAAATCTGTCACGGTGCAGGATTTAAATTGCGGGCAGATGCGCGTGTCCGGGTGCAACGACCATTACAAATTTGTCTTGGGTGCAGGAGCAAAAGCAAAAAGTGTGACAAACAACTTACCCATATTGTCCGTGTTAGGTTTTCGGGCCCGTTTAAAAAGTTAGAGTATTTGGATCCTGTCTCGTATCATAAATTCTAAAGATCTCCACTGTTGATCTCTTATCACGGTAGAAAAGAGAATTGTGTTTGGTCAGGACACATTTGCGAATCCCTTTTCTTTTATTTATAAATGGAAATTGTTTTGGATTTATAGAGATTTGATTAATAAAATTGTCAGTCAAATCAATAAAATTTGCAGCAACTTTTTTCTCCCAGTTTTGATCAAGATAGTTCAGAATATTTGAAAGGTCACTTTCAGCAAGAGGAGACCATTTGATTCTCTTAGGCATTATATTTCTTTCGAAGTTTATCTATAACATCCTTGTGAGAAATTCCTTTGCCTGAATCCAATTGATCAATAGCATCAATTAATCCTTGCTTTTGAGCGGTAGTAAGCTTTTCCCAATCGGAAATATCTTTCTTACCATTAATATAGTTCAGCAATAATCCATAAAATTCCTCAAGTCGGTTCTTTTCGAGAGAATCGATTTGTCTGAATATTTTGAGTTTTAAATCTGAAACTGTCATGGTGTACTTTTTTTACAAAGATAACAGATTTTTATAGTTGATTGTTTCGCATGGCCACAGCCTGAAACCTAACGGCCCGGCAATATGGGGAGTAAGTGTTACCTGACGTAAGCACCGGCCAGAGTCCTGGTACTTTAGCCGAAAAGCTGTCCCGGTGCAAGGAAGGTATGGCGCAATTTTTGCAAGTCCCGGCGAAAGATTTAATTGTCTCTTTAGCACGGATCTGTCCAGAGCCGGAATCACGATGCTTGTAAACGGACGAGATTTTTGTTTCACGATAAAGTTGTCAAGGTGTGGTGCAAAAATTGTGACAAACTTATTGCCTATACCCGCTTGTTAGCTGCTGGGCTATTTTAAAACTGTCTCGGTTGCAGAAGTTGTCAAGGTAAATCAGTATTTTTTAAGTCCCGGTAGATAGCACTGATTTGTCATGCTATTGGAGTTTGTCTTTATGGAGAACATCTATTTGTTTTTATCTACTGTTTATCATTAAATATTTTCATAAAAATCCGAAAACTATGAGTCGAAACCTGGCTGGCAAGTGTAATAAGCTAAGTTGTTGATTGTATATGTATTCGGATGCTTGACAGCTTATTACATTTGCCAGTGAGTTAGCTGCTGGGCAAATTTTGTAGTTTGTCATGATGTAACAAGGTTTTCTACTTTAGCCGCCTGTCTCGCCGAGTGGCAGGGACGGGCTGGAAGGCTCTTTCCGCAAACTTTGGAATTGTGATTGTGTAAGTGCGGTTTTGCGGGATGTGGTTTACAGCGAAGGGACGGCCCCGCTTTGTATTTGTCTCAAATATTAAGAAATTTTAAAACAAATGGTAATGAGATCTTATATAAAACTTATAGCCAACAAAATGTAAGAGACTGATTAACTCTACGAGCTTCCTGATAAACTAGGAGTTCCTATTCAATTGCATTTAAAATTCGTACAATTTCTTTAGCGATATCCTCAGGTGAAAGAACAAAATCTATACACCCGCTTGCTATTGCGCTCTCAGGCATATCTGGCTGCCCGGCTGTGTCGGGCTTCTGCGCGATGGTAATGCCCCCCACTTCTTTTATGCCGCACAGCGCTGCTGCCCCATCACCATCATATCCAGAGACAATGACAGCGATAAGTTTGCCGTCCCAGTGCTCCGTCAGGGAACGCAGAAAAACCGTAATCACGTCGGGCCATCCCCTGGGCTTTGATATCGGCTTTAGACGGAACTCTCCATCAAGAACGTGCAAATCACGCTTTTCCGGGATGATGAACACATGGTTGGGCTGGATGTCCAATCTTTCCGTGATCAGTTCAACCGGCATCTTCGTGTAGCGCGGGAGAATCTCGTGGAGCAGGGTGGCTACGGTTCTCAGGTGATTAACGATGACGATAGCAACACCCATATCGGCCGGCAGATGCTGTAGTAACCGGATATAGGCGTCGAGGCCACCGGCCGAACCACCCACGCAAACGACAGGAAAGTCTTTTGCAGCACTCTTAGATTTCATAACTTCCATTCTAATCCAGGTTCTTAAGGCACTTAATAATTTTGCTGTATAATAATTTCTCGTCAATGGGTTTGGATATATAATCATCCATTCCAACAGCTTTGCATTTTTCAACATCAACAGTGGTTACATCTGCGGTAAGTGCAATAATGGGAATTTTAGAATTCATTTGTGTACGAATGTATTTTGTAGCTTCAAAGCCATTCATTTCAGGCATATGTAAGTCCATCAGAATAATATCATATTTATTTTTTTGCAGACTTTCAATGGCAATTTTCCCATTGCCGGCAATATCACTTCAAAGCCAAAATCTTCTATTATTATTTTTATTAAAAGTTGATTCAGCGCAATATCTTCCACTACCAATACTTTTATTTTTTTAGTACTGTTTTCGAATGCAGTTTCTGCTTCTGTTTCTTTTTGTGTTTTCTTTTTTGTTTTCTTAAAGCTCAATACAAAACCAAAGGTTGACCCTTTGTCTACTTTACTATTTACGATGATTGTGCCTCCCTGACGTTCTACCAATTGTTTAACAATGGCAAGTCCTAAGCCTGTTCCTCCATATGATCTGGTGGTTTCGCTTGATGCCTGTTCAAAATCATTGAAAATATTTGCTAGTTTATCTTTAGGAATCCCTATTCCTGTATCAGACAGAGCAAATTCAATAGTTGCTTTTTCTACATCTTCTTTCAGCATCCGAACACTGATGGTAATTTTTCCTTTTGAGGTAAACTTTACAGCATTACTTATAAGATTTAAAATAATCTGACGCAATCGCATCGGATCGCCCATTAAAATTTCAGGAATGGTGTGATCATATTCTTCAAGCAATTCTAAATTCTTTTCCTTGATTTTTGTTTCAAATAAATGAAGCATTGTGGCAATGGAATTGGATAAGTTAAATGGTATTTGTTCAAAGGTCATTTTTCCGGAATCCACTTTGGCAAGGTCCAGTATATCATTAATTAGAACGATCAACGCATCTCCGGATACTTTAATTGCGTTTATGTATTCTTTTTGTGTTTCGTCTAATTTGGACTTCAATACTACTATTGGTAAATCCGATAATTGCATTCATCGGTGTTCTGATTTCATGACTCATATTGGACAAAAATTGCTGTTTTGCTTTCACTGCATTTTCTGCAATCTGTCTTTTTAATTCAGCATTACTTTTTGCTTCTTTCAATTCATTATTACTCTCTTCAATCTTTTTCAGTGCTTTTTTCTCCACTTCAAGTTGTTTTTTTAATGCTTTCTTTTCTTTCATCTGAAGTTCGATTGCTAACCTCCTTACCTCTGTAATATCTATAATAGTAAGCACTATTAATTCTTCGTTATGACTTTGCTTAATAATGCGATGCGCATTGAGCAGCATTATTTTGTGTCCTATAACAGGAAAATCGTGTTCTACTTCAAAATTATAATACGGATATTTTTTGGAACGATTTCTTCCAGCAATTCACGTAACCGGGAATATTCCATTGATTATTGCCCAATTTATAGAGTGAAACTCCTATACTTTCGTCTTCGGTTACATGAAATATTTTATAAAATGATTTATTGGCCGATTTAATTCGAATGTCTTTATCAAGAATAAGCATAGGTTCTTGAACTGTAGAAAGAATGGCTTCGTAATAAGTATATAATTCTTCAACATTAGGTTTCGTGCCAGCAATTCCTGATTGCTTGTATCAACTCTTCGTTAGTAGATTCAATTTCTTCTTTTGAGGTCTCCAATTCTTCATTTAGACTCTGCAATTCTTCATTGCTAGAAACAATTTCTTCATTGGCGCTCTGCAATTCTTCGTTAGCAGCTTCCTGGTCGTGTGTGATGGCCCCCATATCTAAGCGTGCAGCGGCAAGTTCTTCTTCTAATTTTTTTATTCTTCGGTCTTTAGCACTGGAATTGTTTTTCCCGCCTTGGATGGTGTTCTCCATTAATTCCAATGTTGCTGTCCAGTGAAGACAATGAGCAGCAATGGCTCCTCTCCTTCTATTTTAAGGGGCATCACTTCTAAATTAACTATTTGTACGGTATTCCCGATTGTATCGCGATTCATTTCGATGCCCGTTTTACGCACTGTCTGTTTTGTTTTAATAGCCTGATGAATGGCATTGCGTAGTTCAAAAGTAATTTCAATATGCGCCATTTTTAAAATATTGAAGCTAGCTTTACCGGATGGGTGCTGAAGATACAACGAAGTTGAACCTCTGAACTGGAGGATTTCCATTTCGTGATTTATAATCACACTTGCCGGCATATAGTGGGAAAGCAGAACGGAATCAAAGGCGTTGCCAAGATTACTAATTGATGCAGTAGTTATCTTTTGGGAGATGGAATTTATGGTATTATTTTGTCCTGGCAAGGTTGGGACTGCCTTTCCGGTAGGCAGTTGCGAAAAGCGAGGTGTTATAGCAGGTATCGTATGTATACCGGATTTTTTTTTGCGTGAATAGATTTTAAACTTTTTATTGAGAGTCGTAAAAAGCTGTGTAGATGTTCCAATGTTTTCTGATTTTCCGAGCAACAAGCATCCACCTTCATTTAATGCATAGTGAAAGGTTGCAAAGGCTTTTTTCTGGGCAGCCGTATCAAGATAGATAAGCATGTTACGGCAACTGATAAAATCAATATGCGAAAAAGGAGGGTCATGCAAAATATTGTGCTGGGCAAAAACACATACATCGCGAAGGGATTTGGTGATGCGGTACTTGTCCTTGGTTTTTGTAAAAAATTGCTGAAGGCGTTTGGGTGAAACATTTTTAAGCCGTTGCATCGAATATTCTCCAATGCGGGCCTCAATGATTGCCTCTGCGCTGAGGTCAGTAGCAAAAATCTGAAAAGGAATTTTGTTAGTTTTATTTATTTGTATTTCCAGCAACATCATAACTATGGAATATACTTCTTCGCCAGTGGCACAGGCAGGCACCCAAACACGCAATGTTTCGCCTTGTGCTTTGCTTTTAAGCAATCGGGGCAGTATGGTTTTTTTTACAATCAGGAAAGCATCCGTATCTCTGAAAAAATCAGTAACATTAATAAGTAAATCCTGGTAAAGCAGGTCCACTTCATTATTCTTTTGCTCCAGCAACCCCGCATATTGGTTTAATGTTTTTATTTTATGTATCAGCATTCTGCGGAGTATTCGACGCTTGATGGTGTTCATCTTATAGTGGCTAAAATCAACGTTCTTTCTTTTATATAAAATCTGAAGAATAGTTTTTAAGTCGGGATTGCTATTTTCAATTTCATCTTCCGGTGTGGTTTTTATTGCATTTCGTTTTACAAAAGAATGTTTGCTCATCCATGTTAACTCGTTTGCAATTTCTTTTGGTGATAAAACAAAATCAACCACACCTGCGGCAATAGCCGATTGAGGCATGCTTGGGAATTTTGCAGATTCATCCTGAGCAAAAGTTATTCCTCCTGCCTGCTTTATTTCTTTTAACCCGCGCGTGCCATCACTGGCACTTCCTGACAGAACAATACCAATAACATTTTCTTTATGTGTTTCGGCTAAGGAGGAGAAAAGAACATCAATAGACAGATTAGAGGTTTTATTTTTGGGACGCGGAATTAATTGTATGTGTCCGTCAACCACCTCAATTTCTTTATTGTAAGGAATCACATAGACATTATTTGGCCTTATCTTCTCCATTTCCTCTATATCCTGCACTTTCATTTCAGTTATTTTTGACAAAAGAGGTGTAAGAAGGCTTTTGTGGTCGGGACTGAGATGCTGCACATAAATATATGCCATGCCCGTGTTGGGAGAAAGATTTTGTAAAAGTTGTGTTATTGCTTCTAGCCCTCCCGCAGATGCACCAATTGCAACTACCGGAAAAGGATTTACCACAATGCCACCTCCCGGAACCGGAGGAGGTTGATTCTGCGCTTTTAAGTTATCTTGCTTTTGTTTTGGCTCACCTTTCTCACCCTTGATCAATTGGGTCGGATTTTCTTTTTTAGAAACCGTTTTTTTATTTGTGAGGGGGGTTGATTTCATTTTTACAAGTATCTATTATACAAATATAGTCTTAAATGTCCCGGTAAACGGGTAGGTTTTTTTTGTCATGATAAAATTGTCTAGACGGAGAAGTCCGGGTAAGCCAAAATGCATGTGTTTTACAGCGAAGGGACGGTTGCAAGGACGGGCTGCAAAACTCTTGCTTGCGCGTAGGAAGTCCAGGTAAAATGAGGTCTTTGAGTAATCTGCCTTACAGCTAACGGTAGGCGGTATGTGTTGTTGCCGACAACAGGGGGAGACGACATGTTTTTTGCAAGGGATTATAGATGGCACCAAGCTTTCTCTTAAAAACAAATCTGTCTTACATGCAAAAAACATGTTGGCTAGAAGCGGTGGCCGGCCAACTGCAGACCGTCATATAAAAAGCAGATTGTGTTTTGGCCGCAGGCAATAACATATACCGTCCTTGTTACCTGCTGGGCTTTTTTGTTGACTTGAAGATTTTAATTGGATCTTGGCGGGTGTCAAACACATCAGTAATTAAAATGCCATCGTTTGACTCTTTTATAGATTATTTTATAATTCCCTACAAGAATATAGCGGTGCTCTTCATTAAGCTTTTGAAGATTTGTTTCTACTTGTCCCGATTGGGGATGCTTAATTAGTTGTCTTGTAGCGTAGAATATTCTAAATTTGATTTTTTGAGCTACATTTTCACTAGCAACCTCCTTGTAATATGTGAAAATTTCAAAGAGTGAGTTTGAAGCAAAATCAGTCCATATTACCTTCATATTTCTACCAAGATTTGGATTCTTTTTCTAAGAATTCTTGGGTTTTGAATTTACCTGCTTGATAATCTTTATTGGATTTCTCAGCCCTTACAAGTAATTGTTTTTGAGTGAACGGCCTTAACTTGCGTTCATTACGGACTTTGTTTTCTAAAATAGTGACCTCAATCGAGCTGAAGATTTTTTCATCTTGAAGTCCTGCTATATATTCAATAGCATTGAGTTTTCGAGTCTGTAAGTCCATTCCAGTTTTTTTTACAAATATACAACACATTGTTTATTTTGGAATGCATATACACGGGATAAGTTATGCCTTGCAGGTAACGGCCCGGCAATATGGGGAGGTTGTGTTACCCGACGCAGCATCCGGTCACGATCCTGATACTTTAGCCAGTAAGCTGTCACGGTGCAAGGAGGGTATGGCGTGGTTTTTGCAATCCGGGTACAAGTTTTATTGAGCATTACGCGTGTCGCGCCGCGCCCCGTCTGAACGAAGTGAAAGCGGGGGTACAAGTTTGATCGGAGCCAGAAATCTGTCAGGTGCAGGATTTTAATTGAGGGCGGATGCGCGTGTCCGGGTGCAACAACCATTACGAAATTATCTTGGGTGCAGGAGCAAAAGCAAAAACCATGACAAACAACTTACCCATATTGTCCGTGTTAGCGGAGCGTTATTTTTTTAGTCCATCGACTGGATCATATTTTAAAGGCTTTTTCTTTCATAATCCTAGCAGTCAGGACGATATCTCTGATTTCTGATGGCAATTGTTTTTTTTGCCAGTTTCTTTCAGTATCTGATGATTTATCAGCATTTTTAACAGCTTTCAAAGCATACAAAGCTGCTCCTAATGAATGGTCAGCCATATGAGCAGTGGCAACAGCCTGTCCAACGGATCGAGCAACCGCAATGGAAATCGGATTAGAAGATTCTCTTGCCACAGCATGTGCTGCTACTGAAGCTTTCATCGCGTCACCTACTGTAGCCTTTCCATCTGCCCATTCTTTACCAATGATTATTGCATTATTCAGTCGCTCATCTAAAGTTTCACCAAAAAGATGTAAAACATGTTCTGAGCATTTGCATGCCCATTTAATTAATTGTCTGTGCTGCTCCTTTTTTAGAAGTCCACCACGATGTTCTGCTATAAATATTTTGTCACGCATTTTAATTTTGTTCAGTCAGAATAGAATTAATCATATTTGCTTATTCTGCTTTGTTAGCAAAAGTTATTTCTATTCATATCTATATACAGCAATTCTATATTTCTTTCCATTTATAATCCGATAGAATACTTTAATTCTTCCTTCGGAATCAAGTTTATATTTATAAAACTCATCATCACTTCCTGGTCCACCAACATATACTGATTCATCTTCTAATTTTGGAATCCTACCAATTAGTCTTCTTTTTAATCTGCCGTTTTCGTAATACTCATATTTTGTGATTTCTGTTGAGTTTTGCTCTTTGTCAAATTCCTCTTTTCTAATCAATAGACAATTTTGGTATTTTAAAGTATAAACGGTTTCATAAACATCGGTCTTTGTAGTCTCTGGTCTGTAATAAAAAGCCTGTTCCTGATATTTTATAAGTGTGTCTCCTTGGTTTTCAATCAATTTTATTACAGTCGAATCATTTTCTGAAAGTTTACGAAATTGATGTATTATCCGATTATCTGCGTATTTGTATTCATATCTAAACGTATCAACTCGTTCAGGATTATTATAATCGAAGGACTGAATGTCATAAATCTTATTATTATTATCGTCGTAAACAATTTTTCGTCTCGACATCAATTGCATTTTATGATAACTCTCTATGCTAATTATTCTACCAATCGAATCCACGAACTCCAATGACCAATATCCGCTACCTCCTGACCCGTTATAGTATTTCCCTTTTATAACATTTATATTTGGATATAATTCATTAGTTTCAAATAATTGAGCATGAATCGCAATTGGAGTCATTATAATTAAGAATCCAACTATAATTAAATCTAGAATTAATTTCCTCATTTTATCAAAGTGGCTCATCGGTTAACTGGGTCTCTTTATAATTTTTGCTAACGGCCCGGCGGTTGAGGGAGTAAACGTTGGCGGCGTCAGCCCGTCCGGTTATGAGTCCTGGTACTTTAGCCACAAAGTTATCCCGGCGGGCAAGCCACCATGGCGCAATTTTTGCAAGTCCCGGCGAAAGATAAAGTTGTCTCGGTTGCAGGATTTGTCCAGAGCCGAAGTCACGGATTTGGTAGAGGAGTGAAAAGTTATTTGTCAAGATAAAGCTGTCAAGGTGGCGTGCAAAAATTGTGACAAGTTTATTACCCCAACCGTCCGTGTTAGGCGCCGGAGCAATTTTAAAACTGTCACGGTTGCAGTAATTTGTCTTAGATATAGTTTTTCTTTCTGGGTAAGAAGTCCCAATTACTAGGCAGCGTGTTCTTTTAATCTTTTAATATGTTTGAATTCAGGTGCTTTTAACTTTTTTTCCTCTTCAAGATCAAAGTCGTTCTGAAGTCCAAGCCAGAATTTAGCAGAATTACCAAAATAGTAACTCAGTCTTATTGCAGTGTCAGCAGTTATACTTCTGTTGCCCTTTAATAATCTCAGAAGTTCTGGTCTGTGGAATTCCAAGGTCCTTTGAAAGTCTATAAGCAGATATATTTAAAGGTTTGAGAAATTCTTCAAGAAGAATTTCTCCGGGGTGAATATTTGAAAGCTTTTCCATTTTATTCTATTTATGATAATCCATTATTGTAACATCACTTGAGTTTCCATCGTCCCATTTAAATACAATTCTCCATTGGTCATTAATCCTGATGCTGTAAAAGTCACTCATCTTACCTGAAAGTTTCTCAAGTTTATTTGATGGTGGAACCTTTAAGTCAATCAAATTCTGTGAGTTATTAAGCATCCTTAATTTTCTCCTTCCAATTTGTTGTATCTCCTGAGGTAGGTTTTTAACTCTATCCCCATTCCATATTTTTTCAGTCTCCTTAGACCCAAAAGAGGTAATCATTTCCCGTTTAGCGTTACTAACGTCAAAGATAAGTAGTTTATTTTAATTATGCAAATCTTAAGTACTAAGAACGAATTTGTCTTTTTTTGCTGTTAGGCGCCGGAGTTTTATTAATCCTGGTAGATGGGCAGGAGTTGTCCTGTCATGATAAAGCTGTCTAGATGAAAGAGTCCCGGTAAATGGCCGAAAACTATCATGTCAAGACGAGATTTGATAAGTAACGGATCAAGGTACAATAGAATGCACAAAATAAAATTGTCACGATAAATTCTCTAGCGAATACAGCCTGGTGATTTGGCCCCCTCTGACGCCTAACTTGTTTTTAGAAGTATTAAAACTACTTTTTAGGATCAATCCTATGCAGATAAAATTATGTTTTTGTTTGTTAATGAGCATACTTCCATCAACGTTTTTATTCATTCTTGATAAACCGTAGGCACGTCAGTCACAAAAGCTACACCCTCCCCTTTCACAGATGATCCCAACCAATTACTCTTGCCTGACTTTCAATTTCCGCAAAATCAACCCAAGTTAAACAACATTATGGGGAATGAGAAGGAAAAGCTTTTGGAAATATTGCAAAAGTTGAATTCGCTATAAGCTCCATGATTGTTTCCTGACAACTGCTCATGAATTTCTTCAACGAGGATTATTTTTAAATTGTCATTTTTACGTTGTTTTGAGGTCTCTGGTGAAAGGTAATTTTTTTACTACCCGTTTCATTGAATATCCTGACAAACTAACCCTAGAGCAACCAGAATTGATTAGGTGATAGCTGGCATCAGATTATCAGCAAGTGTCCAATTCGTGCTCAAGATCTAAATGACCTTCATCTCTCTGACGCAAATAATGTCAATAGAAATTATTTTAAATAAACGAACGGTTTTTTGGTAGTCGCAAATCCGGAGAGGATCAAAAGTTAATATGATTGAATATCAACACAAAATTATTTGGAGGGGGATTATTCTGTGAAATGAATTTATGTCGCCATCCATGACGCCATAAAATTCTTACATATATTGTTGCATCTTTTCAGAAAAACTCGTTTTTGAAAAAGTCCTCCTTCGCTAAAGCTTCGGAGGATAATAGAAGAGTTGCAACCACCACCGGATGAGTGTGAGTGTGAGTGCGAGTTTTGAGGAAAAAAGAATGAGTGTGCTCGCTCTCGCTCACACACTCACTCTTTTTTTGCTCCCCTGACTGCTGAAAGTTGCAACTGGATTAATGACCTTCAGATTTTACTAATTGGAGGTGCCAAATTGGTACCTCCATTTTTTTATTTTATATATTTACTTTAATTACACCAGGAATATGGCAAAGAAAGTCACTCAAATATCGATCCCTGAAGAGGTGATAATGAGCAAGATATATCTCATCAGAGGTCAAAAGGTGATGTTAGACAGAGATCTGGCAGAACTATATGAAGTTGAAACAAAGCAGTTAAAAAGGGCTGTCAGAAGGAACATGGATCGTTTTCCTGAAGATTTTATGTTCGAACTCTCAAAAGAAGAGTTAGCTGAATGGAGGCGCCAATTTGGCACCTCCAAAAGCGAAACAATGGGTCTTCGTGTTTCTCCTTTTGCGTTTACAGAACATGGAGTAATTATGCTCGCAAGCGTATTGAATAGTGATAAAGCAATAAAAGTCAATTTACAGATAGTAAGAATATTCATCCGGATGCGCGAGATAATGATTTCGAATAAAGAGATACTTCTTCAGATTGGAAAGAATCGAGCGCAATATGGCTGATCATGATGCACAAATATATATCCATCCTTGATTATATGGGCCAATTGGAAGAAACCAAACAGCAAGAACAGGATCAGAAGAATCGTAAACGAATTGGTTTTAGGACTTCAGGAAACACTGAAGACTAGTGTGAGTGTGAGTGCGAGTTTTGAGGAAAAAAGAATGAGTGTGCTCGCTCTCGCTCTCACACTCACTCTTTTTTCATGCTCCCCAGGTAAGACTCGAACTTACGACCCACGGATTAACAGTCCGTTGCTCTAACCAACTGAGCTACTGAGGAATTTATTATTAACTGTACTGCGCTCTTATTTAGCGTGCCAAAAATAAGGGCTTTTAGTGAATTAAGCAATATCTTTGACGAAAATTTTTAAATGAAACGAATATTGGGAATTGGCAATGCCCTGGTTGATATAATGACACTCATCGAAGATGATAATATACTTCAGGAATTTAAACTGCCAAAAGGAAGCATGCAGCTTGTTGACCTTGAAAAATCGCGGGGAATAAAATCAGCAACAGCAATTTTCCCGAGGACCTTTGCATCAGGCGGATCTGCAGCAAATACAATTCATGGACTTGCAATGCTGGGAGCAGATACCGGATTTATAGGTTCAATCGGAAAAGATGAAACCGGTGATTTTTTTGAGAATGATATGAAAAAAGCCGGGGTCAATACCCTTTTGATCCGGCGAGACTCAGTAACAGGAACAGCCGTGGCCCTTATCACCAGGGATTCCGAAAGAACATTTGCAACACACCTCGGTGCAGCAGTTGAACTCTCTGCAGATGACTTTAAACCTGAATTATTTCAAGGATTATGATATTCTTTATCTTGAAGGTTACCTGATTACTGACTTTAAAGTTATTGAAACTGCATGCAGGATTGCCAGGGAAAATAAAATGATGATTGCACTTGATCTTTCAAGTTATAATGTTGTTGAGGGATATCTTGACCAGTTTAAGGAAATTATTGAAAAATATGTCGATATTCTTTTTGCAAACGAACAGGAAGCAAAAGCTTTTACCGGCCGCGAGCCCGAAAAAGCCCTGACTATGCTTTCTGAATTATCGGAAATTGTTATCCTGAAAGTTGGCGCTGAAGGATCATGGGTAAAATCTAAAGATGAACTGATAAAAATAAGCGCATTCCCAGTACAATGCATTGATACTACAGGCGCCGGCGACCTCTATGCAGCTGGCTTTCTTTATGGTTTTTCCCATGGTATGAATCTTGAAAAGTGCGGGATTTTAGGTTCATTAATGGCTGGCAAAGTAATAGAAACTGTGGGCGCCAGGATGGATCATGGAAAAATTCACCGAAATAAAAAGCGACATCAAAAAGATAATTGAAGACAAATAACAGATTGCAAATACTTTGCTGAATCCTTTATTTAACAACTTCAATCAATTTATTATCTGATCCAAATTCAATCTCAATATAATAGCACATTTCGTGAACGTCCATCTTTATATCTTTATAATAGAAATCTTTTGCAAATGATATTAAAGTTTTGAAGGCTTTTCTGTCATCATACCAGAATTCCATGTCGCCAATCACTCTGAGGTAATCATTATTGTTATGGAACTTAAACTGGTATGGCTGCCTGATATAAACTTCCTCTCCAGTACGATCTGGATCTGCGTCATCTGTATAACGTGATTTTATATATCTGGAATCCACCACTTTCATTGCCATTACAATAGAATTTTTTTATTGAACCTGTAAAGGTAAAGCCTACTGACATTGAACGCGGATTATGGATATCATCAGGTGCTGGTAAATTAGCATAATTAGCTCTCAGGTAAATGACCGGTTCCATCATAGTTTCCATTTCATTTCCCTTGCAATCATCATTTTTATTAAAAAGCTCACATGAAGATGTTGTTAAAAACATAATCAGGCAAAAAATCAGCTGAAAACGAGTTGTAAGATGCATATTTCTTAATTGCGATACATGATAAGTTTACCCATAAAACAACTAATTTAATATAAAGGAAGATAATAAGCAATAGCTTTTTTATTAAAGGCCTGAAAAAATAGATCGGTACCTTAAATTATTACATAAAACTAAATTATAGGCAAATGTGTACAGGGTTGGTTCTAATTAATTATTTTAACAGCGAAGAAAAAATCTCCGGATTCAATGAAAGATACACAGGTGAACAGGTTATGGACCAGAATGCAATCCAGACATAGCAGGAACAAAAAAAAGGGAGTCTATGGCTACATGTGGAAGACTGCCCTGAAAATAATCCTGATCTATCTGGCGATAATGGTACCGGCAGTTTTGATCGGAAAGTATCTTATGGATTTCGATGCCATTTTCAAATTCATTACCACCCGTTTTCAGGATTGGTTTGTTCTGACAGTCTTTTTGCTTTCAGAGTCCTTGCTTGGAATGATCCCTCCGGATTTTTTTGTTATCTGGAGTGCAAAATTCAGTTCTCCACTGCTCATTGTGACAATACTTGGGGTCCTTTCTTATGTAGGTGGAGTAATTTCTTACTATATCGGATTCCTGCTTTTAAAAAGGAAAAGAATAAAAGCTTATTCAGAAAGGGTGTTTGACAAGTATATCGGTATGGTAAGAAAATGGGGAGGAGCCTTTATTGTTATCTCTGCACTGTTCCCCTTCTCGCCGTTTTCGATGGTCGTAATTGCTGTGAGCCTTTTTAAATATCCCTTCAGGCTGTACCTGATTTATGGACTGTCGCGGATTATCAGATTTTTTATCCAGGGAATTTTGTACGTCAATGTATCTTGATAACCTGGATTCTTTTGTGGCCGGATTGTAATTTAAACGGCCTGTCTTACTTTATATCCCTTCATTCCGTAATAGACTATAAAGGCAAAGCAGACCAGTGGCACGATAAATCCCATTGCCATAGTTGAATTGTCAGCGATATATCCCATAATAACGGGGAAAAGAGCTCCCCCCACTATTGACATGACAAGTAATGAAGAACCCTTTTTTGTAAGCGGGCCCAGTCCTTTTATTCCGAGAGCAAATATCGTCGGGAACATTACTGACATAAAGAAATAGGTTGAAAAGAGGGCTACAACCGATAGTCCATCCTAAGCCTGCCACAACAAGGGCCATCGTGATAACATTTGCTGTGGCATAGACCGCCAGCAGTCTGTTAGGAGGTACCACACGCATCAGAATTGTACTGCCTGTGAACCGGCCAAGCCAGAATAATCCCATCCCTCCGAATGCAAGTATCCGGGATGCCTGCTGGTTGGTTAGTGAAGGTAATTCCTCAGTAACATAATTTATAAAAAAGCTGTTTACACCTGTCTGGGCAGCCACATAAAGAAACTGTGCAATGACTGCAAGAACGAAATGAGGGTGTTTTAAAAGATCCTTAAGTTCCCCCCCTGATGCATCATCTGTATCATCGGATTCTTCTTTTACCGGAGGAAATTTTGCCCTCCAGAACAAAACAGCCACAATAAGCACCAGTGTTCCGATGAGCATATAAGGAAGGGCGATAGAAGCGAATTTGTTTTCATTTCCTTCGGTGCTCACGGAAAAGATAAGCATCCCTCCGACAAGCGGACCGGCTATCCATCCAAGACCGTTGAAGGATTGTGAAAAATTAATCCTCCTTTCAGCGGAGTCAGGAGGACCAAGTACTGTTGTATATGGATTTGCAGCTGTTTCAAGGCATGTTAAACCACACGCTATAACGAACAGGCAGAAAAGGAAGCTTCCGAAGGTCTGTATAAATGTGGCCGGGAACATCAGGAATGCTCCGGCGGCAAAAATAAGAAGTCCGGTAATTATCCCTTTCTTGTATCCGACCTTCTGCATCAGCAAACCAGCCGGAAGAGCCATAAGAAAATACCCTCCGTAAAAAACAAACTGAATAAATGCTGATTTGGCTTTAGACATACTCAGCAATTCCTGGAAATGCTTGTTGAGTACATCGATGCATCCGTGAGCAAAACCCCACAAAAAAAAGAGACTTGTAACAAGGATAAAAGGGATCAGAAATCCCTGATAAACAAATTTTTGCTTGTCAAGATCAGTAGAAAGGCTCTTATTCATAAACAACTTGTATTTGGTCAATACAAGATTGTCATGATTTACGACTTTTCCAAACCTTTCATTATAAAATAAAAATCTCTGTGTATCTCTGTGCCTCCTCTGTGGATCTCTGTGTAACCAGAAAAAAACTTACACAGAGGGACACGGAGAATACACAGAGGATCACAGAGGATATAAAAAATTCAACTCTTACTTACGATTTCTGAACCAGGAGATTCACCTTAAGCTTAAACTCATCATAAATGGTTTTGTCACCAAGGTTGTCAAAGAATGACCCTGATCCATACCGTATATTGTATTTCGACCTGTCGATTACAATATTTGTGTAGAACCATATACCTTCATCACTTTTCTGCATCGCAACCTTAAACTCAATGGGATTTGTAATTCCTTTTATCGTAAGGTTTCCCTTGACAGTTCCGGTTCCTTTATCAAGAGGCGTGCTTTCTGTAATCACAAGTTTTGAGACCGGATTCTTTTCAACCCCGAAGAAATCCTCTGATTTAAGGTGACCCAGGAGTCTTTCGCTTCCATCGTCGTCTTTTATTGAAGTCATGTCAATCAGAAATTCCCCTGATACAATTTTATTTTCCGCCAGATTCAGCCAGCCTGATTGAAGAGTGACAGTTCCGGTATGCTGACCTGTTACCTTTTCTCCAAGCCATGATAATTTTGATTTTTCCTTAATTGCAGTCAGTTTTTCCTGTGCATTTATTGCTACAGAGAGTCCAAAGATTAATGCCGGTATAATTAATAGTGTTTTTCATGTCTGTATATATTTAAATTTGTACAATAAACATATCATGACACAGATTTTGTTCAATGCTGTACCTGAAAATTGCCTTCTGAAAGGAGTCTGAAATCTATAATTTATGGATGTTCAGCCCGCCGCTGATCTCGAATACCATGCCTGTTGAAAAGTTCCAGTCGCCGCGGGCAATAGAAGCGACAGCCTTGCCAATATCCTCGGGAAGTCCCCATCTTTCCTGAGGCACGAAACCCTGATCAATCAGTTTGTCATACTTTTCCCTGGCCTTGATTGTCATATCGGTCTGAATGATCCCCGGGCGGACTTCACAGACGAGTATCCCTTCCTTTGACAGCCTGTCGGCAAAAATAGTCGAGGCCATACTAAGGCCGGCCTTCGAGACACAATATTCCGTTCTGTTTATTGATGAAAGGATAGCTGAAACCGATGTAATGAATATAATAACAGGTTTATAGGCAGAAATCTGGTCTTTCATCCAGATCATTTCCTTTGCAATTTTCTGGGCGAAGAACACCGGTCCTTTCAGATTAATATTCATTACCCTGTCATAACTCTCTTCAGTCATCTCAAGTAAATCCTTCCTTTGTAAAGGGGCAACACCTGCATTATTTACAAGGATATCAATGCGGCCATACCTTTCAAGGATATTCGAAACGACCTCTTTCTGGCATTTTGTACATGAAATATCGAGACCTATGGGAAAAAACTGAGCGCCTCGTTTTTCAATTTCAGGTGCAAGGATTTCCATACCTTCGCTGTCGACCGACCTTGCTATTGCTGCAATATCAAAACCTTCACCGGCCAAAGCTATTGCCACAGCTCTTCCGATTCCTCTGCTGGCGCCTGTAATTACAGCTACAGGTTTCCCATTCATGAGAAAAGAGTTTTTTCAGGTTTAGTTAGTGGCGGTAAAGGTAATAATTTGTCAGATTCGATCAACCTTCAAGATAATTATCTTCAAGATAATCTTTCCAGACCGTTTCAAACCAGAGGTTCTGTGACGGAATTTCCCTCACATTCGCTGGCGTCAATTACTAATTTGTCATTCCTGAAACTATATTTCGAGAATCTTATTTTCAACTTCCCTGTCGTATCTGCAAAGGTAAATATCAAGGTCCGCAACTGATATATCAGGAATTGCAGTCTCCCGATTGCCGGTTACTAAATATGATCCCCTGCTGCGTCCTTTCCCTTCAATATAGTATCGTATTGCTTCGAGATATAGCGATGAGCAAGGCAATTGTCTGATATCCTGAAACAATCTGCAAGTTCCTTTACTGATGTTGCTCCTGTCTTCCCATTTATGTTTTCTAAAAGCGAATTGCCTCTGCAGCAGCCTTTATAACCTTATTCCTGTCGCGGATTATGCTTCCTGCAGCTGACATCCTTTGACTTATTTCGTAATTTACCTGATTATTCCGGTTTCCTTTACCTGTTAAGAGCCATTGGTCTGAAAGTTTAAGCACCGAGCCAATGATCTCCATTGAGGCACTCAGGAACATGTCCCTGCCGGGAACAGGATCATTATATCTTCTGCTTATAAATTCCGCAGCCCTGGCACTGCCTACCTGACCAGAATTCAGGGCTGATCCTCCCGGCCTGTAAACACCATGTGATCCGTTCACCTCACCCACAGGAAAGAGATGTCTGAGATCAGATTCCCACCATATATTGCTTTTCAGACCGCCATTATTATGCTGGGCGCATATTCCTATTTCAACAGGTTCTGATGACAGGTCGATTCCATTATCCCTGTAAAGTTCCATCGCCGGATTATTCATCGAGATAAGCCTTTCTACCGGTAATGACTGTAATGCACCTGAATTAAAAAGGTAATTATACACCTCACGATCGAGCATATCAGGCAGGAAAATGTCTTTCCCCTTCCATGAAACATTTCGTCTGAAATCAATGAATACTCTTCGGCCTTTTTCTTCTCTCTCCTTAAAAACAAGCAGGTCGATAAGGGAAGAGCCGAATCCTGATATCCTCGACGGATCGAACGGCCACTGGTATCCTTTAAGGAAGATCGCCTTTGTAAGAGCAGTATAATCAGGGTAATATTCATTCAGAAACTCTATTTCACCTTTTCCTCCGGCATCGGTTGAGAAATATCGCGGGAGTACCTGCTGATAGCTTCCCGACAGGTTCCATCTGAATTTCAGGGATGCAATCCCGAATTGAGACTCCGTAAGGTTCTGGCCCGTGGCGCCTGCCCGGAAAGCCATTCCTATTGATCCGGTCTGAGATAAAGGATATACACTTTCAGATACATATCCCCCGGGCCTCCTGTTCCCAGGATTATGTTCATGGCATTGAACAGGACAAAAGCTTTTAACGGATCTTTTATTCTCAGGTTAATCGCAATGGCGCCGACTACCCTTGTTTTATCCATGTCTGTAAGGAGTTCAATTACCTGATGGTTATCAAGCACTTTTATTTTCCGCCTTTTCACCTCTGCTGAAAGCACGGAGACCATCATTTTTGATGTATAGGGACCTGCCGAAGTGGCTCTTGCACGAGGATCGTGATCAGTTTTGTATCCGGCCCATGAACCGTATTTGTCATGTGGGAAAGGAACTCCCAGGTTGACCAGATTCATAAATGCCTGCACTGATCCCTGGGCTTCGCATAGGGCAATATCTCCATGCATGCATTTGCCATTGAACAGATCTTCAGCCATTGCCCTGATGGAATCAGGTTCATCGCCGCAGAGTGAAAGCTTATAATAGGTTTGCTTGTCCGATCCTGCATTATTTGAAGTTCCGGCTCCCCATCCGGTTGTTGCCATAAGGATATCCTTCTGCCCCATGGAATGAAGGCTGACAGCTGCATTTAGCGATGCGGCACCGCTACCGATAATCAGGGTATTCAGACTATACAGTTTCAATTTATACCTGCCAGCCTGTATTGATTCACTTTCCATCGGTTATCAGTTTTTTAAGTTCTGTGCCATAGATTTCCCTGTCGTGTATAACGCATCCGCCCGGCCGGAGGTTTTTTATCAATCTTGTACAGCCCGAACATGTTATACAAAACTTTCGCGGATCAGCTTTCCCTGTTTTTATTAGATCAAGAGGCATTGACGGATATGCAAATGAATTTCTGCCGAAACCAATGAATTTCGCGTCACCTTTTTTTAATACTGCTGCTCCTACATTTGGAGAAAAGTGCCTTAAATACGAATAGGCTGAACCTGCAACGGCAATTTCAGGAAATTTCGATTGGAAAAATGAAGTTCCTTTGATCATTCTTATGACTCCCTCAAGGGGATGTTCATCAGGTAATTCCTGACCGGGCAGAGGATTATCGTACGGACGGTTAACATGAGGATTAAAATAAGGACTTCCCATTGTGATATTTAAAAGATTCATTCCACGGGATTTCAACTGATCGACCAGCATAAGAGGTTCTGTAAAATCTGACTGCCCCTCTGCATCAACACCAAATCCTCCCCTGTAATGATCTGATATACCAAGCCGTGTTGTAACTATGAGCCCCGGGACTTCATCCCTGATCCTGTCAAATGTTTCAAGAAGAAACCTGAACCTTGCGGAGGTCTCTTCTCCTCCAAAGATGCTGTTCTTCCTTGTCTGCCCCGCAAGCAGGTCAACAAGCAGGTAACCATGACAAGCCTTAAGGTCGACAGCATTGAACCCGGACCTGTATGCCAGCTTTGATGCTTCGACAAACTGATCCATTATCCTTTTAAGCTCGTCATCGGTAAGAATGTGCGGGGGAGTTTTATCAAGCAGAGGATTAGGAGCTGCAACCTGGGGTTTTGCTTTTCCCTCAGGTTTACTGTAGCGACCGGAATGGGTCAGCTGAATAACAAGAAACGGATCAATATTTATAGAGGCGGCACTTTTTCTGACCCCATCATTTAAACGGGAATAAAAATCAGAGTTTTTCTTATGAATCCATAGCTGGTGGGGATTTGACCGGCCTTCATGCACAACTGAAACAGCTTCATACCAGATTATCCCGCTCCCGCCCGAGGCGTAACGCAGGTATCGTCGCTTTGTAAGCTCAGAAGGAGATCCGTCATTTTCTGAATCATACCCTTCCATTGGCTGAACTACCATACGGTTTGAGATAGTAAAACCCTGGCAGATTAAATGGCTGAAGCAAGCGGTGTGATATCATCGCTGAACGGAAGGTCATATCCCAATTCCTTTGCCTTCCGGATAAGATCCTCTTTTGTTTTGTATTTAAACCGTTCGTGCATTAATAACCCATTATTCCGGGCTGTCGAAAAGACAAAATCCATGTTCAAATTTAACTGAAATACTTCAGGGTATTGCTGTTAAAAATTGAAATTGGATGAAGTAAACCTTGGATTGACAACATTATTATAAATTGATCCGAATGTATAGGTCAGTTCAATTCCTCCTTCGACCCGGTATTTTGTTGCAAGCTCACGAAGCTGCAGGAGCCTTTCAGCTTCTGAAACATCTCCCTTTTTGAGATTAAGCTGATCGTTAATATGGGCCACACCTCCGTTTATCTGAAGCGATAAGCCTTTAAAGATCCTTATATTGAGAGAGGCAGCCAATTCAATCCGGTTTTTAGAGAAATCATGAAAATAATTTGATCCCATTAAGAAAAGATTAATTGATCCCCATTTTTCCCTTATCTGAAATGCTATCTTCAGCTGTTCCAGATAGAGTGTCTCCTCCATTTTATTGTAGACTGTAGTATCAATATAGTTATTTATTTGAATGCCGGCACCGTACAAAATCCTTAGCTGCCGGTGCGTCGATTCTGAATAAGGGTAAATATCATACTCAACCGATGGAAGAATATCGGTTGTGAAATCATAATTCTCACGTGTCGAAGATCCCAGGTCCCAGATTAAGCCTGCGGACCAGTGTTCGCCCAGGCTTTTAACAAAAAGATTGTTGACCCGAAGGGAGCTTGTAGTGTAAGTACTGGTAACCGCCGAATCTGTATTGACGTTTTCAATAAACTTTTCTCTGTCAAAGAAATGGTCCATCTCAATTTCGAGTTTGATGTCGGGAGTCACTTTATTGATATTGATTGAGTTTCTGAATTCAAGTTGTTTATTGGCTTCTTCTGCTTCAAACTGAGGTTCTGTTGATAATTCGAAAACCCAGTAATTCCATCTGTCAATTACTTCCTCCGCCTCCAGCTCTGCATTATGGTTTATTTCAATTTCATTGAAAAGCGGAGTTTTTGCCACGTACCTCATAAGTCCCATCTTTAACATTTTGGTACGCTTTTCCCGGGTTATAGTATTTGTTTCGTCTGGACTGCTTGTGTATATAAGAGTATCATTTAGTCCTTTGAATTTTTCCTGTCCCTGAAATCTGTAAGTATACTCATGGCCTCCGCTTCCTGTATGCTGGGTTGTAACAAGAATATAAACCTCAGCCTCCGTGTGGTCCCTGACATAATTAATATACGGAATTTCCTGCCTTGTATAATTCATGTCGCAGTCGTTACAATCTAAAAAAATCTTAACTGCCCACTTCCTCGAAGTATCCGCCGGGGATAGATTTTCCTGGGAAAAAATTTCCAGGGGAATGATTATGGTTGCGATCACGAAAAGCATAAGTTTTAATATTCTGTTCATATTATATTAAAATTTAAAGGAAGTATTTACTTTCATTTTGTGTTGCCGGCAAATATCAGAATATAATTTGGCTTCAATTAAGGATGAATTGTTGAATAAGTGAAAATTAATAATTTTTAACTCTCTTCTTCCTCATCCAGCCATTCATATACCGGTTGCCTGTGGGCCCTCCTTCCTGTACACCACAGCCAGGATGATCCCGGAGATGAATCCAAGCATGTGGGATTCCCATGAAACATTTTTATAAATATCCGGGAAGATGCCCCAGACCATCGATCCGTAAAGGAACACTATCAGCAGTGACAAGGCAACAAGCCTGAAGTACTTTCTTATTATCCCGCTGAAAAAGAGGAATGAGGCAAGTCCGTAAATCAATCCGCTTGCCCCTATGTGCCATGCAACTCTGCCTGCAATCCATACAAATGTCCCAGTCAGAAGATAGGTCCAGAATGAAACCTTTAATGCTATTTCGGAGTAGAAATAAAACAGGGCGGTTCCCAGGAAGAAGAGCGGCAGCGAATTGTTGAAAAGATGTCCGAAATCGGAATGTATAAGAGGTGAAAAGAGGATTCCCGGCAAACCTTTTACCGAGAGAGGGAAAATACCAAGACTTGAAAGATCGAGATTGAACAGTACTTCGATGATCTTTACAAGCCACATAAGGAAAACGAAAATGCCAGGGATAAGAATGCTTAAAAGTATACGCTTTCTGAAAAAAACACCCTCAGTATCTATATCGGTTTCGGAATGTGGACATGGTCGTGCGGTCTTGCGGTCGTGCGGTCGTGCAGTCTTATGGTCTCGCAGGTCTAGTTTTAGTCTTCGCCGGGAAATACTATACCGGCAGAATCCCTTATCCTGTCGAGTGTTTTCATCAGGTTACGGCTGAAAGAAAGCGGAACAACCGGGCTTTCAGTCAAACCCTTATCCAGGCAGTTCATTACCTCTTCAGCTTCCCAGTGATAGCCAAGCGCCGGCGGACTGAAAACAAATGTCTCTTTTTCCTTTCCATGGAGACCAAGGATGACCCTCTGGTTCATATCGCGTCCGCGCGAAACAGTAAGGTTTCCTTTTTCGCAGAGGATATCGCATCCTATACCGATGTTCGTTTTAAAAGAGCTGTAGATGGTTGCCATCCTGCCATCATTGTATTTAAAGATGGCGCTTACTGATTCTTCAGAACCGGTTTCACCGAATAAAGCGGTGGCCTTGATCTCATCCGGGACACCTGCAAATGTCAGAGCATCGATAACAGGATATATTCCAATATCATGAAGCGAACCGCCTCCGAGTGAGAGGTTGAACTTGCGATCGGCCGGGTCAAACGGAGGATTGAATGAGAAGAAAGCGTGCAGATGGATTGCTTTTCCCAGGATTCCTGATGCCAGTATCTCAATAGCTTTTTTATAATTGGGTTGAAATGGCGGCCATAAAGCTTCCATGAGGAAAACTTTCTGATTATTTGCTTCAGTGATCATTTCGTCCACTTCCCTGCTGTTCAGAGCAAAAGCTTTTTCGCAGATGACCGCCTTTTTATTTTTAAGGCAGAGTATGGCCTGATCATGATGTGCTGAATGGGGCGATGCAATATAGATAATGTCAACATCGCGATCGCTGGCTAGTTCTTCATATGATCCATAATATTTCTTATACCCATGATCCTTTGCAAATTTTTCTGCCCTGTTCATGTCGCGGGAACCGACGGCATATAACTCTGCATTTCCAAGGAGCTTAAGGCCGTTTGTAAATTTTGCGGCCATCTTCCCTGGAGCAAGGATTCCCCATTTGTATCGTTTTTTCATGATTGAAATGTTTGCATAAATATAGGAATTCTGAAAGCAAAGATAATTTTAAATATATTCTGCCTTTGTGTCCCTTCGTGTTGCACTTCGTGATCCTTGGTGGTTAAAAGAATTATTTACCACAAAGGGACACCAAGGTTTACACGAAGGCCATCAAAGGTCTTTTTGTAATACAACTGGAGGATGTGTTCAAAATTCCTAACATTTCGTTTATTGTGCTCTATTTTCACAATAAATACATTCAGATCAGAATTCTATCTTAAAATTATACTGACTTTTATATTCTATTGATTATCTTTATCATTAAAAATTATTTCAATATCTGTCATTATATTTTATTAGTACTATGTATTGCATAGTATTAATATTATTATATATCTTTGCATTGTATAGTTGTATAATATATATAGTAGTAATTATTTTAAAGTTGTATTTTATTTTTAGTAGTAAAAATTGTAGGGTTCTATGAAAATAACAGTAAGCATAAATCTAGGAGGTTACTCCTTCAACATCGACGAAGATGCATATTCAGAACTTAAAAGGTACCTGAAAAATCTGGAGCTGCACTTTGCAGGTGAGGAGAGTTCCTCGGAAATCCTGTCGGACATTGAAACAAGGATGGCAGAGCTTTTGCGTTCGAAGCTGACCGGATACAAACAGGTAATTACAGCTGCAGATGTATCTGAGGTCATTTCAATTATGGGAAATCCTGAAGACTTTTCCGATAATGAAGGACCTTCGCGCAAGGAGAAATTCTCAAAGCCGGGCGCCCACCGGATGTACCGCGATCCTGACAAGAGGATAATCGGAGGAGTATGCGCAGGGATGGGCGCATACTGGGATATTGAACCATGGATAATCAGGGTCATTTTCTTCGCGCTGACAATGGCAGGCGGATTGGGAATACTGATTTACCTTATCCTCTATGTCGTGCTTCCCGAAGGCAAAAACCACAGCCCAGAAGATCGAAATGAAAGGAGATCCCGTGAATATTCACAATATAAAAGAATCGGTAAAAAAGGAATTTGATACCGTGAGAAAAAATATGAAACTGTAACCCCCCAACCCCCCTAAAGGGTGGCTAAATAAGCCCAATTATTGGGATTTTTAGGAACCAGAAAGGTAAAAACACTTAAAATTAAAAAATATGGATCTGGAAAATACAAAAGCACAGATGCGCAAAGGGATTCTCGAGTATTGCATTTTATCAGTATTGTCAAAGAATTCCTGCTATGCAAGCGATATAATTAAGGAACTTAAGGAAGCAAAGGTGATTGTTGTTGAAGGAACACTTTATCCGCTTCTTACAAGGCAGAAAAACGCCGGTCTGCTTAGCTACCGCTGGGAAGAATCACAGCAGGGTCCCCCAAGAAAGTATTATGAACTCACCTCCGAAGGGAAGGAATACCTTGCCGATCTTGATATTTCATGGGATGAGCTTGTTGAATCTGTTAACCTCATCAGGACAAGGTAACCGCTTAATAACTTTTAAAACAGGAAATGATGGATAAAACTATAAAAATAAATCTTGGCGGCATACTGTTCCAGATTGATGAGGAAGCATACAAAATATTGCGCCGCTATCTGCAGGATATCGATAACAGGTTAAAAAACACTCCCGGGGGAGCCGAAACAATTGATGACATCGAATCGCGCATAGCTGAAATATTCCAGTCGCAGGGCGGAACTGCCGGAGTGATTTCAAAGGAGAATGTTGAAGCAATGATCGCAATAATCGGCAAACCTGAAGATTTTGACACAAGCAGTGAAGCAGCAGCGGAAAAAGCAACCTATTCACGTTCAACCGCTACCCGGAAGAAAATGTACAGGAATTCTGATGATTCCATAATAAGCGGAGTATGCGGAGGGATTGGTGCATATCTTAATATTGAGTCAGTGTGGGTCAGACTGATGTTCATAATTTTTACATGCTTTTTCGGTATAGGATTTTTTGTCTATATAGCCCTCTGGATCGCGCTTCCGTCAGCTAACTCAGATGCCCAGAAAAGGGAGATGTATGGCCGTGATGACTATTCTCTTGCTCTGCGGAAAAAGGAAACAGGAAATTCCGTTGCTTCCACTGGCAGCAATTCTACAGGTACATTGCCGGGAGGTTCCAATGTTGGAAATGCATTCAACGAAGTGTTCAGGGCAATTGGCAAAGTCCTGTTTATAATTGTGCGGATCTTCCTGATAATTGTGGGCATATCTTTTGTCCTTTTCGGCTTCTTCACCCTGGTATCATTCGTTATGGTTTTCTTCTTTAATTACCCCGGGTATTTCTCAACTCATTCATTTGGAGTAAATCTTTTTTATCTGCCCGATTTTCTGAACTATATTGTCAATCCCGCCATTGCACCATGGATATTGATCCTTACTTTCCTTGTGATCCTGTTACCTCTTCTGGCAATAATTTACTGGGGAGTGAAAATGATCTTCTGGTTTAAATCAAGTGACGGAATTGTCAGCATTGTCGCCCTGATAATATGGGTTATGTCCGTAGCTGCTCTTTCAATACTTCTCTTCAATGAAGGAATAAGTTTTGCCGAGACTGCCAAATCAGTATCGGAGGTGGTCCTTGAAAAATCACCAGAGGACCTTTATCATCATCACTGAACATAAAGTGGCCGATCTTCATTACGATAAGGAAATATCTTTCCATGAGGAAGATTATAATGTCTTCTTTATTGATGATAATAAAGGATTATATATTGGGACCGGACTGAACATCAATACTTCTGATGACGAATCGATAAAGATAAACGTCAGGAAACGCTCAGCAGGACGCAGCAGAATAGACGCCACCAGGAAAGCAGAGGGCTTGCTTTATAACTACAGGGTTACAGGCGACACAATTTTTCTCGATGAGTATTTCACTTTCCCGGAAGGCACCAGATGGTCTTTTGATGAAGTAAGGGTGACCATTGATATTCCGGAAGGAACGAGGATCCATTTTGATAAAACCTCTGAGAATATGTTTCGCAGCCAGCATTATTATAATGAAGAGTGGAACCGGATATGGGATGGAGAGGACACTGAAATGGTCAGATCCGGTAGCGGAGACAATCAATGGGTAATGACTGAGGAAGGAATCAGAAGAATTTCGGATAAGACAGAGAGTAATTAATATTATATGTTGCCGGGTCCTGGGTCCCGGGTCCTTGGTCCTGGATCCCGGGTAGATGACCAACCAGCAACAAGCAACAGGCAACCAGCACCTTGATTTTAACGGCTTCTTGTTTTTCATTCCTGATATTTTCATGACATCCGGTACCCGGAAACGGGTGCCGGATTTTTTTAAATGTTATTGATTTGTTAATGTCTTAAAATATATGACCGGGATCAATACATTTGTTTAAATTCGTTACCGTTTTAACTAACCCTCCGGAAAGCCATGAAAAGATTTATTCTTCCAGCTATTCTTTTATTCTCATTTTCAGGTTGCTTCGCTCAGGAAACAGCCTCACAATCTGATACTTTACGAAAAGATGCCCTTAATGTTTTCATGGAAGCCTCCGATTATATCCGGAAAGAAATTCCTTATATAAACTATGTCAGGGATATCAAGGATGCCGGTGTTTATATTATTTCAACCTATCAGAGGACTGGTTCCGGGGGAGTGGAATACACATATTTCTTAGTAGGACAGCATGAATTTGCAGGAATGCGCGATACAATTTCTTTTGTCACATCTCCCGATGAAACTCAGGATCAGATAAGGATACAGGAAGTTAAAACCCTTAAGATGGGACTGACAAGGTACATTGCAAAAACACCTCTGGCCAAATATATTAATATCAACTTCAGTGAACCGCTTTCTGAGACTGTTTCGACAGATAAGTGGGACAGCTGGGTTTTTTCAGCTAATATTTACGGATATCTTCAGGGAGAGAAATTGTATAAATCAAGTTATTTTAATGGCAGTCTTTCGGCATCGAGGATCACAGAAGACTGGAAAATAAACATTGGGGCAAGAGCAAATTATTCAATGGATAAATTTGAGCTTGATTCCGGAATATTAGAGAGTCCAAGCAATTCAAAATCCTTCAACTCGCTTATCGTTAAGAGCATATCGGACCATTGGTCTTATGGAGGATCATTTTATCTGCAGTCTTCAATTTATAGAAATCTTGATTTATCGGTTGTAATTATGCCGGGTATTGAATATGATCTTTACCCGTATTCAGAATCAACAAGGAGGCAGTTCAGGCTGCTCTATTCTCTCGGATATAATTATTCAAACTGGACCGATACTACCATATATGATAAAATGGTCGACAGTCATTTCCAGCAATCGTTAAATGTGGCATATGAAGTCATCCAGAAGTGGGGATCGATTAATGTAAGCCTGGAGTACAGTAATTACCTGTACGACTGGTCAAAGAACAATCTTTCTTTAAATGGCTATCTCGACATCAGGATTGCTAAAGGATTAAGTGTCAATTTAGGAGGCTTCGCGGCACTTATTCACGATCAGCTTGGTCTTGTCAAAGGCGGTGCGACAACTGAGGAAGTCCTGCTGCGAAGGAAAGAGCTGGCGACGCAATTCCAGTATTTTACCAGTTTCGGATTCACATATACTTTCGGATCGATCTACAACAATGTTGTTAATCCTCGCTTCGGCAACAGCGGAGGTGGCGGGATGACAATAATGATGAATTAAAAACTCCGGATTTCAATCTTACAGTTTATTGGTAACTGTTGGTTTAAGGGCTGCAGGCAGTAATTCATAAAGTAATTACTTCGCGAGCAGGTTTCAACTATTTTAAATAATTTTAGTATCAGATCTCATCCCGGCAGGGTCAGGGAGTGGATTAATAAAAATGCATTATGATGAAAAATAGTCCAAAACATAACACTTTACACTCTTTTCAGTATGCATCGTGCAATTTTACTACTTCTTTTTTAAACAAGTTAGCGGTCATTGACAACCTGTCTCGATAAACAATCACATATATATATTATGACAATGGGAAAAAACAAAAGTGAGAACAAATCGAATGAACCTAGTCAAAGCCCTTTTTCTCAGACGTTTTTCCACGGCACAAAGGCTGACCTAAAGATTGGCGATTTTATCGAAATTGGTCTTAACTCAAACTATGGACAAAAGAAAAAAGCGAAATATATCTATCTCACTGCTACTCTGGATGCTGCTATTTGGGGAGCTGAACTTGCTTTAGGCGAAGGACATGAAAGAATATATTTAGTAGAGCCAACAGGTCCAATTGAGGATGATCCCAATTTAACTGACAAAAAATTCCCAGGTAATCCAACAAAGTCTTATCGTTCAGCACATCCGTTTAAGGTTGTTGGCGAGATTACTATTTGGCAAGGACACTCACCAGAACAAGTCAAAGCAATGAAAGACGGATTAGCAAAACTTAAAGAACAAGGTATTGAGGCAATAGAGGATTGAGTAAAAATCAATTTAACACTTTAAATAACGAAAACAACGCTCCGCTAACACGGACGATATGGGTAAGTTGTTTGCCTCTTTTTTGTCGAAATAGCGGGACAGGTTGTCAGGCTTTTTACGTTTGCTCCTGCACCCAAGACAAATTTGTAATGGTTCTTGCATCCGGACACCAGCCTTCGCTGAAGCTACGGCTGGCAAAGCGCGCATCTGCCCGCAATAAAGCTTCAATATACCTTGACAGTTTTATCATGACGTGACAAACCCTTCTCATTTATCGGGACTCAGTCATCTGGACAACTTTATCGTGACACTTAAATCTTTCTTTCTATCGGGATTAAACGAACGCTAACTCACTAGAATGGGAATATTTCATACATTTGGAATAATCAGCGTAAACCTTGACAAATATTGAAAATGGAAAATAAAAAAGAAGCAGCAAGAAAAAAGTCTCTTGGAGAATTGGGAGAGCTATTCGCAATAAAAGCATTAGTCGATAAAAAGTTCGACAAGATTAGAAATCTCAATGACAATCACATGAACGAAAAATTTGCTGACATCGAATGTGAAAAAGATGGACTGAGATATGTAATAAGCGTAAAAGCAAGAAACAAATATCAAAAAAATGGCAAATTAAACACCAGATATAATGTCGGATCGACCGCATATGAAAAAGCACTTGCAGCAGAGAAAAAATACAATGCTTCAGCTTATTGGATGGCAATACAATTCGACCATAAATCATTCTCAATATATTTTGGATCCCTGAAAGAATTAAATGGCAGCAAAGCAATTCCGGTTGATAAATGCGAAAAAGGATTAGTTGGTGAAATCTGGGAACATAACAAACGACATTATTTTGATTTTGAATATTATACAAATAAAAAATAATTACCCGCCACTTCAATAGATACCATCATGACTCAAAAAGATCTTCCAAAATTTCATGAGACTTTTAATCCAATACTTGAGATTTTAAGCAACGGACAAATAATCCATCATAGAGAATTACTCAAGAAAGTTGTCGAAAAGTATTATTCTGAGCTTCCAAAAGAGCTATTAGATCAAAAGACTAAGAGTGGAGAGCTTCTTATTCTGAATAGGATTGCTTGGGGAAAGTCCTACCTTAAAAAGGGTGGTTATATAATCTACCCTGAAAGAGGGATGGTTCAGATTACAGATAAAGGTAAAAAATCAAGCGAAGAGAAGTTACAGTTAAAAGATATTGATGGCGAGTCAAACTTCATGGATTTTTATGTTGATGAAAAAACAAAAGGAAGTCCAAATAACACTGAAATTAAAAACTCTTCTCCTCAAGACCTTATTGATAGAGGTTTTTCGGAAATAGAGGCACAAGTAAAACTCGAGTTATTAGACAAATTAAAAGGCATTGATCCTTACTATTTTGAAAAGGTTATTCTGATCCTATTGAAAAAAATGGGTTATGGAGATTTCATTGAGACTTCCAAATCTGGAGATGGTGGCATTGATGGCATAATTAATGAGGATAAACTTGGTTTGGACAAAATATATATTCAGGCTAAAAGATATGAAGATAACAAAGTTCGAGAAAAAGACATAAGGAATTTCATTGGGGCAATGAGTGGCGATACAACAAAGGGAGTATTTGTGACTACTTCTGATTTTGACAAAGGAGCAATTCAAAAAGCACATGATGCTCATCACACAATCATTCTAATTGATGGAAACAAACTTGTTGATCTAATGCATCAATATAATGTTGGGGTTCAAATCAAGGCAACCTATGATGTTAAAATGTTGGATGATGATTTTTTTGAAGCCTAATAGGTATAATTTTTGCTCACCATATGAGACTCATATCCTGGAACTGTCAAGGGGCATTTAGAAAAAAAGCCGATCTCATACTAGCACATCATCCTGACATTTTGGTTGTTCAAGAATGCGAACATCCGGACAAATACATTTACAATCCGACAAACAAAAAACCAGACTCTCAATACTGGTATGGAGATAGCAGACACAAAGGCATTTGTATCCTTTCCTTCAATGACTACAAATTTGAATTATTACCAAATTTCAATCCTGAATTCAGATATATTCTGCCTTTCCGTGTGACTGGACACGGACAGACATTTACCCTATTTGCTATCTGGGCAATGAGTAATAAGGAAAACTACGAGGCGAGATATATTGGTCAGGTTTGGCTGGCAATAAATTACTATGCAGAACTGTTAAGAGGTACAACGATTTTAGTCGGTGACTTCAACAGTAACAAAATATGGGATTATAAAGCTAGAGTTGGAGACCATTCAGACGTGGTAAATAAACTGGCTGAAAATAATATTCAAAGTATATATCACAGACACTTTGAGATCGAACAAGGGAAAGAAAAACATCCAACTTTCTTTCTTCAACGAAATCTTAATAAGCCATATCACATAGATTATTGTTTTGCATCAGCTGAAATACTTGACAAAGTTAAAAATGTTGAAATCGGGACTTATGAAAATTGGAGTGCATATAGCGACCATGCTCCCCTGATAATTGACTTTGACCTTTGACAAAAAAACAAACACTAACAACGCTGTTATAGGCAATAAGCTTTCTGCTCATACCCACTGGCCGTTATGTGCAAGGTTGGGCACACCTGGACACGAAAGAAATAATTAACTTTACAGGATCATTCAATATACGATGACAGATTCGTGGTCAAAAATAGAGGTAGCATTAATTGTCGCTGACTATTTTGATATGCTCATCAAAGAGCTAAAACGGATTCCATATAAAAAAACAGATCACAGAAGACAAATATTACCTCTTCTTAATAACAGATCAGAAGGATCTATCGAATTTAAACATCAAAATATCAGTGCAATACTGATAAATCTTGGTAGACCATATATCATTGGATATCTGCCCCGATATAATTACCAAAACCTTTTAGAAGACGAAGTTATAGACTACCTAATACACCATGCCGAAATTGAATCCAATTTTCAACAGTTTGTAGAAAAGGATATAATCAAACCTCAAACCAGACTTGACTTCGAAAGAATTACTGTATCACCGCCCGAAATAATCACTGTAACTGAACCGAAAGTATTATATCGACATAAGCCAATTAAAATAAATTACTTAGAGAAAGAACAATCAAACAAAGCTCTTGGACTCTTTGGAGAAGAATTAGTTATTGAGTATGAAAAGTGGAATCTTATCAAATTAGGGAAAGAATAACTTAGTCGATAAAATTAAATGGGTCTCAAAAGAGGATGGAGATGGGGCTGGATTTGATATCCTATCAAAAAATCTTAATGGGACAGATAAATATATTGAAGTAAAGACGACAAGACTTGGAAAGGAAACTCCTTTTTTCTTTTCATCAAATGAGCTTCAGTTCTCGATTAACAAAGCTACGTATTATCACCTATATAGACTATTCAACGCCGAAAATGACGTTGAAGTTATTTCAAAAAAATGGTGCCTTGAATACTATCTGCAAATCTGTCCCGACAATGTATAAAGGTTATTTCTAATGACTTAATCATGATTCAAAGATTGCTTACACCATGACAGTTTTAAAATATACCCTATACCTAACACGGACAATATGGGTAAGTTGTTTCCCGCTTATTCGCTAAAAAGCGGGACAGGTTGTCAAGGTTTTTGCTTTTGCTCCTGCACCCAAGACAGATTTGTATATGGTTCTGGCACCCGGACACGCGCATCTGCCCGCAATTAAAATACTGCACCGTGACAATCTTCTGGCTCCGAGACAAATTGTACCGCGACACTGCGCCAGTGCCCGCCACCAAATTTGTAACCGGGGATAAATTCGCGGCTTCGATCAAACTTGTACCGCGACACTCGTAATGCTCAATAAAATTTGTACCCGGACGGCAAAAAGTCGCGCCATACCCTCCTTGCACCGTGACAGCTTTCTGGCTAAAGTACCAGGACCCTGCCCGGATGCTGCGTCGGGTAACACAACCTCCCCATATTGCCGGGCCGTTATGGGCAAGCCGTTGATAACATGACAGTTAAGTGTCATAATGGCAAAATGAAACCCTGCACTATTGACAGATCATCCGTGGAAAGAAAACTCTGTGCTTTCTATCGGGACTTAGCCCTCGCGCAAAAATTTTAAAATTACTACACTCACACACAAATGGCACATTTGCTTTTGCCCTTTTCCACCACCTAACGCTCATGTAAAAGCAAAGGAGCCATTTATTCGTACTAATTTATTATGTTTCATATCTTATCAGTCAGGTTTATCCTGACAAATGCGCTATAAGTAATAATTAATTTCAATCCATAGAAGACATTTAATACAATTATATTTCATATCATTGTAGTCAGGTTAAACCTGACAATTATACTATGAAGAATAAATATATATCAACACAATCCAATGAACTTCTGGCCTGGTTCAGGGAAAGGGACATGAATTGTTTTGATTATAAAGAAGCTTTTAAGGCCCTCCCCGGTTCTAAAGAGAGTGCAGTCAGAGAATTACTGAGTGATATGACAAAAAGAGGACTGCTTATGAGATTAAAAGAAAGCAAATATTTCATCATTCCATATGAACAGGATTCTGGTTCCTTCATGCCTGATTGGCATCTGGCAGCTGAGTGCCTGGTAAGCGGCACCAATTATTATATCGGATATTATTCAGCTTTGCAAATTCTGGACCTTATAACACAACCATCTCTTAAAGAACAGATTGTTGTCTCGAAGCAAATAAGACCTTCGGTTCTAAACATAAAAAATGTTCCATTCCAGTTTATTTACCATAATGAGAATCATTTCTTTGGCTATAGAAAAACATGGATTGACAGTTATAATACAGTAATTTGTTCGGATATCGAAAAAACAATAATCGATTGCCTGTTTAATCCCGGTTACGCTGGTGGTATCGTTGAGATTGCAAGGGCTATTTATGTTTCGAAAAATCAAATCAATTTCAAAAGATTATTGGATTATATAAAGAGATTCAAATCTCAGGCTGTAATAAAAAGAATGGGGTTTCTTCTCGAATTACTTGAAATAAATAACAATATCATAATTGAACTTCAACAGTTGAAAACAGCTTCTTATGTTTTACTTGATACCGAACTTCCAAAATCTGGGAAGATGATCAGCAGGTGGAGTATTCAACAGAATCTTGAAACTGAAACTATAAAATCCGCTATTTATACATGATCAAACCTGGAGAAATACAGCAAAAAGCAAGAGAAACCGGTGTCCGTGACCAGCAGATAGAAAAAGACTATGTCCTGTCTAATAAAGCTCATTACAAAAAATCCATGCCATGCCGGCTTGCCACCGGGACAACTTTTCGGCTAAAGCACCGGGACTCGTAACCGGTCGGCTGCGCCAGCAACGCTAACTACTCCTACGACCGGGCCGTTATGGTTAATGTACACATTACCTGCACGTTAGATAGATATAAAACACTAACCATAACAGAAAAAGCAAGGTTACTTTACAAATTCGACAAACTTCCTCTTTGATTAAAACAAAAGAAGATAATTATGCTTAAAATATTTGTCCATATTTGAATGTTATTTCTATTTTTCGACGCATGAATTTGATTATTTGTATCACTAATCAGTTATGTTTTTTGTATTGAATCCACTTGTAAAAGGAATTCTTTTATTAATGATTATTTATTTATAATAATGCCATGAAATCAATTCTTTTTTTCTGCTTGTTATTCATTTCTGGTTCGATATATTCACAAAATCTGAAACGTCCGGCACCGCAATGGCTTTTAAATGCCGTGTTTTACCAGGTTTATCCTCAAAGTTATTATGACACCAATGGGGATGGCGTTGGAGATCTTCCAGGTATTACGGCCAAAATGGACTATATACATTCACTTGGAATAACTGCTCTCTGGATCAATCCTTTTTTTGTTTCACCGTTCAATGATGGAGGATATGATGTGGCTGATTATTATAAAGTTGCCCCACGATATGGAACCAATGAGGATTTCAAATTACTGTGTTCTGAAGCCAGGAAACGCGGTATCAGGGTAATTTTTGATCTGGTGGCCGGGCACACTTCCTGGGATAATCAATGGTTCATTGAATCAGCAAAAGCAGAGAGAAATAAATACAGCGACTGGTACATCTGGACTGATAATGTATGGTCTGAGCGATACGATGTTATACGTGGAATATACCCCCGTTTCGGAGGATATCTGCCTAATTTCTTTGTTTCACAACCTGCACTCAATTATGGATTTGCAATCCCTGACCCCAATGAGCCATGGCAACTATCACCAAATGATCCCGGACCAATGGCAGTTCGTGCCGAGATGAGTAAGATCATTAAATTCTGGTTCGACCTCGGAGCTGATGGTTTTCGTGCCGATATGGCCCTGTCACTGGTTAAAGGAGATTTAAAAGGTGACTTTACCGCGCAGATATGGCAGGATATACGAACCTGGATGGAGACCAATTACCCTGATCATGTTCTTATCGGAGAAGGAGGGAAACCATCCATCAGTATTAAAAAAGCGGGTTTCCATATCGATTTTACTTTACCATGGAATATGCCAGCTTATAATAGTCTGTTCCGAAAAAGTTTTCCCAATGAAGGAGGAACGAAGGAAGGTGTGGATCCTTATGGATTCAGTGTTTTTGATGGGTCGGGGCATGGCAATATTCTCGAATTCCTTGACGAATTCACAAAACATTATGAAGAAGTTAAAGAATACGGTTTTATAAGCATCGTTGAGGGGAATCATGATCTTCACCCGAGGATCAGCTATGGCCGTACGAACAACGAGATTCTCCAGGTATTTCTTTTCACTATGACTATGCCTGGAGTTCCATTTCTATATTATGGTGATGAGATCGGACTGAAGTCTGTTAATGGACTGCCGGGAAAGGAAGGCAGTTATGACAGATCCAATGTCAGGACCCCCATGCAATGGGATAATAATGAAGTTAATGCAGGATTTTCAACAGCTTCTAAAGAGAAACTTTATCTCCCAATAGATCCTGATGAAAACCGGCCTGCAGTTTCCCAGGAAGAAAAAGATCCGTTGTCTCTTCTTAACCAGACACGAAACCTGATTTCGACTAAAAAAACCTGTAAGGCACTTGAAGCAGATGCTTCATGGAAATTACTTTATGCCGAACGAGGTAAAATGCCATTGATTTATGAACGGACAAAAGACAACCAGACTATTATTATTGCAATAAATCCAAGCCTGGAAGATGTTGAAGCCACTTTGAAAATTGATGATTTGAACTCAACACCGGCGACAATTTGGGGACAGAACAAGGCTTTTCATAAAAAAGGTGACTTATGGATTGTCACTCTCGGACCAGCATCAGGAGGAATTTATGAAATAACAAAGTGATTTGAATTGTATTGGAGATAACAAAAATCTATTTTGAGGAAATGATTTTAAATCTGGTCAGGAAATAAGAAAATATTTAAAATTGAACTGACCTATTTAAATTGATAACGTTCTTAGTTTTTACAAAATTACAGCCGCTTGTAATGGTCGTTGAACCCGGAAACCCAACTTCGCTAAGCTTCGGTGGGCAAAGCGCGCATCTTCCCGCAATTAAAATCCTGCACCATGACAAATTTCCGGCCCCGCCCGAGGCGGGGCAGGCTCTCCATATTGCCGGGCCGTTATATGCAAAGCATATCACAAAATGGATATGATTTGTGAATGGATTTTAGCTTTACAGGTAGCCGTTCTCAAATGAATCTCATAACTTTACTGATAATTACCAAAATCTCATAAAATGAAAAGATCAAAGTATTTTTTAATCATCGTCCTTCTGGTAATGGTTACCAATGCACTGAATGCCCAGGACAAAGTTATAAACACCATTCTTCCAGGTTCATGGATGGGTAAACTCTCAGCTGAGGGTATGGAATTAAGGGTAGTCTTTAATCTTAAGCTAGTTCAGAAAGACAGCCTCACAGTTACACTCGACAGTCCTGATCAGAACGCAATGGACATTCCTGCCGGACCGGTTGTAGTGGAAAATCAGAAAGTTATAATCAAAGCTCCCGGGATAAACGGGCAATATGATGGAACGGTGATGAGCGATTCAACGATAACAGGAACATGGTCGCAGAATGGTGGTACGTTTCCATTAGATATTAAGAAAAAAAAATAGCTCTGAAAACTAGCTGTTTTACCTGGTCTTGATAAATATTAACAGTTCTGCTTATAACACGGACAATATAGGTAAGTTGTTTCCCGCTTTTTTATCGAAAAAGCGGGAAAACAACCTCCTCGTATTGCCGCGCCATTCGCGTTCATTGGCGGGACTGCCCCATAGACAATTCAATGATTATTAAATATTTGTATGAGAATGGTAATCCAGTTTCTCCTGATCACAATGAAAATATCAGATAACCCAACTAACGCTAACGATCAAATAAAGTAATTTTACAAAATGAATCCGGTATTTTTTCAAGATCAGGATGAATTCAGAAAATGGCTTGAGAAAAACCATAGTAAAGAATCTGAAGTCATTGTAGGTTATTATAAGGTAGGCACAGGAAAACCCAGTATGACATGGTCTCAATCTGTTGATCAGGCAATTTGTTTTGGCTGGATAGATGGAATTCGTAGATCTATCGATAAGGAAAGGTATTGCATTCGCTTCACTCCCCGTAAGCTTACAAGCATCTGGAGTAATGTCAACATCAAAAAGGTCGAAGAACTCAAAAAGAAAGGACTTATGAGAAACCCTGGTCTTGAAGTTTTTAATAAGCGTAAAGACTCAAAATCTGGTATTTATAGTTTCGAGAATCAAATCACTAAGCTGCATGATGATTTTGAGAGAATATTTAAAGCCAATAAAAATGCCTGGGACTTTTATATAAAACAACCACCTTCATATAAAAAAACAAGAATCCATTGGATTATGAGTGCAAAGCAAGAAACGACTAAAATCACCAGATTAAACAAATTAATAAAGGCAAGTGAAAATCATAATAAGTTATTTTAATACCAACGAAAACG
>CAVWCO010000017.1:0-9703 GCA_963753495.1 uncultured Bacteroidales bacterium
TTGCTGGATCCGGAGAATGAAAGCGATCTACTGACCGACATCTCCTCACGCACGCATATGAAAATTGAGAAGGCTGAAATAAGAAAAATCGATCTGGTAAAGGGCACCGCTGAACTTGAGATTTCGTACAGGGACAAAGTGTCCGGGGAGAAATAGATCTTACGAAATATAAGACGCCGTTTCCTGCCGGGATCTTTTTTTTAGACCGTTATATAAAAGAGGTCTTAATAATTGTCCTGACAGTACAATTGGTCTGAATGCAGGTCATTTTTTTTATGTATTTTTGTTTTTTCCAAAACATGGTTTAAATGAAAAAAACTATTCTTATCTTTTTATTGGTATTTATTGGTTATTCAGCTAATTCTCAGGTTCTTATTTCTCTCCTGCTTGGGGATGTCCTGAATTCCGATAAAATTGAATTCGGACTTGACGGAGGAGTGAACTTCGCTAACATTGCTAACCTGGATCCGGGTAAATCGTGGCATTGTTTAACCTGGGATTTTACTTTGATATCAAATTGAAAAATCAGCTTATGCTGCACACGGGGGTATTGGTTAAATCGAACCAGGGTGCAGACATGCTGGATCCTTATCCTTTGAATAATCCCGATCTGGATGCTGTATTTTCTACCGGTCATATAACCAGGAAAATCAACAACTTCAGTGTCCCCATAATGCTTAAATACAGGTTTGCCGGGCTGTTTCATTTAGAAGCAGGCCCGATGCTTGCACTGAGGACCAAAGGATATGACGAATTCAAGAATACGGTAGTTGATGCAGAGGATGTTACTTACAAACTGGATATCAAGGATAATTACAAGAGAATTGATGCCGGTATTATGGTTGGAGCCGGCTTCAAGCTGTCAAAAAAAATACCAAAAAGTTCACAGATAGGAATACGCTATTATTACGGACTGGTAGATCCGGTGATAGATAACCCGGGAGAATCACAGAATTTTTCATCGCTGTACCTTTACTTCTCTATCCCTATCGGTGCACATAAAAAGCCTGAGGCAGAACCGAAATAATTGCAGGAAGTAAGTGAAATATTTTTTAAGAAAAATACTTAATTTATCCTGCAGCAAAATAACTCAGGCTCCTGAGGATTGTAAAGGTACCTTTATAGTATTTCTGGTTTTCATCTTCTCTCTATGTGTTAATGCTCAGACTACCAGCTACAACCAGTTAGGCAATGAGTTACAGTTTTCCAGGGCAATAAACGACAAATGGGCTGCAGAGACATGGCTCGGTGGTACTTTTAGCAGCACACCCACTGAGAGTCATGTACTTAATACAAATATTCAACGATATATATTTATATGGGGACACTATTATTTATCACCCAGATGGAAGCTCTCTTCATCCCTTGCTTACTATTACAATAAGGATGTGCCTGATATCGGTCAGTATTTTTCTCCTGAATATCGTTTGACACTTCAGGGAATATATTATATCCATAAAACCGGATATACCTTATTAACAAGGATGAGGGGAGAGTTCCGGTATATGATGAATGCTGACGGAGTATTTGAAGATAAGTACCGGTATCGCCAGATGATAAAATTTGTTAAACCGGTAAACAGCCAGGTATTAAGGCAGGGGGTAGTTTATTTTGTCACCACTGAAGAATTATTATTTAAACCTGAAGCAAAAACCAAAGGAGTCAACTTTTTCGACCGCAACCGCTTTGAAATCGGAGGCGGTTATCTTATTACGGATAACCTTCAGATTGAATTAACTTATGTTAATGAATTTATGCCGCGCGATAATGGCAATGAGGTTTATAATGTTATTGCCTTTACTGTTACCCTTAATAATCTATTACTAAATCTGAAAAAAAGTTTAACTTCCAAATCATCTGAAAAAGAAAAACCAGACTGATTATTTTTTCTTCCTCTCTTCTTCTTCCTTTAAAAAACATGCTAACTGTTCCTTCAGTGCTGCTTTATGCAGTTTAAATACATATGATCTTATACCTTCTTCACCCATCATGTCAATCTTTACTTCCATAACTTCAAAATTCAACAATTGATCCATGTCTTCTTTGCCGATAAGATAGAGCATTTCCATAACAGTATCCTTATCTGCATAGCGGGTATCGTAATGTTTAAGCTTATAAATGCTGTCATTCGACAGCTTCAGTTCAAGTCCTTTTTTAAGCTTATTCCCTGCCGGTTTTTCGGGAAACGGGACAGGATGTAACTCCAGAAAGAAGTTTTCTCTGTCAGTGACAATACATCCTGTCAATGATTTTGCTTCTGTCCAGTAAAAATTGACCGGTTCCATATAATACTGCATTGATCCGTCGGGAGAGACACGGTTAAGTATCTCGCATTGCGTGAATCCGGGAGTTGAACAAAACAAAAGTCCTGATGCCAGAATTAAAATTCTATTTGTTGTCTTCATTAGGTACAAAGTTAGAAATTTTGTGGAGGATTCTCCTTCACGTTCTCCCTCCTGAAGAAATGATAATTGTCCTGTATTTGTAAACTTTCTTCGTGTTACTGTCATAGTTCACAAATTTAATCAGAACTAATTTGTTTTTCAAATAATGTTCAGCTTTTTTGGGGGGTTAAGACCTTCATTACCTAAGCCAGGCAGTTCCAAAAACGATATAAAATGCAAAATCATCCTGGCTAAAACCAAAATCCATCCCCATACTGGTCCCCAGTTTTCTGGCTACAAGGTATCTGAATCCTGTACCCAGGGTCGTTACACTCTTCCCCTCGCTGAAATTTTCGAAGTTTTCAAAAGCATTTCCTATGCCGGTGAAACCCGAAATAAACCAGCGTTTATATACATTCCAGGTCACTTCAGTTTCTAAAAGTGTAGTATGATTATTCTGATATTTCATCATCGGGGCACCTCGTAAAACTACTATTGGCCGGGCATAAAACGGTACATTACCCAGTGTATAATTACTTTCGTACCTGATGCCGGTAAAAAACTTTCTTCCTGAGGGTAAATATCCAATGAGAGTCACACCGATCCTGCCATATAAATCATCCCCTCCCATCCATGTGTCGCTGTATGTTCCTGCAAGTCCAAAGAATACTCCGCTTGTCGGAGTGAAAACATTATTCCTTGAATCAAATTCAAACTTCAGAGTAGCTTCGCTAAGAGTTGAGCTTTGTTCAAAGCCGGTGAATTCAGGTATATCAATGGGAACTTCGAAAGTATTGTCAGTCTTCAGAAGCAGGTATCTTCCTCCCGCAAAAAAATCCGTCTCCCCAAGTCTGAATTTTATCTGCTGGGCCAGAATCCATGCATCCATGTTCATGTTTACTTCTTCTAAATCCAGCAATCCCTGGTTCCCGGAACCATAAAAAGCTATATTGGCGTTTGTTTTCGCAACAGCCCCCATATAGCGGATCCGGTCGTTTTTCCAGTAACCTGCATGAAAGATGCCTGCTGCCCAGGTTCCGTTCAGTGTTGCTCCTCCCATAACACCCGAAATGCTTGGCGGGCCTTTTTTCTCTGAATAGGATGAATGAAAAAACAGTGCTGCCATAGCTATTCCATAGTCAACAGCAGGTTCTGTAATCACCGTTGGCATAAGCAAAACACCTTTCTTGGTAATCAGCCAGTCGCCAATATCCAGTGCATTGTCCAGGCTGTCACGAAATATTGAAACCTTTTTTTTTCGTTCTGGGCATGAAGATTCAGCAGGGGGAGAAACATAAAAATTGCGATTATCAGGATTCCTCGTGGTTTCATTTCAATGAAATTAATATTCTGGTTCCATGCCTGCCATTATCATATTCTTAAAGACCAAACCGGTACTGCAATCCGGCCGTTAGTTGCTGACGGCTTCCGAGGAAGCCATACTCTGCCCTGACCATGAAGTGTTTATTTATCTGGAATTGTGAACCTACAATAAAGTTCCACATATCCTTTGGTCGTTTGGTTAGGGAATACTGGACAGTGGCGGTCTGATCATCATTCAATGCGCCGTCAATTGTATTCAGGGTGTTGCCTGCGGTTTCAAGCACACGGTTTGCAGTTTCATATCTGGCTTTATTAACGGGGTTATTCTGCTCCTCCGGCGACAGATCGTTCCACCATTCGTCGACCATAATCCGGGTATCTTCAACTTTTTCCAGTCCGTCATCAACTTTTGCCTGCAAATCGTCGACGGGAAGAACATCATTAAGCGGAAGCGAACCGTTGGTTTCGGAAGAGATATGAACCCTGAAACCGCCAGCCCAGAAAGCTAAAGTTCTTTCAGGCTTTTTAAACTTTATTGATTTTCCAAATCTCGGGCCAAATACAAAACTAAATACAGGTTTATCAAGAGCATCTACATCAGTCCATGCTACATTCAAATCAAATGCCATGAAGCCACCGGCAATACCGACGGTTGGTGTCATGCCGAATCCCATTCCGGTAACGGCAAATTCTGCTTTGGAGGAGAATGAGGTTACTTCTCTCCAGACATTTGCAGAATCTGGTAGCCAGAGTCCGGCATCGATGGCTGTAGAACTATTCCCCCTCATAAAAAGACCATAGACATTCAGGAAAGGTAATACCCAGAAATCCGGTCTGAAAGTAAGCAGAGAAGTTGTTGATACTGCACTATTGAACCTTATAATCTCATCGATATTGTACATCGGACCATTATTGAATCCGACAGAAAGGTTATCAATCACCAGGTCCGATTGTTGCCAGGCATAATTCAGGCTTAATCCTGCAGAATAAGGAAGATCAAATCCTTTTGCCGCGATTTTGGCTCCCCATGCGGGTAAAATGTAAGGGTAAGGCTTTTGCTTAATACTGTCTGACAGGGCTTGATTCTTTTTACCTACAATTTTATCCGAAGTTACCTGTCCTGTAGTCCGGGTAAACAGGAATAAGCTTAAAACGATAACAGAGATAGCTATTTTCATGCGTAAGTAATTTTTATTTTTAATGGTCACATGGAACCCACATGTTCCGTGAGCGTTATTCGTAATGGAATATTAGGTTCTATAAAGATACATTTGGTCCGGCTTTTAGCAAATACCCATCGTTAGGTAATTTTTAATATCCCTGCCGGCAGAAGTTCGAAAGCAGGTGAATCATTAAGGTTTGTTTCAAAAATCTAAATATCTTTGGAAATAATCTAAGCCAGGTTACATGAAAACCAACCATGAAAATGATCTTTCCGGCGAGAGCAGAACTATTGACACGGTCATCAAACTGACACTGATAGCTCTTCTTCTGGTTTGGTGCGGAATGATTCTGCTACCTTTTATTATGCCGGTTCTCTGGGGCATAATCCTTGCTGTCACTCTATTTCCATTATATACACGGCTGCTAAAACTGGTGAAGGGAAAGAAAGGAGTGTCAGCTACTCTCATTACTTTAATATTACTCGCACTACTGATTATCCCCTCGGTGTGGCTGATATCATCGATAGTCGGAAATGCCAGAGAATTAATTACATCCGTTCGGGATCATACCCTGGTAATGCCTCCGCCTAAACCTGAGGTTGCTGACTGGCCCATTGTAGGAAAACCAATATATGCTGCATGGCAGATGCTATCAACCAATATTGAGACTGCAATTCAAACATACCGCGATAAGCTTCTGGTGGTCGGTGACAAATTTCTGGGGATCATTAAAAGTGTGACTTCAAGTTTATTAACTCTGATAGTTTCGGTAATTATTTCCGGGATATTGCTGACAGGTTCTGATAAATCTGAAACATCCACAATAAATTTTGCAAACAGGCTGGTAGGTAAAACAGGTGACGAGTTTGTAAAAATGATAGTCATAACGATCCGGAATGTTGCCAAGGGCATTCTGGGAGTTGCTTTCATTCAGTTCGTATTAATGGGTGCTGCTCTTATGCTTGCCAAAGTTCCGTTTGCGGGGCTCTGGGCGCTTGCTGCCCTGCTCTTTGCTATTGTACAGGCACCTGTTGGAATTGTGGCCATCCCAATAGTGATTTATCTCTATTCAGCCAGGGAACCAATTCCGGCAACGCTATGGTCAATCCTGATAATTCTGATTGCCCTTTGTGATAATTTCATCAAACCATATCTGATGGGGAAAGGCGCTCCCGTGCCAACCCTTGTAATATTCCTTGGTGCAATAGGAGGTATGATCATGTCAGGATTCATTGGGTTATTTACAGGAGCCATAATACTCTCGCTTGGATATAAACTGGCGACTAAATGGCTGGAAGGAGGTTCGCAGGAACAGGTTCCTGAATCGCAAACGTGATAATACTTTCTGCCTGATTATAAGGTATTTTGTGAAGTCCATATCCTGCACTATTATAGATATTTTTCTATCTTTACAATCAGATTAATAACTATGCCATGGCTTCAAAAAAGAAATCTTCAAAAAAGAAATCCTCAGACAACCCTTCCAGGGGTGCAGTTTCAAATCTTGAGGATCTCAGCACATTGAGCAAAAAAGAGCTGATTGAGCGTGCCAGAAAATTCTCAAAAAAATATTGTGTTGAAGACGGAGAGGATTTTCAGCTTAACAAATACAGTACAGATCCCACTATTGATCTTGGCCCTGAAGATAAGCCGATGATGAAGCAGACACTTCAGGTTGGTGTGGATGCACTGGCGGATTTGCAGGATGTACTTTATGCACAGGACAAGTGGTCACTGTTGCTGATCTTCCAGGCAATGGATGCGGCAGGTAAAGACGGAGCAATAAAACATGTCATGTCGGGAGTAAATCCCCAGGGGTGCCAGGTGACCTCTTTCAAGGCACCAAGCGCTGAAGAACTGGACCATGATTTCCTGTGGCGCTGTACGAAGCAATTGCCCGAGAGAGGCCGGATTGGTATCTTCAACCGTTCTTATTATGAAGAAGTGCTGGTAGTCGGGTACATGAACAGATACTAAGGGCGCAGAAACTGCCTGAAAAGCTGATAACTGATGATATCTGGAAGGAACGATTTAAAGATATACGCAATTTCGAAAAATACCTTTACCGGAACGGGACAAAAGTTGTTAAGTTCTTCCTGAATGTTTCGAAAAACGAACAGAAAAAACGATTTATTGAACGAATTGACAATCCGGATAAAAACTGGAAATTCAGTACAGCTGATGCTAAAGAGCGAACATTCTGGAAAGACTATATGAAGGCCTATGAAGAGATGATACAGAAAACTGCCTCCAGGGAATCTCCCTGGTATGTTGTTCCGGCTGATAATAAATCGTTTGCACGTATAGTAATTGCTTCTGCTGTTGTCAATGCACTTGTCGGCCTTGATCTGGAATATCCGGCAGTAGGCAAGGAGAAGGTTGCAGAGCTCAAAGCACTCAGGCAGACACTTATGGACGAAAAATAGTCTCTAAAATTATTAATTTGGGAAAAAGACAATTATTAATTTATACTCATATGATCATCAGGAAAAGTTTATGGCTGATTCTCCTCACACTGATTCCGTGTACTGTTTTTTCTCAGGAAAAAAGTAAAAAGGAGCTGAAAGAGGAACGCAAACTCGAACAACAAAAGAAAACGGAGGAACTGGTAAACAGCAAAACCTTTGTTTTTACAGGGACGACGGCACATCCGCAGGGAGGCAGATCGGTGAATCTGACAACCACCTCGAATTTTGTGAAGTTCAGTCCCGATGAAATAGAGAGTGATATGCCTTTTTATGGAAGGGCTTACAGCGGAGCAGGTTACGGAGGATCTGGGGGACTTAACTTCAAAGGAAAACCTGATGATTTTAAAGTTGAGAAAACCAAGAAAGGATATTATATCCAGGCTTCTGTCAGGTCCGATAATGAAAGTTATAAACTATCGCTTACAGTAGGAACAGAAGGGAATGCTTCACTTTCCATTTCCAGTGTTAACCGGAGCAGTATGTCTTACTCAGGAGAAATTTCAAGTCATCAGGGAACAGAATAAATATAAAGACGTTGCATGCAACGTCTCTACATACAAAAATGGATTGAAGCCGGTCCCGTAAAACAAATACGGGACATTCACCGTTTATAGCATAAGGTTTTTTTTATCTTTAATTAAATTTATTACCATGGAATTAAAATATTACGATAAACCCTGGCTGCCGGCATTCAAAGGAGTTTTCCTGATTCTTTTCGGTATCATTGCCATGCTGAGGATCTTCGGAACGATTAAGTCGCTTGGAGCTCTTTTTGCTGTTCTCATTGCCATGATTGGCATACTTCTGATTGCCACCGGCATGCGTTATAAGAATTCAAATTTCAGAGTATGGACAATTGTATCAGGAGTGCTGAATCTGGCATTCACTATTTATCTGGCGCTGAAAGTCGATTCAGCTAAAGATATTAATGCAGCAAGGATGGGGGTATCAATGGTAATCCTGGTATGGGTATTTTTTTATGCTGTTACCGAGATCATCGAAGCAATTTTACTTGTTACCCTGAAAAACGCATTTGCAGCATTATTCATGCTAAACGCCCTTCTTACCCTTATGTTTGGATATTTCCTGCATATTGTAACAAAGAACTTTACAGAACAGAGTGTATTTTATATTGGATTGATAGCTCTTGTTTTTGGACTGGTTAACGTTCTGAGTTCGTATCTGTTGAGCAGGGTTAAAGAGTAATTCAGAAAACAGTTATAGCAGGAGGGGCAAAAGCCCATTTCCTGTTAATTACCCCTAAATCCCCCAAGGGGGACTTGAAATCCTTTCGCAAACAACTTGCTCTATAAATACATAAGGGCTCTGAAAGAGCCAAATGTGAATAACCCCCGGGGCAACCCTAATCTTTATACACATCTCTCATTTTAATTCTTACGAGTTCATTATGTGCATATTACATATTAATATAGGGAATATATTTATTGTATTACAATATGAAATTATTGCTATTTGTTCTGTAGTATCTCATAAATCCCCAGTACAATTAATAATTCGTGGACTTGTCAAATGATAATAAATCCTTAAAGGATTTAACAAAGGCACCACTGTTTGTGGTGCGATATGAATAACCTCCGGTGAAACCGGAGGTCGTACTCCCCACCACTTACCAGCTCTGAAAGAGCTGAATATGTTGTCTAAGGGAAATATCTTTCATCGATCTTTATTCCGGATTGCATTATCAAACTCCTGTACTCCTCCTCAAAGCCCTTTTTCCTGTGGTGCTCTGATTGGTTCCTGATATAATCTATCAGATTGCCCAGATCCATATAAGAACAGGTGAAGGATCCATATCCATCGGCCCATCCGTCAAATCCCGGGAAGAGTCCGCTTTCCTTCATCCATACCGAAGTTGATACTTTCAACTCCCTCATAAAATCTGAAAGAGCATTTGAGGGGTGAAGATCGGTAAGTATGTGCAAGTGATTTTCAGTACCGTTTATCCGATACAAGTGACTGTTCTTGTTCTTTATTATCCCTGTAATGTAGGAATAGAGCTGGTCAGCATGCTCCGGAGTTAAGGCCTTTCAGGGCTTAGGGCTAGGAGGGCGGTCCCTACCTCCGGTTTCACCGGAGGTTATTCATATTCAGTCATATTCATGACTGTTCTGTAAAGCCCCTTGCAGGGCTTTGGATCTGAACTAAACTGCCGGCAGGCAGTTTAGCATCTCCGTCAGGTTTTGGAGGGGTGCAGAATTTGGATTCCCCATCTAACAACCTGATTATTCAGCAAGGAAGATGTGTATAAAGAGTAGGGGGGTTTGGGGGTAACACATGACTTTTTTGACTTCATCTTTCTTATTTTTTTTCATTTTCTGTGGTTTCAGGATTTTCCCGCTACAAG
>CAVWCO010000018.1:0-5297 GCA_963753495.1 uncultured Bacteroidales bacterium
TCCCTGAGTTGCTTTATTTGCTAAACATCTCTGAGAATGAGGTTTTATTTAAGATCGTTTTTAATCACCGGATTACTACTTTTGATCTCAAACAATCTTTCATCCCGGTCTTTTCAGATAGGGCACACAAGTATTTCATTTGTTGATTCATCAAGAAATAACCGGAAAATCAGAACAGAGGTGTACTACCCTTCTGATACCGCAGGAAAGAATGTTGCTATCTCTGAGGTTTTTGCAGGAAAATTCCCTGTTATTTGCTTTGGCCATGGTTACCAGATGTCATGGAGCTCCTATAAATACATTCGTGATTCCCTCGTACTCCATGGATTCATAATTGCCTTTCCAAAGAGTGAGAGGGAATTATTCCCATCGCACATGGATTTTGCAATTGATATTGCATTTATACTGGATGAATTGCTTGAATCTGCCAAGAATCCATCATCACTATTTTATAACAGGGTTGATTCGATGAATTGCGCAATGGGTCACAGTATGGGAGGCGGATCAGCAATTCTGGCTGCACGATTCAGTTCTTCTGTTCGCTCCATTGCCATACTGGCACCTTTGGATACACGACCCTCTTCAATCAATGCAGCATCGGAGCTTGAGATACCTTCGATGATTATTGCAGGGAAAAATGATTGTGTAACGAGGCCAGAGATTCATCAACTACCTATATATTCCAACTTAAAAAGCCTTTCAAAAATAATTATCACGATCAAAGGAGGCAGTCACTGCCAGATGGCAGACAGAAATACTAAATGCAGGCTTGCTGAGTCCACCTGCAGACCCGCTCCTGAAATTACTGATAAGGCCCAACACGCAATAGTATTAAAATACCTTTTGCCATGGCTGAGTTTCTACCTTAAAGGAGATATCGCGTCAGCAAAACAATTTGATTCCTTACTAGAAAATGATCAATTAGTTGAATTTGAAAGAAACAGACTGCTCACTATTTTTTAAGGCTTGCTTTTGAAAAAACATAATCGTCGATATCCACATTAAACTCTATTTCATCAATTAACAGTTCTGTACCCATCCCATCTTTCAGCATATCCTTAAAGACTATTTTCTTCGGGTACCAGCGATTGTTTATACGCTGAATATCTGATAACTCCGTTCTTTTAAGAAGGGTGCCACTTTTCGCATACATCTCCTCACGGAGGGGGATATTGCGTTCCTGATCGACCCACAGTTTCTGCCCCTGGTAAGCAATTTCCGGAACGAAAGCGGTAAGTTCTATAACCCAGCAATTATGACCATCAACCATTTCCGAACCGGTTACTTTTGCATTATACTGGTCCGTAAGCTTATTATCTTCCATCAGATCTTCGTATGAGAGATCAGAACCCATTACAGACTGGCGCAGCATATGCCCTGCAATCTGTATTATTCGGTCGGTAGAGGGGGAATATATCCATAACTGGTCTTCCAGCTTAAGCATCTTTGTCCCCTGCTCGCGGACCGGGAACAGATATTCTGTGAACGATTTATTCTGGCCGGCAGTCCATGTTTTTAGCCTGACCGTACTTGTTGTTCTTCGTCCGTGGATTATCATTGATGATGCAAATATCCGATTCTCAGATGACAAATTCTGATCTATCCTGTCAAGGATCTGCTTCCCGTCAGGTAACTGTGCATTCAGAGTGCTGGAGCCCATAAGGAAGAGAACCAAAAATCTTTTCATGCTTCAAGTTCTTTAAATAATTGTGCCGTCTGACGTTTATATATACCTATACCTGCAAGCATTGTACCAAAGAGGGCTGAAAAAACTCCCGGAATAAATCCTATATACCATGCTTGCGGGGTAATGCGGGCTCTGAAGACCTGGGGCATCATAATAGATGCATTTTTCATCATTGATCCCAGGTCAATACCGTATGTCTGAAGGTAAAAAGAGATGCTCAGGCCTGCAATTACTCCTGCCAAAGAACCAAGAAATCCAATAATCAATGACTCCAGGAGCATTGTTTTGTAAACATGGCTTTTTTCTTCTCCTATAGCCAGGCGCATACCAAACTCCCCATATCTGCGTAATCCTCCAAGTAGCCCTGCATTCCAAAGGATTAAAGACATCGCCATGATGAAAACAAATACAAGAATGCCCTGTAGCGTTCCGGAGTATTCAACAAGGAATCCCATATTATTTTGCTCGGCCAGGCTTTTCATTATTAATGAAAACTCATCCTGCTCTGAAGTGTAACGGTCATTAAAGCGGTTTGCGATAAGGCTTGCTTCTTCATGATCGTAATAACCTGTCCGTGAGAATCCGAGAATTTCACCGGTAGCATCATTCATATTCAGGGCTTCTCGGACATCCTTAATGTCAGCAATAACAGTACCGCGGTCAAGTGCGGTGGTCCCAAACTCAATTGTACCACAGAGAGTGAAATTATAAAGGGCAAGTTCCCCGTACATAGTTGAACCTACCAGGGTCAGTGTATCTCCTGATTCCAGGCCCAGTTTTTTAGCAAATGTATTGCTAATCAATACTTCCCCGCTTTTACTGGGGAGCGAACCGCTCTTTAGTGATGACGGAATATTCAGTCGTTCTATCTCTTCCTGATTTCCGGAAAGCATATCAATACCAATGCCCAATGAGGGTCCCTGAGCTCTCGTTTCCCCCGTATGATCAGGAACATCAATCAAGCCTGCAAAATAAATGCGTTCAACGAAATCCATTTCCGGGAATTGTGCAGAAATAATATTTTTCAGGCTGTCAGTTCCCAGGATTGCCAGATCATTGGGAGTCTGAGCGACATTTTCTGAATAGGCTCTGGTCATGATCTTAACATGCCCGGCAGCGAAACGTGCATTAAACTCTATGCTGTTGCCTATCACGCCGGTTATCCAGCTGTGAAATACAACAGTGAGCATAACTCCTGTTGCTGTGACAATAAACGGAAGAAGGCTGCGGTGCTTGTCTCTTAAAAGTCCTTTGAACAGAAATCTTATCATTGTATCCTCCCTCTTAAAGCCTCAGTTGGATTTAGCTGCGCTATTTTTCGTGAGGGCCAGTAGCTCACAATTGTTGTCACAATCAGAACGATGATAATAGTACCTGAGACCAGGGCAAGGCTATATACCGGATAAAGTTTTGCAGCCATTGCAATTCCGAAATCCTTGCTTTCAACAGGGATCGAAATACCTCTTATGGACTGTAAAGCCAGCAGCGGGATGCCATATACCGCTGCCACCAGAGCGGCCAGTACCGAATGCATGGCTCCCTCAATAGTAAATAATTTAACCACCTGTCCGCGAGTCATACCCAGGGCTACATAAGTACCTATCTCTTTCTGTCTTCTGAAAATTGACAGCACCTGGGTGTCAAACACCGCCAGCATAGCCATCATGAGGAGAATAGCCCATATAAGAATACCTACAAAGCTTTTGGCTTTGATTATATTCTCGATATCGGACAGAAGTGTTTCCTGATTTTTAAAAACCCATTCATCTGTATCTGCGTTCTGCCACCCTTCCCCGTCTGTTATCAGAAGTGTTGCTTCTCCCGGAAGCAGCATCATTTCACGGACCTTATCAATAGAAAGCCATACCTGTCCTACATCAACCGTTGGAACGTTTGTTTCAAAAATGGCGGCTATTCTTATCTCTGTCGCATCGAAGGTTCCGTTTTTATCTCTCCATCGGACAGTAACATAATCTCCCTCTTTCAGCTGCGTATTTTCAGCCATGGATCTTCCAATAATTGCAGGTATATCAACGCCATCTGATTTCAGTTTTGACGATGGCAGAGCGAGCACCTCCTGTTCCGGGGAGATCCCCTTGATAAGCACTGATTGCATTCTCCCATTGGGATAAATGGTTCCCTGTGATAAAAGTACAGGAACAATGGACCCGCTGTTTACAGAATCATTCAGAACATCCGGAATGGTTCCATGACTGTCTGAAAGGGTAAAAGGATCGAAGGGATCATAAGCTGTATGCCAGTATTGACCTCCTCCGATTTCCCATTTAATCATATCGTTTCTTGCCTGCCTGTCCCATCCTTCAAGAAGGCCCTTGAGCCAGATAATTATTATAAAAGAGAAGGAGAGGACAATAACATTCAGCCAGGTTCGCAGACCTGCTCCCAGAATGTTCCTTAATGCAAGTTTAAATGCCAGCATCTGATTATCTCTCCGTTAGTTTTGTTCAATTCTTTCATCCTTTGCCACCTTGCCGTCAAAAAGGAAAATCTTCCTTCTGACGTAACCGATCACCTTGTCATCATGCGTTGCGAATATAAATGTAGTGTGAAGCTCGCGGTTAAGTTTCTCCATTGTCTGGAGTATATTATGAGAATTGGCGGCATCGAGGTTCGCTGTCGGCTCATCGGCGAGTACAATAGCAGGTCTTTTGACCATTGAACGCGCTATTGCAACACGCTGGCTCTCACCACCCGATAGCTGAGCAGGTTTTGACTTCATCTTATCGGTGAGTCCAACCCATTCAAGAGCGTCAAGAACCATTTTTTTCCTCTTTGATGCATCAATTTTCTGCAGCAGAAGAGGAAACTCAACATTTTCAAAAACAGTGTATACCTGGAAGAGATTGTAGCTCTGAAATATAAAGCCCAGCTGGGACTTTCGTATTGAAGCAGATGCTCCTGCAGAGAGGTTCCCGACTGATTCCCCCAGGATAATTGCTTTCCCTTCCGAGGGTACATCAAGCGTTCCGATAATGTTAAGCAGTGTAGTCTTTCCTGATCCGCTGGGACCAATCAACCCGGCAAACTCGCCCCTCCTGAATGAAAGATCAATGCCGTTTAATGCGGTAAACCTGCCGCTTCCCATTGCAAAATGCTTCTTAAGGCCTTCTATTCTTATTACTTCATCATTCATGTTGTGTTATGGTGTTAAAGCATTATATATCAAGTACTAGCATTATTTGAATACCCTTACCTGCAAAAAGATTATTGTCATCCGGGCCACCGTAAAGAATCAGAACATCAGGATTCCAGAAAGCCATAAAATAAAGACTAATATAGTCATATTTAAGTTGAAGGTTAAGGTAACTGTACCATTCTTTCATTTCCCAGTTGTAATAAACAAGTCCTGAAATGTTATGAGACAGCGACAATGGGTAGCTTAATGCCATGATTGAATAATTGCTTTTGATTTTTTCCTGACCCTGATCAGGATTATTCCCATAATGAAAAAATTCTGATATAAGATTCAGTCCGTTACCAAGGGAGAAGGTGTAGTCTAATCCTATATTATAATAGGTTTCCCATCTGGTCATCAGTTGATTATCTTTGTCGTTGAGGTTTTTAGAATATTCAAACCATAACCCAATGC
>CAVWCO010000019.1:0-57111 GCA_963753495.1 uncultured Bacteroidales bacterium
GGGACAAGTCAGGTCTTTTCAATAAATTTCCTTACGTTTCCCAGTTCTTCAGGTGTTCCGACATTAAACCAGTAGCCATCATCACATCTGTAAGTAAAAATTTTATGCGAAGGTGCCAGCTCAAGGTAAAGAGATACTACTGTATAAATGCCATCCTTCATATAATTAAAAATCTCCGGATCGATAATCTGCATCGATGAGAAACCTACTTCTGACAACTCTTCATTAATATCTCCTGCAAGGATTTTTTCTCCCGTGGCTTTATTACACCATCCCTTAAGCACTCCCTCTGAATTAACAAGCAGAAACCTGTTCCCCTTTCGGTTTCTTACAGCAAGGGTTGCAAGGCCATTATTCTTCTTATGGTACCGGTAAAGAGCTGAAAGATCAAGGTCAGAGACAATATCTGCATTGTAAACCAGAAACGGATTTTTGTCAAAAAAGCCTCTGGCCTTGTACAATCCGCCTCCATTCTCAAGAAGAAGATCCCTTTCATCTGAAACTGTTATTCTGAATCCTGATCTGTTAAGCCGTTTTATCTCTTCTTCGACCTGGTCTGCCAGATAGTGGACATTGACTATTATATCATCAAATCCATAACGGGTACAGGTTTCGACAGCTATCTGAAGAAGGCTTTTCCCGTTAATATCAACAAGAACCTTAGGAATTGTTTCGGTAATTTTACCCAGTCTTGTGCCTTTACCGGCAGCCATTATCATCGCTTTCATCCGTCTTGATATTAGAGGTGACTTCTTTCCGAGAGCTTCAAAAATATCGGCGTTCCAGGGATAGCTCTTACCACGCTGTACAATTCTGAAAGACTGATATGGTTTTCAGCAAGGTCAATGATCTGATTCAGAAGTCTGACGCCCGGAACTATGCTTTCGGTAAAAGTTGGCTTCTGCTCATACAATCCCCTGAATCCGAATGCTCCGAGAGCCTGCATCACCCTTATCATACTGAATCCGGTATAATATCCCCTGAATTTAATGCGGTCCTCTTTTGTTACAGAGCAGAAATTGTCAATATAGTACTCCAGAAGCAACTCCCGGTCATTGTCAGTTCATTGGAATTTTCGCATCGTAAAGCATCGACGCAACATCATACTGCGGAGCGCCTTTCCTTCCTCCCTGGTAATCAATAAACCATGGCTCCTCCCCCACAACCATCACATTTGCTGTCTGAAAATCCCTGTAAAGGAAATAGTCCTGTCCGGTTTCAAGAAGATAGTCAGCCAGCAGATTGAAATCATGTTCAAGCCGGCTTTCATTAAACGGAGCTGCAAGAAGCTTCAAAAACATGTATTTGAAATAATTCATATCCCACATCATCGATTGCCTGTCGAAGCTTCTGTGGGGATAACACAGATCGAGATTCAAACCCTCTATCCCCCTGATCTGGAACAGTACCAGTTTATCCAGTATCTTCTTATACAGCTCTATTGTCTCCTTATCAAAAGGAGCAATTACCGGTCTTTTGTGAAGCCAGGTATAAAGGTTATCATCACCAAGATCCTGAAGATAATAGACTGATTTTTCAGGGAGAAACCGAAATATTTCAGGCACAGGCAAGGGATTTGCGTTATGAAATGCCTGGTAAAGCCGATAAAAGCTTCATTTTCTTCGGCGATTGGCATTAAAAGCCCCTATAATAGTCTTCCCTTGTCATTTGGATCCTGTAATACCTCCTGTCGGAGCCGGACCTGGGCAATGGGGTTACATCGGTTACAATTTGACCGAATAGTTCTTTATAACCTTCTGAAATTGTTTTAATTATTTCGAAATCCTCCATATTAATATTTATTTTGTTTACATCACCTTTATCTTTCTAAAAGTGTGATTTATCAACCTGAGTTCCACTGTGATGAACTGTATCCTTTGTCGTTCAGTGAATTTAACCCAGTCGCACCGTCTTACAAAGGTCTTCGGACTCTTCAACGCCTTCATCTTCAGTTTACAATCTTATCATTATCTTTCTCTTATACAAAATATAATGCAATGCACCAGATAAATAGCATCTGGATTATGGCAAACATAAGACTTCCGTTCATATTTCCTGCAACAGGAACACAAATTTTTTCATAAAACCATGTATACATACTGATTTCGCATTCCCTGCAGGAATTTTGAATAACAGCATCAATCTTGTCCATATCCCGGCAAGAAAATATGAAAACAGGGCATTTGTCCCAAAAACAATAAAAAACCAGCCCCATTTCTGAACTTTACCACATCTGCAAGCCAGTAGATGACCGCAGGACCATCATTGCAATACCTGCGGTATAAAGAACATAAGAGCTGGTCCATAAAGCTTTATTGATCGGGAAAAGAATATTCCAAAAAGACCAAGACCTGATCAGGGCAGCGCCGATTAAAAAAGGTTTGAATAACATTTTTGCCGTCAGATGATTTTTTACCGATAAGCTCTCCGGTATAATATCCTATTATCACAGTACAGACTGAAGGAATTGTACTCAATAAACCTTCTGGTTCGAAACGGGATCCCAAAACCTTTGTAAAGATGGTTTGTGCCAAGTATCAATTTATCGATCCTAAGCACGAAATTGCCTTCAAGGCTATATGGATCAGCACCTCCGAAAAATGCCAGAAGAGCCCAGTAAAGAAGCAAAATTACAGCAGTAACGATCCATAAATAGTCACGCCGTTAATTGTCATACAGATCAATGGCTCCCAGCCCGTAAGCAAGTGCAATTCTCTGCAGCACACCCATTATCCTGAGCGTCGAATAGTCGCGATCGAAATGAGGAAAAATATTTAGAAAAAGACCAAGTGCAAATATCGAAGCTGTCCGTCGTAAAATCCTCAGAACTGAGCTTCCGTTCAGCTCATGTCCGTATTTCTTCAGTGAAAACCACATCGAAACACCGACAATAAAAAGGAAAAAAGGAAAGACCAGATCGGTCGGAGTACAGCCATGCCATTTGTGCATGGCGCAGAGGCGCATAAACATATTGCCAGCTTCCGGGTGTATTCACGATGATCATGAACGCTATGGTCAGTACCCCTGAATATATCAAGTGAAATCAGCCGGCCGGAACTCTTTTTCATATCACTGAATATAAAAAGGCATAAAAATAAGAATATAGTGACAAAACCCGTGATTATATTTGCGGAATTTCTGCTTATTTTATCGAGAATTGCTTTGAGTAAGCCATCTCATACACACATCAACCCATGAGAAACAGGATATCAGCATTTGTCACAAAATACTTTCTGGTCATGTTCAATTCTTACTGTGCCATCTCTCTGCGGGTCAGACAGGTCAAAACAGGACTGGAGATGCTGGTCAAGAGCAAATTTGAAGTACTGAAGGGCAAAAAGGTAGGACTGATCACCAATCCAACCGGGGTTGACCGGAACCTGAGGTCAGGTATTGACCTGATTTTCAACGCCCCGGGAGTAAAGCTGGTTGCACTTTACGGACCTGAACATGGAGTAAGGGGGGAATATACTGCGGGTGAGATTATTGGTTCAGCAATTGATCCATTGACAGGACCTGAAAGTTTACAGCTTATACGGAAGCACAAAAAAACCAACAAAAGAAATGCTTGAAGGGATAGATGTTCTTGTTTATGATATACAGGATATAGGTTCACGGTCGTACACCTTCATAAGCACTCTCGGACTTGCAATGGAGGCAGCTGCGGAAAACAATATTCCTTTTATTGTACTCGACAGACCCAATCCGCTTGGAGGAATAAAAATGGAAGGGCCTCTTGTGGAAAAGGAGTTCATCTCATTTGTCAGCCAGTATCCCATACCTTATATCCATGGTATGACAGTTGGGGAGCTTGCAATGTTCCTCAACGGGGAAGGACTGCTTGAGAACGGAATCAAATGCGATCTTAGAGTGATTAAAATGAAGGATGGAAAAGGGAGATGAGCTTTGAGGAAACAGGATTGCCATGGGTTCCATCATCGCCCCATATTCCCCAGGCCGTCAACCTGCCACTTTTATCCTGCGACAGGGATCCTTGGAGAACTCTATGTTGCAAGCATCGGGGTTGGCTACACACTTCCATTTCAGACATTTGCCGCCGAATGGATAAATGCAGATTCGCTGGCACAAAACCTCAATAAGCTGGATCTGAAGGGTGTGATTTTCAGACCTGTTCATTACAAACCATATTACAGTGTTTCACAGGGTAAAATGGTTCATGGAGTACAGATCCATTTAACCGATGACAAAGTGGCTCACATTATCCCTTATCCAGTTTTATATCCTGCAGGAAACTAATAAATTATGGCCCGGAAAAGATCTTTTTTCAATGTGTGAAAAATCACGGCTGGAGATGTTCGACAAAGTCTGCGGAACAGATAAATCAGAAAAGAGTTCACAAAAAATTATCAGGGTGGACTCTATTCTGATCTTATGGAATGGTAATGTTCCGGCTTTCAGGAAGAAGATCCAGGAGTTACTTGTTGTACTGAAAATAGATCAGATAAGTCTCTTTCTTATCTGGCCTCTCCCTCCATACTCTTTTCAAGTTCACTTGCATGAATAAGAAACTCATCAAGCATCATTTCCTTATGGAATATCATTCCATGGGTTGCACGTATCTTGGGGCTTTCATTTTCATAGAAGAAGTCTTTTCCCAGAACAAGCTGAACACGCTTGAACTGTTCAACCCATATCTGCTGTGAAAGATCGCTGAACGGTCCGTCGAGCTCATAGCTGGGGAATGAAGCATCCACCTGGCTTATATAGCAGTCTTTAAATGATTTTTCAAGCACAGCCATTGAATTCAGCGAAACAGGAGTGAATACATTGGCTTCTGACGGGTGGAATCTGAACCAGACATTTCTGTACCCGATAATTCTCAGTTTTGACAGATCCTCCTCCTGCTTCCAGATCCTCAGAGCCTGAGCCAGTGCCTTAAGCACTTTATAATGAGTATCCGGCCCTGATCCTTCAGGGTCATATGCCATGCTGACAACAGTCGGCCGAACCTTCCTGAACATTTCCAGGATCGGCTCAACATCACGCTTTGTGTTTGGCTGGGGTGTAAAGATATCACCTGTATAAAAGCCAAGCCTCAGGTGTTGAATATCCTGAACCTTTACCCCGTAATGAGCCCATACAAGTTCCTCCTCAAACTCCCGGATCATTCCTTTAAGCTTCTGAATATCAGGAGGATTTTTCTGACCGCTGTAGCTCGATTTCAGTAATTCAATGTTTTTCTCAATCTGGTCAGTCAGTTCCTGCCTTGATTTCAGATTATAGACATCGACCATCACCCTTATTATCCTGTGACATACTCCCCTCAATTTCCCGGGTTCATCCTTTGCCGCAATTTTATCGAGATAATGGCTTACATCCTTATCAAATTTATATTTGTATCCCTGTTCAAAGAAATCGGGATATTCAATCATCTTGACCTTATCCTGTTCAATATGATTCAGTGTCTCCTGCAGGAAGTCCTGGAGCATATCGTTTGTAACAGCAGTGAATCCTGAGGTGCATACGGTGAAGTGAAATCTGTTGGATGCCTCCCGGAGCTGAGGAATAATGCAGGGAAATATCCCCAGCATAATATCATCATGATGCGGGCCGGTATGAAGGAATACCTGGTTTTTCTCCTTCGTGTTGCCTCTGATAATTTTTTGTTTTGTGGCTTCAATGACTTCTTTCACCCGGTCCATGCTCAGGTCGGGAATAAGACAGCAGTATCTGTCATTTTTAAGATCCTCAATTTCAAGCTTATGGGCATACTTATTGATTTTCTGACAGAGATCAAAAACTGCCTTCTCAGTTTTTTCAAATGTCCATTCACCTTCCCTGTAGTATTTTTCAATGCTGTCATGAAGACGCACAGCAGCTCCCTCAGTAAGATAGAAACGGGCATTTTTCTGTCTCTGAAGGGCTGTTGCCGGGTAGATGTTATCAGGAGGATTTTCAAGTGCATTTTTCACCACAGGTGCCTTTGCCTCTCCGGCTGCAAAAATAATTGACACCCCATCCGGATTGTAGGTGATGGTACCAAGTCCGATTGTTATGACAAGCCTGTTCCTTGAAACTTCAATACCTCCAAGATCACCTGCAGATGCAGCCTGTGCCTCAAAGTTGGTTGCAGTAAGCCTGGTTGTGGAATTATGATCGCTTCCGCGGGTATTTGAAGCAATTGATCCATCAGGTCCCATCCCTCCAAGAAAAAATCCTATCCCTCCCATTTCCCTTATCCGGTTCTCATAATTAGTGCACCAGTTATCAATCCTGAAAATTGACTCCTGCTGTAATTTTTCCAGATGAGAAGCAGCTTCCCTGTTCCGAAGTGTCAGATCAATCCTGTTATCCGGAAATACTTCCGTATAATGCTTACTCCTGGGCAAGGGTTATTTCATCGGCATTGATAAGTAAAGCCTTCTCCGGATCGAGATTGAATCCCTTTATATAAAAATTCTTTACATAATCATAAAAACTATTATGCTGTTTCGGGTCAATCGGATAGAAGTCCTCGATCTGCACGAAATGCAGTCCTCTCAGTGATGGTTTCCTGGGTATCGAAAGCCCGTTCTTTTCCATCAGATTCCTGGTTTTCTTCAGGTTCCCAGCCTGCAAGGAGTCTGTTTGTCCATTTTATAAAATATTCGGGAGTTTTACCCGTTGGAAGACTTATAACACCCTCCGGGATTTTCAGAGACCCATTCCAGGAATCTGAGTGATGTAAGTAATCCAAGGTCAGGGAAATTCTGAACCACAATATAGGGGACTTAGTTGAATAGCTGCTTCTTCGCCTGAGCTCTTAAGAAATGATTGCTCGACCTTTGACAGTTTATTTTGATTTCATATTATTATTATTTCTTTTTTATTCCGAAAGCAGGGTCAATCTTAAGGAATTTTATTGCCATGAGCCCGGTATTGAACAAATTATCACATATATGAAGAAATTCTGATAGCCAAGGAGCTTCCTTCATGGCTCCTGATATCATTCCGGGAAGCATCATGCCCAAGCGCCATCAGTGAAGTTCCGATTGCATATTCAGCGGTTTTATACTTGCTTTCCCCGACATAATGCAGCATATAAAGCATATAGGCAGTAAATCCGAAGCCATAGCCGAACTGCTCAAAGGCAACTGAAAGATAGATGAGATATTACCCGGCATTGGCTGAACATAGGAAAGGTAGATATAAACAGCTATGGGAATATTCATCCACAATGCCATCATGCAAATGAGCCGTTTCAGACCGAATTTTGCGGCTGTAATCCCTCCCAGAATACCTCCAAGGGTAAGGCAGAGCATTCCTATTGTTCCATAAACTAATGCCATACTGTGCAGATGTAAGTCCTATACCGCCTGCACTCCTTGAATCAACAAGAAAAGGTGTTGCAACCTTGAAAAGCTGGGATTCACCAAGCCTGTAGAGAAGGAAGAAGATAAGAGCAGGAACAACTCCTGGTTTGGTAAAAAAATGAAACAAACACTTCCTTGTAAACGCTCCATCCCATTTTTTCCTTGTGTTTCTTCTCATCAGGATGGGGCATCATTATCCTGTTATAAATGGCCAGAAACAGAAGGACGAACCCAAGGATCACAAGTGATGACAGTCCAGCTGAAAGCAATATTGCCTGCAGTGATCAGGAATTCAGAGGAAGTCTGCACCGGTAAGGTTATGATTTACCTTTACAGATGCCGCAACCGGCTTATTCCAGTTATTGCTGTAAATTCAAACCGCCCGGTTATGATTTCCTGGAAAGATCGATATCCTTGCTGCCCGATTCGCGTGAAATGTTCACAACCACTGTTTCTCCCTCCTCCGGCGGGGCTGAGAGTGCAATATAAATTACAGCTGAATCGAGCGCGGATTTTCCTTCCTGAAAAACAGGAACTTTGAGATCTCCGAGGGAAAGAGAAGCAATGAAGGCTTTTCCTGAGGCTGGTCATATACTTATCTCATGCAGGATTAAAAGGGATATATTCTTCAGGAAGAACTGATCTGGCTTTGAAAGTGACAGGTTCAAGACCGGTATTCTTCTGGATTGTTCCTGCAAGCACAGGGACAAGCCCCAGGGCAGTAAGCATTGCAATCCTGTAAAAGGTTGACCTTATTCCGACAAAGAATGCCTGCTTATGCTGGTCAAGGGCATACATGTAAAAACCGTCGGCAGCAATATCGTGGCTTGCTGATGAAATTGCAATGATTGCGAAATACAGCGAGGCTACAGGGGATAAAAGAAAGGCAGGGGCATTACCAATCCGGCCGCAATAAAGGCTGCACCAAGCAGCAGCTGGGTCCAGATCACCCAGTTTCTTTTTGTTGAAACAACATCAATATAAGGGCTCCAGAGAGGTTTGATTGCCCATGGCAGGTAAAGAACACTGGTCCAGAATGCAAATGAGGCAATGGAGATTCCCATTGTTTTGTAAATGAGACCGGATGTTACCATTACAATACTGTAAGGCACTCCCTGGAAAAAGTAGAGTGTCGGTATCCATGCCCACGGTGAGCGTTCTTTGTGTTGATTCATAGGTAATATATGAAATAATATTACAATCATGATTCCGGTTAGTACAGTTTTTCAAAAAGGGCGCCCCTGAAGTAATGCATTAAAATTTCATGGTATGAATATCCTCTGGCGCCCATCATTGCAGCCCCTATCTGGCATAATCCGACACCATGTCCCCACCCTGCGCCATGAAGTATAAATCTTGTTTCGTCAGCGTCACCGATCTTTTCAACAAAGAAACACGAGCTGTAAAGGTGTGATTTTGAAAGTGATTTCCTTATCTCAAGCTCCTTGCCAATTATCATTGTTTTCAAAGTGCCTTCAATTTTCAGCCTTGTGATCCTGCCTGAAGATCCTCTTTCAAGAGGAATAAGTTCGGTTATTAGTCCGAAATCCATCCCGGTTCGTGCTTTGACAAGATCACTGAGCTCTTTCTGAGAATAAATAACCTTCCACCTGAAAAAATCATTTGTCTCCTGATCATAATCATTAAGCACCTGGGAAAGCACTTTCCTGTCGGATGTATTGCAGAATGCTGCAGGATTTCCGAGTATCCATTTCTTCGGCTATTTCTTCATCTGACAGATCAGTTGAATAACCTGCAGGGGGAGCGGATTATCGAATAACTCCCTGAAGATAAGGATGATTGACAGGTTCCCAGGTATTTTCAAAGAGCTCTGTCATTCCCCCGCAGCATTTATAATAGCGGGTGTCGCATATTGATCCTTCATAGGTCAGAACTTCTCCATATGTTTCCTTTATCACCTTTTCAACAGCCGGTGTGGAAGCTCGGGTTATTCCCTGGTATCTCTGGCAATGATCATCGGCACATACATCATAATTCTGATGATCTTCCCTGTCGTACCAGCTGGACTATTTCATTTTCAGTTACTGTAAAGGCATTGTATTTTTTACCTTCTGACTTTATTTTGTTGCTTTTTTCAATCTGGGCAAGCAGCCAGCTCCGGGAGATTACTGCATGAGCTTTCAGAAATTCCTCTGATGATGTTGCCCTCATTTCCGATGAGATCACACTTGTCAGGTAATCCTCAACTGACAATAACATTTATTGCAGTGATCATTTCATTTTCGATGATCAGTTTCAAGACTTCCCCTGAAAACCTGGTCCTCATTTCGCTGCCAGTGAAAGTCGATTCCAATTGTAACTGCATGAAGGATAAAGGAGGAGCTTGCAGCATCGTCTGGAAAGATCAATACCGGGACTTTGCACTCACGCTTCTTATTCATCATTTTTCAGTACTATTTTCCCTTCGGATAATTCTGCTCTCCATTTTCCTGTAACCGGATCACCAGTATTTACTATCCGGTAAACAGTCCATTAAAGGTGAAAGACGATCTCTTTCGCTGAAAAAATCCCTACCTGTATTTCCGGTACCTTCCCTTTTTCTATCATATTATTTCATTTAGTAAACCGTCCAGTTCACTTTCATCAAAGCAAACCTGCCGGAAAATATCTTCAATGTCGTTCTTTGTTATCCTTAGGAAATCTTCTTCTCTGGGGGTAATGATGACTCCTCCAAGGTCGACGGCAGCCGGACTGATAAGAATCTGATCTCTGCCTTCATGCAAAAAACTGGCCGGCCTGTGCTGTTTCCTCGGTATAATATGAATGAGTCCATTCTCCCGGTTAATATCCGGCAAGAATATTCAGCATTGGCTCGGGCCTGTCGGGCTGAATGTCTCAGATAACCTGTCAAAAAACCGGTCAAAGACCCTGATAAGCTTTGTTCCTGTCATTCCCTTCAAGTGTAATAATACCACGCAGATAGTTTTCCCATTTCCAGATCTCCATCCCTTGATCGTGATAAGAGCAGTTTCGGATGCTTTCCGCTGAGAAAATCATTTTCAACAGGCATAAAACCAATATTTCCTGCCTGAAAATGGAAATGATCAGGAGCTGAAGCCCCGCACTGGGGTCCGTTATAAAAGACAGTAAATAATGGCATTGCTTCTGCCAGAGAGAGCATGGTATCAAAGTTATTTCCGATCCTCTGATCAGTATGATCATTCTGAAGGAATTGTCAGATGTCTGTTGAATATCGGAAACGGATTGACAAGAAATGTAAGATTATTATCAAATGAATTCCTCTCTGTTCAGGAGGCCTGTTTTTACCGCAAAGGAAACAGGGCCTGTCTCCTATTGATTTGGCATCAACTTTTGCGGCTGATGATCTGATCCTTTCAGGATTGAACTGCACTGACACTTCAAAAGTGCCGAAAATCAAGTTTCCTGATCCTGACTTTTTCAAGCTGGCTGTAGTTGATTCTTGCCAGCTCCCATTCCTGGAGCTGTTCGGAAAAAAGCTCGATATCATATCTTTATCTGGTAGTCCAACCTTCAGGGCATCTAGCGTTATAAGATTATTTACTTATTCAATCTGCTTCCTTGCCATAAGTTCTATTGTTCTCAACCTGTCCTTGTAGAGATTATAGGCATTTGACCTGCGTAATATCAAGGGCCGCATCGGTATTACCCTCCCACCTGCGGCACAGGTACAAAGGCTCATAGATCCTTCCAATCCGGTAATGACGGCTGATCGCCAGTCCGACTGCATAATCCTCGCCGTAGCTCACATTCGGCACCCTGATGCTCCTGATAACCGGTGTATAAAATGCCCTGGGCGCACCTAATCCATTAATTCTCAATGCATTATTTCTGCCATTATCCGGTGTCCATTCCTTATGATCAATGAGTCCCGGAGGCAGGGATTCAAGATTGAAATTCACCATTTTATATGATCCCACCACCATTGCACACTGCTGATTGTAAAATGCATCCACAACCCTGCTTAATCACATTATTATCGATATACAGATCATCGCTGTCGAGCTGGATTGCAAATTTCCCGCATTTTTCATGAAAGATTCCTTCATTCCAGCAGCCTCCGATGCCAAGATCAAGGCGTTCAGGGATAATATGAATTAACTCTTTGGTCTTTCTTCGGCGAATTTACTTATCAATTCCGTTGTTCCGTCGGTGGAATGATTATCGATCACAATCAGGTTGAACTTGAAATTTGTTTCCTGGCTCAAACGGAATTGATTGCATCGCTTATTGTTTTACCCTGTTTTTTACAGGAATAATAACCGATGCTTCATAATCAAATTCAGCCTCATCAAATCTAATTTCCATGAATTCAGGTTTCAGCCAGCCCTTGATCTTTTTCAGATGATCGGTGCAGGCATTTTCCATTTCAATCTGAACCGCCCTGTTCCTTGGATCGACATAGTCGAACTGCTTTTCACCTGATTTGCGCGTATCGGGTTCAATTTCGGTATACAACAATTCAGGCAGATGAACAATCGGGTATTCCTGCGATATTTTCAGCCTGAGATCATATAGTCCTGCAAATCTCAATTCCTTATCCATCGTTCTGCAGGCCTCCCTGAATGCTGATGTTCTGTAAAGGATGACTGATCCGAAATTAAAATCATCCCTAAGGCTTCCTTCCTGGTAATCAATTACCGGATGAGGAGAAAGCTGGTCATTTTTGTTTTCAAAATAATCTGAATACACCATTCCTGCATTCACATTTTCACAAACCTGCATCATTCTCCTGAGTGCAAATTTTCCCAGGTCAAGCGGAAATGACTTTGTGTAAACAAGGATAAACTCAGTGTCCGCTGAATCAGCCATCTTTTTCACTGATCAGTGGAAGAAAATCCTTCTGACTTCAAATATGTAATTTCAGGATCTTTGAAGTCCGGTACGGAATCAATTCCTGTTACAATAACAATTTTGTCCACTACCCCGGAGTCTTTCAGAGACTTTACAGTGCAGTCCAACGACTCCTTATCGGAAAATCGGACAAATGATGTGATTTTCTTTTCCATAGTATTTTTATTTCCTTAAAAAATTCAGAATCTGGTTCATAAGCATTTCCCTCTGCTTCTTACTTAATATTGTTTCAAATGGAAATCCAAGAATAACAGTATTGTATCGCCTATAGATGCAACACCTGCTGAGGCATTGTTTTCAGCATACCTGAATGAGCAAAAAGCGCCTTTGCCTGCCGGTTCAATTGCATCGGGGGCTTCAACTGAGTAAACAGAAGGTGAATATCCGGTATTGAAATTGAATTTTCCTGAAAATGCAGGTTTTGCATAATCGGTTGAATAGATTTTGCCATACCTTCACAGCATGACCTGTTCGTGGCATAAAATGAAGAGTTTTTTCAGCAAATTTATTGCTGTTGAATCTTTTAGTCCGAAAAGGTCGGATCCGACATATGCCCCTGACATAAAAATGGCGGTTCCTTCCTGAGTCACCTGTTTGATTCTTTCCATGAGTTCAGGAGTATAGATGCGAAAATCGATCCTGGAAGTGTCATTGAAAAATTGTGTGGATTTTTCTTCTCCAAAGATAAGATCGATTATTTTGAAATATGATGCATTCATGGCCGGTGATACAAAATATTCATCTGAAACAGAGAAAAATGAGTATCCGGAAGCCATAATCGCCTTACCATGAATATAGGGATAATCAAAATTGTTACCGGGAATAATTATCCCTGCCATATCAGTATATGTTGCTCCCCATCCCGGTGAATCATCATCGAGCCATGGATTATTTCTGTTAAAATCATATTGATCGCCAATGGTAATAATATCGTTATGATAAGCAACACCATTGTCATCCCACCAGGCAATGCCTGCCAGACTATCCGCTATCGAACCAGGAAGGTCCTGAGATGCGATCAAATCCATTGACAATCAGAACGGTTCTTGTGCTACCGGTTTTAATCCCGGCAGAAACACTTCCGAGTCAAAGCTTTCTCCTCCTTCATTGATGGCAGTAACCTTAAAACTGTAGATAGAATCATAAGACGGAAGCTCAATCTTCAGCAGATGTATTTTCAACAACAAATCCGTTGTCAAAGCCATTGTCGCCTGTTCTTGTATATATTTTATACTTATCTGGTCTTGAAGTTGGTTCATCAGTATCAATAACCGGTTCCCACGAAAGTCTTACTAGTTTTGCCCGTCACAGGCATGATGGCAAATCCGTTCACAGGCAAAGGCTGAACTGCATATTCCCGGTTTTCAACATATGACAGATATTTCAGAATTCCCTTATAAACTGACCGGGACACAGCGAACCTGAATCGAGGATCAAGATTATACTTCATATCAGCCAGGTTCTGATGCGAAAGAAGCTCAAGAAGCATACCGGGGACATTTGGTCTCCTTGCCTCTGAATATGGCTTGTCCCAGAATCCTCTCCTGGTCCATTCCGGGTCAAACATCCTTCCTGATATCCTCCACAACCTGTGTTTGAATAATATCAGACATATCCCTGCTGGCCAGTCCTTGATGTGCCGGCATGGAAATTTTCCGCTATCGGCAGCAGTATAAAAGATTGCAAGTGTTCCGATTACCGAATCACCGGGTGTAATACCTGCATCTGTATGAAACGCAAGCGAAAGGTCGACAGGTAATCCGAGTCCCCGGTTTTTTTAGTGCTGAGAGACCCATAAGGATCTGCCGTAAGGTAATTCACCCAATAACCTCTCGACTGATAATCGTCATTGTAATCGTTCCTGTAATTAGTCGGAGTATAAACAAGAGTATCGGGCATCCCTGCATATTGCAGCCAGTATCTGGCAGCCTCAAGATATCTTGGCATTCCGCTTAGCTTCCAGGAAAATTCTTGAAGTGTCTGAAATTTCCGCCCGATCTCCTCCGAAATTATTTTCATTCAGTGATGTCTGGTTTTTAATAATTTCAGCGGATGGTCTTCTTGCAACATTTCCCATACCTCCACCGAATCTTATGGCATCCAGGGCAATAAATTTATTGTCAATATTCGAATTCTTTAACAGTTACAGAACCTGTTTATAGCTCTTGCCGGAATTGAAATTAAAAGTCCCAAGATAGATCCATGTTTCTCCTCCAATCGTCTGATCGACAATGAATTCTGTTTTACCTCCTGTATGGCGGACTGATACCTGACTTCCTTACTGTTATCCTGAAGCAGAGGGTATGAAATATAAACAGCATAATCGCCCTTTTCAGGAATTTCAGGAATATAGGCTGCTGAATCATCTAATATCCGAAGCGATGTTCCCTTAAGAAAGGGATTATAACCTGGGAAAAGGGTGTCGGTCAGCAGAAAACCTTTTTCTACTTCTGATCGATCGTTATCACCGTTTACAACAAATTCAGAACCAGTGGATGACATGTCATTATCAACAATTATTTCGTTGGTCTGGGTATCTCTTTCCCGAGGAAGAAAAACATGTTGCGCCGGCATTTTCCAGCATCATTGTGAGATAAGGAACCACATATCCCATGACTGAAATATCTTCCACTGTTCCGAATAGCTTTGCCCGTTGCCATTCCCACCTGTCGAGTGCCATTTCAAAATAATACCCGTGACTGTGCCACAGCGCTATCGAATTCCCATAGAGTCCTTTTGAAGAGATAATCCATCTACTTTCCTCACAGGTACCTTTTTGTTTTCACTTAAAGCCGGGAATCTCAATGAATCAACCGGAAGTTCTTTACGGTAATAATTCGGGATAAGCTGATCGGTCGAATAATTGTTGGTAAGAACTTCAATCTTGTAATTCCTGAATTTTCTTCCGAGGGACTTCCTGAAAGATTGCATAAAGAGTTCATAGCTATCCTCCCTGAAAGGATAATAAGACAAATCCGGCGCAAAGTAGAGAGTTATTGTCTCTTGATTTTTCCCGACCTGTACTGAATCAAGTTTAGGTTTAGCAATATGCTGCCACTGCGTCAAAGGGTTTTTCCATTTTTGAAGTTTTTCTGTTGCAGCCTTATTTAGTTTGCTAAAATCCTGAGCATAAAGAGTAACAAAACAAATCAGAATCAAACAGGAGAACTAATAAAAGAGTATTAAAAAAGGTTCTTTTCATCCGAAGGTTGATCAGGTGTGAAATATAATAATATTGGTTGAATTTATCTAGTTTTTATGCAGATCTTACTTCTTGCTGATTTTTATCTATTTTTATTAGATATTTCAAGAAACACTTTTTACACAATGCATTCCAAGTCAACCAGATACATTTTCATTATTCTTCTGCTTCAATCAATTACCAGTCTCTGTGCCCGGGAATCAGATTCCACTTATATGAAGTTCCTGTATCATCCATGGGTGGATTCCGTTTTTAATTCACTATCTCCTAAAGAAAAGATCGGGCAGCTTGTCTGGATCAAAGCTTATCCGGATGGTGATATTGGTCAGGATGTCTGGATGAGTGATATCATCAGCAAATCTGAGGCAGGAGGAATTATATTGTCTGAAGGTTTTACAGCGGATAAACAAACCGAAATGCTTAATTATTTTCAGAAGATAACCAGAGTTCCTCTGCTAATTGCTGAAGAAGGTGAATGTGGACTGAAGATGACACTGGATGGAATCGTAAAATTCCCTTGCCGGATGACTCTGGGAGCCATACGGAATGACTCATTGATTTATCGCATGGGAAAGATTGTGGCTAACCAGTTTAAAAGAGCCGGCATTCATGTCGCTCTTGCTAATTTATCCGATGTCAATAATAAACAACAAAATCCCGCCTCAAACTGCAGGTCCTTTGGGGAAAATCCTGAAAATACAAACAGAAAAATACTGATGTACATGAATGGACTGCAGGATAATAGCATAGTTACAGCAGGTAAGTACTCTGACGGTAAAAGTGACGCCGGAATGGAATATTACTTAAAAGGATGTGAGGGTCTGCTGGCGCCGGGAGAAGAATTTGAAGTGCCTGGATATTCAGAGAATCCTGAACAGACCATTATCAAGTTATCTGAAGGAATTAAAAAAGGTTTGATATCGCAGGATACTATTGATAAAAAATGCAGAATAGTACTTGCGGTAAAGTACCTGGCAGGATTGCACCGGTATTCTTTTGTCAATAAAGAAAAGCTGGAGAATGAATTAAAACATCCCTCAGCAAAAGCACTTGTCAGGGATCTGTATGCAAACGCCCTGACTGTGCTGAGAAATGAAAATAATATACTTCCCTTAAAGAACCTGGAAAAAACCAGGATAGCCTCAGTCTCCGTCAATAAGTACAAAACAACATTGTTTCAGGACCGGATATCAGATTATCAAACATCAGATAATTATTTTATCGATCCTTCAGATAGTAAAGCAGTGGATGATCTGCTGATTAAGCTTTCCCAATACGACATTGTTATTGCAGGGATATACGGAACGGATAATTGCGATAAAGAAAGATTCCGGAATTCACCCGGGATGAAAGGATTCCTTGATAGACTAATCAATAATAACCGGACTATAATTACATGGTTTGGAGATCCTTTCATGATTGACAGCATCAGATCGCTGAAAGATTCAGAAGGACTTGTGCTTGCTTATCAGCAAAATGTATTCACTGAAGATCTTTCAGCTCAGCTGATCTTTGGCGGAATTGGTGCCAGTGGAATCCTTCCTGTGACGATCAATGAGGAGTGGCCTTCAGGCTTCGGAATTGTTACCAGGGGAAATCTGAGAATTCAGTACGGACTACCTGAAAATGCAGGGATGTCTTCAGAATTCCTTAACAGGAAAATAGACTCAATAGTCAACCTTGGATTAAACGCCGGAGCCTACCCGGGCTGTGAGGTAATGGTAGCCAGAAAAGGGATTGTTGTCTTTCATAAAGCATATGGTTTCCATACTTACGAAAACCGGATACCAGTCAGAAAAGATGATTTATATGATCTGGCTTCAGTCACCAAAGTATCAGCAACGCTTGCGGGATTAATGCTGCTTGATTCAGAAGACAAGTTCTCACCGGAAAAGAAACTGGGCGATTATCTGCCCGATTTCAGGAAAACAAACAAGGGGGATCTTCTGATGAAGGATCTTCTGACTCACCAGGCAGGCATGAGAGCATGGATTCCTTTCTGGATGGAAACGGTAAAACGTGATTCATCATTTAAGAGAAACATTTTCAGTCATGCATCTTCCACAAAATATCCTCTTAAAGTCGCTGATAACCTGTATATTAACAGAAATTACAGCAAAAAGATATTCAAAGAGATAAAAAAAAGCCCGCTTGGCGAAAAAAAATATGTCTATTCTGATCTTACATTCATAATATCTACCGGGGATAATAGAGAATCTGACTGGTGAAAAATGGTATGATTTTGTAACGGAAAATATCTATCACCGGTTAGGAGCATTTGATATTTGCTTCAATCCGTATCTTAAATATCCTTTAAGCAGGATAATCCCAACGGAATATGATTCCCTTTTCAGGAGACAGCTGCTGCACGGAACGGTGCATGATGAAGGAGCAGCAATGCTGGGGGGAATTTCGGGGCATGCCGGGTTGTTTGCGACGGCCAATGACCTGATGAAGCTGATGGAACTTTACCGGAGGATGGGGCAATATGGAGGTGAGCAGATAATCTCAGAAAGAGGTCCTTGAACAGTACACAAGAGTTCAATTCCCTGAAAATAAAAACAGAAGAGGCCTTGGATTTGACAAGCCATTCCTTAACAATGCGGAACTCGGTCCGGCAGAAGCATATCCGGCAAAAAGCGCAACTGCTCAGAGCTTTGGCCATTCAGGTTATACCGGTACTTTTGTCTGGATGGATCCTGTTTACGAGATAAGCTATATATTCTTCTCAAACAGGGTTTATCCGACGCGCAACAACAATTTATTATCTGAAATGAATATACGGCCTTATATTTTACAGGCGGTTTATGATTCCGTAATCAAAGAACAATCAACTGCGCAAAACCCGTAATATTCTTTTCTCCATACCGCATGCCGCAAACCGCATGCCGCAAGCCGAAAAAAAACAATAAGGAATAAAATTACTCAATTAATTGTCTAATAATAAATAACCAGAACTAATCTCTTCTTTTATGAATCAAAAAAATCTCAAAAAGAAAAATCCGGGAAACAGAAACCTTTCGAGGAGACCTTTCTTGGGACAACAGCAACAGCTGCCGCCGCATTCACAATTATTCCGCGTTACGTAATGGGTGGCCAGGGGTATACAGCTCCCAGCGATCTCCTTAATGTTGCCGGTATAGGAGTCGGCAGCCAGGGTGGTGGCGATATCCAGCAGATAAGCACACCCGATGTTGCAATTGTCAGGCCTCAGCGAAACATGAATGGCACACCGATGTCGAAGGAGCAGATTGCTGCACAGGAGGCACGAAGGGCCGAGATGATGAAACAAAATCCTCCTCCTGGAGGAGCACCGGCTCAGGGAGCACCTGGCAGGGTGGACAGCGGCCGGCTGGTCAGGGTGGACAGCCTGATACGAATTCCCCTGTTCAGATGGGTGCCGCAGGAAGCGGGAAAGTAATTAAACTCGCCAATATCTATGCAATTTGTGATGTCGATCCTGATTATTCGGGTCATATTATAAAAGGGTATCCAAAGGCAAAAGTCTATTCTGACTGGCGCGAAATGCTGGATAAGGAAAAATCTATTGACGCTGTAGTCATTGGTACACCTGATCATAATCATGCACCTATTGCCGCTGCGTTTATGCGCGCCGGAAAGCATATTTACGTTGAGAAACCCATGGCAAAGACGATCTCCGAATGCCGTAAGCTTGCCGAACTCGCCAAGGAAACCAATGTTGTAACCCAGATGGGGAACCAGGGACATGCAACAGAAGGAACCCGTAAAACTGTTGAATGGATACAGTCAGGTGTTATTGGCCTGGTAAGAGACGTGCAGCTTTCAACCAACCGGCCGATGGGATTCTGGCCTCAGGGAGATTTAAAGAGACCTGCAGGGGTAGCTGTTCCCGGGAATATTAAATACGATGTCTGGCTGGGACCAGCCCCTGAAAAGCCATTATAGTCCGGAAGTATTTCATTTTAACTGGAGAGGATTGTGGGATTACGGAACCGGTGCCATGGGTGATATGGGTGCTCATATTTTTGATGCCCCAATCTGGGCGCTGAACCTTGGTATGCCAACTAAAATTCAGGCAACAAGCTCACCCTACAGCACTGATTATATGCCTCTTTGCGAAGTGGTTACATATCAATTCCCGGCACGAGGCGAAATGCCCGCTGTCAAGGTTACCTGGTGTGATGGCGGCTTAAGGCCTCCACGTCCTGATGCTCTTGAAGCAGGCCGGGCCATGAGGGATGCAACTTATTATGGAGAAAAAGGGATTATCGCCCATGCCAGTCATGGAGCCATGCCTGAACTTATTCCTGCAAATAAGGAATTTAAAGGTCCCGATGCATGGCTTCCCAGAACAGGAAACATCTTTGAAGACTGGATTGATGCAATCAAGAACGGCAAAAAATCGTGCAATGATTTCTCAATTGCAGCAAAACTGACCGAGATCATGCTTCTGACAAATATTGCTGTGAAGCATCAGAGATCGAACATAACACTTGAATATGATGCAGCAAATATGAAGATCACTAATCTTCCTGCAGCAAATGATATGTTCCATTATGAATACCGCTCCGGCTGGAGCCTGTAAACTCCTCGATCCCTGCCCCCTGAAGGGGGTATAATAGAATTGGGCGCAAATAAAATAGGGACATGCCATGGCATGTCCCTATTTTTTTATTATTTGTTTTTTGTGCCCAGAACAAGACTCGAACTTGCACACCGTAACCGGCACCAGCCCCTCAAGCTGGCGTGTCTACCAATTTCACCATCTGGGCAAACTAAAGGCTTAAAGGTCTTATGGCATTACGGCACAAAGGCTTTAAGTCAATTATAATCTTTTCTATTAAAAGAACCTTGTTATTCTCTGGCTTTTTTGCCTTAGCACCATTATGCCGTCAAGCCTTTGAGCCTTTCGAGTGCCCAGAACAGTAACAACTAATATTTCAGAACACACTCATATTCAGATAATTATCGGTTATATTTATTGATGGCCCCGATAAATACCTTCCATCGAAATTGAAGAACGTTTCATTCCGAACCAAAGATAATGAATATTTCATAGGAGGCAAAAATGAATTAAAATATTAATTATTACTTTTTGTTCCGGAAGAATTGTCATAGGTCAAATTTTGCCTGAAATCAAATATTAGAACCGGGAATATTCAATCTTCCCGACATGACCGAGGCTTGTGAGCGAAATAGTGCTTTAGGAGGCATTTATGCTTGGCCCTAAACGATCCAGGTCTTTTCAATTATTCTTTCTCCGGATTATTTTGAAGCTTAATAAATGACTTGGGGGTCATCCCACTCTGTTTTTTAAAGGCATTGTAGAATGGCGATTTAGAATTAAATCCGGCTTTTTCGGCTATTGCGTTAATTGTGAGTTTATTATATTCAGGAGAAATTAACAACTCTTTGGCTACCTCTATGCGGTAAATGTTGATGTAGTCATTAAAATTAAGCTTTGTTTTTTCATTAATTACCTGCGAAAGTTGCTGCGAACTAACATTTAACATCCTTGCCACTTCAACCAGAGAAAGTTTCGGATCAAGAAATGGTTTTTCTTTACTTTTTAAGTAATTGTTTAGATTGTTAAGGATCTCCGACTTTTCATCTGTTTTAAGTTTCGAATAGATGTACTTTTCTTTTGCTTTGGCTGAAGTATCAACAGGATTCCCATATAGCATTGCCGGATAGAACAATAATGCGACAGCCGTAATATAGAGATAAAATGTTTCAATTGTTATTGTATAATGGTAGGGGTCGTCAAACAATTTGAATCCAGTCAAAATATTAATGAATAAACCAACCAGCATGATTGACTGAATAGTTAAAAATAATAAGAACCAGGAAACAAGTTGGCGGTTTGATTTTATCCTGAAGAATTCACCCGGTTTGTACTTAAGAAAAACATACCATTGCAGGATAAGGTAAAATAGGGTAATGATCGTTTTTAATACTGAATGTGCAGGCATTATCAGCGAACCTTGTGCCATTAAGGTGTTGTAGTTTTCAAGTTTTATAGTAGCTGAACTGGCAAAAAATGGCGTAAACTCGATTAGATGGATCAAAAATGGTATAAGGTTGAGCAATTGGATCCATCTGAATTTAAAATCTGATTTAAAAGAAATAAGTGTATAAAAAAAACAGACCGGACCGAACAAATAGTGCAATGGACTATCGAGTCTGAAAATATGCGGGAAATAAATTGCCTTGCCCGAAAAAGTTATGGTTCCAATAATAACGATGGCCGAACCAATTAACAGGAACATGCTCAGACTATATTTAACCAATGGGGTCCCCCTCATTTTCGTTAAAATGACCACCATCAGGATCAGGCCCAAAAAGCCTCCAAAAATGCTGAACAGCTCGGAAAAGGAAAAACTCATATGATCAATTGAATCTATATTGTAAAATTAATTATTCCTGAATATTATTCAAGACAAGGTTTCAAGTAAATAATATATTTTACATGTAACTGAATATCAAACATATAATTTTATGTCATTCAATTTACTGCCATAAATCCTTATCTTCTTAATAAAATGTGAAAAAAGGGCAATAAACCATATCGTAATTTTGACTGTTAATGCATTTAAAAACATTGAACCCTGAGTAAAAAATTATAGAGAAAAATTAAACAATGAAAACAATTTGGATCCTTCTGTCACAAATTTTTGTTTTTCTTTTGTTGGGTTGCGTTACCAACGAAAACAATAAGATTCCTTCGGAATCAAGTAATGAAATTGGATCAGTTCTTCCTTTTCCCGAGCCACCCACTGCCAGTATTGCTGGTGAAAGCCTCGCAGAAAGCAAGCATCAGCGCAGAATACAATCAAGCCATCTGCCTGCAGATGCTCCGAATATAATTATTATATTAATGGATGATGTGGGTTTTGGAACTCCTTCGACCTTTGGAGGTGAAGTTAATACTCCAACACTGTCAAAGGTAGCGGAAGAAGGAATTTCTTACAATGCATTTCATACCACAGCTATTTGTTCTCCAACGAGGGCAGCTCTGCTTACCGGTCGAAACCATACCCGTGTTGGCAACGGTACGATTGCTGAACGTGCTGTTGACTGGGACGGATACACAGGTATCATTCCAAAAGAAGCAGCAACTGTGTGCCGAAGTTTTAAAAGATTACGGATACAGTACATCGGCATTTGGCAAATGGCACAATACACCTGCAAACCAAACCACTTCGCAGGGACCTTTTAATTATTGGCCAAACAATTACGGGTTTGAACATTTTTATGGTTTCCTGGCTGGCGAAACTTCGCAATGGGAACCACGCCTCGTAAAAGACTTTACTCCGATTGAACCGCCGCACAGATGAAAATTACCATCTTAACAACCGATTTAGCTGATAATGCCATCGACTGGTTAAACCAACATCAGGCTTTTGCTGCCGATAAACCCTTCTTCTTGTATTTCGCTCCCGGTGCCGGACATGGGCCACATCATATTTATAAAGAATGGGCAGACAAGTACAAAGGGAAATTCGACGATGGCTGGGATAATTATCGTGAAAGGGTTTTCAATCGCCAGAAGGAATTGGGATGGATTCCTGCCAACACAAAACTTACGCCAAGAGACAGTACCATGGCTTCGTGGAAAAGTATTCCTGAATCGGAAAAACAATTTCAGAGCCGTCTGATGGAAGTATTTGCAGGATTTGTTGAACATGCTGATTACGAAATTGGGCGGGTCCTTGAAACTGTTGAAGCAAATGGGCAAAAAGAAAATACGATTGTATTTTTTATCTGGGGCGATAACGGGTCTAGTGCCGAAGGTCAGAATGGGTCCATCAGCGAATTGCTGGCTCAAAACCAGATACCTAATACTATTCAACAACAATTGGAAACCCTTGAACAATTGGGCGGACTAAGTGCTATTGGCGGTCCTTTAACCGATAATATCTACCATTCAAGTTGGGCCTGGGCAGGCGATACACCCTTCAGGTTTACCAAGCTGATTGCTTCCCATTTTGGAGGCACCAGAAATCCTTTGGTGATAAGCTGGCCTAAAGGAATTAAGACCAGACAAAACGCCTCGTTCGCAATTTCACCATGTAAACGATATTACTCCTACTATTTATGATATTTTAGGCATTACTCCTCCGAAAGTTGTAAACGGATTTGAGCAAATGCCTTTGGACGGCGTAAGCATGAAATATACTTTCGATAATGCCAGCACGCTGCCCCGGCTGCAAAAACACAATTCTTCGATAATAATGGCAGCCGCGGAGTATATCAGGATGGCTGGTACGCCTGTACTTTTGGCCCACTCTACCCCTGGATTCCAGCCCAGAAAGGACTGGACAAATGGGATTCAAAAGCTGATGTCTGGGAATTGTATAATCTGAACGAAGATTTTTCTCAGGCGAATAACCTTGCCGCGCATGAACCTGAGCGACTGGAAAGAATGAAAGCATTATTCATCGATCAAGCCAAAGATAATAAAGACCTTCCGATAGGTGCTGGTATCTGGTTAAGGCTCCACCCCGAAGACGCTATTTCTTCGCCATATAAAAGCTGGGTTTTCAATGCAAGCACAACCAGGATGCCTGAGTTTAGTGCGCCAGGTCTGGGTAAAAAAAGCAGCAAAGTGGTTATCGACATGGATGTCCCGGCTAATGGGAACGGAGTATTGTATGCATTGGGCGGACAATCGGGTGGTTTAACCTGCTTTATGGAAAACGGTAAACTTGTATACGAATACAACATGATGATTATCGAAAGATATACTGTGGAAACCTCAGAAAAACTGACACCCGGACAACATCTGGTCGAAATAATTTCTACCATTCCAAAACCCGGTGCGCCAGCTTCGATTGTAATTACTGTTGATGGAAAAGAAGTAGCAAAAGGCGAAGTAAAACGTACGGTTCCTGCTGCATTTACAGCCAGCGAAACTTTTGATGTCGGAATCGATTTAGGTTCACCGGTTTCACTACGCTATCACAAAAAAGCGCCGTTTAGATATAATGGAAAAATCAATAGTGTAAAAGTGAACCTGTTATAATTATTAATAATCAAATTTTAAAATTAAGTGTTATGCGTAAGTTTTTATTTCTTTTTATTACAGTGGCATTGACCACATTCAGCTTCGAAGCATCAGCTCAAAAAGACACTCTTATTCTAAGTAATAATGATGTAATTGTTGGTGACATTAAAAGTATGGATCGTGGTGTTGTAACAATTGAAACCGATTACAGCAAAGATGATTTTCGTGTTGAATATAGTGGAATCAGCAGGATCAAAACTTCCACGGTTTACATCATTACACTGGCAGACGGAACCAGGCTGAATGGCAAACTGGAAACTGCCGAACCCGGTAAAATCAAAATCCAAACTGAAGAAGGTATTGAAAAGGTAATTGGGATTGAAGAACTGGTATATATAAAGTCGCTCGACAAAGGATTCAAGGATAGATTGCACGCCTCTGTTGATTTTGGTTTTGGCCTGACCAAATCGCAAAACCTGAAACAGATTTCGTTAAGAAGTAATGTTGGATATGTTACTGAAAGCTGGTCAACTGATGTTCATTACAATTCTATTTACTCTAACCAGGATGGTGTCGATCCAATAAGGAACACCGACGCCGGTCTTACCTTCAATTATTTACTGCCAAAAGACTGGTATATTCCGGTTTCTCTTACATTTTTATCGAATACTCAACAGAAAATCGATCTTCGGACCCTTGGTAAACTGGGGGTTGGCAATTATATAGTTCATACTAATCACAGTTACTGGGGAATTGCAGCCGGGGTGACTTATAACTCTGAAAACTACACTGATGCAGAAGACAGAAAAAGTTGGGAAGGATATTTTGGTACTGAATTGAATCTTTACGATATCGGTGATCTTAGTCTGTTAACCAAATTGGTGGCCTATCCGAGTTTTACTGAATCGGGACGTTGGAGGTCTGATTTTAACTTTGATGTCAAATACGACCTTCCCCTTGATTTCTATGTTAAACTTGGTCTTACAGCAACTTATGACAACCGTCCGGTAGAAGGGGCATCTGATACAGATTATATGCTACAGATGGGTTTTGGCTGGAAATGGTAAATATTTGACGTGACAAATAATATATGATTTAAATAATATCAATTAATATTTAACAACAAAATCAACAAAAAATGAAAAAGAATTTAGCAGAATTAATCGGGACTTTCAGTCTGGTGCTGGTTGGCTGTGGTACAGCTGTAATTTCAGGTAACGCTCAAGTTGGACCCAGTGGTGCCGGCTTACTTGGAATTTCTATCGCTTTTGGCTTCGCAGTTGTAGCAATGGCTTATGCAATTGGCGGAATATCAGGATGCCACATCAATCCTGCTGTTACATTGGGAGTTTTGGTTGCAGGCCGGATGACTGTAAAAGATGCCGTAGGATACATTATTTCTCAACTAATTGGTGCAGCGTTAGGTGCCGGAGTTTTATATCTGATTGCGAGTGGTACCAACGGTTGGGTTATGCCCGAATGGGGATTTGGTTCCAATGGCTGGGGTGAAGGATACCTTGGTAATTACAACGTTACAAGTGCATTTGTTTCTGAAGCTGTGTTTACCTGTCTTTTCATATTTGTGATTCTGGCCGTGACTTCAAAATATGGCAACAGCACTATGGCTGGTCTGGCTATTGGCGTCACACTTATGCTGATTCACCTTGTAGTGATTCCTGTCACAGATACTTCCGTAAATCCTGCCCGTAGCTTCGGCCAGGCAATTTTTGCCGGCGGAAAAGCCCTTTCACAATTATGGTTGTTTTTTGTTGCTCCTATTCTGGGTGCAACTGTGGCAGCTTTGATCTGGAAATTTGGGTTTGAAACTGAAGATAAAAAATAAAATTATTGAAGTCATTGAAATTCTTTTTGATCGGTTTTGCATTGCTTAATGGTATTTATTCTAATGCTCAGGAAAAATCGGCAGAAGGCGGGTTGGGCGAAGCTGCATCCAATGCAACAAATCCCATGGCTTTTGTTACCAAACTTCAGGTACAGCCAAACTTCACATGGAAGGATGGCAATGCCAGGCAAATCAACCTTACCACCAGAATTATTCAGCCGACCGGATCTGTTGGATTACCTTTTATAAAAAGCAAGGATCCTTCGAAAATTTATACTTTGTACAGGATAGAGTTACCCATTATCGGGCAAACATTCCCTGATAAACCCGAACTTGATGCAACAGGTCTGAGTGATGTGATCATTCTGGACCTGATAGCATTCAAACAAAAATGGGGCTTATTGGGTGTTGGTCCGGGAATCATTATTCCAACGATGTACCCTAAGTCAATCAGTAGCGGAAAATGGAGTGCAGGTTTTACCGCAGTGGCATTAAATACAAAAACCAAAGGGCTTCAGTTTGGAGTTTTAATTCAGCAATTTTTTAGTGTTGCGGGCTCAAGCGACCGGCCAGCACAAAAACTTCATGCTGTTTCAACCCATATTCAATAAGGTTTTAGGGCATGGTTACTTTATTGGTGTAAGCCCGATTATGACTTTTGACTGGGAGAACAGCACTTATAATATTCCACTCACCATGTCGTTCGGTAAAGCTTTTGCCAAAAACCTGAGCGCTTTTATTGCACCTGAATATGTGGTGAGTGGCCCCAACCAGGGCGATTTCACTTTCCGTTTCCAGTTAAATGCCATGTTTCAACCTTCAAAATAAACCCAAATCAATTCACAAAAAATGATTAAAAAAATTATCTATCTGGACCCTCATTATTTTAACAGCAATCATTATACTGTTGCTAATCCTGCTTCCGGGAATAGCCAAAAAATACGCGGTAAATCACAGCAAGGAACTTATGGGCCGTCAGATTGCTCTTAACAAACTGAAAATAAACTATTTCACAGGTACGATTACAATGACAGATTTTAAGATGTTTGAATCTGATGAAAAAGAAGTATTTGTTTCATTCGATACATTGATTGATTGATGCCAGAACCTTACCGGTATTTCAGGAATAATTTGGTAATTGAGCAATTTTACCTGAAAGGATTGAAAAGCAAAAGTAATCCAGAATGATTCCATATTTAATTTCGACGATCTGGTTACTTTTTTTACTTCACCGGAAGATACTGTTCCTAAGGATACAACTGTTTCTGAACCATTGCATTTTCAACTTTCTAACATTGAACTAAAAGGGGCTGAATTTATTTATGATAATCGAGACAATAAATAAAACAACAACTATTAAACGACGTTTCATTTTTTATTCCCTACATCGGCTGGGACCAAAAGGAAAAAAGCAAAGCAGGATTACGATTTGCCTTTAAAAATGAGGGGTATTTTGAGTCATCAATAAATATTGATCCTATTGGCGGAGATTTTGAAGCCAATATCACAGTCTATCATTTATATCTGGATGCTTTCAAGAATTATGTTGCCACATTATGCCAATGTCAACTCGTTTGAGGGTATGCTGAACAGCAATTTTACCATTGCACGGCAATATCAATGAACCGGATAAATCAATCGTTTCGGGTTCAATGGAAGTGCTCGACTTTTTAATGAAGGATAAACAGGACAAAAAATTTCTGGGCGCCAAAAAGCTGGAATGCAAACTTAAAATCAATTGATTATTTTAATTCAAGTTATATCATTGATTCTCTTGTTTTTAACGAACCTTATGTTTATTTCAGGATGGATTCTGTAACCAACAACTTCTTCGAAATATTTAATATTTCAACTGAGGGAAGATTCAATACAACTGGCTGAAGTAAAAGATGAATCAATAACCTTCTGATTCTTCTGATTCACTTTTTTATGCAATAAATCACTTGATTATACAAAATGGGATTGTTGATTATGCCGATAACCTGACCGGTGAAATTTTTGATTATCATCTCAGTGATATTAAAATGAATGTTGACAATATCCTAAGCAGTTCCGACTGGATTAAAATCAATTCAAAAATGTTGTTGAATAAAAGGGGAACGCTGGTAGCTGAAGTGGGTTTTAATCCCTCGAATCCATATGATATTATCCTCGATTATACAATAAAGGATTTTCAGTTAAGCGATTTGAATATTTATTCAAAATATTACATGGGTTTCCCGATTGTTTATGGCGACATGTATTATAAAAGTCATACCGAGATCATCAAAAATCAACTAACAAGTGAAAACAAATTAATTATTCAAAATGCCGAATTGGGTGAAAAAACGGGCGGATTATATGATTTGCCAATGAAATTTGCCCTTTTTCTTCTGAAGGATAAAAATGGAATCATTAATCTTGATATTCCGGTAAGAGGCGATCTGAATGATCCGACGGTAAGCATCGGAAAAATTGTATGGAATACTTTTAAAAATCTGATCGTTAAGGTTGGCACAGCGCCTGTTAATTTTCTTGCAGGCCTGATTAGTGTTGACCCGAAAGATATTAAATCAATTGAATACAGCTACCTCGATACTACATTCACATCTCCAAAGGCAAAAACAGCTCGATCAAATTGCTCGAACTGGAACAGAAGAAGGATGGCCTGAAGATTGAACTTGTCTATTTTAATGATATTGAAACTGAAAAAAGATCAAATTGCAGTAAACGAAGCTGGTAAAATTTTTATGTCTGAAACCGGCAAAAATTATCGTAATGATGAAAAAGATTTTATTGATTTTCTGAAAGAAAAAACGAATGTCTGATTCATTGGATATTGTGGAGGCATCAAACACAATTGGTTCCGGCTAACAGTCATAGATTCTCTTTTCATTTCTTTTTGAACAAACCCGTAAAAACAGTCTGGAAAAATACCTGCACACAGTAAACGATTCAACACAAATACGATTTATCGAATATGATCCGAAATCTCCTAATAATTTAGGAAGTATTCCACAATTTGAAACCAAATATTCATTGTCTGATGAAAAACTGGAAAAGAAATAGCATGAAGATGATTATAAATACTCTGTTACCATCATCAGAATAAAATTTAATAAGATTACAAAAATGAAAAAAACAACAATTTCCTTATTTGCCAAAGCACTCAGTTTATGGGCTTTTTTGCCGGTACAACAGGCTTATTATCAGCGCAGGATATATTGCCTTTTGCACCAACTCCTTCTGGAAGCAAAGCAGGTTTAACCATGGAGACTTCCACCTATAAAAAAAGGGTCGAGCCAAAACACTTACCCGATGATGCCCCAAACATCCTGATCATCCTGATGGACGATTTAGGACCGGGAACACCGTCAACCTATGGTGGCGAAATAAACACACCAACCCTCGACAGGGTATCAAAAATGGGGGTTTCCTATAACCGTTTTCACACCACAGCCATGTGTTCGCCTACACGGGCTTCATTGCTCACAGGCCGTAATCACACGGAATGTAGGAAATGGACAGATTGCAGCCATTGCCAACGATTTTGACGGCTTTAGCGGAATTATCCCCAAGATCGTCGGCAACCGTTGCCGAAGTGCTGAAAAACTATGGCTACAACACCAGCTGCCTTTGGAAAATGGCACAATACACCCGAAGAACAGATTACCAACAAAGGCCCGTTTGAATACTGGCCAACAGGTTATGGTTTCGAATATTTTTACGGTTTTCTGGCCGGTGAAGCTTCGCAATATGAACCTACAATGATACGCAACACCAATTAGGTAACTAAAGACATCATGACCAAAATAAGGCTATCATCTTACAGAAGATATTGCTGAAGATGCCATTACATGGCTGCGCGAACAGAAAGCTTATGCAGCCCGACAAGCCATTTCTTTATGTATTGGGCGCCGGGCGCTTCGCACGGTCCGCATCAGATTATGAAAGAATGGGCTGACAAATACAAAGGTAAATTCGATGATGGCTGGGATGCCTACCGCGAACGTGTTTTTAAAAATGCAAAAGAAAAAGGCTGGATTCCGCAAAATGCACAACTCACACCCCGTGCCGCATCAATGGCTTCATGGGAATCTATTCCTGAAGCTGAAAAACCCTTTCAGCGCAGGTTGATGGAAGTTTTTGCAGGTTTTACAGAACATGCAGATTACAAGGCCGGCCGCATCATCGAAGAAATTGAAAAACAAGGGGAACTCGACAACACACTCATCTTTTACATATGGGGCGACAACGGCTCCTCATCAGAAGGTTTATACGGAACAATCAGCGAGCAACTTGCCCAGAACGGGATTCCAACAACAATCACACAACATCTTGAATGCATTGAAGGAACTAGGTGGTCTTAGATGCACTTGGGTGGCCCTAAAACAGATAATATGTACCATGCAGGATGGGCCTGGGCAGGCAGCACGCCTTACCAGGGAACCAAATTGAAGGGTGCATATTTTGGCGGAATCCGCCAACCAATGGCAGTTAGCTGGCCAAAAAGAATAAAATCCGACGAAACGCCACAGATCGCAGTTTCATCATGTAATTGATATTGTACCAACAATTTATGAACTGTTAAAAATCAGTGCACCCACGCGTGGTAAATGGTTTTGAACAGGATCCGATTGCATGGAATCAGCATGGTTTACACTTTAAACGATGCCAAGGCCAAAGGCACCCGCAAAACACAGTTTTTCGATATTATGGCAAGCCGGGGAATTTATGACAACGGTTGGTTTGCCAGTGCACGCGGCCCACGTGAACCCTGGGTGGGAGGAATGCCAAAAGGTGTTAAAGGAATGGTCTCCGCTAACCGACAAATGGGAACTTTACAACATTGATGAAGATTGGAGCCAGGCAAACGACCTCGCTGCAAACTAATCCGGAAAAACTCGAGGAAATGAAAGCCCTTGTTTATGCCCGAATCGACAAAAAACAAAAATCTGCCCATTGGCGGTGGTATTATGGTCGACAGCCATGTTTCATCCTGAGGATGCACCGGCTTCGCCAGCTCACCGAATGGACTTTCGATGACCCTGTAACAGACATGCCGGAATCGGCTGCGCCCAAACTGGGTAAAAACAGCAACCTTGTAACCATGGAAGTGGAAGTGCCAAAAAATGCTAATGGCGTACTTTACGCACTTGCAGGTTTTTCAGGTGGAGTTACCTGTTTTGTGAAAGATGGTTATTCTGTATTACGAATTCAATCTCTTCGAGGTTGAGCGTACAAAAATAAAATCGAAGGGCAAACTGCCCATTGGCAAAGTTAAAATAGAAGTTGAATCGAAACTTACTGACAAAGTCCATTGGCGGTGCGATGGATATCACTTTAAAGGTAAACGGCAAAGAAGTTGGCAAAGGAACCGTACCTCGTGCCATGTCGCTGCATTTTACCTCGAATGCCACTTTCGATATAGGTATTGATCTAGATTCACCTGTGTCGCTTGATTATTATGAAAAAGCGCCTTTCGCATTTAATGGGAAAATTGGCAGGACTAAAATATCATATCTCAAATAATGCTGAATAGGATAAAATTAAAAATGAAAAGATATTTTTTAGTCATACTGAGTGTACTTCTATCCAGTGGTCAGTTAATAGCACAGGGTGATGGACCACGAACCTTTCTTTTAGCTCCGAAAGGTCTTTGGGGTGTTAATCCGAAAGCAACATTTTTATCTCAGAATTTTTTGCCTTCTGGTGATATTCTGATTAAAGAAGCTGACATAAATGTAAATGTCGTGCCAACCACACTCTTTCATACTTTTGGCTTAGGGGGCAGGTTTGCACAGGCAATGGTGATGATAAATCCGGGTGCCGCAAACGGTACAGTTGCTCCAGATTCTCCAGGTATACCTTCACCCGAAATTGATGCAACGGGTTTTGCCGATGGATTTTTAGGATTCAAATTCGGACTTATTGGTACGCCTGCTTTAAGTATTACCGATTTTGCCAAACACACACCTGCGTTTTCAATGAATGGATATTTCAGATGGTGGTATTCAGGAACTTACGACAATAAAAGCCCGTTAAATCTCGGAACTAACCGGAGCACTTTCGAAATCGGGCTTCCAATGGCTATTCCGTTAGGAAATAATCCTAAACATGCCACCTGGCTTGAATCCTATCCTTCGGTAAGGTTTTATACAGCCAATAATGACCCGACAGTAATAACACAGGCCGACAAATCGCAGCAGATGCCTCTGTTTCTGCTTGAAAATCACCTGACCCATAATTTCACTCCCAAATTCTGGGTTGGAGCCGATTTACGCTACCAATACGGTGGAGAACTAAAACTCGACGATGAAAAACAGGACAACAAAGTAAACATTCTGGGTGGCGGAATTGAAGCCGGCTATCAGATATTATCGTTCCTGAGCTGCAATGCCGGATATGGTGGAATTTTATGGGGAGATAATGAGGCCACGCTCAAATATGTTCAGGTTCAGCGTGGTTTTCGTTTATGCGAACATGAATAAATAAATCCTTATAACTTTAAAAATCAAAATCAAATGGTAGGTAATCCGGAGCAAGCACTGGACTCAAAGAGCGGTGCAAGTTCCTGGGAATTAACGTCCGCCGAAGCTTAACGCGAAGGCGGATTAAAGCTAAAATATTGACTAGAATAAAGTAATTATGAAAAATTTGAATGGTTTTTACACGGTTTCCATGATAATCGTGTTGATGGCAATCGTTGGAACAACGAAAGCCCAGGTTGGCGGAGAATGGTCATTAGGTCCCCGATTTGGTGGCTCATCCGGACTAAGCTTAAAAAAACACAGTGCGACGAATAATGGAGCTTTTGAATTGCTTGCAGGATGGAATTTTGACCCCGAGGTCGAAGGAGTAAATTTTAATCTTTTATACGAAAAACTTGCTCCGTTATCAGGCCAGAGGCTGAATGCATTGTTTGGTGCAGGAGCTGGTTTTGCGGTTTTTGGTGACGAATTTCAATTAGGACTGGCAGGGATAGTTGGTTTTGATTACAGGATTTCAAAATTCATTAACCTTCAGATTGACTGGCAACCAACATGGTATTTTATCAATGGCAGCGAATTTAGCCCGATGAATGCAGGTTTTACCATTCGTTATGTGTTAAACAACAAAAAACTCAGAAGAAAATGATTGCCGGCAACAACCAGGAATTTTCCGGGCGTTGACAAGCATCACTGATACATGTTAAATATTTTAGTGGAACTCTGGGGCTGGTATTTAACCTTGATGTGGTGAATTGGATTATTGATGCAAATTTGATGACTGGGAAAGACCTCAATCAAAAGGCTTTGAAGCTAAGTACCGGTTTTTTGGTTAAGTTTTAGCTGGATTAAGCTCGTAGTCAAATAGGCATTAAATTGGTTATAAATTAATTAGTCCAGGCGCCAGGGGCTCGTTCTGACGCTTTAAGTATGACTATATTTGAAGATCAGATATATTACTTAAAAGGAAAGCGCTTAAATCATTGAATTTAAGCGCTTGTAATCTAATTTGATATTTACTTTTGTGCCCAGAACAGGACTCGAACCTGCACATCATTACTGACACTAGTCCCTGAAACTAGCGCGTCTACCAATTTCGCCATCTGGGCGGCTTTATAATCGCGGCCAAAAATAATAAAAAAATAGTAATAAAATACGCAGTATTAATTAAAAGTATATTTTTGCTCCCTGATAATTTAATTTGAAAATGCTAATTACAAAACACATAAAATATGTAATGCATCTGTTTCTTCAGGTCTGCATAATCTTTTTATCATGACTTCAAATTAAAAGATAAAACAGACCTGCAAATAGATGCAGGTTTTTTTGTATAACAAATATTAATACTGAGAAAATGAAAATAATGAAATTCGGTGGTACATCAGTCGGAAATCCCGACAGGATGAAAGTCAATTATACCACTGATTGACAGGGAAGAAAAAGTGATCGTTGTACTCTCTGCCATGTCAGGTACAACAAACAGTCTGGTTCAGATATCAGATCTCCTGTATGCAGGCAATACTGAAGAAGCATCTCACAAAAATCGAAGAGCTGAGATCCAAATACTCCACAGGTTGTGGATGATCTCTACTCAACCGATACCTTTAAAAAAGAGGGACATGAGCTTATTAATTCTCATTTTGACTATATAAATAATTTCACTGTAAATGCTTTCACAAAGCTTCAGGAGAAAGCGATACTTGCACAGGGCGAATTAATATCAACTGCTCTGTTCCATAACCTTCTCAGGGAAAGGAATATAAAGTCAGTACTTATTTCTGCATTGAATTTTATGCGAATTGATAAGGACGGAGAACCTGACTCATTTTATATTGCAGAGAATTTCAGGAGGGAGCTTAATAATTATCCTGATGAAAAAATAATCATTACCCAGGGATTTATCTGCCGGAATGCTTATGGTGAAATCGATAATCTTAAGCGCGGAGGAAGCGACTTCACTGCTTCCCTTCTTGGAGCAGCAATCAATGCATCAGAGATCCAGATATGGACTGATATTAACGGATTTCATAATAATGATCCGAGATTTGTTGAAAATACCAGTGTCATACGTGAGATTTCATTCGATGAAGCAGCTGAGCTTGCCTATTTTGGCGCCAAGATCCTGCACCCCTCAAGTGTAAATCCTGCAAGGGAGAAAAATATTCCGGTGCGGCTAAAGAATACAATGGATCCTCAGGATGAAGGTACTCTGATCACTTCAAACTGCATCCTTCAGGACTATAAGGCGGTTGCTGCAAAAGATGGCATTTCAGTGCTCAGGATAAAATCGGACAGGATGCTTATGGCATACGGATTCCTCAGAAAGATATTCGAGATTTTTGAAGCATATAAGACACCAATCGATATGGTGACCACCTCAGAGGTATCAGTTTCCATAACAATGGATAATCCCAGGTTTCTCAACCAGATTACCAAAGATATTAATGAGCTTGGAACAGTGGAGGTTGAACAGGATCAGACAATAATATGCATAGTTGGAGATTTCAGGACAGAAAGGACAGGTTCTGCTCCTGAGATTTTTGAAGCTCTCAATACTATACCCCTGAAAATGATCTCGTATGGAGGGAGCCCTCACAGCATTTCATTGCTTATTGATACAAAAGATAAAATCAATTCGCTTAGACTTCTAAATAAATACCTATTTAACCAGTAAAATGATCACTAATAATACTATTGAAAAATTCAGGGATCTTCCTACTCCCTTTTATTATTACGATCTCGATGTTTTAAATGCAACCTGCAAAACAGTAAAGGATGAATCAGACAAGATCGGGAGTTAAAGTCCACTATGCCGTTAAAGCGAATGCCAATCCCGAGGTTACTGAAGATCATTTCTGAATATGGTTTCGGAGCTGATTGTGTATCCTATAATGAAATAAAATGTGCTGTTGAAGCCGGATTCAAACCTTCGGAAATAGTTTTTGCCGGTGTGGGAAAAACCGATAAAGACATAGAAGCTGCCCTTAGAACAGGCATTTTATGTTTTAACTGTGAATCAATATCCGAGATTGAAGTCATTGATTCAATTGCTGAAAAGATGAATAAGGTTGCCACGATAGCCCTCAGGATCAATCCGAATGTTGAGGCACATACTCATAAATATATTACCACCGGTATTCCCGAAAGCAAATTTGGGATCAATATATGGGAACTTGCAGAGGTTCTGGGCAAACTCTCATCACTGAATCATGTCAAACTGAAAGGCATTCACTTCCATATCGGCTCTCAGATCACTAAGTTGTCGGTCTTTAAAAGCTTATGTTCCAGGATAAATGAATTGCAGGAGTGGTTTGCATCGCAAAACGTTGATCTTAAAATAATTAATCTGGAGGCGGCCTTGGGATAGACTATGAAAATCCTGACAAGCCTGCCCGTTTTGAAGATTACTTCGCTCTGATAAAACAGTTTGTGACCCTGCGGCCGGGCCAGCATATCCATATTGAACCCGGAAGATCACTTGTGGGTCAATGCGGTTCGCTTATTTCCAGAGTTCTTTTTATCAAGAAAGGAACCAACACAACTTTTGCGATAATTGATGCAGGAATGACCGATCTTATAAGGCCAGCATTGTACCAGGCGCATCACAAGATAGAGAACCTGACATCTGCCGGAATTATCTCAAAATATGATGTTGTCGGACCGGTTTGCGAGTCGGCTGATACCTTCGCAAAATTTATTGAGCTTCCCGAAACCCGCCGCGGAGATATTATTGCACTCAGATCAACAGGAGCATACGGTGAATCAATGGCTTCGAGATATAATATGAGGGATTTGCCGGGAGCTGTCTTTTCGGATGAGATTTAATCCCCTGAACTCCCTGATCAGGGGTACTTTTTAAGTCTTGATTCATCCTTGTTTTCTTCTCTTACCTTGCTGTGTTTTACTCCATAGAAGAAATAAATTAAGAATCCGATCGCCATCCATACTATTAGCCTTAACCATGTATCGAGTGGCAGGGCAGCCATCTGCAAAAAACAAATTCCTGCTCCCAGGATCGGAACCAATGGCACCCATGGGGTCCTGAATGGCCTGTGAATTTCAGGTCTGCGTTTTCTCAAAACCAGAACACTTATGCAGACTATAATAAAGGCAAGCAGAGTTCCAATTGAAACCAGCTCGCCAAGGATGCTTATTGGCAGAATCCCGGCTATGATCATTGCTACACTTCCTGTGACAATGGTACTTATATATGGTGTTTTGAACTTCGGATGTACCTTTGAAAATACCGGAGGAAGCAAACCATCTTTTGACATTGTAAAAAAGATCCTCGGCTGACCAAGAAGCATTACCAGAATGACGGAGCTTAACCCTGCAATCGCAGCAATTTTTACTATCGGCCTGAGCCAGAACATCCCTTTACCCATGGCATCGACTCCCACTGCAACCGGATCAGGAACATTAAGAGCTGTATAGCTTACTATCCCGGTAAGGACTATCGCAACAAGAATATAAAGAACTGTTGATATCCCAAGAGAACCAAGAATGCCTATCGGCATATCCTTCTGAGGATTTTTTGCCTCCTGTGCAGCTGTCGAAACTGCATCAAATCCTATATAAGCAAAGAAAATCACCCCTGCCCCCCGGAGAATACCGCTGAATCCAAATTTTCCGAATTCAGAGCTGTAGGCTTTGAGCCATGCCCATAAAGAGCCGTATTCTGAAATGGGAGTTGCTTCTACTTTATTTGCCGGTATAAAAGGATGCCAGTTCACAGATTTGACAAACATAAATCCGATTGCGATAAAAAGGATAATAACCGATACTTTGGTTATTACCATGATATTATTAAAGTTGGCCGATTCCCTTATTCCGATTACCAGCAGAGTGGACAGCAGTGCTACAATGAACATTGCAGGAAGATTCAGGATGCACGTAACATGAGCTAAAGAATCGACATTAATTCCTGATGTCTGCAAGAGTCTGGGCAAATGCATCAGTAAGAGGCTTCCATCCCATATCCGGGACATTAACGAGCACCGAGCCTGTAGCGCCAGTAAACTGAGGCGGGATAAAAATATTAAGATCTTTCAGAAAACTCACAACATATCCTGACCATCCGACAGAAACTGTGGAGGCTGCAAAAAGGTATTCGAGGATCAGATCCCATCCGATTATCCATGCAAGAAACTCTCCAAGTGTGGCATAGGAATAGGTATAGGCACTTCCTGCAATCGGGATCATCGAAGCAAACTCAGCATAGCATAATCCTGCAAAACCGCAGGCAAGACCGGAAATAATAAAAGAAACAACTATAGCCGGACCGGCATACTGAGCTGCTGCCTGTCCCGTAAGGACAAAAATTCCGGCTCCTATTATCGCGCCTATACCGAGAGTAGTGAGATTGAGTGCTGTCAAAGATCTTTTTAAACCACCTGATTCCTTCGATTCATTAAGCAACTGACCCAGCGGTTTAGTGAGGAATAACTTATTTTTTGACATAGGATTGAAATGGCTTGTTTTGGATAGTCAGGTTTAGCTATTACAAACGTAACTTATTTTTCTTAAAAAAAACCTATTAATCAACCTTACAAAAATCTTTCATCCTGCCATTTACTTTATTATAATTTTTTAACAAATTACTTTTAACTTTATAAACTTAAATCCAATAACTATGTTACGCAATCTGCTTCTGATATCATTGCTTCTGTTGGTTTCCTGTGCCCCGTTAAGCAAATACAGTGATCTTCCGGAAGTTAAAGCATGGGAAAGTGATATTGAGAAGTTTGAGCAGCTGGACATTTCAAAGTCCTACCCTTCCGATGCAATCCTGTTTGCAGGAAGCTCCAGTATAAGGTTATGGTCAACCATCGGAAAGGATATGCTGCCTTACAATGTAATCCAGAGAGGCTATGGAGGGGCAAAACTCAGCGACTTTGCCGTATATGCCGACAGGATAATATATCCTCACGATTGTCAGGCAATAGTTATTTTTATAGCAAATGATATCTCCGGCGGCGAAAATGACAAAAGTCCGCTTGAAGTGTCGCAGTTATTCAAAAAAACACTTTACATTATCCGGCGGAAATTTACGGATGTGCCTGTTTTCTGGATCAGCATCACCCCTACTCCGGCACGATGGCATGTATGGCCCGAGATAAAAGAAGCAAATGAAATGATAAAAAAGATATGTGAGGATCACAGGAATACCTATTACATCGATACTGAAAAATATTTCCTCACCACAAGCGGACTGCCCAAAAATGAACTTTTTGTTGAAGACAGGCTTCATTTAAGTGCTGATGGCTATACGATCTGGTCAGGTATCATTAAGAATGAACTTAATAAAGTGCTGACAAATAATTGAAAAATCCTTGTCTGAACGGTTGCTGGCTGTGTTCTTAAAATGGATCAAAACAAATCGGATGGCGGATCATTATAATCTAAATCTATCTGAAAATGAAAAAAATTAAATAACCCGTCGTAAATTCTTTATTAAAACAGCCGGAGCAGGCACCGGTGCATTTATTTTCCCGTCACTCATTCGGAAGTCCAATTCAAAAATCCGGTAAAGGCATCACTCCTTTAATTATTACAAGTCACACTAATGAAACAGGGCGGAATGCCATGGAAGCTGGCTGGGAAATACTGAAAGCCGGGGGGAATGCAGTTGATGCCGTCGAAAAAGCAGCAAATGTTATTGAGGTCGACCCCGAAGATACAAGTGTTGGTTATGGAGGATTGCCAAATGAACGAGGTGTTGTACAGCTTGATGCCTCATTTATGGATGGTAAAACCTATTCAGCCGGGGCAGTTGCCTGTCTCGAAAATATCAAAACACCCTCATCAGTTGCTAAGCTTGTTATGCAGCGAACCGATCACGTTCTGCTTGTTGGTGCAGGAGCACTGGAATTCGCAAAAGCCTGGGGATTCAGTGAGGAGAACCTGCTTACTGAAAAAGCCAGGAAGATATGGCTTCGCTGGAAGGAAGAATTGAGCCCTGCAGACGACTGGGGTGCTCCTGAACATCTGCAGAACATTATAAAAAAGGAATCTTACTGGAAGGATTTCCCCGATATAGAACACCATTATGGCACAACAAATGTTCTTGCTATTGACAGTAACGGGGATATAGCAGGATGCACCACAACAAGCGGACTGGCCTTTAAACTTAATGGCCGGATAGGCGATTCACCGATCATCGGTGCGGGCCTCTATGTTGATAATGAAGTAGGTGCAGCAGGCGCTACCGGCCGGGGAGAGGATGTAATTAAATCATGTGCATCATATTATATGGTACTTAAAATGAAGGAAGGCAAAACCCCTCAGCAGGCCTGCGAGGAGGCTCTCCATATGATAGCGGACAGGTACAGAAAGGTAAACCCCGAATTCTTTCCCGGCGAGAAGTTTGTTGCAATAAATAAATACGGAGAATTAGGCTGTGCAACAATGAAAGGAACCGGAAATCCTGCAATGTCAGTCAGAACTGAAAAAGGACTCAGCAGCTTCGAGGGGATCGTGGCTTATCCCGGGAAACCGTGATAGTAAAATTGCACATCTTTTCGGAAAGCAGGTAATTTTTTGTATTTTTATACGTTAATTATACTTGGAATCATCTGATTATATCCGCATTACAGAATCCACCCTGAATCCGGAAAATGAATTCTGTTTATAAATGAATGAAAGGAATGAAAAGACTCATATACATAGGATTGGTACTTCTGGTTTCCTGTGCCACATCAAAGCAGTCGTCTGTAAAAGAAGACTCTCTGTTGCTGACAAGAAAATATGTCGGGAACTTTATTGAATACCGGCAGCACATTCCTGAAAAATTCGGAGAACCTTATCTTTTATGGATCAAAACTTCAATGGACAGCACCTATGGTAAGATTTCCGCCTTCGGCGAAAGATGTGATTTTCAGAAAGGCGACCGGCTGTATATTAAAAGAATACAGTTTTCACCGGGTCCGCTTTCAACATACTGGGAGTATCAGATCGAATCGGATGACAATGCTATAGTTTACAAGCTGAGTGAATTTCAGCACGACAGAAAAAACCTTATCCGGAACTGGTTCTAGATAATTCGGATTGCGGATTTTCGGATTTCGGATTTAAATCCGCAATCCGAAATCCGCAATCCGAAATTCATTTCTATTTGTTTCTAATCCTTTTTTCGTAAAGTTCCTGCCATCCTGAGGTATCGGAAGAAACTTCGGGTTGCATCCTGTCTGTTGATTTCCGTTCAATCTTCTTAATCACAATCGTTCTGTCGCGCTTGGCTGTTCCCTTTGAATGCTCCACATAATCAACATATGCAATGAACCTGTTTATCTTGTTCGGCATTATTTCCGAAGTCCTTATAAATCCCACATCTTCGCTTTTAAGAGTGTAATTGTCATGTGTTGCTTCCCAGACATCGACATAGTAAACGATGTAATCAAGATCAGAGAAAACTGCTTTGCCCTCTGCATCGGTAAACCCTTCATTAACCATATTGGTTTCATTTTCCCAGTCAGTAAGGGTTGGGTACAGAATAATGCTTGCTCCTTCAACAGGGTACTTTTCATAGTATTCAAGAACTTCTATTTCAAGGAGAGTTGGAATTTTGACATCCAGGGTAAGGGACGATTCATCCGTTAAGCCACTTTCTGACCAAACCTTTAATACAACTGTGAACGTTCCGGTAGATGTGAATTTATGAATCGGGTTTGGCTCGTTCGAGATATATCCGTCTCCGAAATTCCATTCAAAATCATAAGCATTATCTGATTCATTTGTAAACCAGACCTCCTCCCCGACTACAGGATTGCCGGGATTTGCTGAAAACATGGCAATGGGCGACGATTCGCATGAAACAAGTATCAGGGGAAGAACCAGTGAGAGATATATGAGCTTTTTCATTGCTTTGAGTATTAATGTTTCAGATAATTAAATCCAAATTACGTGCCACAATTCAGACCTCATCCCCAACATCCTGAGTTTAACCTCTCCCGAAGATTAGATGAATTAATCGAAAAAAATCATTATCTTTGCACTCCAATAAAAAATAATACCAGAATAATGATCAAGATAACTTTCCCTGATGGCTCCGTAAAAGAATATCAAAAGCGGCATCAGCAGTTTTGAAATAGCTGAACAAATAAGTCCAAGGCTGGCAAAAGAAGTGTACGCTGCAACAGTGAACGGTGAGGTTATTGACCTGACAGGACCGATTAATTCGGATGCAACACTGAAGCTTCACAAATGGGATGATGAGGCTGCCAGACATGCATTCTGGCACTCATCGGCCCATCTTATGGCTGAGGCTCTCGAATCGCTTTATCCGGGAATGAAATTCGGAATAGGACCGGCTATCGAGAACGGATTCTATTATGATGTTGATCCCGGCGAGGGAAAGGTGATTACCGACAATGATCTGCCTGTGATCGAAAACAGGATGAAAGAACTGGCTGCCAAAAACCTGGTTTATACAAGGAGAAATGTCAGCAAAAAGGAAGCGCTTGACATTTTCTCTGAAAAGGGAGACCATTATAAGACTGAGCTTATTGGCGAACTTGAAGACGGAACAATTTCCCTTTATACCCAGGGTAATTTTACAGACCTTTGCCGCGGACCTCATCTGCCTTCAACAGAACCAATCAAAGCCATTAAGCTTCTGAATGTTGCCGGTGCCTACTGGAGGGGTAATGAAAAAAACAGGATGCTCACAAGGATATACGGTGTGACCTATCCTAAACAGAAAATGCTTGATGACTATCTCGTTTTTCTTGAGGAGGCCAAAAGAAGGGATCACAGGAAAATAGGCAGGGAGCTTGAGCTGTTCACCTTTTCACAACAGGTGGGTATGGGACTTCCTTTATGGATGCCCAGGGGAGCCGAACTGAGACAGAATCTCATCAGTTTCATGACCAAAGTGCTTAAAAGAAGAGGCTATGTGATTGTGGCAACTCCGCATATCGGAAATGTGAACCTGTACAAAACTTCGGGACATTATGAGAAATACGGCAAAGATTCATTTCAGCCCATGTCCACACCCCAGGAAGGTGAGCAGTTCATGCTGAAACCAATGAATTGTCCTCATCATTGTGAGATTTTTAATGCAACACCCCACTCTTATAAGGATCTTCCCCTGAGAATGGCCGAATTCGGTACTGTTTACAGGTATGAGCAAAGCGGAGAACTGCACGGCCTTACAAGGGTCAGGAGTTTTACACAGGATGATGCGCATCATTTCTGCAGACCCGACCAGCTGAAAGATGAATTCAAAAGTATAATCGATCTGGTGCAGTTTATTTTCAAAGCTGTTAATCTCGAAGATTTCACGGCACAGATCTCCCTGAGGGATCCGGAGAATAAAGAGAAGTATATAGGATCGGATGAAAACTGGGAAAAAGCCGAAAAAGCCATAATTGAAGCCGCTGATGAAAAGAAACTTGAAACAACTGTTGTATTGGGCGAAGCTGCATTCTACGGACCAAAGCTCGATTTCATGGTAAAAGATGCCATTGGCAGAAAATGGCAGCTTGGAACCATTCAGGTCGACTATAACCTTCCCGAAAGGTTTGACCTGACTTATAACGGAAGTGATAACCAGAAACACAGACCCGTAATGATCCACCGTGCTATATTCGGTTCAATGGAACGTTTTATTGCAGTCCTGATCGAAAATACAGCAGGTAAATTCCCACTCTGGCTTGCTCCGGAAAAAGCAGTCATTTTGCCGATAAGTGAAAAATTTAATGATTATGCAGGTAAAAGTTTTGGATTTTCTAAATAATTCCGATATTTGCACACTGATTGACGACAGGAGTGAAAAAATAGGTAAGAAGATCAGGGATAATGAATTAAAGAGGATCCCATACCTGTTGATCATTGGCGAAAAAGAGGTTGAAAACGGAACAGTTGCTGTCCGAAAGCAGGGCGAAGGTGATAAAGGAAGCATGAAACTTGAAGAATTTGCCGAATTTATTACAAGGGAGATTAAAAGAGAAATGACTTATTGATCAGACTTTTTGAATTAAAACTAGTATTAACAAAAGTAAGGAGGAAATAGCTATTACCGTACCAATTAGGCGAAGTCCTGCAAGAGTTGTTCAGCAGGCTCACAAGATTAATAACAGGATCGCTGCAAAAGTGGTCAGGGTTGTCGGTGATGAAATAGAAACAGCAGTTATGAGTATCCAGGATGCCTTGAGACTGGCAGATCAGATGGAGCTCGATCTTGTAGAAATTTCCCCAAATGCGGATCCCCCTGTTTGCAAAATTGTTGATTATCAGAAATTTCTTTATCAGCAGAAAAAGAAACAGAAAGAAATTAAGGCAAAGGCAGCCAAGGTCGTTGTTAAGGAGATAAGGTTCGGTCCGAATACCGACGATCATGATTATAATTTTAAGCTCAAGCATGCAATGAGATTCCTTGAAGAAGGAGCAAAAGTAAGAGCTTATGTGTTCTTTAAGGGAAGATCGATATTATTCAAGGAACAGGGCGAAGTACTGTTGCTTAAGTTTGCAAATGACCTTGAAGATTATGGGAAGGTGGAACAGCTTCCACGTCTGGAAGGAAAGAGAATGATTGTCTCTTTCTCTCCGAAAAAGAAGAAATAGTTATTATAAATATAGTTCGTACAGAAAATGCCAAAAATGAAAACTAATTCCGGTGCAAAAAAGAGATTTTCTCTTACCGGAACAGGAAAAATCAAACGGAAACATGCATTTAAGAGTCATATTCTGACCAAGAAATCAACCAAGCGTAAGAGAAATCTGACTTATTCCGGCCTGGTTGACAAAACAGACAAAAAGAATGTAAAACTTATGCTTGCAGGCAATAAATAATTGTTTCACGTATTGATAAAATTAAACCAGTATTAACAGATTGTTCAGCAGAAAAGATTTCGTTTAAAGCGGAACGCTGACATTCAAAAAAAATGAGTTATGCCAAGATCAGTAAATGCAGTTGCATCAAGAGCCAGAAGGAAAAAGGTTCTTAAGCAGACAAAAGGGAACTTCGGTTCAAGAAGAAACGTAATTACAGTTGCAAAAAATACTCTCGACAAAGGTCTTGGGTATGCATACCGCGACAGGAAAAAGAAGAAAGGTGAATTCAGATCACTGTGGATCCAAAGGATAAATGCAGGAGTACGCCAGTACGATATGAGCTATTCCCAGTTTATAGGGAATCTCGAAAAGAAGGGTATCTCCCTCAACAGGAAAACCCTTGCCGATCTCGCAATGAACCATCCCGATGCCTTCAGGGCCATCGTTGAAAAGGTGAAATAGAGAACAAATATACAATAACAAAATAGGGACATGCCATGGCATGTCCCTATTTTGTTTGTTATATACCCGTTCGTTATTTCTATTTTATCTTCATAAACATCCTGCTGAACCTGATCTTTTTCAACCCTGATGATTCCTTGTCAAGGGAGAGCCATATGAACTTTGGCTTGCCTACAATATGATCATCAGGTACAAAACCCCAGTAACGCGAATCGGCCGAATTATGCCGGTTATCCCCCATCATAAAATAATAGTTCATTTTAAAGGTGTATTCATCAGCCGGTTTATCGTTAATATAAATGGTATTGCCTTCAACCCTCAGATCATTGGCCTCATAGACATCAATAATCCGTTCATACAGGCAAAGATTTGAAGTATCGAGTTTTACCGAAGCCCCTTTCGCAGGAATCCAGAGCGGACCGAAATTATCATCATTCCAGTTGTATGTCCTGCTGTAAGGGAAAATATGGGGAGCATATTCCCCCGGTGCCGAAAACAATGGCGTGACCTCCTTTACATTGGTAAATTTGGAAATTGCCTCGGCATTGGGTTTGGTCAAAGGCATATAATATGCCGATCCTGAAACAACATTCTGGTCCGATTTGTAAATACCGAGCCTCTCAAAGGCCTTTGGATTTATTGAGGTGCCATTTGTAGCAACCACATAGTTTAACTGCTGGGTACTGTTAACCGGAACAAGCTTGCTGTTGATATAGACTGACCCTCCTTTAATATAAAGCGTATCGCCTGGGATACCGATACATCTCTTAACATAATTGTCGCGCCTGTCAACCGGACGGTATATTATGTTAAATCTGTCCCATATCTCTTTTCTGGCAGCCTCCAGGTAGTATTTATAAGGTCCCGGATTCCTGTTGCTGTAGCTGTCTCTCTGCATCATTTCCCTTGCAGTTCTCCTGACAATCTCATAGTATGCAGTTTCAGTCTCTTCCAGAACAACAGTATCTCCTGCCGGAAAATTGAAGACAATTGCATCATTGTTCTTTACTTTACCGAGTCCGGCAAGTCTTTTATAAGGCCAATGGATAAGATCCGACCATGATTTGCCCTTTGTAATGGGCATTGTGTTCGCGGTGAAAGGAAAAGCAACAGGTGTATTTGGCATCCTTGGTCCGTATGCTAATTTACTGACAAACAGATGGTCACCGATGAGAAGCGATTTTTCCATTGAACCTGTCGGGATCCTGTAGTTCTGGAACAGGAATATGTTAATCAGCGACACGGCAATAACAGCAAATATCAGAGCATCGAGCCATTCAACGAACGTACTGTTCCTGCCATCCCTTTTCTTCCAGAAGGTCCAGTTTACCCTTTCAGTAACATAGAGATCGTAAATGATAGCCAAACCCAGCAGCAACAACCACTTCCCGATCCATATCACTATCAGGACATAAATAAGTGCGGCAATTGCGAACCTTATGTGCTTTCGCTTTAATAATTCAGTCATTTTGAATTGTTAGATAAGAACCGGTAAAATTATAAATATTTATCAGAATCCCAGTACATCACCCATAGTGAACACACCTTTTCTGGTATGGATGAACTCAGCAGCAACAACAGCACCAAGAGCGAGTCCTTTTCTGCTTTTAGCTTCATGTTTCAGACTTATAATGTCAACGTCAGATTCCCAGACTATTAGATGCGTCCCGGGCACCAGTCCCTCCCTCACTGACCGGACAGGAATCTCCCTGTCTGACAAATTATTACCGCAACTCCACCCGTCGTACCCTGAATGCTGGCCGGTAATACCGCCGGCAAGTGTAATTGCTGTACCGCTCGGGGCATCAAGCTTTTTAGTATGGTGGATCTCTTCAATAAATGGTTTATAATCAGTATAATCTGACAAATGCCTGGCAAGTTCTGAGTTCAGCTTAAAAAGGATGTTAACGCCAATGCTGAAGTTGGAAGAGTGTATAAACGACGCCCCTGTTTCTTTGCACAATGCTGTTGCTTTTTCATAATCATTCAGCCAGCCTGTAGTACCGCATACAACCGGAAGCTTCATTTTCAGGCACTTTTGAATATTTTCAAAGGCAGTTTCAGGGGTTGTGAACTCAATAACAACATCAATCTCTTTTGTTTTGGTCTCATTCAGGTCGGAAAGGTTGTCCTTATCCACAACAAGCTTTACAATATGACCCCGGCTGACGGCTGCTGATTCTATCTCATGCCCCATGCGGCCATATCCGATAAGTGCAATATTCATGTTTTTGATTTTCTGCGAATTTATCTCTTTTAGCATTTGACCTGTAATAAGAAAATCTTAAAATTCTTAACAAGAAGTTAAATTTAACTAAAACCCAAAAACTTATACAGAGATTCACAGAGAAGTTACAGAGAAACACAGAGAAGTAACTTTTAAATAGTATAGCCTCAGTGGAACTCTGTGTCTCCTTCGGATTTCCTCTGTGTAAGTTCGTCCAAAGCCCTTAATGGGGCTTAACAGAACAGTCATGAATATGACTGAATATGAATAACCTCCGGTGCAACCGGAGGTAGAGGTCACCCTCCTGACACCAAGCCCTGAAAGGCCTTAATATAATCGCGGATAAGGATAGATAAGAAATACTTCTCTTACACAGTATATTCAGCTCCTTCAGAGCTGATAAGTGTTGGGGATAAGGACCTCCGGTTTCACCGGAGGTTATTCATATCGCACCACAATTTGTGGTGCCTTTGTTAAAATCCTTTCAGGATTTATTATCATTTTACAAGTCCCCGAATCATTAATTGTAATGGAGATTTATGAGATCTCACAGAACAAACAGTAATAAATTCATATTGTGATACAGTAAGTATTATATGCAATACAATAAATATGTTCCCTATATCGATATGTAATTTACCCAAAATGAACGCATATGTATTAAAATGAAAGATGTGTATAAAGAGTAGCTCCTGGGAGATGATTTAGGGGGAGAGGCCGAAATTCATCAGGAAAAAACGAAAGAGTCTTATTATAGGAACACCAGGTATATCACAAAGTGACATGAAGTAATTATATCTTTGCAATAAAGATGTTTTATATAATATAACAAGGTAAACTGCCATATGAAATATATAATTATCTCATTATCAATAATATTTATGGTTACTTCATCTTCAAACTATAAAAAAGAGAAAGCCGATCTTGTAATTATTAACGGCAAGGTGCTTACAATAGACAAGGATAATCCTGTATCTGAAGCGGTTGCTGTAAAAGGAGAAAAGATTATGGCAGTGGGTACCAGCAGTCAGATATCCCGGATGATAGCTGAAGGCAGAACTAAGGTTATTGATGCAGCAGGAAGGCTCGTAATTCCGGGATTCAATGATGCCCATGTTCATTTTGGTCCGCTCGATCCTGATTATATTGAGCTTCGCTATACTACCGATCCGTCTGTGATTACTGAAAAGGTAAAAACACAGGTATTAAAATCAAAGCCGGGAGAGCTTATAGAGGGTGGACATTGGGAACATGAAATGTTCATTGACAGGAAATGGCCGACAAAAGAACTTATAGACAAGGTCTCTCCCGATAATCCTGTTGTCCTCAGCCGTGCTGACGGACATTCGGTCCTGGTTAACAGCTATGTCCTGAAAAATTCGGGCATAACAAGGGATACTCCCGATCCTTTCGGTGGCGAGATACAGAAGGATCCGATGACAGGAGAACCGACCGGAATACTTAAGGAAAAAGCGAAAAGCCTTATAAGAACAGGTGCAGTCAAAACCGGTCGAACTCCTGAAGAAGAATCAGCAAGAATACATGGCAGGGATATCTGCTTGCATTAAAGGAAGCCAGGGAGTACGGGGTCACAAGCATTCAGATCCCGGGAAGCGCAGATTTCAACGCTTATGAAAAACTGCAGGATGAAGGCAATCTTACGAGCAGGATTGATATCGGAAAGCCTCTGACAGGAGATACTTCCGTCCTGAAGCAATATAAGGACATCAGAAAAAAATATCCGCCGGAGGATAACTGGATCCGGTTCGGTTATCTTAAGGCATTCATCGATGGTACAATAGGGTCGGGAACAGCCCTGATGTTTGAACCTTTTGCGGATAATCCCGAATCATTCGGGACTGGCAATGATGCCATATGATAAATTTGAAAAAATGGTCGTGACAGCCGACAGGATGGGATTTCAGATCGGAGTTCATTCAATAGGCGACAAAGGAAATAACTGGACACTTAATGCGTATGAGAAGGCACAAAAAGAGAATGGAAAACGCGACAGCCGGCATCGCGATGAACACGCCCAGACACTCCAGCTGTCAGATATTAAGCGCTTTGCAGCACTCGGAGTGATACCCTCAATGCAGCCCACACATTGTATATCTGACAAAAGATTTTACGAAAAGCGAATCGGGACTGAACGAAGCAAAGGTGCATATGCCTGGAGAAGTCTTCAGCAATACCGGGGCTATGCTTGCATTTGGTACCGACTATCAGGTTGAACCACTTAATCCGATGGAAGGATTATATGCTGCGGTGACAAGGAAAGACAGGCTTGGAGAAGAAGGTAACGGGTGGTTCCCGGAACAGAAACTTACAATGGAGGAAGCAATAAAGTACTATACTCTGGGCTCGGCTTATGCCCAGTTCATGGAAGACCGCAAGGGAATGATAAGAACCGGATATCTTGCTGATATTGTTATTGTCGACAGGGACCTGCTGACAATACCGGAGGACCAGATAATGAAAACGAAGGTGGATTATACAATTACCGGGGGTAAAATAGTTTACAGTTCCTTGAAGTAGTACCTGCAAAGTGAATTATTTAACTCCTCCGGAAGGTTTTAAAATACTCATTACTTTCTCACGATACATTCTCCCAATAGGCAACTGGGTATTTTTAAGGATTACCTGGATTGCATTAAATCCAGTAATCTTCTGAATGTTTACGATATATGATTTATGTATCCTGATAAAGTATTCCGTTGAAAACTTATTCTCGAATTCCGTGAGAGAATCCCGAACCATATAGTTTTTGCCTGCTGTAATTACTCTTACATATTCTCCGTACCCTTCAAAATAAAGGACATCATCATAAAGAATCTTAAAGATGTTTTTACCATCCTGGATATAAATGAACTTCATTTCCTGAGATTTAGAGGGAGCACCCGCGTTTTTGGCTTCCAATTTCCGGGACCGGTTACAGTACCTGTTAATAGCTTTAAGAAATCTTTCAAATGATATGGGTTTTAGCAGAAAATCAACAACATCAAGATCATATCCTTCAATTGCATATTCCCTGTATGCTGTCGTTATTATTACATAAGGAGGATCCGGAATTGATTTAAGAAAATCAAGGCCGCTTATCTCAGGCATGTTGACATCCAGAAACATCAGATCAATTTTTTCTCTCTGCAAAAATTCAACTGCTTTCAGGGCACTTTTGCATTCCCCGGCAATCTCAAAAGATTCCAGCTTACCAAGATGTGTTCTTATAAGCTTTATGGCAAGGGGTTCATCATCAATAATCAGACATCTTGTTTTATTACAATCCATTTTATTGCAATTGTAGTTTCAGAAAAACCGAATATGTATTACCGGAATGATTAATAACCAAATCGTGCTTCTCCGGATATAAAAGTTCAAGCCTTTTCTTCGCATTGCTAATCCCGATTCCTGAAGCTTTGTCTTCTTTATCAGGATCTTTTACAGTACTATTGATAACAGTAAAGAAAAGCAGACCACCATTCCTGACAATTGAGATTCTTATCCATGGAGTTCCCGAATCTTTATCCGGACCATGTTTAAAACTGTTATCAATAAAAGTATGAAGTATCATCGGGGCAATTTGCATATTATTCAATTCACCGTCAATTTTAAATTGAATATCACAGGAATCGTACCTGACTTTCTGTAACTCTATGAAGCTGTTAAGAAAATCTATTTCTTTTGTTAGCTGTACCCTGTCGGAGCTGCAATCATATATAATATAGCTGAGCATATCAGCCAACCTGATTATCAGGTCAGGTGTCTTATCTGACTTCTCCAGAGACAGGGAGTATAAATTATTAAGCGTATTAAACAGAAAATGCGGATGGATCTGACTCTTTAAAAGTTTTAATTCAACCTCCTTAAGCTTAAGTTCTGCCTCAAGTCTGTCATGCTCTATGTTCTGCTGAATCAAAGTTCTTTCTCTCAAATGCCTTGAAAGTTTAAATCCGGCGAGCGGTGCCATTCCAAAAACAAAAATCAGAATTGCAGCAAAATAGTTGTATAGTGTATAGTCGTTAGGATCATTAAAAATAAAGGGTTCAACTATATACATCCGGATCAGATACGGGATGACAGGGTATAAAACAACGATAAGGACAAGTATAAGGGAAAAAAGAAAAAACCTGTTGCTGAAATAAAACCTGGGCAGGATATCGTCAACTGCAAGATGTGTTATGATTATTACTCCCGGTAAGAAAGCCAGATTTGTCAGAAAAGATAACCGTAAAGATTCCAGATAATCAAGATCCAGCCCCCCGACTAAAAAGAAATAGTGCTGTGCAATGGACCTTTGGAAAGAAAAAAAGAGGACATAAAAAATCCAGTAAAGAATATAGAAATTCAGATTCTTACCGGAAAAAACCTTTTTAACCACTTCTCTGTGCATATTAAAATGGTTTATGTCTTGTATTCAAAGATAGTATCAAATTCATTAAATAATATCCTGATCATCCAAAATGCAGTGAAATTCAGGTATATGTATATGAATAACATTTTTTATCAAAATCCAGTTGAAAATATCCGACAATTCGTTCAACCTCATATTTCAGCAGTTTGACCTCAAAAAAAAACACTTTGATAACTCAGATGTGCCGTTCACAGTATCATATGTGCAGTTTATTGAATAATTTTTTTTGGCATTCATCCGACATGTAATTTTGAGTATGACTTGTTTGAAATCTTTTTGACAGTAAAGGATCTTTTTTTGGACAGTAACTTTAGTATTAACCAAATTAAATGCCATGAAAAAACAAATTTTTATCAGGGGAGATTAGTTTCAGTCTATTGGAATTTTTCTTGAGTTGCCAGGCATCATTGCCAATGCAAACCTTTAAATATGAGAGGAATAATATTCAACTCCTTCTCATAGCCAATAATTGATTTTTCAAAATTATAACTAAATCTAACATAATTTAATATGAAATATTTATTTCTTGTCAGCTTGTTTGTGTTTACAGGTTTTTCAGCACTCCTGTCACAAACCCGGAATATTACCGGGACTGTCACCTCTGCTACCGAAGGAGAGGGTGTTCTGCCCGGAGTAACTGTTACAGTTAAGGGTACCACAATAGGGATACTTACCGATTTGAATGGTAAATTCACTATACCTGTACCTCCGAATGCAGTTACTCTGATTTTTAGTTACATAGGAATGAAAAAGCAGGAGATTCCGGTTACCGATCAGAATGTAATTAATGTTGTTATGGAATCAGACATTTTAGGGCTTGATGAGGTTGTTGTAACTGCTCTCGGTATTTCCCGCGAGAAAAAATCATTAGGTTATTCCGTCCAGGAAGTGAAGGGAGATAATATAAGCAAGACAAAGGAATCGAACTTTGTAAACTCACTTTCCGGGAAAGTTTCCGGAGTACAGATAAAACAATCAAATACCATGGGGGGATCAGCAAACATACTCATTAGAGGCAACAAATCATTGATGAATAACAACCAGGCACTGTTTGTGGTTGACGGGGTACCTATTGATAACACTACACCCAATACCAACAATCAGGTAAACGGCAACGGGGGCTACGATTATGGTAATGCCGCGGCCGACATCAACCCCGATAATATTGAATCAATGTCGGTCCTTAAGGGGGCAGCTGCCACTGCTCTTTATGGCTCAAGGGCGGCAAACGGAGTCGTAATGATAACAACAAAGAAAGGAACCTCCAGGAAAGGTATCGGCGTTTCATTTTCTGCCGGACTGACATTTTCCAAAATTGACCAGGAGACATTACCCAAAATGCAATATGAGTATGGCGGTGGTTACGGAGCTTATTATGAGGATGAGTCAGGTTACTTCTTTCAGGCAGACCTGGATGGAAACGGATCCAGTGAACTTATTGTCCCGACATCCGAGGATGCATCCTGGGGTGCTAAATTCGATCCCTCATTAATGGTAATAGACTGGGTTGGACTTGAACCCACCGATTCTGAAAATTATCTTAAACCGGTTCCCTGGGTTTCAGCAGAACACGATCTGAGAGATTTTTTTGAGACCGGTATAAAGCAAAACTATAACATAGCATTCGACGGTGGCAATGATAAAGGTACTTTCAGATTGTCATATACCAACCTTACGGAAAAAGGGATTATGCCAAACAGCCAGATCAGGAAAAATATTGTAAACTTCAACGGCAGCTATAATTTCACAGACAAACTTAGCGCCGAATCAAGTGTTTCATATATAAATGACTATACCAAGGGACGGTATGGTACAGGATATGATCCGGGAAACCCCATGCAATCATTGGGACAATGGTTCCAGGCCAATGTCGATATAGAGGACCTTAAAAAATACCAGAAAACCCCTGATGGCCGGCAGAGGACTTGGAACTATGCCTATTATGATGACCTCACCCCTATTTTTCACAATAATATTTACTGGACCCGTAATATGAACTACGAAGATGACGGCAGGAACAGGTTATTTGGCTTTGCAACGATCAGGTACAGACTAGCCCCCTGGATTATCCTGGAGGGAAGGGCTGCAACAGACACCTATTCACAATTTCAGGAAGAAAGAGTGGCTGTTTACAGTAACCAGACTTCACAATACAGGAAGTTTCTCAGGGATTTCACTGAAACAAATATTGATTTTATGGCCAGAATCAACCACAATTTTGGAGAATTCTCATTAAACGGGCTTCTAGGCTCAAATATCAGGAGAACCACCAGCAAGTTGACAGATGTATCAACCCTTGGCGGATTGATAGTTCCGGAACTCTATAATCTTTATAATTCAAGATCACCGGTTCAGACCACTGAATATCAATTGTTATCCGGAGTCAACAGTCTTTTCGGCAACCTGTCATTGGGTTACAGGAATCTTGTTTATTTAGATGTTTCAGGTCGAAACGATATATCCTCGACCTTACCGGAAAATAACAACAGCTATTTTTATCCTTCGGTATCTACAAGTTTTATTTTTTCTGAACTGCCTGGCATCAAAGGATCGCCTGTTCTTTCATTCATCAAGCTCAGGCTAAATTATGCCGAGGTAGGGAATGATGCCCCTGCATACAGCCTGACATCAACATACCGGCAGAAAGCCAACTGGGAAACTAACGGCCGGTACTTTGTAAACAGGGTTTTACAGAATCCGGAGCTTAAACCGGAAAGGACCAAAAGTATTGAAGCTGGCCTGGAGGCAAAATTTCTTAACAACAGGTTCGGATTTGACCTTTCGCTTTATAAGACAAACAGTATTGACCAGATCACTCCCGTTAACATAAGCCGCGCATCAGGGTACAACCAGAGATACGTCAATTCAGGTGAAATCGAGAACAAGGGTGTAGAAGTTTCGCTTACCGGAACAGTGATAAAGACAGGCAATTTCTCATGGGATATTCAGGCAAACTGGTTCAGGAATGTAAACAAAGTAGTTAGTCTTTATGAAGGGGTAGAAAACATTCTACTCAATGCACAATGGGATATAAGCACAAACCTCGTGGTTGGACAACCTTATGGAATGCTGCGAGGCAGTGATTTTGTCTACACAAATGGCCAAAGAACAGTCGATGAAGACGGGATGTATCTGGAGGGCGATGATCCGATAGCACTTCTGGGATCAACCCTGCCCGACTGGAATGCAGGAATTACGACTATATTGAATTATAAGGGATTTTCTCTTTCAGGTCTGGTTGATATTTCACAGGGAGGAAAACTCTATTCAGCTGATATGCAGTATGGCCTGGCAACCGGGATTTTTGCAGAGACAGCCGGCCTGAATGATAAGGGTAATCCAAAACGTGATCCGGTTGAAGATGGCGGAGGAATAGTGAATGAAGGAGTTTATGAGAACGGAAATCCTAACACAACTTATGTCTGGGCAGGAGACTGGTATGGTGCATTTCAGTATGATTATCTTCCGACAGCCGCCTACATCTATGATGCGTCATATGTCAAGCTCAGGGAAGTAGCCTTCAGTTATTCCTTTCCTTCAAAAATGCTCGAAAAGACACCGGTCTCAAAAGTATCGCTTTCAATTGTAGGAAGAAACCTTTGGATAATTCATAAGAATATGTCTTACTACGACCCTGAAGCAAGTCTGAGTGCAGGCAATATACAGGGTATTGCTGACGGAGCATATCCATCTACAAGAACATTCGGGTTTAACCTTTCAGTTGACTTTTAATACAATCTAACAATTAAGAAAATGAAAAAGAAAATTCAATACCTGATGATAATCCTTGTTGCTCTGGTAAGTTCATGTGAACTTCCGGATAACATCGATCCAAAATATCCAACAGTTATTTCGGCTGAATCAGTTTTTACCACTGCTCTTGTAGCTCTCGACAGTCTTATCGGCGACATAAATGTAAACGACAATATTTCAAGACTGCTTGTTCAATATCAATCTGAGGTCACTTATGTGCAGGAAAGCAGGTATAATTTTCAGGACAGACAGATCCCCGACACCTACTGGGGAGTACTATACCGTGATGTCCTGAAGAATCTGAAGGAATCGAAAGATAAGCTTGAAGCAACCAATATTCCCTCAGAGGTTGAAATAGGCAAGAAGAAGAATAAGCTTGCCATAATTTCTATTTGCGAGGTTTATACTTACCAGATCCTGATCGATGCGTTTGGCGATGTCCCTTACTCGGAAGCACTTATGGGAGCTGAAAACAGCCGGCCGAAATATGACGATGCATTTACTGTTTACAAGGATCTTGTGACAAAACTCAACTTAGCAATTGCTGATCTTAACAGCAATTATGATGGTTTTGGGACAGCTGATGTCCTGTATGACGGCGATGTGGATTTATGGAAAAAATTTGGAGCCTCCCTGAAATTACGAATCGGGATGAGGCTTGCAGACGTACCGGAATCTAATTCAGTTGCCATAGTAAATGAGGCTATCGCTGCGGGAGTCTTTACAGATCAGTCGCAAAGTGCAATCCTTAAATATATAGGGGTAGTACCGCTTGTTAATTCATATTATAACGAGTTTGTAATACTGGCGAGGCATGATTTCTGTCCCACAAATACAATTATAGATATGATGAATACCCTGAATGATCCACGCCGGGATATCTGGTTCACAAAATACAATGGTGAATATGTTGGTCTCATTATGGTAAGGAAGGTGCCTCAAGTTATGCCAAGCTATTCTCATTTTTCCGATATGATAAGGATCGATCCCAAATATCCCGTTATAATGTGCGACTATGTAGAGGTGGAATTCCTTCTGGCTGAGGCCGCTGAAAGAAATATATACGGAGTTCCCGCTGATGCTGCAGGGCATTACAATAATGCAATTCTTGAAAGCATGAAATACTGGGGTGTACCGGATGATGCGGCTGCTTCGTATCTTTCACAGCCGTCTGTGGCATATGCAACAGCCGGGGGAACATACAAACAAAAGATAGGTAACCAGAAGTGGCTTGGTTTATTTGACCGGGGTGTTGAATCATGGGCTGAATGGAGAAGGCTTGATTTCCCTGTTCTTAATCCTCCCGAAGGAATGGAATACACGGACATCCCGATGAGGATGCCATTTCCGTACAATGAAAACAAGATGAACCTCGATAACTATACTGCTGCTGCAGCAGCTATCGGAGGCGATCAGGCCACAACAAAGCTTTTCTGGGACAGGAACTAATTGCTGTGTCATGCAGGTCTTGCAGGTCTTTCAGGTCTTGCAGGGCTGACATGCTTGACTGGCACGACTTGCATGACTGCTTAGTTTATTTACTGAGATTACCAAGTATCTGCAGTGCCTCTTCCCTGTCTTTTCCACAAAACTCAGGTTCAGCTTTAAAATCACTGCACACTTTTGGCCTTTCGCTGGAATTATACAATGCGCACCTGTTGTCTTCCAAAAGATGAATACATCTGACTCCGGCAGGCTTTCCTTCAGGCATACCAGGTATAGGGGAGGAAATTGAAACTGCTATGCAGCATGCGCCGCAATTCATTCTGCAATCCATAATACTATATTTAACATTATCATGATATCTTTTTGATACTA
>CAVWCO010000020.1:0-25011 GCA_963753495.1 uncultured Bacteroidales bacterium
ATGTTACATCATTCACGTATTGCCCCGATAAAGTAAGACTTTAATAAATATTTAAAATTTTAGCGATTGCCCAATAATCACTTACATCTGCCAGACCTTTCAAAGTGGCCAGTGGAATCCCCTGTATAATAAGCACTTTAAACGACATAATATTTGCCGGAGCAGGAGTATCGTTTACACCGTTGAGAACTTCTTTATAGATCAAATCAATACTTCCTACATAGACATCAAAGTCCATATAAACGGTTAAAGAATTATCCACATAAGTATAAGGCAGCATATTAAAACTTTTTGGGTCAATTTCAATTAACCTGTAGACAAGCACGGCACCATTGTAATATATGTCTTCAGTAATTTCAGGTACATCAATTAATACATCATATCCGTTCAGATCTCCAACCCAGTCGGAAGGATCGATGTCGTAGATGACTGAATTGGTGTAACTGATTCCATCCTAAACCATCATTGCCCATAGGTCCTTCAGGACCCGTACACTGTGTAAACAATAACATCAGAAGTAGAAATGGATAGATTCGAATTGCTTTTTCTGTTAATCGTAACTTATTTGATTTCATAATAACCTGTTATTTCAAGTTGCGCCAACTATTGTTTGTAAATTATTCCATTATAATGATTATGAAGGTTTGCCTCATAGATTTCACTTATTGGCTTGTTTGGATCATATTCAGGACTGTTTTTTACTTTTTCAATCGAAACATTAACAATTACTGTGGAAGTATCCCATTTTATTACTTTTATCCATTTTGGTGATATGATCACTTTTTTACCAGGAAACCATTTGCCAGTATCAACGATAACAAAATCAAGTTTCCAGTTGCTGTCATCAATTATATAGTCTTCGACATTCCCAATCTCACCATCAGTAGCATTGACACTATAGCCCGTTACTTTTTTAGTACTGCGTAAATGCGGGTCGTCATCTGATTCTTTATCGCCGGGCTGGTCCTCGTCTCTCTGCATTACCTGAAACATTGACACCGGCATACTGAATCCAAAAGGTTCTTCCCCCCAATAATTTGTCCATGGATAATGCCCGTACAATTTAATTTCCTCCTGGCGTGAGACTGGTTTTTCAGTGTCTATGTCCGGACTATTTTTAATTTGCTCCTGTGTAAGATTAACCGGAAAGCTTTTATTCTCCCAATCTGGTGTTAAAAGTGCTTCAGGTGAAATAAGCACTTTGCGACCTGGCAGCCAATTACCCGTTTCAACAATCAAGTAACGGATAGTCCAGGTTTTATCATCAAAATAAAACTCCTTTACTTTTCCCAGCTCTCCATCAGTAGCACCTATTGAGAATCCAATTAAACTCCCGACACTGCGTTTCATAAATTTCTATTTAAGATTAATGAATAAAAGTGGGTTAGAAATCCGCCTTTTTTAACCTGGTTTTATCGTATACATTTTGTTGCCAACCGTGAATGAATTTTCAAAATATAAAGGTGAGTCCTTTAATGCCATAAAGCGTTACAGTATTCAGGGAATATTTACATCATTCACACATACTCCATAAAATACTATATGTGAATTATGTAAATCTGTCAGGGAATTGTGTAAAGATTCCCGGAACTAAAGGGCTTATATTTATATCGTTGGAATTTTCATGCGAAGTTTTTACCATGAAAACTCTGAAAAGGAAACACTCATTTGATCGGTATATTGGCCTTACAGTTCTATAATTCTTGATGTTTTGCATTTGCTGAAAAGGATATCCATAATAGTATTTCTTACAATAAGTTCTGCTTTGTTTGCACAAACTATGCTTACAATAGAAGGGACTTATATTATTAATACAGAACCAGGAACCTGGGCGGGAGTAAATATTCCAAGAAGTGAACCCACTGCATTTACTTATCGTAATAACTCCATTACATCAATAAATTCGACCGGCTATTTGTTACAGGCAGGAGATGAAGATGAGAATTCCCAGAATAACAATCTTGACGGGATGATAATAACAGGCAATAAATTTACATGGAACGGAACAGATGCCTCCAGCATTACACATGCTGTATTTACCGGTTATAATATAAATTCAGTAGTAAAGTATAATTATCTTGATAAAACTCCTCACGGGATATTGTTTAAATCAGGGTCAGATGATGGTTTTAATATGACATATACCTCCGGAGGAGCTGCCTATAATATTTTGAAAAATGCAGGACTCTCACTGAGAATAAAGGGTATGAATGGTGTTCATGTGTATAATAATACTTTTTATAATGATGCAGAATACTGATTGGTCTGCATCCATAATAGAAATAGATGCAAATAACGACAGATCAGTTCCGGCACCTTCACTTGGAACCAGAATATATAACAATATTTTTTATACGAAATATCAGATTCCAAATGTAAGGATAGAATCATGGTGTCTGAATGATTTTGAGAGTGATTATAATGTTTTCTATTGTGAAACCGGCACACCTGTATTTGTTATCAGTGGTGCATTGAAAACATTTGCAGAATGGCAGGCACTGGGATATGATATACATTCGGTCGTTGTTAATCCTGATTTTGTAAATACAACCAGTTTTGTCCCTGTATCAAGATTGGATCATGGAACTAATTTAGGTGCCGGAATGGCAAACGGGTCTTTCAACAAATGCAACATGGAGTTCAGCTTATCCGGCAACCACAGCTCAAAATGGAACATGGCAGGCGGGAGCAAGGGTATTCGCAGCAGATAACGAAGATCGAACTGGTAAGATATATCCGAATCCCGCACTTGATCATATTAAGATTTCGATAGATGAACCGGCATTAATACTTGACTATATCAGAATCATTAATTTATCGGGACGTGTTGTTTTTCAGGATAAAATGAATCCGGATGTCAGGGAGTTTCAAATTCCTATAAATCTTTTACCTGGTGCCTATTTTGTTCAAATGGGATTAAATGACACACCCCAATATACTCAGAAACTGGTTGTAACCAACTAATGTTAAGTCTCTTTAATACTTATGGCAGAGTAAAATGAAAGAATACGAACAGAAATATAAATGAAACAATTGAATGATAATTTAAAAACTAACGGAGATGAAAAACAAAACAAGAATTTTGAGTCACATGTTAATAGTAATCGCATTGGTTTTAATTTTTACCAGCGGCTGTGAAAAGGACAATCCGGAAATTACTTATGGGAGTATGACAGATCAGGACAGGCAATACCTATAAAACAGTAGAAATCGGTTCCCAAACCTGGATGGCTGAGAATCTTAAAACCACTAAATATAATGATAACAATGCCATACCTAATGTTACCGGTAATTCAGCATGGACTAGACTGACAACTCCGGGTTACTGCTGGTATGATAATGATGAAACTACAAACAAACCTTTATACGGAGCCATTATACAATTGGTATACTGTAAATACAGGAAAACTATGCCCCACTGGCTGGCATGTGCCGACTGATGCTGAATTTAAAACACTGGAAATGTATCTCGGTATGACTCAGGAACAAGCTGATGAAACAACATGGCGTGGGACTGATCAGGGTTCTCAGATGAAGAATATCCACCGGATGGAAAACCGGAGAAAAGGCAGCACAAATACAAGTGGATTTTCAGCACTTCCGGGTGGTTTCGTTATTATGCCGGATGGTTCATTCTAACAATAGGGTGACACTTAGCTACTGGTGGTGTTCCGATGAAAGTAGTCCCGCCACAGGTAATTATCGTCGGCTGGACGGAAGTAACGATGGTGTTTACAGAGAAGGTACCACTAAAAGCAGCAGGGAAATATGTCAGGTGTGTAATGGATTAATGATTTGTTTTAAAAGTTTAGAAGTATTATAAAGTATTATGAATATTCTATTGGTTTATCCCCAGTATCCCGATACCTACTGGAGCTTTAAGCATGCTCTGAAGTTTATTTCCAAAAAGGCATCTAATGTACCTTTGGGTTTGATTACCATAGCGCCATTATTGCCTGACGACTGGAATAAGAAACTTATCGACCTCAACGTTTCCAGGCTTAAGGATGAAGATATTAAATGGGCCGATTATGTTTTCATAAGTGCTATGTCGATACAGCTTGCTTCTGTAAAACAAATCATAGAGCGATGTATTCATCTAAAGAAAAAAATTGTGGCGGGGGGTCCTTTGTTTACTGAAGAATATGAACAATTTCCCGTGATTAACCATTTAGTGCTTAATGAAGCAGAGATAACGTTACCTCTCTTTATCGAAGACCTTAAAAATGGCAGGCCAAAAAAGATATATCAGTCAGATAAATTTGCTGATATCACAAAATCACCCTTACCTGATTATTCACTTCTGAAAGCCGGAAAATATGCTTCTGCAGGAATACAATACTCAAGAGGATGTCCTTATGATTGCGAATTTTGCGATATAACAGCCTTGTTTGGACGTCATGTCCGGACAAAAACCTCAGCACAGATTATTGCTGAACTGGACCAGTTGTTACAAATAGGATGGCGGGGTAGTGTGTTCTTCGTCGATGATAATTTTATCGGCCACAAAAAGAAACTTAAGAATGAATTGCTGCCTGCAGTTATCAGCTGGATGAAATCCAACAAACATCCGTTCTTTTTCATCACAGAAGCTTCTATTGATCTGTCTGATGATAAAGATCTGATGGATATGATGGTCAAAGCCGGCTTTGCAAAAGTATTTCGTAGGCATTGAAACCCCGGAGGAGAGTTGTTTAATGGAATGTAATAAGGTGAATAATAAAAACCGCGATCTTATAGATTGCGTAAATATAATTCAGCGGTATGGAATGGAAGTGTTTGCAGGATTTATTGTAGGATTCGATAATGATCCTCCGAACATCTTCCAGCGGCAGATCGACTTTATTCAGAAAAGCGGAATTATAACAGCAATGGTAGGGCTGCTGAATGCACCGCGATTATCAAAGCTCTACCGGCGATTAGAGAATGAAGGCAGAATAACTGATAAGTTTACCGGCGACAATACTGATTATTCAATGAATTTTGTTCCGGTAATGGACAAAGAAGAATTGATGAAAGGATACCGGAAAATCATTAAGAGTATATATTCCGGTAAGGCATATTATGCCAGAGTATTATTATTTCTGAAACAATACGATCCTCCGTTTAACCAGCCTCTTTCAATGAACAGGTTTATGGCATTAATAAAATCCATAATATATCTGGGAGTTCTTACGAAGAACCGTATCTATTTCTGGAAAATAGTCTTCTGGAGCATCTTAAATAAGCCAAAGGCATTCCCGCTTGCAGTTACTTACAGCATTTACGGGTATCATTTCAGGAGAGTATTCAGGGATGTTATTTGATTGTATAACCAATAATTAATAAAATGAAAAAATTATTTCTATTCGGGGTATTATTTTTAATACCTTTTGTAATCGAGGCACAAGGTGTTGGCCTGGGTATAAAAGCCGGGGCAAATTTTGCCAATCAGGCAGTTGAAGATATTAATGTAAAAACAGTTACTGATTATCATTTCGGAGCCTACGTTAATCTGAATTTGTCAGAAAAATTCGGAATAACCCCCGAAGTTCTGTATACTGCCTATGGAAGCAAATGGGATGATATAAAGGTAGATTTTGATTATATAGCCATCCCTGTGATGTTCCGGTTCATGCCAATGAGTCTATTGAGCCTTGAAGCAGGCCCACAGTTCAGTTTCCTGACAAAGGCAGAAGTTGAAAATGCGGGTGATGTAAAGGATCAACTTAAAAACAACGATTTTGGCCTGGCATTTGGAGCGGGTTTGCATCTGCCACTTGGATTCAATGCCGGTGTGAGGTATGTCCTGGGGTTTACTGATATCTCCGATGTATCGGGCGAGAGTATTAAAAACCGCACATTTCAGATTTATTTAGGCTGGACGATTTTAGGGGCCAAGTAAAGGTTTTTTACAATTAATTTTAAAGAGATATAAAAAATATGAAATATTTAATCGGATTAATTACAGCAATATTGATTACGGGCATTGCAAGCGCACAACATGGTAATGCACCTGAAGGACACGTGAGCCTTGGAATTAAAGGCGGGTTAAATCTGTACAACATAAACAATGACAACAGTAGCACATATGACCAGATAACAGGGTATCATTTTGGCCTGCTCGGCCATATCCATCTCAAGAACCCGTGGGCAATTCAGCCTGAGCTGGTATATTCAACCCAGGGGGCAAAAAGCGGGGATGCTAATTATAAGCTGGGTTATATTAATGTTCCCGTCCTGATTCAGTATATGTTTGACAATGGATTCAGATTACAGGCTGGCCCGCAGGTAGGTTTTCTGGTTAGTGCAGACAATAAAGACGAATTAAATCCCATTGAGTTTGGAGTAAGCTTTGGTGCGAGCTATGTAGTTCCGTCAACGGGTTTTGGTATTGATGCAAGATATAATCTTGGATTAAGCAATATAAATAAAGAGAGTGATGTAAACTCAACCAACAGGGGAATTCAGCTGGGCATATTTTACATTTTCGGACATAACAGTAAAATAGTTCTTAAATAGACTGCTGTTAAATCATTCAATCATTCTCCGGAGATGTGCGATTTTTGATCCTGAGATTTTTGAAGTGCGATGGAGTAAGACCTGTCATTTTCTTAAACTGGTTCGACAGATGGGCAACACTGCTGTAATGCATTTTCCAGGCAATTTCGGAAAGATTGAGCTCACCATATACAAGCAGCTCTTTTACCCTTTCTATTTTATTTGACAGGTAAAACTTCTCAATGGTAGATCCTTTGACCTCAGAAAAAAGATTAGAAAGATAAGTATAATTGTGATTGAGCTTTTCGCTCAGGTAATCGGAAAGGTTTGTTTTGATTTGATCTTCATTATAGTGTACCAGTTCAATGATAATTGTTTTTATTCTCTCAACCATAATGTTTTTCTTATCATCCAGTAATTCAAGCCCGATCTTTTCAAGGGAACTTCTCAGATTATCCATTTGCATTGTTGAAAGGTCCTCCATGATTTCAGTCTCACCTATTTCAACCTTTGTGTGATGCAACCCGAGTTTATCCAGCTCGGATTTAACTGCCATCTGGCACCTTATGCAAACCATATTTTTAATGTAGATTTTCAATAAATTATATGTCTTTATTTAAAAACACTTATAGCAAAAATAATTTATTTTTTAAAAGAATACAACTTTTATCATGCCCATTTCTTGATTAGCTTGACCATCCAGTGCTTTTCAGTATCTTAGTATTCCCGATTATATATCGGCAAAAATTCAGACCGGCCAGTTATGCCAGAAATTGTTTTTCAATATGACTTCAGGAAATATTTACCCTTCATTCTGGTATTATTCCTGCCTTTTCTGAAGGTTTCATCACAGGATTATTTTCAGCAGGAGGTAAATTATAAAATTAATGTGACTCTTAATGACAACACCCACGAACTATATGGTTTCGAGTCAGTTGACTATATTAACAATTCCCCCGACACTCTCAGGTTTTTATATTTTCATCTCTGGCCGAATGCATATTCAAATAATAACACTGCATTGGCCCGACAAATATTCAACATGAAGGGGAAGGAAAAATTATTCAATGATCCTGAATTAAAAGGATTTATTGACTCTCTGGATTTTGAGGTAGAAAGTAATCAGGTTCAATGGCACTTATTGCCTGAATCTCCTGATATTTGCACGATCATTCTTAATCAGGCCCTTAAGCCTGGTGACACAATACAAATAACAACTCCTTTCCATGTAAAGATCCCCAAAGGGGTCACTTCGAGGCTGGGTCATATTGGGGAATCATATCAGATCTCACAATGGTTTCCAAAACCGGCGGTTTATGACAGAAACGGCTGGCATCAGATGCCATATCTTGATCAGGCTGAGTTCTATTCAGAATTTGGCAGTTTTGATGTAAGCATTACTCTGCCTGCTAATTATGTTGTTGGTGCAACAGGAAACCTGCTGGATGAAGAGGAATGGAAATTCCTTGATATACTGGCTTCTGATACATCCTGGATGAAATACATTTACTTCAGGAGTGAAGGTTTTCCTCCATCCTCCAGGGAGATGAAGACTTTACACTATACCGAGAATAATATACATGATTTCGCATGGTTCGCTGATAAGAGATTTCATGTTCTGAAAGGAATTGTAAAGCTGCCTGACTCCAAAAGGGAGGTTACCACATGGGCGATGTTTACTGATCAGGAAGCGCGTCTCTGGAAGAAAGCAATTTCATACACAAATGATGCTATCAGTTATTTCTCAGAATTGATCGGGGATTATCCTTATAACTCTTTTACAGCTGTTCAGAGCGCTCTGAGTTCAGGATCGGGGATGGAATATCCTGGTCTCACTGTTATTGGTCTTGCGGGTGATCCTTACCAGCTCGATCAGGTGATAGCACATGAGATTTCTCATAACTGGTTTTACAGTGCGATCGGTTCTGATGAACGAAGATTCCCTTATATGGATGAAGGTATTGCCACTGCTTATGAATCAAGATATCTGAATGAAAAATACCCCGGTAAAAAACTTTGGGAAAATAGTTTCAGAAACATAAAAGTGGCAAAATTTTTCCATATTGATGAAATCCCGATGCAGAGAATTCAGGAACTCGAATGGCTAATCCCGGCCCGAAGGAATCTGGAACAACCTTTGAATCTTGCGGCGACCGATTACGGATACGGAAACTATGGAAGTCTGATATATAGTAAAGCCGCCCATGGGTTCAATTATCTGAGGGCTTATCTTGGAGATTCACTCTTTGATTCCATTATGCATGATTACTACAGCAAATGGAAAAACAGGCATCCCCTGCCGGCCGATCTCAGGGCTCTCTTTGAATCTCAGTCATCGCGCGATCTCTCATGGTTCTTTGATGATTTCCTTGGTACAACCAAACGGCTCGATTATGAAATAATCCGTACCGGTAATCAGAAATTACTTATTAAAAACAAAGGTGAGCTGAATGCCCCTTTGATATTAACAGAAATAAACGGAGATTCAGTCTCCATGGAATATCGGATAGATGGGTTTGAAGGGGAAAAATGGATCAATTTACCCTGGAGTGATAATTCAGAAATAATAATCGACCCGGAACATAAGATGCCCGAATTATTCAGGCTTAACAATAATATCCGGACATCAGCAACATGTCGTAAAGCTGATCCTTTTCAACTCCGGTTCTTATATACCATTGAGGAGATTGAGAAAAGATCTTTAATATATGTTCCTGTAATAAACTGGAACAGCGTGGATGGTTTTATGGCAGGTTTGTTCTTAAACAATGGAACTCTCGTGCCCAAACCGGTGGAATACTTTTTCATTCCTTTTTATACGTTCAGTAATCATTGGCTTACCGGGTACGGAAGAATTTCATTCAATATAACTCCTTATGACAATCTGATCAGGATAGCAACATTTACGCTTGAGGGTGAACAATTTGGTGCACCGGGTAATCAGAAATATCATAAAGCGAAGATAGGATTAGATATTGCATTCAGATCAGGGAATAATATTAATCCTGTCAATCATAAGGTCTTTGGATATTTTCTGGCTGCATCGGACCTGCATGATATTGAACTTCTCATGCCGGCGCCGATGCTTCCATTCCTGCAGTTTGGATATATTCTGGAAAGACCCGGTTTGATAAATCCTTTTAATTTTTCGGTTTCTTCCGAATCGGGAAAATCGTTTCAGAAGACATCGGTCGATTTAAACTACACACTTAGTTACAGGGGTAGAAACCGAGGTCTGGGTATTAGATTTTTTTCGGGAATCATGCTGAATAACAATGCTGAATATCCGTTTTATCGATTTTCCGCAAGCGGCAGAAGTGGCAGTGAACAATATTTATACCAGGGGTTTTATCTTGATCGTTTTAACCTTAACGAAACTTTCTGGTCGCATCAGATGAGCCTGTCTGAAGGGGGATTAGTGTCTCCCGTCAATAATACCCTGGGATACAGCCGCTGGCTTTTCTCACTCTCATTGACAAGCAGCCTGCCCGGTCCGGCATTATGGATTCCTGTCAAACCCTTTGTTAATGTATTGCTGAACGACCATGGCATTGAAGGAACTGTTAAAACCCCTCTGTTTTTTGAAGCAGGGTTTAAGGCTGGATTATGGAACTTCTTCGAGATCTATATTCCTTTGCTTGTTTCTGCCAATATTGAATCAATAACCGGATCATATAAAGACAGGATCCGGTTTGTATTCAAACTTAACGTGTTAAATCCTATCAGATTAAAATGAGGTTTATTGTTCAGGTGGAGACGTTCTGGGAAAAGTTCCCGGATTCTTCTGGCCAAGGAGATGTTTATAGAGGTCGAAAATCTTATTAAATTCTACTTTTGACTTACCAAGTTTGTTACGAAGTTGTTTTAAAATCGAATATTGTCTTTCTGTTTTCGGCCTGATGGAATTACCATTTGAAACGGTGAATGTCTGTTTGAGCGCCTCATTTCGTCTGTTCAGCCTTTCTTTTATTTCTGTAGCGTTCATTTTTCCTGTTATGATGTGAGATACAACATGGAACCTAACCGGCCAAAGTTAAATCATTTGATACCTGAAAGTGTTACAGAATTCCATAAAAAAGTTATATTATTTACTGACTATACCATCGAAAGGCATACCAGTATAATCTGCATGCCCCTTATTTTTACACTATTAACAAAGGGGAAAATCTATGAACAAACTAATTTGTTTATCAATTGTTTATTATTAATATTTAATTTCACACCATGATTTAACCGGAAAGCAACGATGTCATAATTTTCGGGAAGATACACGGGGGAAAAACATGAAAACCTGTAAATGGTAATTCAGACTCTGTTGAAGCAATGGAAGAGTATTTTAATCAGGAGAAACAAATTACTGATCTGAAAATTGTGAAGAAACAATTTCCTGTCACGGGAATGTCGTGTGCTTCATGCGCTTCCAATATTGAAACTACCCTGAAAAAGCAGACAGGAGTTGTGAAAGCTTCAGTAAACCTCGCATCTCAGATAGCGACTCTTGAATTCAATCCTTCTGTTGTTAACCCCCTTGATCTTAAAGAGGCTGTTTCTTCAGCCGGGTATGACCTGATAATTGATGAATCGGAGAATGCACGCGAAGAACTTGAAAATATTCAGCATAAACGATACACTTCGCTGAAAAGCAGGGTGATATGGGCAATTATCATGGCGGTACCGCTGGTGTTATTAAGTATGGTCTTCATGAAACTGCCATACGCCAGCTACATCATGTGGGGTCTGGCTACACCAATTGTATTCTGGTTCGGACGTTCCTTCTTCATTAATGCATGGAAGCAGATAATGCATGGTATTGCAACGATGGATACCCTTGTTGCATTAAGTACAGGAATAGCATATATATTTAGTGTATTTAATACACTTTTTCCTGAGTTCTGGGAAAGCAGGGGCTTGCATGCTCATGTCTATTTTGAAGCCTCGGGTGTTGTGATTACCCTGGTAATGCTTGGAAAGTTTCTTGAGGAAGGCGCAAAAGCAAACACATCATCAGCAATAAAAAAACTTATTGGATTACAACCCAGAACTGTCTTTAAAGTTCTTGAAAGCGGCGAGATCAGAGAATTTCTAATAGCCAAAGTGAAGCCTGGTGATATAATTCTTGTAAAACCGGGAGATAAAATTCCGGTCGACGGAAAAGTCACTGAAGGGAGCAGTTTTGTGGATGAAAGCATGATTACAGGCGAACCGGTGCCGGTAATAAAGGATAAGGATTCGTATGTTTTCACAGGAACAGTAAATCAGAAAGGAACTTTCCGGATAATGGCTGAAAAAGTGGGATCAGAAACTCTTTTGAGCAGTATTATCAGGCGGGTGCAGGAAGCCCAGGGTAGTAAAGCACCTGTACAGAAACTCGTTGACAGGATTGCAGGAATATTTGTACCGGTTGTAGTCGGAATTTCAATTATCACTTTGGTAATCTGGTGGATCCTGGGAGGAGAAAACGGATTTGTCCAGGGACTGCTCTCGATGATCACCGTTCTGGTAATTGCATGTCCGTGTGCCCTTGGCCTTGCAACACCCACTGCCATTATGGTCGGTATTGGTAAAGGAGCGGAAAACAATATCCTGATAAAGGATGCCGAAGCGCTTGAACTTACTCATATGATGAATGCTCTGGTACTTGACAAGACCGGAACTGTAACAGAGGGTAAACCATCAGTTGAAATGATCGAATGGAGGAGTGATGAAGATAAGATCAATGGAAAAAACATTTTATTCAGCCTTGAAAGAATGTCTGAACATCCTTTGGCTGAGGCTGTTGTAAGATATCTTAAAGATTCGGCTGAACCGGTCTCCCTTTCCGGCGTCACAAGCATTACGGGAAAAGGGATTACAGGTAAATACAAGAAGGAACTATACTATGCAGGACAGCTAAAATATTTCCGGGAGAAAGCAATCAGAATTGAATCGGACCTTGAAGATCTGGCTGAAAGATGGGAAGCTGATGCATCGACGGTTATAGGTTTTGCTGACAGCAAAGATGTTCTTGCAATTATGTCAGTCTCCGACAGGATCAGACCAACATCTTCTGTTACTGTGGAACAGTTGGGTAAAATGGGCATAGAGGTTTATCTGGTTACAGGTGATAATACCAGAACTGCTGAAGCAGTTGCTAAAAAAGCAGGTATACAGAATTATAAAGCAGAAATGATGCCTTCGGAGAAAGCTGATTTCATTGCCGCTCTTCAGAAGCAGGGAAAAACAGTTGGTATGGTTGGTGACGGCATCAACGACAGCCAGGCTCTGGCTACAGCAGATGTCAGTATTGCAATGGGCAAGGGTTCGGATATAGCAATTGATGCCGCGAAAATGACAATAATAAGCAACGATCTTTCAGTCATTCCGGCTGCAATCCGTTTAAGCCGCAATACTGTAAAGACCATCAGGCAGAATCTCTTCTGGGCGTTTATTTATAATGTGATCGGAATTCCGATCGCTGCAGGCGTTCTTTTTCCCATCAACGGGTTCCTTCTTAACCCGATGATTGCCGGAGCAGCAATGGCACTAAGCAGCGTGAGTGTTGTAAGCAACAGCCTGAGGCTGAAATATCTGAAGTAGGATCATATTATTAATTGTTTCATCGGGGCTCTACATGTATTGTTACTGTCAGATTGCTGTATGCATTTTTAAGAGCCTCTTCAATTTTGTCACAATAATTGTGAGCATTACCAACTGATTCACTTTCAGGGATCTCAACATGAATATCAATAAACCTGTAATTTCCTGCCACACGGGTTCTCAGGTCATGGTAGTTTACTTCCAGATTATTAAGTCTTCTTTCCAGATCTTCTATCTCAAATTCGCCCCATGCTGTATCGAGAAGTGGTGAGAATGCCCTGCTTACCAGATTGTAAGATTCTTTGATTATAAAAAGGGCAACCAGGATAGCAATTACAGGATCAAACCACTTAATTCCGGTCACAATTATCAGGCCGAGTCCGATTCCAACCCCAAGCGATGTATAGACATCAGTCTTTAGATGCAGAGCATCTGCTTCAAGGGCCACAGAATTGGTTTCGCGGGCCACTTTATAGAGTCTTCGCGAAACATATGCATTTATAGCAGCTGACACCAACATTACCAGCGAACCTATCCAGATTGATTCGAGCTCAAAAGGGTCGCCCAGCAGTTTTTTAATAGCTTCAACTATTATCAATGCAGCGGCAACAAGTATCAGGACCCCTTCAATAACTCCTGAAATGTTTTCAACCTTTCCGTGCCCGTAAGGATGTTTTGAATCAGGTGGATTATCAGAAACTTTTACCGCGAAAAATGCAATAACTGCAGCCACAAGATCCATTGATGAGTGGATAGCTTCTGATATTATGCTTACTGACCCGCTTATAATCCCGACGATCAGCTTCATCGCTATCAGAAGGGTATTTGAAAAGACAGAAAGTCTGGCAATGCTTGTTTTTACACTCATAAGTGGTGGAGTAACTACGGATGGACTAATTTATACAGAATTTTTAACAGCCAAATTTAAATAAGTATAAGAAGTGGAATTCAGACTTTAATTAATTCATAGTCACTGTTGCCCAGCCCGATTTTTACAGCATGTTCTATGCCTGATTGCCAGTTGGTATCCGGATGGGCAATCTGAAATTTATCCATTCCGGCCATATCATCATCGGAATTCTTATCGCGAATAGCACTTCCGGGAAGTGCGGGAGCTTTTTTTACCATATCGGCGCATGCCTGATCGAGAGCTACGGGATCTGATGAAGCAGCAATCCCAATGTCGGGAACAACAGGAAAATCATTTGCATCCCAGCAATCGCAATTGGGAGAAACATCCATTATAAAGTTGATATGAAATGACGGCTTGTCCTTAACTGCTGCAAGAGCGTATTCGGAAATCCTTTTACAGACCGTTTCCGAAGAGCTTTTCCAGACTACTCTTGCAGAATCATACTGGCATACAGCTACACATTGTCCACATCCGACACATTTTTCATAATCGATATGAGCAATTTTATCATTACCTACCTTTATGGCATCATGGGCGCAGTACTTTTCACAGATTCTGCATCCCGTGCAATTCTTTTCATGGATCTCCGGCGAAGATCCTGAGTGAAGAAACAGTTTTCCGCCCACTGAAGCGCAGCCCATCCCAAGGTTTTTCAGTGCACCACCAAAACCTGTCAGTTCGTGTCCCTTGAAATGGTTCATTGAGATTATAATATCGGCATCTGCAATTGCAGATCCTATTTTTGCCGATTTGCACAATTCAAGATCAATACCGACTTCGCGATATTCAGTTCCCTTAATGCCATCTGCAATAATTACATGACAATCAGTTGCAAGTGGATTATACCCGTTTTCGAAAGCAGCTTCCAGATGCGAAGGTGCATTTGACCTTCTTCCCCAATAAAGAGTATTGCAGTCGGTAAGGAACGGAACAGCCTGCTTTGATTTCAGCATTCTTACTATCCTGGCAGCATAGTTTGGACGAAGATATGCCATATTGCCTGGTTCACCGAAGTGAATCTTAATGGCAACAAATTTCTGTTTGAAGTCAATTTGTTCAATTCCTGCACGGATGACAAGATTTTCAAGCTTTTTAAGCAGGTTTACCGATGATTTTATTCTGAGGTCTGTAAAATATACTTTTGATTTTAACATTCGGGTATGTAATTAAGGATTAGATTTAATATCTCTTGATAAGGTCCAGTATTTGCTCGATAAGCCATTTCGGTGTTGAAGTTGCCCCGCATATTCCTGCTGATTTCTTCCCTGCAAACCATGAAGCCTCGATTTCTTCAGGAGAGGAAACAAAATAGGTGTCAGGATTAACGCTTTTACATGTAGCGTAAAGCATCCTGCCATTGGAACTCTCTTTCCCACTGACAAAAATTATAATATCATGTCTTCCTGCAAAGATCCTCAGATGAGATTCCCTGTTTGATACCTGTCCGCAGACAGTATTGTTTATCTGAAAGTATTTATCAGGGTCCAGAACCCCGTGTTCTTTCATCTTGTTATATATCAGCTTTTTGATATGGTTATACTCATTTAAATCCATAGTTGTCTGGGAAAAGAGAGCAACCGGACGGGAAACATCAATTTTATCAATGTCGGCAGAGCCTGATATCAGAATACCTTCATTGTATGTCTGACCCATTAATCCGATAACCTCGGCATGCCCTGGTTTGCCGAAAATGGCAATCTGTCCGTTATCCTTCTTCAGATTCGCCCATCTCGTGCTGATTCTTGACTGCAGTGTTTTTACTATCGGGCATGTTGCTTCAATGATTGTGATATTGTTCTTTTGTGCATAAGTGTATGTATCAGGTGGTTCTCCATGGGCTCGAATAAGCACATTGCAGTTTTGAAGTTGCCTGAATTGTTCGTGATTGATATTGACCAGCCCCAGGGAGGATAATCGTTCCATTTCTTTATCGTTGTGGACAATCGGGCCGAGGGAGAATACTTTCTCTCCACGGCTCAAAGCCTTCTCAGCTATTTCAACCGCATTCTGCACGCCAAAACAAAATCCTGACCTTTTATCAATTTCAACCAGCATTTATCCTGTTTCTGATAATATTCATAACCCATTCCATCTGGTTAGCCACTGTCATACGGCTGTTATCCAGTACTAAAGCATCTTCAGCTCTTCTCAGATGGACTTATGTCCCTGTTCTCATCGGCTATATCCCTTGCAATTATATTTCTTTTAATTTCTTCAAATTCAACTTCCACTTTCTTATTTCTGAGCTCATCAAACCTTCTTTTAGCCCTTATGTCAACTGAGGCAGTCATGAAAATCTTCAGATCGGCATCAGGAAACACAACAGTGCCTATATCCCTGCCATCCATTACGATACCTTTGAAAACGCCAATCTGCCTCTGTAATCCGACCATGCGGGCACGAACCTCCGGGATCTGGCTGATTCTGCTTACATACGATGAAACTTCAATTCCCCTGATCTCGCTTTCGACATTTTCTGAGTTAAGATAGGTCTCGTATTCAGAAAGGTCAGAGTTATAGACAAAACTGATATGCATATTTAAAATATCGTCAAGTATGTTTCTCATTCTGATATCACCCTTTCCTGCGTATCCTTTTCTCAGGCAATACAGAGTGACAGCACGGTACATGGCTCCGCTGTCGATATAGATATAGTTCATCTCCATGGCAATTGCCTTTGCAAAAGTACTCTTGCCGCATGATGAATAACCATCAATTGCAATAATTAGTTTCTTATCCATATTTTCTATTTGCCCCTGAATTCCCTAACGGGGACATAAAGGTAATCATTTTCTAAAAGCACCCTTCAGGGGGTTTGGGGGCTTATGAATTTTTTGGTCATAAAATCAGGTCTCAAAATCAAAGAAACATGATTTGACGATCCTGCAAGATGATATGATGCCCTGCCGAATTCAATATCGAGCATTGAAGTATTGACCCCGAATCCCCAGGTGAATCCTGTTCCTGCAACTTTTGAGTCAGTCTGCAGTTCACTTCTTCTCTGATGATTGTATCCAAGGCTCAGGTAGAAATTTTTGTGAGGGATTATTTCTGCACCCATTATAATATGTTTCATCATGTTCTCAAAGAATTCTGATGTTCCTTGACCTGATCCCTCCTCTGTTGGAGCGTACTGATAGGTGAGGTCATATTTTTCAAGATGCCTGAGAGTCAGTGAAAATCTGAACGGGGCATGAGCAAGTCTGGCTGATACACCTGCCAGTACCTCTAATGGCAGGTTACCTCTTGCTTCACCGGCATAAGTAGTAACCTGGTAACCTATATTCCTGATTACCAGGCCTGCTGATAAAAGGTTTTCGGGATTGTGCCAGGATGCACCGATATCGAAAGCGAATCCAAACGAAGAATAATTCTCAAGATGAGAGAGAACAGGCTTGAAATTTATTCCTACTGAGAACAATGAATCCAGTTCACGGGAATAAATTATTGAAAAAGCCGTTTCTGAAGCGCTGAAGGAACCGGTTATATTACCTGAAGCATCTGCTTCAGTAAAGGAACCGTAATTCAGGTAAGTTATTCCTCCTGCAATGCTGCCTGATTTTTGCAGCGACCGTGAATACATTGCCAGCCCATAATTAATTCCTGCAAAATAGTTTGAATAGTCGAGCACGAGACTGTTATCCATTTGTGAATCAAGGAGTGCGGGATTAATACAGGCAAAATTCAGATTAATACCTGTCAGTGATACATTTGAACCTCCAAGCGATGAAATCCGTCCGGAATGAGTCAGATTAAGGAACTCATAAATATTATCTCCCCCGGTCTGGGAAGCAGAGTATGCCGGCATCATGCAAAAGAGAAATATGAATACAATTTGTTTCACTGATATTTGATAATGAATGTAAATATATAATTTTTACCGGCAGGTTTCAGGATAAAACATCTCAGCTGAAACTGGCAATGAACTGAAATATCAGGCGGTCTTTCCTGTAAGTATCATGGCTTCTTCGTTTTTCTTTGGTCGTCCGTTAATCTGCGACATTATCAGTCCTGATATTACAACAGCCATCCCGATAATATTCTGCCCCGTTAGCTTCTCATCTAAAATAAAAAACGAAAAAAATGCAGTGAAGATAGGAATGAAATATGTGAAGACATTAGCCCTGGTTATTCCCATATTCCTGACTGAAAAGGCAAATAAAATGAATGCTCCGCATGATGCGAAAACAGACAGCTGAATAACTGGTTTCAGGGCGCTGAGGCTGAATGGAGTACTTATGAAATACCGGAAATCGGAAATAAGAAAAACCGGCAGAAAAAGGATCGCACCAATGATGTTCTGGAGATTTACAATAAATACCGGGTTATATCTTCCAACCAGCCTGCTAAGCGTTAGATTATAACCGGATGCAGAAAAAACTGCAAGCAATAAAAGACTTAATCCTTTCATATTGAATGTCAGAGATCCTTCTCTGTTCATGACAAAAATAATAATGCCGGTGAACGAAACAATTATGCCGAAATAATTGATGGCTTTTAACCTTTCCTTAAAGAATATCCAGGCTCCGATCGTGGCAACAACAGGAATTGTAGAGATCAGTACTGACCCAACGGTGGCAGATACATAAGTCAGCCCGAAGCTTTCCCCCAGAAAATAAAAGAATGGTTCAAAAAGGGCCAGCATAAGAAATAATTTGCGATCCTCTTTACGGATCTTCTCAAATTTCTTTTTAATTCCCAGGTAGGTCGATAACAGTAATATTGAAAAGACCAGTCGTAAAAATACTATTGTAATCGGACGGAATGTCTCATTTGCTATTTTAAACCAGATAAATGAAAATGCCCAGAATATCATCGCCAGAGAAACACCTCCGTATATCCTTATTTTACTTTTCATTAATTTAAAGGCCAATTGTTTGGGCGTGCGAATTTAACTTTAATAATTAAAAGTTATCAAGACGTGTATAAAATTATTCAGAAGACTTTTATGATGTAACCAATTCGACTGATTGATAAACTTTCCCGGGAACGCTGTGCTAATTAATAGAAATTTAGTCAGTTAAAATAATTTATAGTTTCGAATACGTGTAAAAAATGAATGGACCCGGATTTGCTTTTGAACCTTAAATTATTATATTTGCCGCCTCGGCGACAGAAAGCATTGGATTTTTCTTTCAGATCAAAACAGGAATATAATAACTAAAAACAGGAAACAGATGAAAATATTGGTCTGCATAAGTAATGTTCCGGATACTACTACAAAGATTAAATTTGCTGAAGGTAATGCCTCTATTGATATTTCAGGCATTCAGTGGGTTATTAATCCATGGGATGAACTATCCCTTACGCGTGCCCTCGAATTGAAGGATGATGCCTCAAGCGGCGTCAAATCAGTAACGGTGGCTCATGTTGGGTCAGCAGGATCAGAACCAACAATCAGAAAAGCTTTAGCTATAGGTGCAGATGATGCAATAAGGATCAATTCGGATCCGTCGGACGCATATTCTGTTGCAGCCCAGATTGCTGAAGTGGTCAGAAAAGAAGGATTTGATATTGTTTTATGCGGAATAGAGTCGAGCGATTTCAACGGTTCTGCAGTTGGAGGAATGATATCGGAATTTCTTGCGATCCCCTCTGTTTCCTCAGTGTCGGACCTGAAAATTGATAACGGATCTCCGGTCCTTACAAGGGAGATTGATGGTGGCAGGGAGAGCGTTAAAGTTCCTGTTCCTTTTGTTGCGGTTGTACAGAAAGGTATTGCAAAAGAGCCCAGGATTGCTTCAATGCGGGGAATAATGACTGCCAGGACAAAATCTGTAAAGCTATATGAACCGGTTGCTGTTGAAAAGATGACAGAAATAGCAGGCTTTGAAAAACCGCAACCCCGTGCTGCCTGTAAATATATTGATGCAGAAAATCCTGCACAACTGATAGAGCTTCTCCAGAACGAAGCAAAAGTTATTTAAAAATAATCAAAAAACACCAAACCATATGTCAGTATTAGTATATACCGAAAACTGGGACGGGAAATTCAAGAAACTCTCTTACGAGCTGGTTTCCTATGCATCATCAGTTGCTGAAATGCTTAAAACAAACGTTACAGCATTATCAATTGGCAAGGCTGACGTGGATGAATTGAAAAAGCTTGGTAATTACGGAGCTGAAAAGATTATTAATGTGACCAGTGATCAGCTTATGGTGCTTGATAACCAGGCGTATACCAAAGTCATTGCCGACATAGCCCTGAAAGAGGGGTCAAATGTTATCATCTTTTCGAATAATATAACCGGAAAAGCAATTTCTCCGAGATTGTCAGTAAGGCTCAGGGCGGGGATTGGAACTGGTGTCAGCAAACTGCCTCTGAATCTTGAACCTTTTACAGTCCGTAAAAGAGCATATTCCGGCAATGCCTTTGCAAATGTTGTTATCAGGTCTGATATCAGGATTCTTACTTTAGCCCAGAACTCATTTGATCTGATTGAAAAACACACAGGGGCAGTTCCTGAAACAGTGGAGGTTACAATTGATGGTTCATCAATTAAAACAACTGTTACTGAAACGATAAAACAAACAGGCAAAATAGTGCTCACTGATGCAGATGTGGTAGTTTCAGGAGGAAGAGGAATGAAATCGCCCGATAACTGGGCCCCCCTGGTTGAACTAGCTTCACTTCTTAAAGGGGCAACAGCATGTTCGAGGCCTGTCTCCGATGAGGGGTGGAGACCACATGAAGAACATACCGGCCAGACCGGAAAAATTATCGCACCCAACCTCTATATTGCAGTCGGTATCTCAGGAGCGACACAGCATTTAGCGGGGATAAGCTCATCAAAATATATAGCAGCGATCAATACCGATAAGGATGCTCCGATTTTTGAGGCAGCCCAGTACGGGATTGTCGGTGATGCAATGAAGGTTCTGCCAAAATTGGTGGATGCTGTGAAAAATCTGAAAAGGTAGATGGAAGGGGCGGGGGCATAGCATGCTGCGCCCGTACAATAACTATAATATTGATACACTCTATGACCCGGCAGATAATATTCGCAATTGCGCTACTCATAACATCAGGAGTATTCATCTTTACTGTAAGGAGGATTTTAAAATTCTTCAGTTTCACAAAATCGGGATTTCCCGTAAAGAATCCGGGAAAAAGATTCAGGGTGATGATGCAGGTGGCCTTTGGCCAGACTAAAATTTTTCGCCGTCCCGTAATAGGATTCTTCCATGCACTGGTCTTCTGGGGTTTTTGTGTGATTCTGATTGGAAGTGCTGAAATGGTAGTTGATGGATTGACAGGGACAGAAAGGGCTCTCCATTTTCTTGGTCCGGTCTACAGTTTTATTATTGGTTCAGGTGATATTTTTGCACTTCTTGTTGCTGTTTCCATTATCATATTCCTGGTAAGACGTCTTTTCCTGCACATCAGCAGATTTGAAGGCATTGAGATGAAAAGAAGATCGCATCTTGATGCAGCTGCTGCACTATCGCTTATTCTGCTTTTGATGATCACCCTTCTGTCGATGAATACCGGTTATTCAGGTTACCAGGCTTCAACCGGAGAAGAGTTATACGGAGTCTATCCTGTCAGCAGTTTAATAGCCGGTTCCCTGGCGGGAATCTCTCCGGAAAACTTCAGGCTGCTTTACGATATTTCCTGGTGGGCTCACATACTTCTGATATTTGTTTTTGCAAACTACCTCCCGTATTCAAAGCACTTTCATGTTTTTATGTCGGTTCCAAATGTTTTTCTTTCGAGGCTTGAACCTCTTGGAAAGCTGACAAATATGGACAATATCACAAGGGAGGTAAAAATGATGCTCAACCCCGACACAGCTTTCGCTGCAGCGCCAGCCGATACTCCTGTAGAACGGTTTGGAGTTAAAGACGCTGATGATGCAACATGGAAAAACTATTTTGATTCTCTCTCATGCACTGAATGCGGCAGATGCACATCAGTATGCCCGGCAAATATTACGGGGAAGAAATTGTCGCCACGAAAAATCATGATGGATCTTCGTGCAAGAATGAAGGAGAAGGGTCCTCTTCTGATCAGAAACGGAAAGGATTTCAATGATAACAGGTCCCTTTTAAGAGACTATATATCGGAAGAGGAGCTCTGGGCATGTACAACCTGCAACGCTTGTGCAAAAGAGTGTCCGATAAATATTAACCATCCTTCACTGATTGTAGATATGCGCAGATACCTGGTACTGGAGGAAGCTTCGGCTCCCGGGGAATTAAAGGGTGTTTTTAACAATATTGAAAATAACGGTGCGCCGTGGCAGTACTCAGCAGAGGACAGATTAATCTGGACAAAGGACCTGGGATTTAAAGTGCCTGTATTCTCTGAAATAGAAGCAGGTGCTGATAAGCCTGAATATCTGTTCTGGGTAGGTTGTGCAGGAGCTTTTGATGACAGATATAAAAAGGTGGTCAGAGCCTTTGCAAAGATACTCGACAAACTGAATGTCAGCTATGCTGTGCTGGGGAAGGAAGAGACCTGTACAGGCGATCCTGCCCGCAGGGCTGGCAATGAAATGCTTTACCAGATGCAGGCGCTGCAGGTAATTGAAATACTTAAGCGGTACGATATCAAAAAGATCATAACCACATGTCCGCACTGTTTTAATATTTTTTCGAATGAATATCCCGATCTGGGCGGAAATTACGAGGTTATAAATTATCTCAGGTTTATCAGCAAAAATATTGAAGAGGGCCTGCTTAAACTTAATACAAAAATCCTCAGGGATATTAATATTACTTACCATGATCCTTGTTACCTTGGAAGGGCAAATGATATTTATTCTGAACCACGCTCAATTATTAAATCTCTTAACTCTAATCTTTTAGAAATGAAGAGGAATAATAGCTTTGCATTATGCTGCGGGGCAGGAGGAGCCCAGATGTTTAAAGAAGCAGAGAAAGGGGATAAGGAGATATTTATCGAAAGAACCGAAGAAGCACTTGAGACCAGAGCCTCTGTTATTGCAACTGCATGCCCGTTTTGCATGACAATGATGACCGACGGGTTGAAGTACAAGAATAAGGAGGAGGAGATAAAGAATTTGGATATAGCTGAATTGGTTGTGAAAGCAATGGGTTAAGCTCCCTGAGGGGGCAAACAAAATTGTAAAATGGATTACTTAATTTTTAAATAACCGAAATGGAGACCAGAAAAATCTTGAAAAGCGGAGAATTCCTTGTTAATGAAATTGAAGCCAGGGATATTTTTATTCCCGAAGAATTTAACGAGGAACAGAGAATGATTGCCCAGTCATGCAAGGATTTTCTTGATGCTGAAGTTTATCCCAGCATGGAGGCGCTTGAGAAAAGCGACCGGGAGCTTATGAAAATCATCCTGAAGAAATCCGGAGATCTTGGGATGCTTGGAATTTCCATACCCGAAGAATACGGAGGGTTCGGACAGAATTTTGTTACCCAAATGCTTGTTGCTGAAACGACAGGAGCAGGTTATTCATTTTCAGTAGCTTATATGGCTCATTGCGGAATAGGAACACTGCCGATAATGTACTACGGGAATGAAGATCAGAGGCAGCGGTACGTTACGAAACTTGCTACCGGTGAATTGATTGGTGCTTATTGCCTTACAGAACCAGGTGCAGGCAGTGATGCTAATTCAGGAAAAACAAACGCGAAGCTTTCGGACGACGGTAAACACTATATAATTAACGGGCAAAAGATGTGGATCACTAATGCCGGATTTGCAGATACTCTTGTCGTTTTTGCAAAAATTGACAACGACAGGGTACTGAGCGCCTTCATTATTGAAAGCAAATATCCCGGTGTGGTGATTGGTCCTGATGAGCACAAGATGGGTATAAAGGGATCTTCGACAGCTCAGATCTATTTTAACGATGTTAATGTCCCTGTTGGAAATCTCCTTGGAAAAAGAGGCGAAGGTTTCAGGATTGCTCTTAGCATTCTTCATATGGGAAGGCTGAAGCTTGGTGCCAATGTCCTTGGAGCTGCAAAGAAAGCGATTAACGATTCGGTGAAATACGCCAATGAGCGCAAGCAGTTCGGGGTTCTGATCTCAACTTTCGGAGCCATAAAACATAAGCTTGCTGAACAGGTAATCAGGCTTTTTGCGTCAGAATCAGCTGTCTACAGGGTAAGCAGTGATATTGATGATCTGATGGAAAAGATGAAATCAGAATGCGGCGACAAAGGAAGGGCTGCCATTGAGGCCATAAGCCATTATGCAGTCGAAGCTGCAATCCTGAAGGTAGTCGGTTCTGAAATGCTTGATTTTATTGCTGATGAAGCTGTTCAGATTTACGGAGGTATGGGATATTCAGCTGAAATGGATGTGGAAAGAGGGTACCGTGATTCGAGAATAAACAGGATCTTCGAAGGAACAAACGAGATCAACCGGCTTCTGGTTTCTGATACTGCAATGAAACGCGCCATGAAAGGTGATTTTAACCTTTTCGGAGAGGCTGAGAAACTATATAATGAACTGGATGAAATAACCGACGGAAAAAATTCAGAGGAGTCATATTTCCAGGAAAAAAAGAGGTATATAAGGAATTTTAAGAAGATCATCCTTCTGTGCATGCATGGAGCAGTCAGTCAATTTGGCAAGAATCTTGTCAGCGAGCAGGAGGTAATGAACAATATTGCCGAAATGATGATGGAAACATATCTTTCCGAATCACTTGCATTGCGTGTTGAAAAACTTGAAGCATTAAAGGGTCATGTATCAGTTTATAAAGATATGCTCGACGTAAATATCTATGATACATCCGACATAGTAAGAAAATCAGCAATGGATGCTGTCTGTTCTTTTGCCTCCCCGGAATCAATGCCAAGACTGGTCAGTGCCATTGAAATACTGGCTAAGGTAAAAGGAATAAATATTAAGGACGCACGAAGGCGGATAGCCGATAAACTTATTGAGGATAACTCGTATAAGTTTTAGGGAAGTACCTGTTGTCTTAATCAGCCACTGTCATTCCAGACAGGATCACAGATCACTCTCCTGAGGCCATTCGCCTGCTAAAGGGAATATGCGCGGTTATATATTTATCACCTGCTGCAATGACATAGATCAATTTCTT
>CAVWCO010000021.1:0-197499 GCA_963753495.1 uncultured Bacteroidales bacterium
TGCATAAGTAGTAACCTGGCATCCCAGATTCCTGATGACCAGGCCTGCTGACAAGAGATTATTCCGGTCATGCCAGGATGCCCCCAGATCGAAAGCAAATCCTGTTGAGGTATATTTTTCAAGATGTGAAAATACAGGTTTAAGTTGATTCCGGCAGTGAACAGTGAATCAATCTCGCGGGAAAAGATTATCGAAACAGCCGATCTGAAGCAGCGAATGAACCAACTATATTTCCCGATTCATCGGTTTCGGTAAAGGATCCATAATTCAGATAGGTTATTCCCCCGGCAAATATTTCCTACTTTTCAGCGAAGGTGAATACATTGCAAGTCCATAATTGATTCCGGCGAAATAATTTGTATAATTCAAAGCAAGCTTTTGTCCATATTTGAATCAAGAAGAGCAGGATTATTCCAGGCAAGGTTCAGATTCCTGGCCGTCAGTGAGACATTTGAGCCGCCAAGTGAAGATATCAGTCCGGAATGAGTAAGGTTCAGGAATTCATAAACATTATCTCCCCCTGTTTGGGAAACTGAGGTTCTGCATCAGGTAAAAAATAATTATGATTGCAATTCTTGTCATTATATTTATAACATGAATGTAAATATATGATTTTCCCCGTCAGTTTCAGGAAGATATTTCAAGAGATATTCTTTCCATTTCACCCAAAAATTTAGGCTGTTTTTCCGGTCAATATCAATGCTTCATCGCTCTTTTTTGGGACGGCCGTTCATCTGCGACATGATCAGTCCTGCAATAACAACGATCATCCCAATAATATTCTGAATTGTAAGCTTATCCCCGAGGATCAGGAACGAAAAAAAAGCTGTGAAGATCGGAATGAAGTTGGTGAAGACATTTGCCCTTGTAATTCCCATGTTCCTTACTGAATAGGCAAAAAGAATAAATGCCCCGCATGATGCAAAAACAGCAAGTTCGATAACCGGGGTAAGGGACTGAAAGTGAAGGGAGTATCAAGAAAGGCTTAAAATTGAAAATAAGGAAAACAGGCAGAAAAGTATTGCCCCAATTATGTTCTGAACATTCACAATAAAAACCGGCTCATATCTGCCGACCAGCCTGCTCAATGTAAGGTTATATCCCGAAGCAGAAAAAACTGCAAGCATAAGCAGGCTTAATCCTTTCATATTGAATGTCAGTGCGCCATCCTTATTCAGGACAAAAACGATGACACCAAAAATGATACTATAATCCCGACATAATTGATGATTTTCAGTCTTTCCCTGAAAACTATCCAGGCTCCGATGGTGGCAACAACAGGAATTGTTGAAATCAAAACCGAACCAACAGTGGCTGAAACATATGTCAGCCCGAAGCTCTCCCCGAGAAAATAAAAGAAAGGTTCAAAAGGGGCAAGCATCAGAAACAGCTTGCGGTCCTCTTTCCTGATCTTTACAAATTCTTCTTAATAACCAGGTAGGATGATAACAGAATATTGCAATTATAAGACGCAAAAATACAATTGTTATGGGCTGGAATGTCTCATTTGCGATTTTAAACCAGATAAATGAAAATGCCCAGAATATCATTGCCAGAATAATACCTCCATATATCCTGAACTTGTTTTTCACTGGTCGAATCAATTTATTTTGGCGTGCGAATTTAATCTTAAAATCTGATTTTATAAAGATTCGGTTAACAATTCAGATATAAGATTTGACTGTGTATCGTCCGATGATATTGCATTAATATGAAGAATTAAATGATATTAGTATTTGCAGCTTTCGAACATACTGAAAATGAATTTACGGATTTGAATTGAAGCTATAATTATTATATTTGCCGCCTTGAATACGTAAAAATCAATAAACTAAAAGGAAACAGATGAAAATACTGGTTTGCATCAGCAATGTTCCTGACACAACAACAAAAATAAAATTTACTGAAGGAAATACTTCAATTGATACTACCGGTATTCAATGGGTCATAAATCCATGGGATGAATTATCGCTTACAAGGGCCCTTGAATTGAAGGATGATGCTTCAACCGGAGTAAAATCGGTAACTGTGGCACATGTTGGACCTGCCGCATCAGAACCACAATCAGAAAAGCCCTGGCAATAGGAGCTGATGATGCATCAGGGTAAATGCCGAACCCTCAGATGCATATTCTGTTGCAGCCCAGCTTGCAGAAGTTGTAAGGAAAGAAATTTGATATTATTCTGTGTGGTATTGAATCGAGCGACTATCAACGGATCGGCAGTTGGAGGAATGATATCCGAATTGCTTGGAATCCTTCTGTTTCAGCAGTTTCAGGCCTTAAGATTGAAAACGGACATCCGGTTCTCACACGGGAAATTGATGGTGGAAAGGAAGTTGTTACAGTTCCCGTTCCATTTGTTGCAATTGTCCAGAAAGGAATTGCAAAGGAACCCAGAATTGCTGCCATGCGAGGAATTATGATGGCCAGGACCAAACCTGTAAGGTGTTGAACCGGTTGCTGTTGAAACTCTTACTGAAATTGCAGGATTTGAAAAACCTGCACCCCGTGCAGCATGCAAATATGTTGATGCTGAAAATCCGGCACAGCTGATCGAACTTCTTCAGAATGAAGCCAAAGTTATCTGATAATTAATTAATAACAGAAAATACAAACATATGTCAGTATTAGTATATACCGAAAACTGGGACGGGAAATTCAAGAAATTATCTTATGAACTGGTTTCATATGCATCAGCAGTGGCCGAAATGCTCAATACGACTGTCACTGCTCTTTCAATTGGAAAAGTAGATGAAGATGAATTGAAAAAACTTGGAAACTATGGTGCCGACAAGATCATTAATGTTGACAAGCGACCAGCTTGAAGTCTTGACAACCAGGCTTATACAAGAGTAATTGCCGATATTGCCATAAAAGAAGGATGCAAATGTTATTATTCTTTCCAATAATAATACCGGAAAGCCCTTGCTCCGCGACTTTCGGTCAGGCTGAAAGCAGGGATCGGATCGGGTGTAAGCAGACTGCCTCTGAGTCTTGATCCGTTTACGGTTTATAAAAGGGCATATTCAGGAAATGCATTTGCACATGTTGTAATAAGATCGGAAATCAAGATTATTACCCTGGCCAGAATTCATTTGAACTGATTGAAAAACCGACAGGTGCAGTTCCTGAAACAGTTGAGAGTTGCATGATTGATGGATCAATGATAAAAACAACTGTAACTGAAACGTACAGAAACAAACCGGAAAATACTGCTTACCGATGCAGATATTGTTGTTTCCGGCGGAAGAGGAATGAAATCACCCGACAACTGGGGCCCCCTTGTCGAACTTGCTTCACTGCTTGGGGCTGCAACAGCCTGTTCCCGGCCTGTTTCCGATGAAGGATGGAGACCTCATGAAGAACATACCGGACAGACAGGAAAAATAATTGCTCCCAACCTTTATATTGCAGTTGGTATTTCAGGTGCCACCCAGCATCTGGCAGGAATAAGCTCATCAAAATATATTGTTGCAATCAACACCGATAAGGATGCTCCGATCTTCGAGGCAGCACAATATGGTATTGTTGGTGATGCAATGAAAGTACTGCCAAAACTGGTGGAAGCTGTAAAAGAATCTGAAAAAATAGATATTGTAATCAGGAATAAGTACATTCATGTAACCCTCGATTACGCATCTAAAATAATGATTAAATTCTATTATGACTAAAACAAATAATATTTGCAATTACCCTTCTGATAACACTTGGTGTATTTTCTTATACCGTAAACCGGCTTATTAAATTCTTCAGATTTACAAGACCTGCATTTCCCGTAAAGGATTTCGGAAAAAGATTCAGGATAATGATGAATGTGGCATTCGGCCAGACAAAAATTTTCCGCAGACCGGTGATCGGTTCTTTCATGCATTGGTATTCTGGGGATTTTGTGTAATTCTGATCGGAAGCATTGAAATGGTAATCGATGGACTGGCAGGAACAGAAAGGGTTCTCAATTTCTTGGGTCCGGTTTATAATTTCATTATTGCTTCAGGTGATATTTTTGCGCTTCTTGTTGCCATTTCAATTATTATTTTCTTGACCAGACGTCTTTTCTTTCATATCAAGCGGTTTGAAGGAATTGAGATGAAAAGAGCTCCCATATCGATGCCAATATTGCTCTTATCACTGATCCTCTTACTGATGATTTCCCTGCTGACAATGAATACAGGATATGTTGGATATAAGACATTTCAGGCGGAAGCGAGATTTACGGTGTTTATCCTGTCAGCAGATTTATTGCCGGGTCTTATTCAGGGAATCTCTGCAGAAAGCTTCAGGATTATGTATGAAGATTTCCTGGTGGACCCATATTCTGCTGATTTTTATTTTTGCCAATATCTTCCGTATTCAAAGCATTTTCATGTTTTCATGTCGGTTCCCAATGTATTTCTTTCGAGGCTCGAACCGCTCGGAAAACTGACCAATATGGATAGTATAACCAGGGAGGTAAAACTGATGCTCAATCCTGATACTGCTTTTGCTGCAGCTCCGGCTGATGCTCCGGTAGAACGGTTTGGGGTAAAGGATGTTGAGGATGTAACATGGAAGAACTATTTTGATTCACTTTCCTGCACCCAATGCGGAAGATGTACATCCGTATGTCCGGCAAATATTACCGGAAAGAAATTGTCGCCCACGAAAAATAATGATGGATCTAAGGGCAAGGATGAAGGAAAAGGGTCCGCTGATGGTCAAAAACGGAAGGGATTTCAATGATAACCGGTCGCTTTTAAGGGATTATATTTCCGAAGAAGAGCTCTGGGCATGCACAACCTGCAATGCATGTGCAAAGGAGTGTCCGATAAATATCAATCATCCATCACTGATTGTCGATATGCGCCGATACCTTGTAATGGAGGAGGCTTCTGCTCCGGGTGAATTAAAGGTGTTTTCAGCAACATCGAAAATAACGGTGCTCCATGGCAGTATTCAGCTGAGGACAGGCTTAATGTGGGCAAAGGATCTGGAATTTAAAGGTTACTTGGTGTATTATCGAATCGAAATTGATCCGTAATGGCCGACTGCAAAGGCGAAAAACCTGAATATCTGTTCTGGGTGGGTTGTGCAGGTGCATTTGACGACAGGTATAAAAAAGTAGTCAGGGCATTTGCGAAAATACTTAACACATCTGAATGTCAGCTATGCAGTGCTCGGGAAGGAGGAGACCTGTACCGGCGATCCTGCACGCAGGGCCGGCAATGAAATGCTTTACCAGATGCAGGCAATGCAGGAAATTGAAATACTTAAATGATATGATGTAAAAAAGATCATAACCATCTGCCCGCACTGTTTTAATATTTTTAAAAATGAATATCCCGATCTTGGCGGAAATTATGAAGTGATCAATTATCTGCAGTTTATTGAGCAAAAATATTGAAGAAGGCAAACTTAAACTCAACAGACAAATCCTTAAAAGATGTCAATATTACTTACCATGATCCCTGTTATCTTGGAAGGGCAAATGATATTTATTCTGAACCACGGTCAATATCTAAAATCACTTACCGGAAACTTTGTTGAAATGAACCGGAACAAAAGTTTTGCATTATGCTGCGGAGCAGGAGGGGCACAGATGTTCAAGGAGGCAGAAAAGGGGAACAAGGAGGTATTTATTGAAAGAACCGAAGATGCACTTGAAAACAGATGCCACAGTAATTGCAACTGCATGTCCGTTCTGCATGACAATGATGACCGATGGACTGAAATATAAGAATAAGGAAGAGGAGATAAAGAATTTGGATATTGCTGAATTGATAGTAAAAGGTCAATTGAGATTATAAAAAATATGTCAAATAATTATAAATTAACCGAAATGGAAAACAGAAAAATCTTGAAAAGCGGTGAATTTCTTGTAAGTGAAATTGAATGCAAAAGATATTTTTATTCCTGAGGAATTCAACGAGGAACAGCGAATGATTGCCCAGACCTGCAAGGATTTTCTTGAAGCTGAGGTATATCCCAATGTTGAAACAGCTTGAAAAAAGGACAGGGAGCTGATGAAAAGCATCCTGAAGAAATCAGGAGAACTTGGAATGATGGGAATTTCGATACCTGAAGAATACGGTGGATTCGGACAGTAATTTTGTCACCCAGATGCTTGTTGCAGAAACCATAGGAGCAGGATATTCATTTTCAGTTGCATATATGGCCCATTGCGGAATAGGAACACTGCCGATAATGTATTATGGCAATGAAGACCAGAGGCAGACGATATGTCACAAAACTTGCTACCGGTGAATTGATCGGTGCATATTGCCTTACCGAACCCGGTGCAGGCAGTGATGCCAATTCAGGAAAAACAAACGCCAAACTTTCGGAAGACGGAAAACATTATATTCTAACGGTCAGAAGATGTGGATCACCAATGCCGGATTTGCAGATACGCAGGTCGTTTTTGCAAAAATCGACAACGACAGGGTATTGAGTGCCTTTATTGTTGAAAGCAAATATCCCGGGTGTGGTGATCGGTCCCGATGAACATAAGATGGGTATAAAGGGATCTTCAACAGCCCAGATCTATTTCAACGATGTAAAAGTTCCGGTTGAAAATCTTCTGGGCAAAAGAGGCGAAGGTTTCAGGATTGCACTGAGCATTCTTCATATGGGAAGGATAAAGCTTGGTGCCAATGTTTTGGGTGCTGCAAAAAAAGCGATCAACGATTCGGTGAAATATGCCAATGAACGGAAACAGTTCGGTGTCCTGATTTCAACATTCGGGGCAATAAAACACAAGCTTGCTGAACAGGTAATCCGGCTATTTGCATCAGAATCAGCTGTTTACAGGGTAAGCAGGGATATTGATGATCTGATGGAAAAATGAAATCAGAATGCGGCGACAAAGGAAGGGCTGCCATTGAAGCCATAAGCCATTATGCAGTTGAAGCTGCAATCCTGAAGGTAGTCGGTTCCGAAATGCTTGATTTTGTTGCTGATGAGGCTGTTCAGATACACGGAGGTATGGGATATTCAGCTGAAATGGATGTTGAAAGAGGATACCGCGATTCAAGAATAAACAGGATATTTGAAGGAACAAACGAGATCAACCGGCTTCTTGTTTCTGATACTGCAATGAAGCGTGCAATGAAAGGTGATTTTGACCTTTTCGGAGAGGCTGAGAAACTATATAATGAACTGGATGAAATAACCGATGGGAAAAACTCAGATGAAACTTATTTTCAGGAAAAAAAGAGATATATAAGGAATTTTAAGAAGATCATCCTTCTTTGCATGCATGGTGCAGTAAGCAATTTGGCAAGAATCTTGTCAATGAGCAGGAGGTGATGAACAATATTGCTGAAATGATGATGGAAACATATCTTTCCGAATCACTTGCATTGCGGGTTGAAAAACTTGAAGGAATAAAAGGTCCTGTACCTGTTTACAGAGATATCCTCGACGTAAATATCTATGACACATCCGACATAGTCAGAAAATCAGCAACGGATGCTGTCTGTTCATTTGCCTCCCCGGAATCAATGCCAAGACTGGTCAGTGCAATTGAAATACTGTCTAAGGTAAAAGGAATAAATATTAAGGACGCACGAAGGAGGATTGCGGATAAACTTATTGAGGATAACTCGTATAAGTTTTAGGGAAGTACCTGTTGTTGTTAATCAGCTTTCAGGACTTAATAATTCTGATCGTAGCTATCTTCTTTCCTGCTGAAAATATTCTCAGGATATAATATCCCTTTGATACATGTAAACTAACAGGGACAACAATATTTCCAGGGATTTCAGTTTGTGTGAATACAATTTTCCCGCTGATATCTGCTATTTCCATATCAAAAAGTCGTCCTTCAGGAGTAGCAATAAAAATCTTAAATTCATCACGGAACGGATTGGGATAAACACTCACATCAATACTGGTTGTGAATATGGCCGAAATGGTATGGTTAGAAGTAATATTACTGAAAGTATACTTCAGATAGTACTCCAGCTGATTAAGTTGTCAATGAGAACATTCAGGATCCTATAATCTGAGTCGGGAATAATTGAGTAGATCTGATCAGATCCCTCAAACAGTGTGACAGTTCCTGAAGGGGTAATTGAACCACCGGTACCTGGTGAGACAGTAATAGTATAAGTGGGTATAGGTTCGAAAATTACTGAAATATTATGATTGCTTGTGATATTGCTGAATGAATAGGAAAGCAACTTTACCGATTGAAATATTATCAACTTTTACTTCTAAGATTCTGTAACCGTAATCAGGTGAAATTGAACAAATCAGATCTGATCCGTAATTTACAACTGTTTTTCCGCCGGGACTTATAGAACCTCCGGTGTTTGTCTCGGTTGTGATCGTATATTTAATGATTGAAAATGATGCAGATATTGAATGATCACTGGTGATATTGGTAAATGTATAACACGATACACGCCCAACTGATTTATTATCAACCAAGTACGTCTGCAATCTCATACCCTGTGGCGGGGGTGATTTCATAGATCTGATCTGTTCCATATACTGCAGTGATTGTTCCGGATGGACTAATTGATCCGCCTGCAGTGCTGGAGCCTTTTATACTAAATGTAATTGGAACAAAATCAGCAGTAATATAATGGTTCGAAGTGATATTGGAGAAGCTGTAAAAGAAGATATGATTCCTGCTGATACATTATCGATTTTCACATCGGAAATAAGAAATCCGACATCAGGTGTGATAGTGTATGTGAACCCCGATCCGTAATCGACTTCTGATTCGCCGGCGGGACTGATTGAACCTCCGTGGTTGGCAGTATCCTGTTATTGTAAACGTGAGAAGTCTGAAGACAGCAGAAATGGTATGATCGTCAGTTATATTTCTGAAGGTGTAATGATGAACCCGGTCCGACAGAAACGTCATCAACGATAACATCTGACAGATAGTATCCTGTATTAGGAGTAAAAGTAAAAGTCCGGTTTGATCCATAGTCCGCCGTGATGGTTCCCCCCGGCAAAACTGAGCCTCCTGTACCCGCACTGCCTGAAAGTGTATATTTCAGGATCTCAAATGTTGCTGAAATAGAATGATCGCCGGTGATATTGCTGAATGTATATGAAGATAACTGACCCGACAGAACTGTTATCAACTCTTACATCTGAAATCTGATATCCGGTTGACGGAGTAATAGTATATGAACGGTTTGATCCGTGATTAACAACAGCATTTCCGGATGGATTTATTGAACCTCCGTTTCCGGCAGTGGCGGCCAGCGAATATGTGGCAGTTTCAAAAGTGGCCGATATTGTATGATCTTCAGTAACATTACTGAAAGAAAATGACGAAACTTTTCCGATTGGATTGTTGTCTATCCTGACATTTGAAATCTGATAACCATAGTCAGGATAAATATTGAAGGTGCGATTTGAACCATGGCGTACAGTGACACTGCCTACAGGATTTATGGAGCCTCCGATACCCGCGCTTGATATAATCGTATGATAGATAACAGCTTTGAATGTTGCAGATATTGAATGATTTGAAGTTACAGAAGTAAACGTGTAGTTTGAAACAGCTCCTGCTGAAATGCCATCTATTTTGATATCGTCTATCTCGTAGCCGGTATTTGGAGAGATACTAAATGAAATGTTTGAATTAGCAGGTACTGTTAAGGTTCCCGCGGGACTAATAGTTCCTCCTGTCCCGGAGATTGCTGATAATGTATAACTTTCAGATTCTCCGAGAAACCATGTTTCCATGTTATTGTAAACCACAATCCTGGCAGCAGTTCTGATTTGTGCGGCAACAGTTGGAGTAAGAGTGTAATTGTATGAAATCAAATTCGGATCTTCTTTAAATAAAGCTGTATAAAAACAACAAGCTGCTGCATAAGAACCGGCTGCGGAGGGGTGGCTTCCATCAGCATCATATAATTCGATGGAAGGATAATTTTCCCTGATATATCTCCAGACAGCACCAACAGGAGAAACTACCTCCTGATTTGCTTGAGTCATAAACATATACCGTTCACGCGTTAAGTCATCCATCCCCGCGTATGTGCAAACTGCCGGAAGTGATGGACATCTGCCAGCATCCCCGTCTCTTCTGCCCCAGGTCATGTAAAACATAGTCTCGGCACCTGAGTTATATGAATTGATTTCATTATTCAGAAAACTTGCATAAGGGTAAACATTGGTTTCAACCCAGGAAAGTGGTTGTGAGGGGTATTAGCTGAATTCCTGCAATACAACATAATCCCATCCCCCTTGTCGTATTGAGTTTAAAGTATTTATGTTTGCAGAGTGCAGTTGGAAAGAATAACTTTCTATTGATGAATTAGTATAAACTAATTCATCTCCCCTTGAACTGGCTATGTTTGCAATAATTTGAGGAAGGTTATTCCGAAGCGTGTAACTGTTCCCAATAAATAATACATTTTTTGTCTGGCTTTGTCCTGATATATTAATTAAAAGAAATATAAGGGCCAGAACTCTTTTCAACCACAATAACCGAAACCCAGATAGTTTTACAATATATTCCAGATTCATCTATTTTTTAAAGAATAAACTATTTTATGCAATTTAAATTATTAAAAAGATCTTTTCTTTCTTAATCTTAAATAAGGTTTTTTATTCTGCAAATATATGTAATATGCTCCATTCAGGCAAGGGAATAGATGCTGTAAGCGACAGGAAATCAAAGAAAAAGAAAGTGTAAGTCAATAGATAAATGACTGTTATCATGAATTTATTTTCATTCGTAACAGAGGAAGGGCAATTCATCAAAATCATGAAATATTTATTAACAATTAGTTCGCCTGGTTCTCTCAGGATAAAAGATTATTTTTATAGTTTAACTTGATCTTTTCTGGGTTAATCCAGAATTTCTGAATTCTTTGAAGATGGTTTAATATATATCACCCTTAAAAATGACATAGATCAATTTCTTATATGATAAACAGCATGGATTAGGATACAAAAATAATGGCTGTAATATTCTATTAGTCAGTAATCCCGATATCTTTGTGAATAAATTAACAGTAATTAAATAATGAAAATAAAAACCAAATTTTTATTGGAGGGCTATGACGGCATTATTAATTCCGGCAGGTATGATCTTCTTTTCATCCTGTGAAGAATATAAAATTGTCCAGGAGGAAGTTGATCCGGGGGAAACGGTCTTGTTTCAGACCCAGATTCAGCCAATATTCAATGATAAATGCATCACATGTCATAAAGGTTCACGGGATCCAGACCTCAGAGATGGCAATTCCTATGAATCGCTTACTACAGGAGGGTATGTAAATCTTCCGGCAGCCGACAGCAAACTCTATAAGCAGATCATTTCATCCAGTCATACATCTTTTACAATCGATCCTGAAAAACAACTGATTTATAACTGGATCGATCAGGGTGCACAAGACAATTAATTAAGAAATAATCCTAATAACCAGATAAAATGAAAAAGACTTTTTTATTGTTGCTGTTATCGGCCTTGATGGTTTCATTATCAGCTCAGGAGGAGGCTCCGGCACCAGAAAAATCCAAACCTGTGCGATTTACATTTGGCACTGGTACACTTATTGAGAATCAGACAGTTGCAACTCCGTATAAAGGAGGAATGGAATTTCAGATACATCACAGGTTCAGCCTGATCGAAAACATTGATAATCTTTTTGGAATTTATGGCGCTGCAAATACACGACTGGGTTTGAATTACGGAATAACTGACAGATTAATGGTTGGAGCCGGAACAACAAAAGACTATAAGCTCCAGGACCTTCAGTGGAAGTATCTTATTCTCCAGCAAACAGAAGATAACAGTATGCCTGTTTCTCTTTCATATTATGGGAACCTTGTGCTTGATCTTCGCGATAAGGAGGCATTCGGTCCGGAGGAGAGTTACAGGTCTATTCACAGGTTATCATATTTTACACAGCTGATTCTTGCCCGTAAGTTCAGTGAAAAATTCTCCTTCCAGGTGGCGCCGTCAGTTATCTATTTCAATGCGGTGCCTCAGTATTCAAATGAATCAAGTTACAAGAACCTCAATTTCGGGGTATCGGCAGGCGGCCGGGCAAATCTTTTTGGTTCTCATTCGTTAATTTTTGAATATGATCAGCTTCTGACAAAACAGGATCTTGATGAACAGCCAAAACCAAGCCTGTCTCTGGGCTGGGAAATAGGCACAGCTACTCATTCATTCCAGGTTTTCGTCACAAATTATTCAAACATTATAAACCAGTACAATCTTCTTTATAATACAAATGACCTTACAGACTGGGAGTATCTTGTCGGATTTAATATTACAGTGAGATTCTGATTTAATTTTTAAAGCAAGCGATGAATTTAAACATGTTCAGGAACTTTCTTTTTATTCTATTTGTCACTTTAGTCTCAAATAATTCGGTAAAGGGATCGGGTTTTTACAATAAACAAGCTGATACACAGGATACAGTATCCTTTAAATCACCTTTTTACGAAGATAATGAGCGTTGTTTTAAATGCCATGGACAGAATAAGTATGAGTATAATAATGAAAATCTTGGACGTCAGGTTAAGGCATCAATGTTTTCAGAAAGGATAATTGACAGGAATAAGTTTTATCAGTCAAACCATAAAAGTTTCAGTTGTACCGATTGTCATTCCTCCGATTATGACAAGTTCCCGCATCCCGGAGAACTCCGTATGGAACAGATGTACAATTGCATTGATTGCCATGGAAATGATGAAAAATTTGCTCAGTTTAATTTTGAGGAAATAGAATCTGAATACCAGAAGAGTTCTCATTTTAAATTAGAAGAAGAAGGTTTTTCCTGCTGGAAATGCCATGGGCCGCATGACTATAAAATCAATATCCGAAACACTTCAAATCTGAAGGAGACAATTCTTTATGATAATAACATATGTCTCAGGTGTCACTCACATTATGACCAGTTCCAGTTATTATCCGAGAAGGAAGAGATAAACATTCTTCAGAAACACGAATGGCTGCCAAACCAGGAAACCCACTTTAAAAGCGTCAGGTGCATTGAATGCCACACCCTTGTTAATGATACTATTCTTGTGGCACATCTTATCAAGCCAAAGGCGGAAGCAGTAAAAGGGTGCAATGAATGTCATTCCCAGAACTCATTGCTCATGTCCTCGCTTTATAAATTCCAGTCAAAAGAACAGCGTAAGGATGGATTTCTCAATGGAATAATCCTGAACCAGTCATATGTTATCGGTGCAAACAGGAATGAGTATCTTAATATAATAAGCCTTCTCATAACTGGCATTGTATTGATAATTATTGTTGTGCATATTTATTTCAGGGTTATCAGAAAATAAAAACAAACGAAAATGTATCTATATCCTATATGGGTCAGATTATGGCATCTGTTTAATGCGATCCTTTTCCTGGTTTTGATCGTAACTGGTATCAGCATGCAGTATACTGACATGAAGGATTACATTCTGGTGGTCGGATTTGCCAGAGCGGTAAAATGGCATAATATTGCTGCGATACTTCTTACTTTAAATTATATATTTTTTGTAACAGGTAATATCCTTTCCGGAAACGGCAGGTATCTACAAAATTGAAAAAAAGAATTTCTTCGCAGATCTGGCAGCCCAGATTGAGGTATTATGCATTTGGGATTTTTAAAGGGCAGAAACATCCATTTCCGGTAACTCTGGAACAAAAATTCAATCCGTTACAGAAACTCTCTTATTTCCTTGCGATGTATGTTGCGGTGCCCCTGCTTATCATCTCGGGGCTGGGGTTACTTTTCCCTGAAACTGTCATAAACCGGTTTATAGGGATCAGTGGTATGATACTGACAGATATTCTTCATATTACAATGGGATTTTTCTTATCTGTATTTATGATAATTCATATTTATACCTGCACACTGGGCGCACGTCCGACTTCCCTTTTTAAAAGTATGGTTTCAGGCTACCATGAACCGGAAAATCACAATGACTAAGAAATGAAAGGTAAAGACCCGGAAAAATCAGGAAAATCATCACGGCGCGGATTCCTCAGAAAGATGAGTGCCGGAGTTGGTGCTGTTACGCTTGCAGGTGTTGCAGGTTCTGCCGTCATAAATCACGAAAGTGATGCAAAATCAGGTGTAAAGATTAAGCTTTTATCGCCTGAAGGTAAACTTGTTGAAGTTGATAAGGATGATATCAGCCATCCCGGGAAATTGTTGCAGAACTTAAGGAGGAAGCAAGAAAGGGATTGCCAGACAGGAAATTCGTAATGGTAATCGACCTGGCAAAGTGCAAAAATGCCAGAAAATGCGTCGATGCCTGTCAGGAAGGTCATATGCTCCCAAAAGACCACGAATGGATTAAACTTTACCTTCTTCAGGATGATAATAACACTTCAAAATACTGGTTCCCACGGCCTTGCTTTCACTGCGATAAACCAATGTGTGTAAGCGTCTGCCCTGTTGGCGCAACATATAAGCGTGCTGATGGAATTGTACTTGTAGATAATCAAAGATGTATTGGCTGTAAATTCTGTATGACTGGTTGCCCTTATTCTGCAAGGGTATTTAACTGGAAAGATCCGGAAGTTAAATTGCCCGAAGGACATGTATATGATCCCGAGACCAATATCCCTCCGGTGGAAGGAACTGTCGGAAAATGTGTATTCTGTGCCGATAACCTCCGGAAGAATCTGCTTCCGCGTTGTGTAACCGCATGTCCGATGGGAGTTATCTACTTCGGCGATCTTCTTGAAGATACAGTTACAAATGGAGAAGAGACTGTCAGATTCAGCAAGCTGATGAACGACAGGGCCGGTTTCAGATACCGTGAAGAGCTGGGGACATTGCCAAGTGTTTTCTACCTGCCGCCGACCCAGAGAATGTTTCCTGTTGAAAGAGGTCTTGATGGCTATGATGAAAATATAAAAGGAAGGTACGAAAAAGCCGGGCCGCGTTAATAAACTTAGGAAAATAATTACAGGATGCAAGCTGACAAAAAACTTCTTAAAGGATCTTACACCGGAAATTGAAAGTACCAGTACAACCTGGTATATTACTTTTTCAGTGTTCCTTGGCTTTTTCCTTTTAGGGATTTATGGATTGATTCAGCAGATCGATAAAGGACATATTGTAACAGGCATGCGGGATAATGTTGTCTGGGGCTTTTATATAGTGAATTTTATCTTTTTTATGGGGTTGAGCTATTCGGGGGCACTTATTTCGGGAGTCTTGCATTTGTTCCATACCGGATGGAGAAAGCCGGTAATCAGACTTGCTGAGCTGATAACTGTTATTTCGCTGATAATAGGTCCTTTTTTTATTTTTTTCTGCATTGGCCGGCTTGACAGATTATACTTTCTGTTTATTCATCCAAGAATACAGTCACCAATAACATGGGACGTTATTGCAATTTTAACTGACCTTTTCGGGTGTTTTATATATCTGTACCTCTCATTTGTTGAGGATTTTGCAATATTGCGCGACTACGACGGGCTCCGGGTTCCCCCATGGAAAAGGAAGTTGTATAAAATACTTTCCCTTGGATATGATGGTTCTCCAGGACAGAAAAAGCTGTTATCAAACGCAAGGACAATTATGTCGGTGATGATAATAGCAATAGCAATTATTGTTTATTCAGTTCTTGCCTGGATTTTCGGTGTTACATTGCAGCCTGGCTGGCATTCAACAATTTTTGGTCCTTATTTTGTAATTGCAGCTGTTTTTTCAGGTACGGGGCTCCTTATAATACTAATGTGGATATTCAGAAGAATATATCATCTTGAAGAGTATATAACTAAACGTCATTTTGTAAATGTTGGAGTCCTGCTAACAGTTATTGCAGCATTTTACGGATACTTTACATTCAGTGATTACCTGACAAAATGGTACGGGTCAATAAAAATGGATTCAATTCTGATCGACAAACTTTTTAACGAATATTATTTGCTCTTTATTTTTGCCAATTATATAGGAATACTGCTCCCCGCAATTATAATTGCATTCCCGAAATTCCGTACAATTCCTAACATTACTGTGGCATCTGTTATTGCCGTACTTGCATTGTGGGTTAACCGTTACATTATTGTAATACCAACGCTTGAAACACCGTTCCTGCCGGTTCAGGATACAAGGGCAGAATGGATTAAATATTCTCCGACATGGATAGAATGGTCTCTTACTCTTGCCGGAGTTTCTGTTTTTGTAATGCTGTTCATGCTTATTTCGAAAATAGCCCCTATAGTTTCAATATCCGAGATGCAGGAAAAGGAAGCTGAGGAAATTCTTAAATAGATGATTAAGGTAATTTTAATATGAAAAACGGATCATCAATATTTTATACTGCCTTATTGTTTCTTTTATTAGTTTCATATCCGGTTTTCTCACAGGAAGAAACTATAATAAGTCCATACATCCAGCTTCAGTACTTTAAGAATACTGATGAATCGCGGTTTCTGAAAACAACCCTGACCTATTCTTTAAACAGAATGGAAATACCCATTCCAGGGATGGAAATATCATTTTTTTCCGAAGCAGAAGGAAAAGAGTTACTTGGTACCGTTTTAACTGATGAGAAAGGTGTTGCCAGCCTGGAATTGACAAAAAATATCAAACTCCCAGTTAATGAAGATGGACTTTGGGTGTTCAGTACTGAGTTTAAAGGGAACGATACAATCGAGGCAGGAAACTCAGAACTTTCAATTAAGGATGTTAAGCTTGAAATGTCTTTACAGGAGGTTGACAGTATTAAAACTATATCCCTGAAAGCTGTTACACCGGAAAATAACTCAGACATCCCGGTCTCAGAAGAAGTGGTGATGATATATGTACCAAGGATGTTCAGTCTGTTGCCTGTAGGTGAGGCAACACTGGATGAAGGCGGAACTGCCAGCCTTGAATTTCCATCTGACTTCCCGGGCGACAGTGAAGGGAATCTTACAATTATTTCAAGATTTGAAGAACATCCTGATTTTGGGAACATTGAAAAGAAAGTTGAAATAAAATGGGGCGTTCCTTCTGTAAATCAGGCACCGGTAGCACACAGAGCCCTCTGGACAAAGACTGCACCGATGTGGATGATAATTACTCTCTCAGTTCTTCTTGCAGGTGTATGGGGGCATTATCTTTTTGCAATCATAAGTCTTATTCTTATTAAAAGAGATAGTAAGAAAAAAGCTAAGCTGTAATATTGACATTAAATATATTATTTGCACGATAATTGTATTATTTAACAAAAATTAGAAAACCGTAAATTATGAAAACATTTAAGAAAATCTTAATTAGTTCAGCAGTAGCAGTTATTGGCCTTTCTTTCATTACTATGAATCTGGAGGCACAGACTCAGCCAAAACCATGGGATGTTCCGGCTAACTTTAAAACGATGAAAAATCCCGTTGCACCAGGTGAGGCAAGTAACAAAGCAGGAAAGACCCTGTATGATAAGAATTGTGCTTCATGTCATGGTAAGACAGGTCTTGGGGACGGAGTTAAAGCCAGAGCTCTGAAAAGTAATCCTGGTGACTTCTCAGGTGCAGCTTATCAGAACCAGACTGATGGTGAACATTTTTACAAGTCCAAATTCGGAAGGGATGAAATGCCCAAGTATGAAGGTAAATTATCGGATGATGATCTCTGGAATACTGGTAAATTATATGAGGACATTCAAAAAATAGATTTCAGTTTCAGAAATCGGATATAAAAACAGAAGGGGCGTTGCATCATGCAACGCCCCTTCTGTTTTTATTATCAGGATTTATCTCTTAATTAAATCGCAGATAATGTATTCTCAAGAAGCTTTTTAATGTATGGATAATTATGTACTCCCTTACTTGCATCCCTGAATACGAGCTGGTAATTAAGGACTGCGCCAAACTGTGCATTGGTCAATGGCGGGAATGCAGGAGTACCGTTTGCCGGATTCTTCCAGTAACCTGTTGGATTCGAACCCTGATCATAAATATCAAAATATCCATGATATAGCCCGTCTACAGGATCTTTCTGAAGAATATCGTGTCCGGCCCCAATAGCATTGATCTCGGCAGCAAGTTCACCAAGCTTGGTAGTGATATCTGCCGTTGCAGCTGTGTATGTTGCATTTGATGAACTCATTGATGTGTGGCAACCTGTGGTGTTGCAGCCTGCAAAATTCCCTGTGGCATTAAATGAATGTCCTCCGGCAAGTCCTGAAGGAGTGGCCATATGGCAATCCGTACATGAAGCGCCGGCAACGTGTGCAGAATTACTATATCCTGTTCCGAATTCAATGCCTCCTACTCCTGCAGCCATCGCAGCATGAGCTCCATAATGAACGCCAGTCCGGTACGATATTGACGACAGTGTATAGGTTGTTGCGGGTTCTGAAACCAGCTTTGAATAATCAATCAATGCACCAGATGAAGCAGTTATTGGTCTGGGCTGGTGACATTTAGCACAAAGGTTCGAGGTAGTCTGTGCAAAATTGATACTTTTTGATCCGCCCCACATGGTCATTGATACCGAAGCTGTGGTTGCGAGCGGCATGAATTCTGTCGATTCATACTCTTTATGAAGTGAACTGTGGCAGGTGAAACAGCTTATTGCTCCCGGCAGAGCAATTGCTGAAGCGCTCGCCACATAATTATTTATATATTTAGTGGGATCTGTAGGATTCACAACAATAGTTGCCGGAGTATTGTTCTTGATAACATCAAGGAACCCCTGATGAGAGTGGCAAGGGGCACAATTATTCCTTGTCCCTTCCTCAAAGGCCTCTCCGGTGAAATGAAGCGAGTGCTCATATTCAATGGCTTTTGCCTGAACAACTGTACTGTTATGACAGGTCTTGCAGGTCTCATTTGCATCTGTGCCGTCCGCTCCGTCAGCTCCGTCTGATCCGTCTGCACCGGCCGGACCCATTGGTCCTTCACAGGCTGAAAACAGAAGGGCTGCTGAAAAGAAAATGGTAAACAGTTTTAACAGGTTTTTCATAATATCGGTTTTAAGATTGATTTCCGATGCAATTTAGTCATTAACTATTGTTAATTTATTAACAGTGCTCATGCTATTTGCAATATGCAAGATTGACAGATATAAAGAGATAAGGTGATATATGTCACTTAAAATAAGTGATCTTTGTGAGGTTTCCATTTTTATGCATTTAGTAACTATATTTTTAAACCCCTTAATTTAAGGATCATGTCCGGAACAAATTCAATTGAAAGTTGTGAGAATTGTCTGGTAAGATGGGAGAACTTTAAGCACCTTACAAAATCAGAATTGCAGCAGGTTAACGAGAACAGGTATGAAGCGACGTTTAAGCCCGGAGAGATACTGATTAAACAGGGATCCCCTTCCTCTAACGCTTTATTCATCGCTTCGGGCATGGCAAAGAATTATGTTGAAGGATCGCATGGCAGGAATTTTATAATGAGTATTTTGCTTCCGGGCATGCTTATCATGGGACCAGGAGCCTATGTCAATTCGAGGTACACATATTCGGTTTCAGCATTGACTTCCGTAAGGGCATGCTTTATCAGCTTTGATATATTCAAACATCTGGTAAAGGTAAATGGCGATTTTGCCGAAAGCATGCTTCAGGATATTAGTGTAAAATCGCTCAGGTCACATACACGTATGGTCAATCTGGCGCAGAAAAAAATGCCCGGAAGGATGGCTGAAGCATTACTCTATTTTTCCGATGAAGTTTTCGGATCAGATGAGTATGAGATGATTCTTTCGAGGCAGGAACTTGGTGAAATGACAAACATGGTTAAGGAAAGCGTCGTAAGAATTCTTAAGGAGTTTGAAGATTCAGGAGTTATTTCGATCAGGTCGTCGGTTTTAAAAATTATGAACAGGGAAAAGCTCTTTCAAATTTCAGAAAAAGGATAATAATAAAAATTCTGAATAAAGGATTAACTAACTTAATTTGTTTAATTCATAAATATTCTTAATTTATTGTATTGCTTTGTGTTACTTAGTGACAGCCTTTGAGATCCTTTGTGGTTAAATTCTTTTTTACCACAAAGTCACACAAAGGATTACACGAAGGACTCACAAAGTTTATGAATTTTATAAGCTAATTAATGTATTACACTATAAATTAGTAATTAACCAGCAGTAAGTACCCGGCAACCAGCAACTTGAATTAACTATTTGAAATTATGAAAGGAATGAAATATCTGTTCTCCCCTGTCTTTATGGGGATTCTGTTTGTAGTATTTGCTGCATCAATGGCTGCCGCCACATTTATTGAAAATGATTATGGCTCCTCAGCAGCATATAATTTTGTTTATGATACAAGATGGTTTGAGCTTATATTGATTCTACTGGCTGTAAATCTGGCTGGACAGATGATAATTTATAAGTTGTATAAAAAATCAAAACTTACTATATTATTATTCCATTTATCTTTCATACTTATTATTGCAGGTGCCGGAATTACAAGATATACCGGATGGGAGGGATCAATTCATATCCGGGAGGGAGAGGAGCAGAATAAATGCTTCTCATCAGATAAAAATCTTGGTTATATCCTGAAAGATAATTCAGGAAATATTCTTGATCAGAGTTCAGAGAAATATTATATGGGATCTGCTTCTGCTGAAAAATATAAGAAAAAGTTAAAATCAGATGGCGGGGATTATAAGCTTATCCTTGCCAGCATTTTGCCGAATGCAGCTGAGGTAGTTTCCGATTCTCCCCAGGGGAAGCCGGTAATTTCGATAGTTGTTACTGACACTGTTAAAAGGGAAACCTTACATCTGAAAGACGGCGAATCGACTGTTTTTAATGATTTCTCCATAGGCTTAAATCCACCTGCTGATTGCGATATTACCTTTTTCAATGATTCTGTTTCATTCCTCGTAAAATCAAAGTTCAGGTTTGACCTGACCAATATGATGACCCGTGAAATATCCCCGGTCGATACTGGTGTTACGGCCGAATTAAAACAGATGCAGATCATTACAGTCAAAGGCTTGAGGATTGTACCCCAGGAGATGTCATTAAAAGGGATCTTAAAAACTGTTTCGGTCGACATCAATCATCAGGAGACAGGGAAGAACCTGTTTACTTTCAATCTGCATTCAGGCGATGAAATAATCTCAACAATAAATTTATGGGATAATGCAGATTTAAATCGTGTCTCAGAGTCAGCAGACTTTGATAATAAAACCCTTGAAATAATATTTGGGTCAGAAGAAGTCTCCCTTCCATTCTCACTGCGGTTGAATGATTTTCAGCTTGAAAGGTATCCGGGTTCAAACAGCCCATCAGGCTACAAAAGCGAGGTGGTTCTGATCGATAAATCAGCAAACATTGAAAAGCCTTTTACAGTCTTTATGAATAATATTCTGAAGTACAAGGGCTATCGCTTTTACCAGTCGTCATATGATCCTGATGAAATGGGGACAATTCTGTCGGTCAATAACGATCAGGCAGGTATGATTGTGACTTATACAGGCTACGGATTGCTTGTTCTTTTTATTATCCTGTCTCTTTTTAACAGGGAATCTGTTTTTAATAATATAAATGCAGGTCGCTGGGAGTCAGCACTCAGAAAGAAAGTACCGGCAGCCATTATTTTGTTATTGTTTTCAGGTACCGGATTTGCAGATGCCCAGAAACTTGTTGCAGATAAAAATAGCGCGGAAGAATTTGGAAAGGTCCTGGTTCAGGATCAGAAGGGACGGACGAAACCTCTGTTCACTCTCAGTAATGATATTCTGAGAAAAGTTGCCAGGGAAAGCAAATTGGATGGATTTACCCCAATGCAGGTATTTCTTGGTGTCTATCTCGATTTCGATAACTGGAAGGATGTCCCGATGATCAGGGTATCAAACAAGGACCTGCAGAAAAGCCTTGGCATCAGCGTAAACCGTGTTGCTTTTTCTGATCTTGTCAATTTTGATAACGGAGGATCGTATAAACTAACTGAAGGGATTAATAAAGCGTATTCAAAAGCCCCGGGTGAAAGGACAAAGACTGATAAGGAAATTATGAAAGTCGACGAGAGGGTGAATATCCTGTATATGATCTATACGGGCAATTTCCTTAAGATATTTCCCCTTCATGATGATTCCCACAACTGGGCCTCACCTGATGAAGCTCTTAAAACGGCTATGAACAGGGAAGATTCCACTTATCTTAAAAACATAATCCCCCTGCTTGCCGAAGCACTGCATACAAATAACCTCCAAACAGCAAAACAGGTTACTACATCAGTGATCGATTATCAGAAGAAATTTGCCAGGTACGACCTGCCACCTGATTCAAAATCGAAAGCTGAGTATTTGTATTACAGGTTAATGATTTTTGAGAAGCTGTTCCCATTTTATGCCACTATAGGCCTTCTTATGCTTACAGGTCTGATAATAATGGTGTTAAGAGGCAGGAACAAAATTTCATTATTTGTTAAGCTTCTGAGCTGGGTTCTTTTTGGAGCATTCCTCTTTCATACATTCGGGCTGGGGCTTCGCTGGTACATTTCCGGACATTCACCCATGAGCAACGGCTATGAATCGATGATCTTCATTTCGTGGGTTACCCTCCTGGCAGGTTTCATCTTCAGCCGCAAGTCGGTTTTTGCACTTTCGGCAACAGCAGTGCTTGCAGGAATGACACTAATGGTCGCTCATCTCAGTTTCATGGATCCTGAGATTACCAACCTGGTGCCGGTGCTGCAATCCTACTGGTTAACATTGCATGTATCTGTTATTACGGGGAGCTATGGATTCCTTGGTCTGGGTGCAATCCTGAGCATAATAACAATGATATTGCTCTCGCTTGCAGACAAAAATAATATGGACAGGATCTCGGATACAATTGATGAGCTGGTTGTAATAAACTACAGGACACTGACATTAGGACTCTATCTGCTTACTATCGGAACCTTCCTTGGCGCTGTCTGGGCAAATGAATCCTGGGGCAGGTACTGGGGATGGGATCCAAAGGAAACATGGTCGCTGATCACAATTATTATATATAGTATTGTCATTCACTCACGGAATATACCCGGGATGAAAGATATTTACACATTTAACCTGCTGTCGCTCTTTGCATTCTCGTCAGTCCTGATGACTTATTTCGGGGTTAACTATTACCTCTCGGGACTTGCATTCGTATGCCGGGGGCGACCCGGTCCCTGTACCGGCATTTGTATATATTGCCGTTATCGTACTTGTTTCACTTTCACTGAATGCATACTTAAGATACCGGCGGTTAATGAGAAATTAGCCCCAGTTTTTCAGTTTTTATCATGAATTGAAGATTGAAAAGACTTTCTGCCTGATTTCAACCAGGAAAACAGGAGTTTACTGGAATATTTATTATTAATTTGGATTGTAATAATTAAGGTATGCATTTTTACAGCCGTTTCTTCTTGTTGTTAATTCTTGCCGGAGCCTTCATATCCGGATGCACGGACAAAAAGGTTGAGATATTAACTGTACCGGCCGGGAATATGCCAGCTGTCATCAGAAAAGATGGTACCGCAGTTCTTGCCAGCGGAAGATTTATTACGCCTGCCGGTGAATTAATCAGGATCACTCATGATCCTTTCGGAATGGCCCTGTCGCCCGATGGCAAAAAAGCTGTTACACTGCACGATGGTGTGTTTACAATAATTGATCTGCAGTCGATGACTTCCTTAAGGGTTCCAAGCTATGATAAAACAATCAAATCGCCATTATCAAACGGATCTTACCTGGGCGTTTGTTTTGCAGGCGATTCAAGGACTGTCTATCTGAGCGGGGGCGATAACGGAGCTGTAATCGTTTATGATACAGAAACCCTGATGCGTCTCGATTCAATTTCTCTGAATGGCATTGCTGATGGTACCACTTACAATGACAGTTTCACCTCTGATCTGGTGTTAAACGAATCCGGTAATGAACTGCTGGTTCTTGACAGGGGAAATTTCAGGATGGTCCGCATCGATCTTTCCTCGAAAAAGGTTACGGCATCAGTAAAGACAGGAAGGCAGCCGTTTGGACTTACTTTAAGTCCGGATAATAAAACTGCATTCGTTGCAAATGTCGGGATGTATGAATACCCGCTGATAACAGGTGCCACCCCTGAAAACTACGATTCATTGCTGATCTCGCATCATCCTTATGGGAATAATACCCCTGAGTCAATAAATGGAACGGTCGTTGAAGGCCGTGAAGTTCCGGGAGTCGGAAGCCCTCTTCATCCTGATGCAATGAGTGTATTTGCTGTTGACCTGCAAACCAATCAGGTGACTGATAAATTCAAAACGGGTCACCAGATAGGACAAATGATTGAAGATGCTGAAGTTGTTGGTGGAGCAAGCCCTAACTCAATAGCAGCAGGATCGCAGTTTGCATATGTGTCAAATGCAACCAATGATAATATTTCAGTAATTGATTACAGAAACCACAAGATAACAGGACACATACCGATAAGCATCGATGACCGGATTGATAAATTCAGGGGATTGCTGCCTTTCGGTCTGACGTTGAGCAAAGATGAAAAAACCCTGTATGTGGCTCTTCTGGGTTTCAATGCCGTTGCAGTAATTGATGTTCAGAAAGGCACAACAACAGGATTAATACCTGCAGGGTGGGGTCCTGCAAGGGTATTGTTATCGAAGGATGAGGAGAACCTGTATATAATCACATGCAGGGGGCTGGGCGCCGGTCCGAACGGCGGAAAGGATTTTGTAATCCCGGTTCAGGGCGACTTTATAGGCGATATACAGCTGGGTAGTTTTCAGAAAGTCAGTCATGCCTGACAAAGACAAACTGGCATTTTATACAAAACAATCAATTGAAAACACTTTCATGGTCCGGAACATTAAGGATGATACTGATAATCCACTTCCGGCTCTTCCAGGATTGCGTGAGTCCCCGATAAAGTACATAGTTTATATCACAAAGGAGAACAGAACCTATGACGAGGTTTTCGGTCAGCTTAAAAATGCCGATGGAGACAGTACTCTGGCGCGGTATGGCGTTAAAAATGAGTACACGCTGCCTGATTATCAATGAGAGGTAAATTCCCTGGTCTCCGGATCAGTCCTAACCACCATAAAGCAGCCGAAGAGTTTGCATTTTCAGATAACTATTACTGCGACAGTGATGCATCTATCCACGGTCACCATTGGATGATGGGAGTTATCCCAAATGAATGGGTTGAAGCGAATTCGAGTGTTTCAAAAACTGCGAAGATATTTTCTGATGCTCCGGGAAGGCGTCATCCGGGAACAACAGGAAGCATTGATCCTGAAGATTATGCTGAAATCGGAGGGCTTTGGGAGGCGCTCGACAGGGAAAATGTTTCGTTCTATAACTTTGGTGAAGCCAATGAGACTGCACACGTAAGGGAGGAATGGTACGATACACTTACAGGAGCATCGCATGGTGTTATGGTTCCGATGCAAAAAGCTTTATTCGGCAGGACAAGTCACAACTATGCAGGATACAATATGAATATACCGGATCAGTACAGAATGGATCAGTTTGAAAAGGAATTCACTGAAAAATGGATAAGCGGAAACGATGAGATGCCTTCGCTTGTCACAATGCAGTTTCCAAATGATCACGGAGCCCGTATCAGGCCGAGGATGGCTACTTTTATCCTCATTCATTCATGGCCGATAACGACCTGGCACTTGGCAGGATATTGCACTTTTTATCCCGGACAACATACTGGAAAAACATGCTGGTCATAATTACAGAAGATGACCCGCAGGGAGGTGTCGATCATGTTGATGCCCACCGCTCGATATTAATGATGGCAGGTCCTTATGTAAAGAGGGGGTATGTGTCTCATACACATGCCAATTTTGGTTCTGTACTGAAAACGATATATAATATCCTTAACGTTCCTTATGTCAATCAGTTCGATGTAACGGCTTCATTGCTGCAGGATTTTTTCACCCCGGCACCCGATTATACACCTTATACGATGGAACTTCACGATTCACGTATCTTTGATGCAGAGCTGGCGATGAAGAAGTACAACCGCACAATTGACTGGCGGAAGATAGAGCAGGGTCCGCCGCTCGATAATGAAGATGTTGAACGTGAAGTCCACTATCGTAATAAAATCAATTAAGGCAGGAGAGGGATATTCCTAAATTTTTAAGCAGATGCAGGAACGAAGGTTTTATCCATGGGCAGTTGTTTTTCTACTGTGGTTTGTTGCATTGCTGAATTATATCGACAGGCAGATGCTTTCGACAATGAAACCATCGATGATGGCCGATATTGCCGAATTGCAGACTGCTGCCAATTTCGGAAGACTAATGGCAATTTTCCTGTGGATTTATGCCCTGATGAGTCCTGTTTCAGGCATAATCGCAGACCGTCTGAACCGCAAATGGCTAATCGTGGCAAGCCTCTTCGTCTGGTCAGGGGTCACTCTCTGCATGGGATTTGCTGAAACTTATGGTCAGTTATATGCTCTCAGGGCAGTGATGGGGGTCAGCGAAGCTTTTTATATGCCTGCCGGGCTATCGCTTATTGCCGATTATCATCAGGGAAAAAACAGATCGCTTGCAATAGGAATTCATATGACAGGGATCTACCTGGGCCAGGCCCTGGGAGGTTTTGGTGCTACCATAGCAGGCAGTTTTTCGTGGCACGCAACCTTTTTTTCATTCGGACTCGTGGGCATTATTTATAGCATTGTACTGATATTCTTCCTTCGGGAGAAAAAAGCCTATACCGTTATTATTGAGAATTCAGCTTCCATTGCCGGCAGGTTACGTGATTCGTTTAAAGGACTGGGAGTTCTGCTGGGCAGTCTCTCATTCTGGGTAATACTTTTTTATTTTTCTGCACCAAGTCTGCCCGGGTGGGCTACCAAAAACTGGCTCCCGACTCTGCTCTCCACAAACCTGAATATTAAGATGGAGGTTGCAGGGCCGGTTTCAACAATTACAATTGCCCTGTCGGCGCTTATCGGAGTTCTTGTGGGAGGAGTTCTTGCTGACCGCTGGATAAGGAAGACCTTGCGCGGGAGGATTTATACCGGTGCTATTGGGCTTGCATTGACAATACCGGCTGTTCTGCTAGTCGGGTTTGGCGGCAGTTTAATTACTATTCTTGGCGGTGCGGCCTGTTTTGGGTTCGGATTCGGAATGTTTGATGTAAATTGTATGCCGATCTTATGCCAGTTTGCTTCACCGCGTTACCGGGCAACCGGGTACGGACTGATGAATCTGGCCGGCATTTCATCAGGTGCAATTATAACTACAATTCTGGGTAAATCAGCTGATTCAGGGAATTTAAGTCATCATATTGCTTTCCTGGCTCTGTTTGTGTTTTTGGCTATTTTGCTTCAGCTGCTACTCCTTCATCCGAAAACAGCCAATAAGACTGATGAGTAAAAAAATAAGGCTGCCCGTCTTCCGGCGGAACAGCCTTTTCTACTTGGGTGGAAGATGGGATTCGAACCCACGACCTTCGGAACCACAATCCGACGTTCTAACCAACTGAACTACATCCACCGTTTCAGGGGTGCAAAATAAGCCCAAAATTTCTATTTCACAAAATTTTAGTTTTATTTTATGCCGCCGGAATTCTATTGTTAACTTTAATCAGTTCATAAATACTGGTTACGATGAGCAATTTTTATCCCGGTTTGATGTTATCAGGGGGATTTTGAATACTTCATATCAGTGTTGAGAAAGATAAAACTGATAGACAATATTTCAGGGCTTCAGCTATTCCAGCTGATGAGGTTTACCGTCTTTCTTATAATAAGCATCGTATTTACCAAAAGTCATCTTACCCGTGCACAGATAGGTTCGTGGGAGATGTTCCTGTTCATAGCCGGACTGATGAGCTTTTTCTGGGTTACAGGCATAATCCAGTCACTGTTGCCGCTTTATCACAGGAATAAAACCTACCGCAGGGTAGGACAGAACCCGACAGGCAAATCGCCTGAGATATTCAATACATTTTTGCTGTTGTGTTTTTTCAGCCTTCTCTTTTTTGCCTTTGGTCATTCTATTAAGAACAATTTCTCGGTTTTTAACGTATTTCAGGGAACGTTCCCTACCTGAATCTTCTTCTTCTTTACCTGCTGTTGAGCAATCCGGTGTGCCTGATCGAATATATTTATCTTCTTAATAACCGATCACACAGGATCGTTCAGTACGGCTTTTATACTTTTTCCCTTCAGCTTATACTTGTTATAACACCGGTTTTTTTCGGAAAGGATATCATATGGTCAATCTATGGCCTGCTTGCAATTACCGTGATACGTTGGGTTTGGCTCCTAATTCTACTGAGGAGATATACAGAGATGAAGATTTCGGTTGAGTTCATGAAGGAACATCTTTATCTCGGATTACCTCTTGTACTTACTTCTCTGATCAGCGGTTCGGCCCAATATACCGACGGGGTAATAATATCAGCCGTTTACCGCGATCCGGGAATGTTTGCATGGTTCAGATACGGGGCAAAGGAATTCCCGCTGGTTCTTATGCTGGCAAACGGCCTCAGTAATGCAATGCTTCCGGAATTCTCGACAAGAACCATGATGAAAGATTCGCTTGCGAAAATTAAAGCAAGGTCTAAGAGGCTGATGCATATTTGTTTCCCGGCTACAATGTTCATAATGCTTTTGGCCAGATGGATTTACCCCCGGATTTTTACTCCCGAATTCCAGAAAAGTGCTGATGTATTTCTGATCTACACATTGCTGGTGATCCCCCGCCTTATCTTCCCTCAGACTATAATCGTCGGAAGGAAGAAAACTCACATCACACTTATTTCTTCACTGCTTGAACTTGCCTTCAATATTCCGCTAAGCCTGATGATGATACAATGGGGATATGATATTGTAGGGGTTGCTCTGGCAACTTTTATCGTTTACCTGCTCGGGAAAGTGTTCCTGGCAGGATATCTGTGGATAAAAATGAATATCAAACCATCAGAATATATTCCGCTGAAGATATATTTGCTTTACTCTTCTCTTCTTGGATTGTTGTTCATCCTGATCGATCACAGGGTAATTGATATACAATAAAATTCTGAATATATTTGTCCGGAAAACATGTGGTATTTTTCCAAGTTCAGACAAACAATCTGCCTGAATGATGCAACTTAAGATATTTGACAGCATGCTGATCAGTGAAGTAATATCATCCGGTGATAAAAAGAAATTTCTTGACTTTCCGAGGAGACTCTATAAAGATGATCCAAACTGGGTTTGCCTGCTTGATTCTGAGCTTGAATCGATATTCGATCCTGAAAAAAATTACCTTTTCCGGAGGGGTGGAGAGGCCAGCCGCTGGATTTTAACGGATAAGAACGGTAATACCATAGGTCGCATTGCTGCCTTCTTTGACAGGACGAAATCGAATGTTTACAGACAGCCTACCGGAGGTATAGGCTTTTTTGAGGTCATTGAAAGCAAAGAAGCCGCATTTGCTCTTTTCGATACTGGAAAGAATTGGCTCTCATCACACGGTATGCAGGCAATGGACGGTCCTGTAAATTTCGGGGAGAATGACAACAACTGGGGACTTCTGGTTGAGGGATTTGTTCAGCAGGGTTACGGAATGCCCTACCATAAGAAATATTACAGGGACTTTTTTGAGGCCTATGGATTCAGAAATTATTACGAACAATACTCATACCACAGGCAAATAAGGGACGAGAAAGGAGCAATCGTGGAATTCCCTCCCAGGATAATGAAAATAGCCGAATGGCTCGAAAAAAGACCCGGTTATACATTCCGTCATTTGGAGTTTTCGAAGAAGGATAAATTTATCGGGGACCTTGTAGATGTCTATAATTCAGCATGGTCAATATTTAAGGAGGACTTCACTCCGCTCGATCCGGAATTCCTTGAAGCATCATTTCAAAAAGCAAGAAGCAGTTATTGATGAGGAACTCATCTGGTTCGCATATTTAAATGATAAACCCATCGCCTTTTTTATTCTTTTTCCCGATCTGAATCAAATTATAAAACCATTTAAAGGGAAACTCAATATCCTGAACATGATAAGATTTGTATGGTTCAGGGCAAATCATAAAATGACCAGAATGCGCGCCATCGTCGGCGGAGTAAATCCCTCACACCAGAACAGCGGAGTTGAATCTGCAATCTTTTACCAGCTGTATCAGGTTTTCAAACGAAAACCATGGTATAAAGAGCTGGAACTCTCATGGGTAGGGGATTATAATCCCAAAATGATAGCAATCTATGAAGCTCTGGGGGCGTCAAAGGCAAAGATGCATATCACTTACCGTTATATGATAAACGATAAGCTTCAATTTATAAGATACAAAGACGAAATGGCCCGGAAGCCCGATGATGAAATTGCATCGAAGGTTGTAAAATAATAATTCTATATTTCATTTTGTTTTTAAAATAATGTTCATTAATTTTGCAAACCCTAATTAAAGGTTATAGTTTATCAAATTAAGGAATAAAATAAAAGAGTAATGAAAGAGGGTATACATCCGGGTAATTACAGGCTTGTTGTTTTTCAGGATATGTCGAATGGCTACTTCATTCCTTACCAAATCAACTGCCCCTTCAAAAGAAAATATTAAATGGGAAGATGGGAAAGAGTATCCGCTTATCAAACTGGAAATATCCAACACTTCGCATCCTTTTTATACCGGGAAGATGAAACTTGTCGACACTGCAGGACGCGTTGACAAATTCATGAACCGTTACAAGGATCATGTAGTCAAAAAGAAATAACTTACAGATTAAAGCATATGTGAAAGGGGTTTGATTTCGGCCCCTTTTTTATTTTTACCCCCTTTCAATTTCCCCCACGGGGATATGACAAAACTCCTTCCGCCGTGGGGGAAGGCCGGGAAGGGGGTTATAACGGGGTATAAGTGAATTACCCTCAAAACTATGGCACAATGATTGCTTAACTACAGTTCTGGCTCTAAGTGTAAAAATATTAATTAAATTTGACGGCATTAATTTAAGAATGGAAAAGAAATTCAGGAAGAGTGTCAGTGAACTTTTAATCCCCGAAATGCTTGATAGCGACGGGGATATTGTTCCTATTATAGCTGACGGGGAGGATGGGGATCTTGAGGATGTTGATGTCCCCGATTCAATTCCTATTCTTTCGCTCAGGAATACAGTCCTTTTTCCGGGTGTGGTGCTCCCGATCTCAATAGGACGGCCCAGATCGGTGCAGCTTATAAAGGATGCATACAGAACCGACAAGATTGTAGGAACTGTAGCTCAGAAAGATCCCGATCTTGAAAATCCCTTATTTGAGGATCTTCATAATATTGGTACAGTCGGCCAGATTGTTAAACTGCTTGAAATGCCGGATGGTTCAACAACTGCTATAATACAGGGGCGCAAAAGAATGGTTTTGAATGAACTCATCAGCGACAATCCCTATTTTATTGCCAGGGTAAGGACCATTCCCGAAATTAAGCCTGAGTTCCCGAGCAAAGATTTTGATGCTATTGTTGGATCTCTTAAAGATCTGTCGCTCAAAATAATAAAGATCAATCCAAATATCAGTCCTGAAGCCTCTTTCGCGATCAGAAACATAGAGAACAACACATACCTTATCAATTTTATCTGCTCCAACACCGATATCAAGGTGCAGGACAAACAACGGCTTCTCGAAATAAATTCTCTTCGCGACAGAGGGTTTATGCTCCTCGAGTTTCTGGTTCAGGAGATCCAGGTTCTGGAGCTCAAGAACGAACTTCAGTCAAAAGTGAAAAGCGATCTTGACCAGCAGCAGCGCGAATTTCTTCTTCATCAGCAGATGAAGACAATTCAAAATGAGCTTGGGGGAAATCCGCTCGAAAAGGATATTGAAGAATACAGGAAAAAGGGAGAAGAAAAAAAATGGACCGCAGAGGTAAAAAAGACCTTCGAAAAGGAACTGGAGAAGCTTAGCCGCCTGAATCCTGCCGCAGCAGAGTATTCGGTGCAGGTCAATTATATCCAGACTCTTCTGGATCTCCCATGGGGTTTTTATACCGATGATAATCTTGACCTTAATAATGCAAGGAAAGTGCTCGATGACGATCATTTTGGCCTTGATGAGGTAAAGGAAAGAATCCTCGAACATCTGGCAGTCCTCAAGCTTAAAGGTGACCTGAAATCGCCAATCCTCTGTCTTTACGGCCCTCCCGGAGTGGGGAAAACTTCGCTGGGGAGATCGGTTGCTAAAGCAATAAACAGAAAATATGTCAGGATGTCACTCGGTGGACTGCATGATGAAGCTGAAATAAGGGGGCACAGAAAGACCTACATCGGAGCCATGCCTGGCCGGATCGTTCAGAATATAAAAAGAGCAGGATCCTCAAATCCTGTGTTTATTCTTGACGAAATAGACAAGGTGGGGCAGGATTTCAGGGGCGATCCCTCATCTGCCCTTCTCGAAGTCCTTGACCCGGAACAGAACAGCACCTTCTTCGATAACTTCCTTGAGATGGAATACGATCTTTCAAAGGTGCTTTTCATCGCCACTGCAAATACTCTTTCAACAATAAGTCCTGCATTGAGAGACAGGATGGAACTTATTGAAATAACAGGCTATCTGATTGAGGAAAAGCTTGAAATTGCCCGTCAGCACCTGTTGCCGAAACAGTTGGAAAACCATGGAGTTAAGCCGGATCAGCTTTTCATAGGGAAAAAAAGACATGGAGACTCTGATCGATAAGTACACAAGGGAATCCGGAGTAAGGGAACTTGATAAGAAACTGGCAAAGATTGTAAGGGTGACAGCAAAAAATATTGCATCTGAGAATAAATTATGATTCTGATCTTTCCGAAAATGCCCTTGCTGAGATGCTTGGCCCGCCAAAATTTATCCGCGATTTATATGCAGGGAATGACCAGGCTGGTGTTGTTACAGGGCTGGCCTGGACAGCAGCCGGTGGAGAGATACTCTTTGTGGAAACAAGTCTGAGCAGGGGGGTTGGCAAGCTAACGCTGACAGGAAACCTGGGGGAGGTGATGAAAGAATCGGCTGTCATTGCCCTTGAATATCTGAAATCAAATGCTGAATTACTTGAGCTTCCTGATAATTTTTCCGAAAAATGGAATATCCATATCCACGTTCCTGAAGGCGCTATACCAAAAGATGGTCCGTCGGCAGGGATAACAATGGCCGCTTCAATTGCCTCGGCTTTTACTCAGCGAAAGGTGAAAAAATACCTGGCAATGACAGGAGAAATAACACTGAGGGGCAAAGTACTGCCTGTAGGAGGTATCAAGGAGAAGATCCTTGCAGCAAAAAGATCAAAAATAAGAGAGATAATTGTATCGGAAGAGAACAGAAAGGATGTTGAAAATATCAAGGGGATCTATATTGAGGGATTAAAATTTCATTTTGTTGATTCAATTATGGAGGTGCTTGAATTGTCTCTTCTCAGGCAAAAAGTAAAAAATCCAAAAAAAATATCATTTGAATGAAAAAGATTGCTGTCTTCCCGGGCTCTTTTGACCCGTTTACGATCGGGCATGAGGGTATTGTAAGAAGGGCTCTCAGCCTGTTCGATGAGATCATAATTGCAGTAGGGGCAAATGCACTGAAGAAAAGCTATTACCCGCTGAATGTCAGGAAGGAGATGATAAGCAAAGTCTTTATAAGTGAACCGAGGATCAGGATTGACCATTATGAAGGACTTACAGTCGATTATTGCCGCAAAAATGGCGCAAGCTATCTCCTCAGAGGACTGAGAACTGCAGCTGATTTTGAATTTGAAAGAGCTATTGCACAGATTAACAAAGCACTGGCATCTGATGTAGAGTCGGTATTTCTCCTGACTTCACCTGAGCATACACCTATAAATTCAACAATTGTCCGCGATATTATAAGAAGCGGGGGAGATGCCTCAAGATTTGTTCCTGCCGCGATTGATCTTAAAGATTACAAGGGAGAAGATATTTAGATCCGGGTGCTGGATTTGCTTGTTGCTTGTTGCCAGCCTCCGCTAAGACTACGTCTTGTAAACCGATTACCGGCTGTAAGTGTAGTATATACACTTTATTCAGATTCTCAGGATCTCAGAATAAATAACATCCATCAGCGATAACCAGGCACTCTCTTTATTTTGCTTATTTCATCAGCCGAAAACCATTCCACTTTTGTTATCCCTTCGGAAGACTGAGGTTCTGTAACCATGATCCCATCATATTCCATCAGGAACCAGCTTGTTTTTTTCAGGTATGAAATACCCTCCCAGCTGTATGTATGGTAACTGGGCTGAAGCGGTTTTACAATTGAATGCCCTGAAATACCGCACTCTTCACTCACTTCACGCAGTGCACAGGCATCAGGTTCTTCCCCTGGTTCAATATGACCCTTGGGCAGATCGAGCTTTCCTTTCTTTTCAATGAACAGATATTTACCCGAGGTGTGCCTGTACAAGTCCTCCGGCCGCTCCGACTTCTGTGAAGTATATCCTGAAGATCTTCCAGATATGCCTGATATTGGTACCGTAAACATTGATTGATTGAATTGAGCTGTCAGCCTGGAATTCCGATATTAATTTATAAAGTTCACTCGTTGCGTAAAACTTATGGAATATCGCCGTATTTTTGTATCCGGTCAGGTTCCGCACTGATCATTATGAATCTGTTTTCAAAATGAACTTTATACATACCCAGATGGAAAATAGTGCTAAAAAAATAGCCGAATATCTTTTACAAATTAAAGCAATAAAATTGCAACCATCAAATCCTTTTACGTGGGCTTCAGGTTGGAAGTCACCAATTTATTGCGATAACCGTAAAACTCTTTCTTTTCCTGAAGTCAGGTCCTGTATCAGAGATTCATTTTCTGAAGTGGTAAGGGAATATTATCCTGATGCGAGTTTGATAGCAGGTGTTGCCACGGGAGCAATTGCACATGGTGTGCTTGTTGCAGAAAAGCTTGGACTTCCGTTTATTTATGTCAGGTCGGAAGCAAAGGAGCATGGTCTTGGAAACCAGATTGAAGGCTATTTTGAACCTGGCCAGAAAGTAGTTGTTATTGAGGATCTTATATCAACCGGTGGCAGCAGTCTTGGTGCCGTAAAAGCCCTTAGGGATGCAGGATGTGATCTTCTGGGCATGGCTGCAATATTTACTTATGAATTTCAAAAGGCAGCTGATGGATTTGCAGCTGCGGGATGTGAACTTCACACTCTGAGCAACTACAGCACACTTATTTCAGCAGCTGTTGAATCGGGGTATATTAACAGGCAGGATATTGAAACATTGAAGCAATGGAGAATGGATCCTTCGTCATGGGGACTTAATCAATAATTATATGTCAGATTTATCAAATTATGAAAGCAGAACAGGAAAACTGACCTGTAAGCCTGAAGAGGTATTTGATTTTGTGACAGATATCAGGAACTTCAGGCAGTTTGTTCCTGATGGCAGCATTAAGGAACTGGAGATCGGCAGGGAATCATGCAGTTTCAATGTTCCGCCACTCGGTAACATTAAAATGTATCTTTCTGAAAAGGAACCTTATAATAAGGTCGTTTACAGTGGTACTGCTTTCACAGTCAAATGAATTCTCTCTGATTCTAAACATTAAGGAAGATTTTGCTGGCAAAGCCGAGGTTATTGTTAAACTGGCTGCCAGCCTGAATCCTCTCCTGAAAATGATAGCGGCACAGTATATTAACAGATTCCTCGGAACATTAGTCGATGAAATGGAAAAGTTCAGGGGATGGAAGAATATTACTCCATAAACTCCACTTCCTTAAATTGAAATTCATGGATGTTTTTCCATTCATCCTCAATTTGCAGGCATCCTGAATCGAGCCACTGAAATAATCTTCCCGTAAAGAAGCCCGGTGCCGGTAATAAAATTGCACCATTCGTTTAACCTGAAAAGAGAGGATATATAATCGGTTCTTATTTCCGTACGATTTCCTGCCAGAAGCTGCTTGTAGCGTTTATCAAGGCAAATTGCGATCTGCTTCAGACAATAATCAAGATCATGATCCTTTCCGGATAGCATTTTCAGGGAAACAGGATTCGGGATATCTTCAGGAAACTTCACCTGGTTTATATTCAGTCCGATTCCGACTATTGAATTTGAGATATGATTTCCGGTTATTGAGTTTTCAATAAGGATACCTGCTATTTTGTCATCACCTGCATAAATATCATTGGGCCATTTTATTTTGCACCCGGTTATGAATATTTTCAGAAAGTCGCAGATTCCGAGTGAAATGAACATGGAAATGATGAACTGATCCTCGGGACTGACCATGTCGGGAACAGAATTATGCTGAATAACAGGTTTTTACCCTCTTCGCTTTCCCATCTGTTCCCTTTTTGCCCACGCCCTGCCAGCTGGAAATTCGTATGAATTATCGTACCCTCCGTTACAGGATCATTTTGCAGTAAGCCTGAAGCAAAAGTGTTGGTCGATAGTGTATTTTCGCAATAAATTAGCTTTGATCCGATTATCATACCTGGCAGGTTTATGTTTTTCCATGTCAAATTTACCATTATTCCGGAGAGAGTTGGTATGGCACTGAAATTGTAAAGAGAGACTGATAATGACAAAAATACGGATAAAAGTTTGTACTTTTGCAACTTGATATTTAACTGATAAATTTTTGATGAAGAAAAGACAGGACGGGACTGAATTACTCCTGGAAAGTATTGTAAAAGGGATATTTGAAAAGAAGGGACAGGATGTTCTTAAAATTGATCTGAGAAAGCTCGAAAACAGAATAACAGATTTTTTTATAATCAGCCATGGATCTTCAACTAACCAGGTTGATTCACTTTGTGACTCCGTAGAAGACACTGTGAGAAATGAAACCGGTGAAAAACCTATTCATGTCGAAGGGCTCGACAATTGTTTCTGGGTCCTCCTCGATTATGGGAATGTCGTTGTGCATATTTTCCTTGAAGAGTACAGGCATTTTTACAGCCTTGAATCGCTTTGGGCTGATGCATCAATGGAAGCGGTTAAAGATAACTTAAGTTAAGTCAATAATTTATGGCAGAAAACAATAACAAGATCAGGGACCAGGCAAGATTCCTGATAAAAACCTGAAGCCGAAATTCAATTCAAACTGGATTTTTGCCATTCTGGCTGTCTCCTTTATCGCTATAAATTTATTCTATGGCGGGAAGACAACACCGAAAGCTCAGACCCGTGATCTGAAGGAGATGATAGCAAACAAGGATATTGAAAAAATTGTTGTTGTCAATAAAGAGATAGCCGAAATATTACCTGAAGAAAGAGGCTGTTGAATCGGGCAGATACCCTGAAATTCCGAAAAACAATGGCGGTAAGGATGGGATTTGGAGTTCCAAAGCCGCATTATTCATACAATATCGGAGATATTGCCACTTTTCAGCCATTTATCCTTGAGGAGCAGAAAAATGCAGGGTATGAAGAGAAGGATATTATCTATCCCGAATCAGAAACGCGACATAACTATCTTGGAGAGATACTGGGATGGACATTGCCGTTTATTTTGCTTATTGTTCTCTGGATGTTCATCATGCGCCGTATGTCGGGAGGACGCCGGCGGAGGCGCCGGTGGCATATTCAGCGTTGGGAAATCGAGAGCTCAGATCTTCGACAAGGATACAAATGTTAAAATAAACTTCAGTGATGTTGCCGGACTTGAAGAGGCAAAAACTGAAATAATGGAGATCGTTGATTTTCTGAAAAATCCAAAAAAATATACTCAGCTCGGAGGTAAAATTCCCAAGGGAGCTCTGTTGATAGGCCCTCCGGGAACCGGAAAAACACTTCTGGCCAAAGCTGTTGCAGGTGAAGCAAATGTACCGTTCTTTTCAATTTCAGGTTCTGATTTTGTTGAGATGTTTGTGGGAGTTGGAGCTTCGAGGGTAAGGGATCTGTTCAAACAGGCAAAGGAAAAGGCACCCTGTATTGTCTTTATCGATGAGATCGATGCAGTCGGCAGGGCAAGGGGGAAAAACGTGAATTTCGGATCAAATGATGAACGGGAAAATACTCTTAATCAGCTTCTTACCGAGATGGATGGCTTCGGCACCAATATGGGTGTGATAATTCTCGCAGCAACAAACAGGGCTGACATTCTCGACAGGGCTTTGCTCAGAGCCGGACGATTTGACCGGCAGATACATGTTGAATTGCCTGACCTGAATGAAAGGGAAGCAATATTTAAGGTTCATCTCCGCCCGATCAAGCTCCAGAAAGGATTCGATGTCGCATTTCTGGCAAAGCAGACTCCTGGTTTCTCAGGTGCCGATATTGCCAATGTTTGTAATGAATCGGCACTGATAGCTGCCAGAAAAAACAAGACTGCAGTGGAGAAACAGGATTTTCTTGATGCCATTGACAGAATTGTTGGCGGACTTGAAAGAAAAAACAAGATCATTTCAATGGTCGAGAAGAAAACAATAGCCTATCATGAAGCAGGTCATGCAACTGTGAGCTGGCTTCTTGAACATGCCAGCCCTCTCCTGAAGGTGACAATAATACCTCGCGGGAGAGCACTTGGTGCAGCCTGGTACCTTCCTGAGGAGAGACAGATAACAACTCGCGAACAGCTTCTTGATGAGATGGCTTATGCCCTTGGAGGAAGAGCATCGGAACAGTTGGTATTTAATAAAATATCAACAGGAGCCCTCAGCGACCTGGAGAAGATCACAAAACAGGCTTATGCAATGGTCTCATATTTCGGTATGAGCGAAAAAGTTGGCAATATCAGCTTTTATGATTCATCGGGTCAGTCTGACTACGGATTCACAAAACCATACAGCGAGAAAACTGCCGAACTGATTGACCAGGAGGTAAAAGAGATTATTGAAGAATCATACCTGCGTGCACAGGAAGTCCTTAAAAACAATATGAAAGGACTTACTGAGCTGGCTGAACTGCTGCTTGAAAAAGAAGTAATATTCAGTGAGGATCTTGAAAGGATCTTTGGAAAAAGAAAAGCTGATATTTTAAAGGAAGAGAGAGAATTGGCATCGAAGCCTGAAGCTCTTGCACTGCCGGCTGATACAGTGAAGGGTCCGGAAGAGAATGAGCTTTTTCAGGAAGAGAAACCCGCAAAAAGCGCCGATCATTCATAATAAAGATCCGGAAAAATCTTCAGGAAAGAAGGATGCTCAAAAGACAAAAAGAAAAGAATAACAGATTTGGGAAATTTTTACAGGCGGACCCTTACAGCGGTATGGATAGTGATTTTCATACTTGGGTGGATTCTGGCTCCATCCCGTTTCATTCTTTATAACTGGCCTGTTAATTATCGCATGGCGCTCATGTATGAATATTACCTGATGATTAAGAACACAGGTGTGCATGCCCAGATGATCCCCGGGATATTTGCAGGTGCGTTTGCTTTATATAATCTCAACCCTTATTGCATCAGGATTGATTAGATCTGATTATTTCCTGCTTCTTATTCCTGCTTGCTGTTATACTGATAATAATTGAATTATACAGAAAACAGGAGAAACCATTTGATTCCATCGCGCATACTTTTTTCGCAATTATCTATATAGCAGTTCCGTTCTCATTATTTCCTTTTTCAGCATTCTCCAGAACAGGCCTTGATTCTTTGCTGAATCATGGTGACATGGTATTTTCCCCAGGTATTATTATTGGTTTTCTGCTCCTTCTATGGGCAAATGATACAGGGGCCTACCTTACCGGAATAACACTGGGCCGGCACAGGCTTATGGAACGGATCTCACCGAAAAAATCATGGGAAGGATTTTTTGGCGGCCTGGTAATATCAGTGGTGGCTGCATGGCTGCTTTCAGGCTGGCTGGGTGTTGTGGGCACTTCCGGATGGATCATAATTTCAATAATAATTTCGATAGCAGGAACATATGGCGATCTTACCGAATCAATGCTTAAGAGGAGCATGGGGGTGAAAGATTCAGGCTCAGTAATGCCAGGACACGGAGGATTCCTTGATCGTTTTGACAGTGCCCTGATTTCATTCCCGCTTGTCTATCTTTTTATTTCAATTTTTGGATGATTGACAAGTTTAATTAGTTTTGTGCAAATTTTAAAAAATGGCCATTCATAAGGAAGGATATAAAATACTGGTAGTAGGTTTTGTAATTTTATTGTTGCTCAATGTTGCTGGCAGGTATTATCTGGTCAGAAAATTCTCTGGTAAAATGGGCATTTCTTTTCTTTTCACTTATTATGTACGTTTTCATTCTCTTCTTCTTCCGACTTCCTGTCAGAAACCTTGAACCTGATCCGGGACTGATCTATGCTCCTGCCGACGGGAAAGTAGTTGTTATTGAAGAGACTGTCGAAAAAGAGTACTTCAGGGATTCGCGTCTGCAGATTTCAATATTCATGTCACCTTTCAATATGCACAGCAACAGATATCCCGTTTCAGGGCAGGTTAAATACGTATGCTATCATCCCGGGAATTATATGGTTGCCTGGCATCCGAAATCCTCTGAACTGAATGAACGAAGCTCGATTGTTATTGAAACAGAAGAAGGGGAGGAGATTCTGATACGCCAGATTGCCGGTGCTGTCGCCCGAAGGATAGTCACTTATGCAAAGAAGGATCAGATGGTTACCCAGGGCGATGAACTGGGATTCATCAAATTCGGATCAAGGGTCGATATATTCCTTCCTTTGGGTACAGAGATTGAAGTGCCTATACTTCAGCATGTTAAAGCCAACAAAAGCATTATTGCCAAAATCTGAAAAGATAGTTTAATGAAAAGAAGCGATGAGAATATTATAGATATTACTCCTGATGTGAAATGGATAGGAGTGCTTGATTATGATATCAAAACATTTGATATTGTGATGACTACGGAATTCGGGACCACATATAATTCTTATTTTATTAATGCAGAAAAAAAAGCTGTTGTTGAAGTCGCAAAAGAGAAATTCAGTGGTACCTATCTGAAGAAACTGAAATCGTTAACTGATCCGGGTGAAATTCAATATATAATCCTTGACCATACGGAACCGGATCATTCAGGAAGCCTCAGTCTGATTCTTGAGATTGCACCGGATGCAACCGTGGTCGGCAGCGGAAACGCAATAAGATATCTTGAGGATATTATGAACATTCCGTTCAGATCGCTGGTTGTGAAGGATGGCGATTCACTTGATCTCGGAAATAAAACCCTGAGATTCATCTCTGCACCAAATCTGCACTGGCCCGATTCCATGTATACATACCTTGAAGAAGACAGGATCTTATTTACCTGCGATTCTTTCGGAGCACATTACTGCGATGAGCATATGTTCAGCAAAATGACAGCCGGATTACCTTGGTGCCTTCAAATATTATTTCGATGTGATATTAAAGCCATACAGCAGGTTTATGTTAATGCAATTGAAAAGATAAAACCTCTTGATATCGATGCCATATGTCCGGGTCATGGCCCTGTTCACAGGGAAAACCTCCGGGAAATAGTCGACCTTACTGATAAATTATCAAGTGACTATCTCAAGCTTGTTTCTCCAAAGGAGGTGCGAAAAGTACTTATTGCTTATGTATCAGCTTATGGATATACAAAACAGGCAGCTGAATATATAGCTCAGGGAATAAGGGAAACTGCAGATTTTGAGGTTGAAGTGACGGATATTGAAAATATCGATTCCGGAGAACTCGAATCCAAACTGATTTCAGCCGATGCAATACTTGCAGGTTCTCCGACAATCAATCAGAATACTTTGCTTCCCGTTTATAAGCTTTTTTCCCTGATAAATCCTATCAGGGACAAGGGTAAGGTTGCCGGTGCTTTCGGTTCATACGGATGGAGCGGAGAGGCTCCGAAGATTATACTTGAAAATTTCAAAAACCTTAAATTAAGGACATTTGATGAGACCGGGTCGTTTAAGTTTTCACCCGGCGGCGCCAAGAAAGATGCACTTGATTGAATTTGGAAGAAAGTTTGCAGCAAAGGTTCTTGAATATTGCAGCTAAACAAAAAATCCCGGCATCTGGACCGGGATTCTTTTGGTAATTTATGAAATCTTTACCTGCCTTGTAATCTTATTCTTTTCTTCGTCGACTTTGGGAAGAACAACACTAAGAATTCCATCCTTGTAGTTAGCTTCAATCTTATCCCTGTTTGTGTTTTCGGGTATCTGAAAACTTCTGCAGAAAGATGAATAGCTGAATTCTTTTCTCTTGTAACCTTCTTTACTTTCTTCCGATTCATTTTTTGTCTCAGAGGAGATTGTAAGAAGATCATCATTGATATCGATCTTCAGATCTTTCTTGTCAATTCCCGGAACAGCCAGGTCAAGTGTAAATTTCTTGTCATCTTCCCTGATGTTGACTGCAGGCATTGAATTTGACCTGTTTGTAACCATCGGGAATAAATCATCATCAAAAAAACTAGGCATGTAAAAAGGCCTGAAACTTCTTTTTGCAATTGTTGGTAACATAGCTTTGTCCTCCATTATTTTTAAGTTAAACATTCTTTATCGTTTTATCCCTCTATTTTCAATTTCTGTTCCAAATTGAATTAACAGACATAATGGCATGATATTTTATTTATATCGGACAAAATGGCAAAACAGGTCTCTTTTTGAATGAATGTCATTATTTAATAATTCCGGAGAAAAAGGGCCGGGTTAGGGTATTGCAATACATTTTTATGGTATTCCGAAATTTCTGATTAGGTTTGTATATAGAAAAACCTTACTGATGAAAACCACTTTAAGGAATATCCTGATCTTTCTGGCGATTTTACTCTTTCTGCTGGCCCTCTATTATTTCAGGAACATTGTTGTGTATATACTGGTCTCAGGTGTCTTTTCGGTAATGGGCAGGCCACTGGTGGATCTTTTTTGCAGGATAAGGATTAAGAAACTGGCATTTGCCCCGCGCTATAAGTGCACTGTTTACCCTATTAATAATCTGGGGTGTGATAATCCTCTTCTTTATAATTTTTGTGCCTCTGGTTACAAAACAAATAAATTACTTTTCGACAATAGACAGTGAGAAGATTGTTCAGATTTTAGAAGGGCCGATTAACAAAATTGAGCAGATATTCAGGAGCATAAATCCGGATATCTCTGCTCAGTTGTCTCTTAAGGATTATATTGCTACGAAAATTTCAGGGATTCTTAATATTGAGATGATCCAGAATTTTCTGGGATCCTTTGTAGGTCTTCTGGGAAACATTGTTGTGGCAGTTTTTTCAATAACATTCATAACCTTTTTCTTTCTGAAGGATCAGCATCTGTTTTATGAATCGATACTGATGTGGATTCCCGATAAATATGTTGATAATGTCACCAGGGCACTTAATTCAGTAAAACATCTTCTTACCAGATACCTGATCGGCATAGTCATCCAGAGCACATGCATTATGATATTGATTGATATCGGGATGACAATTGCCGGCATCGATTTTCAGCAGGCTCTGGTTATGGGACTTATCCTCGGAATCCTTAATGTAATTCCATATGTCGGACCATGGCTCGGATTGTTTATTGCAATAATAATGGGTGTGGCTTCCCATATAAATCTGGATTTTACGACAGTGGTGATTCCTCTTGTTTATTACATGATAATAGTTGAAACAATAACACATACTATTGATAATGTTGGTGTTTCAGCCGATTATTTTTTCCAACAGCGTTAAAGCTCATCCACTTGAGATTTTTATTGTGGTTCTTGCAGCAGGTTTTGCCGCCGGGATACCCGGAATGATACTTGGTATTCCGGCCTACACTGTTCTGAGAGTTTTTGCCAGGGAGTTCTTTTACGGATTTAAGGCGGTTCAGAAAATAACATCCAGCCTGTCTGAAGAAACTGATGAAAAGGGCAGGCATTTTTCCCTGCTGAACAGAAAAGAAAAGGGACCTGATCCCGTGAATTGAAAGAAATATTAGAAACCTAATACTGAGAAGTAATTAAGAATGGATTCAGTGATTTCAGCACTTAACAGGATATTCAGATTTTATTATGAGGGTTTCAGCCAAATGTCATGGTGGGGCAAGCGGGTATGGATCATAATCCTGATTAAACTGTTTATAATCTTTATTATCCTGAGGATCTTTTTTTTCCAGGATTTCCTTCAGAAAAACTATGATACTGAAGGGCAAAAAAGCGAATATGTTCTGGATCAATTAATAAATTCAAAATAATAATATGTTTGAGAATCCCGATCTTGCTCTTGTTGACTGGTCAAGGGCCCAATTTGCCCTGACAGCAATTTATCACTGGCTTTTTGTTCCTCTGACCCTTGGCCTCTCATTTATTGTTGCTATAATGGAAACAATATATTACAGGAACGGAGGGGAGGAATGGAAGCGCATGACAAAATTCTGGATGACACTCTTCGGTATCAATTTTGCAATTGGAGTGGCAACGGGAATTATACTTGAATTTGAGTTTGGAACCAACTGGTCAAATTATTCCTGGTTCGTCGGGGATATTTTCGGTGCCCCGCTGGCAATTGAAGGGATTCTTGCATTTTTTCTCGAATCGACCTTTGTAGCGGTAATGTTCTTTGGATGGAACAAGGTCAGCAAAAGATTCCACCTGGTTTCAACCTGGCTGGTCGCTATCGGGGCCAATCTTTCGGCATTATGGATACTGGTCGCAAATGCATGGATGCAGAATCCGGTTGGCATGGTATTCAATCCCGGCACCGCAAGAAATGAAATGATAAGCTTCTGGGATGTCCTTTTCAATGAAGTAGCTGTAAGTAAATTTCTTCATACTATTTCATCAGGATTTCTGCTCGGTTCAATGTTCGTACTCGGTATAAGCGCATGGTATCTTATAAGTAAACGTGAAGAGCTTCTTGCTAAAAGGAGCATCCTTATTGCAGGCATATTCGGACTGTTATCTTCCCTACTGGTTGCCTATACCGGTGACACATCGGCCAGAACCCTGGCAAAAGCCCAGCCGGTTAAATTCGCTGCCTTTGAAGCTCTTTACGACGGAACTCAAAATGCGGATCTTGTAGCGGTGGGGATTTTAAAGAAATCGGAAAAGAAAATCGGAGATAAGGAGTTGAACGATTTTGTGTTTAGGATAAGCATCCCCGGATTCCTTTCGGTTATGACAGGAGGCGACAGAGTGCTTTTGTCCCGGGCATCAACGACCTGGTCAATGGTAATCCCTCACAGGGAATTATATCAGTTGCTGAAAAGATGGAAAAGGGCAAAGTGGCCAGAAATCTGCTGACTGAATACAAGACAGCAAAGCAAAATAATGATCTCATGAAAGCTGAAGGAATACTGGGGATGTTCCGTGATAAAAAATTCAATGATGAATATTTCAGGTATTTTGGATACTCATTTATTTCAAAACCTGAAGATGTAATCCCGGGAGTACAGGTATCATTTTACTCCTTCCATCTGATGGTGATCCTCGGATTTTATTTCATACTTGTTTTTGCTCTTGCACTTTACTTTCTTTTCAGGGGGACACTGCAGTCAAGAAGGTGGTTCCTGTGGGTGGCGCTTTGTTCAATTCTGCTTCCATATGTTGCGGGCGAAATGGGCTGGGTGCTTGCTGAAATGGGCCGCCAGCCCTGGATAATCCAGGACCTTATGCCCGTTTCGGCCGCTGTATCTCAGATCGGATCAGGATCGGTAATAACTACATTTTTGCTTTTTGCAGTTCTCTTTACGATTCTTCTGATAGCCGAAATATCGATCATGATCAGACAGATAAAACTGGGACCAAAACATTAGGAGGAAAAAAACATGACAACAATGATTTCACATATTTTCCTGCAGCACTACTGGTGGATTATCATATCTCTTCTGGGAAGCCTGCTTGTATTCCTGATGTTTGTCCAGGGCGGGCAATCGATGATCTTTTCGCTGCCGGGGAATTCTCTTCAGAAGACAATGATCGTAAATACGATGGGAAGAAAATGGGAGTTCACTTTTACCACTCTTGTTACCTTCGGAGGTGCCTTTTTTGCATCGTTCCCCCTGTTTTATTCTGCCAGTTTCGGAGGCGCTTACTGGGTATGGATTGCAATACTGTTCAGTTTCATTATCCAGGCAATTGCTTATGAATACAGGTCAAAACCATCAAATGTCTACGGACAGAAAACATTTGATGTCTTTCTGTTCCTGAACGGATCCCTGGGGCCGTTCCTTATTGGTGCTGCAGTTGCGACTTTCTTTACAGGTTCCCAATTCAGCCTTAATGAAATGAACCAGGTAAAATGGGCAACCCCATGGCACGGCCTTGAGGCCCTGCTGAACGGAAGAAATCTGGCACTCGGACTTGCCGTGCTTTTCCTGGCAAGAACCAACGGCCTGCTCTATATTATCAATTCGGTAGACGAAAAGGAACTTGTTGTAAGATCAGTAAATAAGCTGACAATGAACTCAATAGTCTTCCTTGTATTTTTCCTTTTCTTCGTTATAACACTGCTTTTATCTTCCGGATTTGCCTATGACCAGGGAACAGGAACGGTAAGCATGGAAAAATACAAATACCTGCATAACCTGATTCAGATGCCACTGGTAATGATTCTTTTTCTGGCAGGTGTTGTTGGCGTCCTTTACGGTATCGGAATCACTCTGTTCAGGGGAAGCCGTGCAGGAATCTGGTATGCCGGAACCGGTACAGTCCTGGCAGTCTTTGCCCTGTTGCTGATAGCGGGTTTTAACGGGACTGCATTTTACCCTTCATCCTATGATCTGAACAGCTCGCTTACAATCGATAAGGCATCATCAAGTCTTTTCACACTCAAAACTATGATGTATGTTTCCTTCATTGTGCCGTTCGTTATTGCTTATATATGGTATGCCTGGAAATCAATAAATAACAAAAGAATAACGGAAGAAGAAATGAAAACGGAGGGACATATTTACTAAAGATGGCATGCGTTTTGGGCTCCCCTCCTTGGAGGGGATGGGGGTGGGTTAATTAAGACCAAAAGATAAAATTAAAACGTAAATATCATGTATATCACAGCAATATTACAATATCTCATCTGGCCGGTTTTCATAATTGTCAGCTGGTTGATAATCAAAACAGCATTGTCTTACTATGAAAAGAAGTTTCCTGTAAAGGAAGAGGATTGAGGTGATTGAAACGACAGGTTTAACCCATTCATAACTTTTGTGTTACTTTGTGATATCCTTTGTGATCCTTGGTGGTTCACTGATTTGTTTTTAACTACAAAGTACGCCAAGTTCTCACGAAGGCTCACAAAGGAATTTTAAGTGATGTTTAAATAGTATCTGTTTATTGAATTTATGAATTTATTGTCTGCTTTTTCAGGAAGAACTTTTCGGTAAGCGATGCAATTATATAAAGGGGAATGATTAACGGAGTGGATGCAAATCCGAAAATCACAAAAAGTATAAGACAGAGCCCGATGAGTATATATCTTCCCTCATTTCCTCTGAATTTCAGATTATTGAATTTGAGTGATAAGAGAGGAATATTTGTCACCATTAAAAGCGATAATAATACGGTATAGGTTAGAATAGCAACCGGTGACCCGGTAAATGATTTCAGAAGGGGCATAGTTGAAAATTCAGCTGCCGCAATTACCGTGATAACCGCTATTGCATTTGCAGGAGTGGGTAATCCTTTGAACGATTTAGCCTGGGTTTCATCAGTGTTGAATTTAGCAAGCCGCAGGGCCGCACATACCGGCATAACCACGGGTATAAACAGGAGAGCCGTGGCCAGTTGAACCCAGAAACCGGATCCTGTCAGGAAGATGTTCTGAAAGGATGGCCTGATCAGATAAAAGATTATCACAGCCGGAGCTACACCAAAGCTGACAATGTCGGCCAGGCTGTCAAGTTCTTTCCCCATCTCGGAATAGGCTTTCAGCATCCTGGCTGAAAAACCGTCAAGAAAATCAAATATCATCGCTGCCAGAATAAGCCATGAAGCTGTCATAAGTTCACCTGTTGAAGCATAGATGATTGCTATAAATCCTGAGACCAGGTTCAGGGAGGTAATAAAATTTGGGATATGTTTCATTAAGATCTCATTTAAATCTAACAGTCAGGATCGTAAAATTAGGATAAATTTCAGTTGATGGACAAAAATCGGATCCTTTAAGAAATTCATCATAAAATCTTGCACATTATTATAGAAAATATGATTGATAAAAGTTTACTCTTTTTTATTAGATTTGTAACAATTATTACTGTCGGATGGTGAATTTAAGGAATATCAGGATTGCTGTTGATTTTGATGGAACAATAGTTGAACATGAATATCCCGGGATCGGAAAAGAGAAGCTTTTTGCATTTCAGACCCTTAAGGAGCTTGAGAAACTTGGCGCCAGACTAATTCTGTGGACCTTCAGGGCCGGTCCGGAACTTGATGAAGCCGTGGAGTTTTGCAGAAAGAACGGGATCGAATTCTATGCAGTAAATAAGAATTACCCTGAGGAGGTTTTTGATGATACAATAAGCAGGAAGATAGATGCCGATTACTTTATCGATGATAAGAATATCGGGGGATTTCCCGGGTGGAGCGAGATATGGCAGATACTTGTTCCCTTTGATCTTCATCAGCAGGAAATGGAAAGACAGATTGCTGCTGCACAGAAAGAACAGTCTGAGACGTTTGTTCGGAAAGAGAGATAAACAAAATGAAGGCTGATTATCCAAGGTACATTATTTTAGTATTTATTGTTATTCCGGTTGCATGGATAATTTCCTGCTCAGGCCGACCGGGGAACATGACCAAACCGGCTGAAAAATCTGCAGATACAAGCAGGAATAGCATCACGGCAAATCTGATGAAAATGAAGTCACCTGATGAAAATGCGGAATACAAGCTAAAGGATCAGGTTAAAGTAACTGTAATTCCTGAAGATCCGGGAAAGTCAATTGATTCAGTAAAGGTTTATTTTGACGGCAAGCCAGTATCTGTTATTAAATCAGCTCCATGGGAATGTTCAGTAGGTTCCTCATTCACAAACCTTACAGGCAGGAAATCTGTAAAAGCGGTGGCATACAGCAGCGAAAAGACTCAGTCGGTAACACGTTTCGTGATAATTTATTCAGATACAGAACCCGGTAAGAACAGTTACAAAGTGATCCACACTTATCCCCACGACAGCCAGGCATTCACGCAGGGACTCTTTTACAATAACGGATTATTATATGAAGGAACCGGACAGGAGACAGGCTCAAGCCTCAGGGAGGTTGAGCTTGAAACAGGCAAGGTCCTGAGGCAGCATAATCTGGAATCATCGCTTTTCGGGGAAGGGATCACTCTTTATAACGACAGGATATACCAGGTGACCTGGACAAGCAAAGTGGGTTTTGTATATAATAAATCCGACTTCAGGGTAATAAACAAATTCTATTATCAGACACAGGGATGGGGCCTTACGACAATTGACGACAAGATTGTTATGAGCGATGGTTCCAATGTACTCTATTTCTTCAAACCGGAGATGTTTGAAGCTGTTTCGAGATTAGAGGTTTATGATAATGAAAAAAAGGTCGATCAGCTTAATGAACTTGAATATATCGACGGGGAGATATGGGCCAATATCTGGCAGACGGACCTTATTGCAAGGATCGATCCCCTTACCGGCAAGGTTAATTCATATATAGATATGTCACCTTTATTTCCGGTCTCAAAAAGGAGTGAGGTCGATGCCGATGTTCTCAATGGTATTGCATATGATGCTTCCGGCAGGCGGATTTTTGTGACCGGAAAGAGATGGCCCCGGCTCTATGAAATAAAGGTCACTGAATAAGCTTTTTCCCGTAAATTATATTAATTGCCGAGGGTATAATACCAAATTCAGCCGGGCCGTGTCCGAGCGATTCCCCGTCAGCTTCGAGGTACAATAACGATTCCGAACTGACTTTGAGGTTATTACTCCTGTATCCGTCAACTTTCGGATGGCTCAGTATCGTTCCGTCGTATAGTAAATTCAGGTTCTTAATTATTTCTAATCTGCCCATCTCCTTTATAACAGTAATATCCAGAAGACCGTCGTCGGGAATTGCATCAGGAGTCTGCCTCATTCCTCCCCCGCAGTATCTTCCATTACCGACATTTATCGAGAAGACTTTTGCTGTGCTTGTTTTCCCGTCAATCGTTATTTCAACATTAGTATTTCTGTATGATATAAGGCTCGATAACAGGTTGAACAGGTATATGGCTTTACTGCTTTTTCCCTTGTCTTTCTGCTTATTGGTCTTAAAAACAACTACTGATTCAAAGCCCATTCCGGCAATATTCAGAAAATAACGTTTTTGCTTTTCTTTCCCTTTGTAATAGTCGACTACCCCTACATCGTGCAACATTGTTTTTTCCTCCCTTATAACCTGAACCGAACCTTCATAAACCAGAGGAATGCCGAACATCCTGCCCCAGTCGTTACCGGTTCCAACAGGTATCATGCTTAAAATGATCTCTGATGGCGATCAGTGGTCCTGTGTGAAAATTCCGTTCACTACTTCATTAAGGGTGCCGTCGCCACCTATCGAAATAATCCTTTTGTATCCGCCGGCAATCAGTTCCCTTGTGAATTCCGTTGCCTGTTCTCTCCTTTCTGTGAATCTCACACTATACTTAATGCCGTTGTTATTAAGAAGTCCGGCAATCCGGTTCCAGTCCTTTTTGCCTTTTCCTTTACCTGCATTGGGATTTACGATCGCAAACCATTCCTGGTTTCTGTCGTTATTATCCATTGTTTCCGTATTTGAGACAAATATGGAAATAATTGGATAAAAAAGGTGCTGCAAGAGCTCTGATTTTATGTTTATGGGCAGCGGCGCAGGAATTGGTATGCTTAATTTAATGCCGTTATCCTATGTTAATAACATGTTGAAAAGCACAAATGATTTGTTTACAATTACATTATTGCCTCTCTGAGGCTGAAAACTCATAAATCGTAAATTTGAAGCTCAAAATAAACAGGGAAATCCAAAATATATAAAATGGGAAGAATCATTGCGATAGCGAATCAGAAGGGTGGGGTTGGAAAAACAACGACGGCTATAAATCTGTCAGCCAGTCTGGCTGCTCTGGAGAAGAAGGTGCTGATAGTTGATGCTGATCCGCAGGCAAATGCCACTTCCGGAATAGGGGTGGATTCGCGTCAGATAAGGTGCACAGTGTACGATTGTCTGATCGACGGAAAGGAGCCATCAGACGCTGTTCATGAAACAGGGGTTGAAAATCTTTCGATCATGCCATCCAATATCGACCTTGTTGGTGCTGAAATTGAAATGCTTGACAGACCCGAAAGAGAAAGGATCCTTAAAGGTATCATTGGAAAGGTTGCAGGTAATTTTGATTATGTCATAATTGACTGCTCTCCATCGCTTGGCCTGCTTACTGTTAATGCATTAACAGCGGCAAATTCAGTAATTATTCCTGTACAGTGCGAGTATTTTGCCCTGGAAGGACTCGGCAAGCTTCTGAATACAATCAAAATAATTCAGAATAACCTTAACCCGGATCTTGAAATTGAAGGATTCCTTCTTACAATGTACGATTCGAGGCTAAGACTCTCAAACCAGGTTGCAGAGGAGGTTAACAAGCATTTCCAGCAGATGGTCTTTAAAACGATAATACAGAGGAATGTTAAGCTTTCTGAAGCACCAAGCTTCGGACAACCTGCAATACTATACGACGTCGATTCAAGAGGCACGGTTAACTACCTGAATCTGGCCAAAGAACTGATCGAAAAGCATGAACCTGCAGTTAAATAGCATCCGAAGAATCTTTTTACATCTATTGTAAACAGAAATCCATGACACAGAAAAACGCATTAGGAAGAGGGCTCGGGGCTTTGATTGATGGTGTTGAAAAAGAGGTCCTTGAAAGAAAAGTAGAACCTAATCTGGATATTTCGCTCGATTCAATTGACGGTAATCCTTTTCAGCCCAGAAGCCATTTTGATGAACAGGCTCTTGAAGAGCTTGCCGGCTCAATCAGGAAGCTTGGCATTGTACAACCGCTTACCGTAAGAGAGACAGGGAATGGAAGATATCAGCTGATTGCCGGAGAAAGAAGGCTCAGAGCAGCCCGCCTGGCAGGACTGACTCACGTCCCTGCATATATCAGGACAGCCGATGATCAGGCAATGCTTGAACTGGCACTTGTTGAAAATATACAGAGGGAGGACCTTGATGCCATTGAGGTGGCAATAAGTTTCCAGAGGCTGATTGAAGAATGCAGGCTTACCCAGGAAGCAGCTTAGCGACAGAGTCGGCAAACAGCGTTCAACAATATCAAATTACCTCCGGCTTCTGAGGCTCCCTGCTGAAATACAGCTTGGCATACGGAATAAACATGTGATGATGGGGCATGCCCGCACACTTGTCAATATTGAAAATCCAAAGACACAAATGGATGTCTATTACCGTATTATTGATGGTGATCTTTCTGTAAGACAGGTCGAGGAACTGGTCAGGCTGCTCCAGAGCGCAAAAATCAAAGATCCGGCAACACGTGAAAGAAAGAAAAAGCTTAATGATGACTTTTTACAGCTTTCTGAGCATCTGAACCGGATTTTTTCGACCAGGATCAATTTCCGGATAAATGAACAGGGAAAGGGGAAAATAGTTATCCCGTTTGAGAATCCCGAAGAGATGGAGCGCATTTTAGGGATCTTTGACCGTCTTAACTCCTGAAAATAATTATATTTGTCGCACCGGAGTGCATTGATAACGGCTAAAATCCGGTTTTACTGAGTTTGAGAACAGTTCAAAAAATAAAAATTATTCTCATCACGCTTACTTTTTTGTCTGTCGCATGACTTAACAGCACAGGACACCGTTGCTGTAACCCGGCCTGTAAAACCTGCCTTCAGCCCCGAACCTCTGAAAGCTACAATGCTTGCAGTTGCATTTCCGGGAATGGGACAGATCTACAACAGAAAATACTGGAAATTGCCTTTTGTATATGCGGGATTCGGAGCACTTATATACAGCCTAAGCTTCAATACACAAAAATATAATGAGATGATGAAGGCTTATCAGGACTTTACCGATGAAATTCCGGAAACTGACAGCTATATTCCATCTGGTTAAATGGGCCGAACCACCTGAATATGACCCTGTTCTTTATCCCGAGTCCTATGATCCAGCGAATGCCTCATAGGTAGAAGATAACCTGATTGAGGCTGTCGATTATTATAAAAGATATCGTGATCTGTCAATATATCGGAATGGCAGCATGGTATCTTATAACCATACTTGATGCAAATGTTGATGCCAGCCTTTCAAATTTCGATGTCACCAATAAACTAAATGTGCAGGTTTCTCCGTTACAATTACCGGTTCCAGGATCAATCGGAGCAGGATTTAATGTCAGTTTGTATATATACATTTTAAATGAATACCTGAATAATGAGATTAAAAGCGTTCCTGATATCACTCTTTCTGACAATTTCTAGTTTTCAGAGTATCGGCTGTTAATGATACGATAATACTTAAATCCGAAATCTATTCTGAAAAAATATCAGCCGATCTCGACAGCCTTGTCAACAGCTGGTATGTAAAGACGGCAATGAAGGAGTTTCCTGACGATTTTAAAAATGATTCGATTGGAGTGGAATTCCCCGATAGCTGTTTATAAGCAGAGGCTCAGCCAGATAAATTCAATTATCAAGCTTCCGTATAACAGCATAATCAGAAATCATATTCATGTATACACAATAAAGCAGAGAAAAAATTTCAGTGCGGTGCTGGGATTGATGAATTACTATTTCCCGATGATCGAGGACATTTTCGATTCATATGGACTGCCGGCCGAGCTGAAATACATGGCAATAATCGAATCGGCTCTTAATGCCAATGCAGTATCAAGGGTTGGAGCAACCGGTTTATGGCAGTTCATGTACAGTACCGGCCGGATGTACAGCCTGAATGTCAATTCGCTTGTCGATGACCGCAGAGACCCGGTAAAGTCAACTCATGCCGCTGCAAAATATATCAGGGATCTGTACAAGATATATAACGACTGGATACTTGTAATTGCAGCATATAACTGCGGACCGGGTAATGTAAATAAGGCAATAAGACGTTCGGGAAACAAAAAGGATTACTGGGAAATCTACTACAGGCTGCCCAGGGAAACAAGGGGCTATATTCCTCAGTATGTTGCTGCAATATATTCCGTCACATATTTCGCAGAGCATAACATAAGGCCTCTTCCTCTTAATATTCCTATTTCAACCGATACCATAATGGTAACCAAGGATATTCACCTTAACCAGATTTCAGAAGTTATGGGCATCCCTCTTGGTGAGCTGAGGGCTCTTAATCCTCAATACCGCACCGGACTTGTACCCGGTTCAGGAAAGCCTCTGTCGCTTACATTGCCAATGTCGCACCTTGGTGATTTTATCGACCTGAATGATACTATCCGGAATTATAAACCCGACGTTTATCTTACAAGGGTAAACATAACCGCCGATCCTTCGCGATCAACATATGTGCCTGCTGATGTAAAAGGGAAAACAAGGCTTATTATATACTGTAAGGGATGGCGATAATCTTGGCTTTATTTCAGAATGGTACCGTGTCGGACTCTCAGACCTCAGGTACTGGAACAATATTTACAGGAATACTATCCGGGTCGGACAAAAACTTGCCATTTATGTCGATCCTTCAAAATCAGATTATTATTCGAAGGTCAATGCAATGACTTTCGCTGAAAAACAGCAGATGAGCGGTAAAACCAGTTCCCGTCAACCTTGTTGCAACTTCTTTACAGCCAGGTCCCGATGGCGAATATATAACTTATACTGTCCGTTATGGAGATACGATCTGGGATATTGTTAAGAAGTACGATAATGTAACCACCAATGATGTGCTCGTATTGAACAACATCAGCGATCCCGGTAAAATTAAGGTTGGACAGATTTTAAAAATAAAGAAGAAGAGCTGATCTCTTTCCCGAAATGCGCCCTTTCAGGTCATTTTTACTATTACTGATCATCCTGATCTGTTTTGCAGGTCTTTCTTATATTTTGCCGTGGGATCTCAATTTGCCTTCTGCTGAAAGCCTGTTCCCCGAAAAGCTGATTAAGCCGTTCATCAAAGATGATATTTCAGAGAAGTAGTGCTGAGGAAATAAAACCTGCTGATACATTAGTGACTGAAATTCCTCCGGCCATCTTTCAGGCCGATTCTGTTGTGTCCGATACTATTGCGTACGACACATTGACAGCTGCACCTGATCCTATGGAGGTTTTCCTTGATTCCCTTGAGTTCTCTGAAGGACAGATAAGGATCCTTTATTACGGAGACTCCCAGATTGAATATGACAGGGTAAGTTCCTATCTCAGACGGATTTTACGGAAAGAAAATGGAGGAACCGGACCAGGATTGCTTCTTCCGGTGATGCCCGTAACATATACCAGATCATTTTACGTAAGAGCATCCCCAAACTGGAAAAGATACAATTATCTTTCATATAAGAAAGGGGAGATAAATCACAACGAACTTGGCCCCTTTATGGCATTCTGCCGATATATGCCCGACGGCCAGATTTCTTCGGGCAATGTTAAGTCATGGATCAGGATAATTCCATCTGCTCTTGCAGATGATGCTGAATCGAAATTTGAATTTCTGAGAATATTTTACAGAAACAAACTTGATGATGTCAGAATAGATGTTAAGGCCGGAAATAATCCTGTCATAACCGATACGCTGAGGATCAGCGACAGAATTACTGAGTTTATATGCCCTCTCTTTAATTCAAAAAATGTTCTTATTGATTTTTCAGGAAAAACAAGTCCCGACATTTATGGGATAAGCATTGAAAGCAAGACTGGTTTAATTGTCGACAATATCCCGCAGCGAGGAAGCGCCGGGCTGGAATTCACAATGGTCGATAAGGAAAATCTCAGGGATTCCTACAGCCTTCTGAAGCCTGATCTTGTTATCATGCATTATGGACTTAATCTGGCGACGAATATCAGGAATGATTATTCCTATTACGAAAAAGGACTCTTGCGTCAGCTGAACCTGCTGAAGGAGATCTCCCCGGGCACAGGCTTGCTGGTTGTCGGACTCACTGATATGGCATATCAGGATGGCGAGATCCTTAAATCATACCCAAATATCCCCAAAATAATTGATGCCCAGAAGAAATGCATCAACTGAATCGGGGGCTGTTTTCTGGGACGCACGGAACGCTATGGGAGGTAAGAATTCAATCATCAGGTGGTTCAATATGAATCCTCCGCTGGCTAAGAAGGATTATGTCCATTTTACTGATCAGGGTGCTGATACCATCGGCCGGTTGATGATATCAGAACTCTTCACTGTAAAGGAACCGGATCCTTTCATTATAATTCCTCCGGCTTTAATAATTGATACAGCTACTTTGCATCAGAATGATAATGTTACTTTACAACAGGCATCTGAAGCTGATAGCAGTTTTCTGAACACTTTGGTTTCGGTAATTTTCAGCTACGATCCCGATAAACCCTTAATATTTACAGTACCGGCATTCTGGATTTTCTTACTGGTAGTTCTTGCCGGGTTCAGCCTGATTTATAAAAAGATATTGATCAGGAATTTGTACTTCTTTATCATAAGCCTGTTCTTTTATTACAAAACAGGGGGACTGTTCCTGTTCATCCTGATATTTGTAACAATAATTGATTTTACCTGTGGTCTTTTGATAAATAGTTCAAAAACGAGGATTTACAGGAAAGCTCTTTTTGCTTCTTAGCATAATATCAAATATTGGCATGCTTGGCATATTTTAAGTACACAGGATTTATTATCGACACAATAAATAACCTTTCGGAACTCAAATTAAAGTATATGATTTTCTTTCAGCTTTTTCAAACAATTCTCGGGACATCATTTGATATAAGTAATATAATACTGCCTGTTGGTATTTCCTTTTTTACATTTCAGTCGCTTAGTTATACAATTGATGTTTACAGGAGAAAAATGAACCTGTCAGGAATATTATAGATTTTGGATTTTATGTTTCATTCTTTCCCCAGCTGGTTGCGGGACCTATTGTCAGAGCCTCAGTATTTATTCCTCAGCTATATCAGGAGTTTAAGGTTACATCAGAGGGAATTCAGCCATGCTCTTTTCATGATTTCAAAGGGACTGATTAAAGAAGATCATAATTTCCGATTTTATTGCAGTTAATTTTGTTGACCGTGTTTTTGAAGCTTCCAACAGTCTATTCGGGATTTGAAAATCTGATGGCTGTTTATGGGTACGGACTTCAGATATATTGCGATTTTTCGGGATACACCGATATTGCTATAGGAGTTGCACTGATTCTTGGATTCAGGCTGCCATTCAACTTTAATTCACCATACAAAGCACAAAATATCACCGACTTCTGGAAGAGATGGCACATATCGCTGTCGCAGATGGCTTAAGGATTATCTCTATATTCCACTGGGTGGCAACAGAAAGGGAAAGATCCGTACTATATGTGAACCTGATGATCACAATGCTTATGGGTGGATTATGGCATGGTGCCTATCTAAGATTTATTATATGGGGTGGGCTGCATGGTATTGGGCTGGTAGTTAATAAAATATGGGATTCAATTTTTGGACGACGACATCAAAACAGGACGGTTTGGAAGGGCATTTTCTATTTTTATTACCTTCCAGTTTGTCAGTTTTTGCTGGATTTTTTTCAGGGCTCCGGATATGAATAGCGTTCTATTGATTTTGAGACAGATATTTCAGAATTTCCTGCCCGGATCTTTCAGCATTCTGATGCCGGTTTACAGTGGGGTATTTGCGATGATCATCGCAGGTTACCTGATTCATTTTCTTCCTGAGAAGTTTAAGGAGTCGTACCGGGGGCTCTTTATCAGGATACCGCTTGTGGCTCAGCTGGTGATTGTATTGCTGATAGGATTCATGCTATATCAGATGAGATCGACAGAGATCATGCCGTTTATATATTTCAGGTTTTAATGTAGTAGCAGAGCCAGATCTGCAGATCTGGCTCTGCTACATTCGTTTAAAGATAAATATCCTGGATTTTTGATTCACCAACAAACGGTGCAATCGCCCTCTTATATATCCCCTGAACATATGCTATTGCCATCCCGTAGTTTGTAACCGGGATTCCTGCCTTTATTGCCGGCTGGAGCCTGTTATGAAGCTGTCGTCGGGTTATCATGCATCCGCCGCACTGGATCACAAGCGAATAATCGGTGATAGGGCGGGGGAGAACATCAAGTCCTGCAACTACATCATATTCAATTTTTTTCCGGTGAAATTATTTATCCATCTCGGGATCTTTGTTCTGCCGATATCATCGCATGCCACATGATGGGTACATGATTCAAGCAGAAGTACCCTGTTGCCATCGCGAAGTTCTGATATTTTTGGAGTGCCTTTTAAGTAGTTGTCAAAATCTCCCTTAAACCTTGCAAGCATGATGCTGAAGCTCGTCAGTGGAATATCAGGAGGGATCGAAGCATCGGCTTTAATGAAGACCTGTGAATCGGTGATCGCCAGAGCCGGTCTGACACCTGTCTTTTTAAGGAAAGAATCAACCTCACGTTCTTTTAATACGATTGCAACAGCATCATTATCAAGAATATCCCTGATTGCCTGAACCTGGGGAAGGATAAGCCTTCCTGCCGGAGCCTCAACATCAATTGGTGTTATAAGAATAACAATATCCCCCTGGGTGATAAGGTCTCCCAGGAGGGTAGAAGTCTTGTAGGAATACTCCGGAATCGTCTCCTTTATCAGACTGATTAGTTCCTCATAGTTACGTTTGTCGGCTGCAGAGAACTCAAAAAGATTCTGTCCTGTATTGCTTTTAACTGTTTCTTTAAATTTTACCGAAGGCTCCTGAAGGTCTGATTTGTTATGAATTATTATATATGGTATATCCTGACTATGGAATTTCGAAATTAAGTCATCCTCAAATTCCCCCCATGAATTTTCAGTTATGACAAGAAGGGCAAGGTCAATTATATCGAGAGTTCTTAAAGTACGGTCGACTCTCTTTTCACCCAGATCGCCTGAATCGTCTATGCCGGCTGTATCAACAAGTATCACAGGTCCGAATCCGGTTATCTCAAATGATTTTTTTACCGGATCGGTTGTTGTCCCGGCCTGTTCTGAAACAATGGCAATATCCTGGCCTGCAAGACAGTTTATAAGGCTGCTCTTGCCATTGTTACGACGGCCATAGATTCCGATATGTGGTTTTGCGTCTCTGCCTTTTGACATGCTTCAATGATTTCAGTCAAATTTAGTAATTATTAATCAGGGATTGAGTCACATATAACAGTTATGGATTGTCAAATAAATTTGCAGGATAAACATTATTTGCATTAAGTTTGAAGATAGAAGCCTTGTTATTAGACCTATCTGTTAACGGGAAATTAAATTCATTGACAGTGCCTCTTATGCAAATTTCGGATCAGGATATTTATCAGCAGGCTGACCGAAATTATACAATGCTAATCTACGGAAATGAAAAATTCGGGGTTGATGAGCTTGCTCGAGAATCAGGACATGAGTCTTTACAAATTAAGCCGGAAACTACATTCAATAAACAAAAAAACAGTTAATCAGTTTATCCGCGAAGTTCGGTTTGAATAAAGCGACTTGAGATGCTGCAGGATGGAGAATATACAGCGTCAGAAATTGCATACAGAACCGGGTTCAGCAGTCAGGCATACTTCACAAAGAGGTTTCATGAGTATTTCGGATATCCGCCAGGTAAAGTAAAGAACGGAGATAACGGGTGCCAGGGATAATAATATATCTGACATGGAGCTCAAAGACGAATAATGAACCAGCGAAAAAGTACGAATAGAACATTCGTACGATCCTTATCCCGTTATTTTGTTTTTTACCCTGCTACTTGGGTGGAATAGCTTATGTGATTTTTAACAGGATTCATAAAATCCGGACCAGAATGATGACCTGATTTCGTCAGATGGCAGGATTTCAATTGTCTTTTATGCGTTTTCAGAATATGACCTTTAATACATTATGGGATATCTGGCAGCAGGGAATCCAAACTAATCTGATCACATCTCTTTCAAATTCCGAAGAACTAAAAGTCAGACAGATAGAAACCATCAACAGTCTGCTTAATAGTAAAGGTCTTACTAATTACTCTTCAATTTCCCCTTCTGCAGCGAGTTCAATATCTCAGAAACTCGACGCAATTGTTTTTATCCTGGGCAGTATTAACCAGGCAGGCAGAATATTTCGGATAAATGCACAATTGATCAATTCAAAAACAGAAGAGCCTGTTAAAGTCTTTTCAGATAGATGGCCGGTCGGATAATATCCTTCACATACTGGATTCACTTTCGGGGTTGATAAACAATACTCTTATAATTTCCAAACTTGAAAAAGAGAGACCTGATATCGCTACCCAGGAAACATTTTATTCCAACTGATTCCCCTGAAGCATACAGGTATTTTATACTGGGACAAGACGTGCTTTTTACAGGAATGATTTTCCTTCTGCGATAGAATATTTTTTGATAAGCGCTGGAAATTGATTCATCACTCGTCGCAGCTATGACAAATATATCATTTGCCTATTATAACAACATTAATGTATGAACAGGCAAGGGACTGGTGCCTCAGAGAGTCACGAAAAAAATGATTTGCTGACAATAAAGGATAAAATCAGTAATAATGCCATGTTATGCAATTTACTTCGGGACACTGAATGAAAGAATCAGATATCTTCGGCAACTGATTGATTTTGATGACCAGAATCCCATGACTTATTTTAATATTGGTGACAGCTATTTTGAAATGTCTGAATTTGAAAAGTGCAATCCCTGAGTTTGAAAAGGCACTGGAGTTATTTCATAAATGGGATATTAAACCATACTGGGGAGCATTCTACTACGAACTTGGAATTTCATATCATAAGACCGGGCAATATAAAAAAGAGAAGAAGCTTTATAAGAAGGCAGAAAGGGATTTTCCTGACGATCCGGAGTTGATGGACCAGTATGCGTGGCTTGAGTTAGTCCATGGGCGATACGATTGCAGCAAACAGGCATATTAAGAACTGGATTTCAGTCAGGAAGAAAGAATCGTGGTCTGATGCCAGGATAGCAAGTTACCTTGCCTATGTATATGATATGGCGAATATGCCTGACAAAACAGAGGAGTCTTTACGGAAGGCTTTGTCGCTGGAACCTGAGAATCCGGTAAGAATGAGCATTCTTGCCAGTTTTCTGATTGACAAGAACAGGAATGTGGAAGAAGGTCTCTATCTTGTTGAAAAGGCATTGGGAATAAACCCTGAAAATTATAATTTTTTGCACAACAAGGGCTGGGGATTGTACAAACAGGGGAAATATAAGGAAGCACTTGAATTCCTTGAAAAGAGCTGGGCTTTAAGACCTATGTATATCCACAAAATTTATCTTCATCTTGAAGAGGTAAAAAAGGTGTACAATAAACAGGTCGCTCTTACGGGACTGCAAGAATAGAAATTGGGGCTGTTTAAAAAGTCCTTAGTGTACCTAAGTGAAGCCCTTTGAGCCCTTAGTGGTAGATAATAAATCCTTAAGCCACAAAGGATCACAAAGTAAAGCGCAAAGTCGCACAAAGCAAGAACAATCCGGTAAACTACTTAAGAAACACCCTGCTTTATTGAAAAGTTACAAAGTTTAAGGGGAAAATATAAGTTTTCTCTTAAAAAGTGCAAAGTGTCGCAGGAAGATTTAACCGAACTTTAGTTAAACAGAATTGACTAATTGTTAATTAAACTAAAATCTATCGGTTATGAAAACAAAGACATTTCTATTACTATGCCTTATTTTAGGCATCGGATTTACGCAGCTTTCTGCACAAAAAGGAAAAAATGGAACTGGTACTTCGACGTGGGTTGAACCTATAGAGGGGAATACATTTGATATATCTATAATTTGTAATGGTAAGGAGGTTGATATATTGAACTTTCCTATGTATTATGAATTAAGGATCATTGAGCATTATAAAAATGGCGAGTTTGTTTGGGGCAAGTATCTGCTAAATAACGCTGAATATACCAGTAAATTGACTGGTGAGGTCTTCAAAGCACACGATCTCGAAAAAGAATATGAAAGAGGTTATTTTACCTGGCGAATGAATCTAAATGGTAATATGGGCCACCATTATATAATCAAAATGGTTTTTGAAACAACAAACTGGGAAATTATTGAGTACCATTCTGTTTGTCATTAATATTAAATGAAATCTGAGCTACTCTATTTTTAAGACAGAGGGTTAAGGAAATATCTCCCTTTACCTTTTTCTCTCATTCTCAGTATCGGGCAAATCGTGAAAGTCGGGGGGATATATTTTTTACTTAGATCCTGCAGATTATAGCAGACTTCAGAACGCATGTTAATATTGTTACTGATTACTGAAGATTAGGAAATATTAAATTTCAGTCTTTGTATTGACTATTACCTCAGGATTTTGTAAATTGGTTATCCCTAAATCGTACCTTATAAAAATATGCCCGAAAACCCTGAGCGACTCTCCCGATTCTGGCAGGAACTAAAAAGGCGTAAAGTCTTCAGCGTAGTCACTACTTACGCTGCTACAGCTTATATCATAATTGAGGTAACTAACAATCTTGTTGATTCCCTGCATTTACCAGATTGGATAGGACCAATTGTTGTATTACTTCTTGCAATAGGATTGCCGGTTGCTGTTATATTATCCTGGATCTTTGATTTTACACCTCAGGGGATAACAAAAACGGAATCAGTTGAAGAATCTTCCGGCAAAGAAATCATTGCAAAACCTTCTAAGCGAAAATTAGGACCAAGTTATATCTTAAATGCTGTTCTGATAATTGCAGTCATAATTCTGGCGTTTCCAAAAATATTCAAACAGGATGCTCTGAAAAGACTTACGTCATCAGGTGAAATAATATCAGTAGCCGTTATACCATTCCAGAATTTGACTAATGATACAACATGGAATATTTTGCAGGATGCAATTCAGATTAATTTAATTTCCGCCCTTTCAAATACCGGGGAACTTAAGGTCAGACAAAGAGAGACAATAACCGCATTGCTAAAGGCCCAAAATATTTCTGCAGAGGCTTCAGTTCCGACATCTGTTGCTAATACAATTTCTAAAAAACTAGATGCCGATATCTTTGTCTGTGGCAACATACAGAAGGCTGGCTCTATTCTTAGGCTTAGTGCTCAATTGATCGACACAAAAACAAATGATGTTTTGCAATCGATTGAAATAGATGGTCCCTATAGAGAAGAGAATCTCCTTGGAATAACAGATTCTCTAAGAAAGAAGGTGATAGATTTTCTTTTGATTTCCAGATTAATTAGAGAAATTCCATGGTATGGACAATTTCCACAGGCCACAAGTTCTCCCGAAGCTTTCAGATATTTAATTTATGGGGACAGATTAAAAAATACCGCTGTAAACCGTGAAGGACTGACCACTGCAGTCGACTTCAATGGATCCTGAAAATCCCGGCAAATTGAATATTCTTGCCAATCGTCTTATCGAGATGAATAAAAACTTTGATGAAGTCTCTGAACTTATCGCCCGGGCTTTGAAATTAGCCGGAAACAAGTGGGATTATTATAACTTTTTAGATACAAAAGGCTGGGGATTATACAAATCAGGCAAATATCAGGAAGCTCTGGATCTTTACCAGAATCTTTGGGATACAGCACCTTATAAAATGTACTTTATGAAATCTCATCTTGAGGAGGCGAGGAGGGCGGTGGAGAAGAAATAGGTTGAAAGAAGACGGATGACGGAAGACCGAAGACGGAAGCAAGTTTAATTCCCCCTTCGAAGGGGGATAGGGGGATGTTCTTTTAGAAGGAAGACCGAAGTCCAGTGCCGGAGCACTTTTATTTTGCAATTAGGCAGTTTTTCAATTATGCAATTACAAAATCCAAAATCTATTTTAGATTAAATTTGGCACACATTGCGCTTCTCTAAATCCGCACCAGCTATGGTTTTTTGTGCAGAAATACATTTTTACAAACAACATTATGTAAAAATGCACATTAATACAAAGGATGTTTCGGAGTATTTGCTTTTTGCATTTTTTGTTACTTTACAAGCTTTGAGAGGAAACCTTTAAGAAATATTAACCACGGAGTTTATCGGAGGTAACCGGAGTAACACGGAGTTTTAAAACAGTGAACCTCCTGTTAACTCAGTGCAATACCGTGGTTAAGTAATTTAACTTTCTGCCATAAGCCAGTCGATAACCGGGATAACCCTTATAGTTCCGTTTGTAGTGGCAATCTCTTTCCTTTCGGTATAGGAGATTAATGTTGATTCATTTAAAGATAGCTCCTTCATCGCTACTTCCAGGGCTGCCGTTTCCCTTCTGAAAGTATCAGGATCGCTAAGGTCATAACACACCTGTATAAGCTTACAACCGGGATCAAAATATAAAAAGTCAACTTCCCTGTTATTCTTTGTTTTATAGTACCAGCATTCCTTCGACCTTCTTCTCAGCTCTATAAAAACAAGGTTCTCAAGCATCCTGCCATTATCCTGACCTGTTTTGAACGAAACTGCATTTCTCAATCCGTTGTCTATTACATATATCTTCTTACCTGATTGATATTGCCTCTTTAGCGAATAATCATAACGGTAAACTTCAAACAGAAGATAACTTTCAGAAAGAAATGAAATATATTCCCTTACGCTTGTTGTACTGCTGAAGCCTAATATTCCGGCTAATGAATTATAATTTGTCTCCTTTGTGAAATTTGTAAAAAGATATTGAACAAGATTTTTAAAACCCAATATGTTTTTAATTCCAAACCGCACTATGAGATCGCGGTAAATTATGTCCTCATATATTCTGTGAAGGTATTCAGGATCGTTACTCAGGACATATTCGGGAAATCCACCGTTAATCAGAAACTGATCAAGGGCAACAGATAGTTTTGCCAGATTTCCGGTTGATCTGTCGTCGAAGTCAATCCCTTTGCATCCGAGATATTCAGCAAAGGAGAATGGGAACAACTCGCTCTTTAAATACCTGCCGGTAAGATGAGTTGCAAGCTCCGAACCTAATAACTTCGAATTGCTTCCGGTTATAAAGACCTTATATTGCTCATCATGCAACCTTCTAATAAAAAGTTCCCATCCGGTTACATTCTGAATCTCATCAAAAAAAAGGGTCCTGAAAGGATGCATCTTAGTAAGCTCAATTAAGAGGTTATTAAAATCAGAATTGCTGAAATTGATCATCCTTTCATCATCAAATGTTATGAAATGGTATGCAGGCGATCTGTCAGCCATTTGAAGAAGCAGGGTTGATTTCCCGGATCTTCTGATCCCGGATATCACTGAGATCTGCTTTGATTTCAGATGTTTATCGATATTATTCAGGCGGGTAAAACCCCTGCTTTTTCTTGCAAAAAGAAGTTTCTGATCAGCAATTGTCTGTTGTAATAATAATGAATCCATAAATATGACATTATAAATGCAAATATAAATATTAAAATGACATTATAAATGATAAATATGCGGAAACTCAAAATCGATCATAGAATGATGTGATAAAACGGGTATGAGGGGTGCGGTACGCGGTCCGGGGAAAACAATATGCTGGGTGGAAAGAGGTGCTTGGTTCTCGGACGTGGGTCTTTTTACTTCCGTCTTCGGTCTTCGGACTCCGGTCAAAACTAAAATTCGTTGCCTCTTGCGCAGGACCTATAAATTCATTATATTAGAGAGACTTTAAACTAACCTCCGGCTGCTATGTCCAAGGATCATAGTGGGCTAAAAATTCTCCGGCACGGACTGAAACGATATACGGTTTTCAGCGTAATCGCCATATATTCTTCTAACCCCAATAAATACTCAAATCTCACAACTCACAACTCACTTCTCATCACTCACAACTTATGAAATTACAAACCATCCTCTTCATGGTCCTCCTGGCATGCTCTTCTATTGCCAGAAGCTCCCCTCAGGAGCAGACTATAACAGGTACTGTTACCGACGATGTAAGCGGTGAACCCCTCGCAGGTGTTAATGTGATTATTGAAGGGACCGTTACAGGAACCTCAACTGACCTTAATGGCAAATACTCGCTAATAAAGCCTGTCAGTGGTTCAGTCGTGTCATTCTCTTTTATTGGTTATGCCACAGGCAGGATAACCTATGCCGGACAACCAGTCCTCGATGTCAGCCTTAAACAAATGACTAAAGAGCTCGACCAGGTAGTCGTAATAGGTTATGGTACTATTAAAAAATCAGACCTGACAGGTTCAGTTGCCTCTGTAAGTTCGAAGGAGATTGGAAAGGTATCACCCGATAACATCCAGTCTGCTTTGCAGGGCCGGGTTGCAGGACTTATGGTAACTTCAACCTCAGGCGGACCGGGTAGCGAGCCAGTAATTCGCATCAGAGGTATTGGCACTGTTAATAACAATGATCCTATTTATGTAGTTGATGGAATGGTGATTGACAAAACTGCATTTGCCAGCTCAAATATCAGTTATTTAAATCCATGGGATATTACAAGTGTTGAAGTCCTTAAAGATGCATCAGCACAGGCTATATACGGGTCGAGAGGAGCAAATGGTGTAATATTGATTACAACAAGGAAAGGAAGCGAGGGCTTGCCAAAAGTAACTTTCAGCGCATCAATTGGAATCAATAATGTTACCAGACTTCCCAAGGTTCTGAACAGAGAAGAATTTATGGATTATATAGAAACCAGCTATACCAACGGTTATTTAAGAACATATCCAAATTCCGGGCCAGAAGTACCTCTTGATATCCTGATAGCGGAATATGCAACTGTCGAGCATGCTGTTACGGAATATAATACGGGTGTTTATACAAACTGGTATGATGAGGTTATAAGAAAAAATGTGATAAATCAGAGTTATAATCTTCAGTTAAGTGGAGGGACCAAATATGCACACTACCTGGCCAGTGCAGGTTACCTGAATAACGATGGTCAGATAAAGAACTATGGGTATAAGAGATATGCATTCAGGCTCAATACTGATTTTAAATTAGGAAAACATATAACAGTTGGTGAAAACCTTGGTATTACATCAGTCAGAAGGACCGGATATCAAGATGCTGCCGGATCATTTCAGAATGCCATGTTCGGTGATCCTCTCGCGCCGGTCCTGAAACCTGAGAGCGAGATAGATGCAGGGGATCCCGATTACCAGTATAACAAATATGCTCCTTCGCTTATTACAGGGGGGAATCCTGCCCTTGATGTTGAGTTATTAAATGTAAAGGAAAACAAACTCACTCTTGTTGGTAACATATATGCTGATGTTTCGATTTTAAAGGATTTTGTGTTCCGTTCAAGCTATGGCTTTAACATTGCTTATGCAGACTGGTCACAATATTCTCCGTCGTATTTTCTTTCCCCAGGAAACGGACAGGCATTAAGTACTCTAAATTCCCAGAATTACCGGGTTAACGGATGGATATGGGAAAATACACTTACCTATAATAAATCATTTAAGGATCATACAATAACAGCCTTATTGGGGTATACATCTGAATATACTCAATCTACAATCCAGATTGCATCCAAAAGGGAGACTCCTAACAACGAACCTGAGATGCAGACATTCGATGCAGCTATTACCCAGCCCAACGTAGGCGGCACCTATAATATTAATACAATGATCTCTTACCTTGGACGCATTAACTACTCCTTCCGGAACAGGTATCTTATTACCGCAAGTATTAGGCGCGATGGTTCTTCAAAATTCGGTCCTGATTACCGCTGGGGTAATTTTCCCTCATTCTCAGTGGCATGGAAAATAAATGAGGAGAAATTTCTTAAAAACGGCAAATTTATCAGCAATCTGAAGTTAAGAGCCGGATGGGGCCAGATCGGTAACTCCAGCCTGCCTGTTTACAATGCATATCTATCACAGGTAAGTGGCGTTAATCAATCTATCTGGACAACCGGGAACCGCTACGTGTTTGGGGAAAATGTTTACACGGGATATTACCTGAGTACAATAGGGACACCGGATATTACCTGGGAAACAACTGAACAAACAAATGTGGGAATAGATATTGCAATCTTTAAAAACTCATTATCACTGACAGCTGATTATTTTATTAAAAATACGAAAGACATGCTGCTGCAGGTTCCAATGCCAAGCTATGCAGGCTATCCAGGTTCAGGTATGCCATATACAAATGCCGGTTCAGTGCAGAATAAAGGTTTTGAATTTGTTGTTGATTACAGGGGAAGCTCCGGAGACTTCAGCTACGGAGCAACAGTGAACCTGGCAACATTTAAAAACAAAGTAACGAGTCTGGGGAATGAGAATTTACCGATAATTTATTGGGTCAACAGGACGGAAGTTGGCAAACCAATCGGTTGTTTTTATGCGCTTGAGACTGATGGAATATTCCAGACAGAAGAAGAAGTTCAAAGTTATAAAGGTCCGGATGGCGGATTAATCCAACCAAATGCCAATGACGGAGATTTCCGGTTTAAAAACCTGAATAATGATAGTTCCATTGATGGCAGTGATTATACCTGGATTGGCAATCCATGGCCTAAGCTGACCTATGGAACCAGTATTACACTCGGTTACAAATTATTTGACCTGCTTGTATTTTTCCAGGGATCTTACGGGAATGATATCTATGCTGCAGGTGTTCAGAGACATCTTGATTTCCAGGGTTCAGGAAATGAGTTTGATTACATCTATACCAATGCCTGGAGAGGTCCTGGAACTTCTCAGTCTCAGCCTCTGCTTACTACAGTCGATCAGAATGACAATTACAGGGAATCAAATTATTTTGTTGAGGATGGCTCATATCTTCAGGTTAAAAAATCTGCAGATAGGGTACAATCTGTCAAAAACATTTTGCGAAAAGATAAAAGTTACTGATGGCCGTATCTGGATCGGAGGCACAAATCTGCTGACATTTACTGAATACCGTGGAATCGATCCTGAAGTGGGAGCTGGAGCAACTCCCACCGCAGAGGCGGGATACGACTGGAATTTCCTTTTTCCGCAGTCGCGTGAAATTTCAATGGGATTAACAATTTCATTCTGATCTTATAGACCATTAAAACAAAGTATTATGAACAGAATATATTTTAAAGCCGCTTTAACCTTATTAATCACAATATTGCTAACACCTTCATGCAGTGAGGATTTTCTTGATCGCCCCCCTGTCAGCACTCTTACTGAAGAGACCTATTTTAAAGATGTCCCTGAACTGGAAACCGGTCTGGTTGCCTGTTATGGTGCACTTGGTTCCTTTGCCGGTTTTGAGTTAGACCATTGGACAAACGGAAATATAGGATCAGATGATGCTGAGAAAGGCAGTGACGACTCTGATTTTTCAGAACTGCTGGAAATCTCCTTTTCCAGGCAAACAGCTTCAAATGGGACTATATGGTATACCTGGATTGATTGTTATCAGGTTATAGCCAGGTGCAATGTGGTTATTGATAAATCTTCAGGTACCCATGGCGATGCTATGGCTATTGAAAAAATAGTCGACCAGGCAAAATTTATTCGAGCACTTTGCTACTACCATCTTGTTGTTGCATTCGGAGATGTGCCTTTGGTTACCAAATTTTTAGCTCCTTCAGAACTTAATCTGACAAGATCCCCCGCAGCTGAAATCTGGGCACAGATTGAGAATGACCTGATTGATGCTTCAGATCTGCCAACGAAGAGTGAATGGAATGAATCGGGCAGAATCACATCCGGAGCTGTTTTTGCATTGCTCGGGAAAGTCTATCTTACGCAGAAAGTTTATACAAAGGCCAACAGCGCTTTTCATAAGGTAGTATCATCTGAAGAATATAACCTGGCACCAGATTTTGGATTTAATTTTCGGTATGAAGGAGAGAACTCCGATGAATCAGTTTTTGAAATTCAACGCAAATCCCATATATCCGGTGGTAATTTAGGTACCTATAGCGGTCCTTTGCGAATGCCCAGGGATCAATGGGATCAATGGGGATTCGATTGTCCGACTGCAGACCTTTTTAATGAATTTGAACCAGGAGATCCAAGGATAATTTATACTTTCATGTTCAAAGGGGATGTATTTCCTATTGATGAGAATAATAACTATACAGTTGAAAATAACGATTCTCCGACAGGATACAATAACCGCAAAGGATGGATACCATTTTCAGAAAGATCTGGTCTGAACTGGGATGAATATGATATAAACTACCGCTATATGCGTTATTCGGAGGTGTTGTTACTTTATGCAGAGTCGTTGAATGAATTTAACAAGCCAGATTCTGCAAAAATGCTGGTCAATATGGTCAGAGACAGGGCCAGGAACACTCCCATAACCGATCCTCAGCGTATTTCATGTGCATATCCACTTCCACAACCCGGCAATCTTTTGCCAGATGTAACAACATCAGATAAGACTGAATTGCGTCAGGCTATCTGGCGTGAACAAAGGGTTGAACTTGCTATGGAAGGTCACCGTCGCAATATATTAATTCGCACCGACAGGTTCAAATCAAGGATGGAGGCAGCCAAAGGAAACAAAGGCTGTACTGTGGAACCTCATGAATTGTTATATCCTATTCCTCAGAATGAAATTGATGTATCGAACAATCTGCTTAAGCAGAATCCGGGGTATTAAGAATAGGCGATATATTATGTATAATAAGCGATGTCAAAAAAGTCATGCAGGTTTTGCAGGTTCTGCGGGTTGTGCAAGTCCTGTGACTGCACAACCGCACGACATTGTAATATATATTATAGGCGATAGGCGATGACAAAAAAACCGAATATTTTAATTCGTTTCTGGCTGGAGCTTCAAAGGCGAAAGGTCTATAAAGTGCTTGCCATGTATGCCGGCACTGCTTTTATAATCATTCAGGTTGAAGGCAGCCTGGCTGATCCTTTGAACCTGCCCCGATGGTTAGGGACTTTACTTGTTATTATACTTTCCGCGGGATTCCCAATAACAGCGATCCTGGCCTGGATTTTTGATCTTACTCCCCAGGGGATCACGAAAACTGAATCATATGAAGAATCAGAAGGAAAGGAAATTATAAAGGCACCTTCGCGCAGAAGACTTAAGGCAAGCGATGTCATAATAGCTGTGCTGGCAATAGTGATTTTAATACTTGCTCTGGCCGAAGATATTCAGAAGGATGCTGTCGAAAGAATGGCAGCTTCGGGGGAGAAACTTTCTGTAGCAGTAATGCCGTTTCAGAATATGACAAACGATACAATCTGGAACGTATGGCAGGATGGCATACAACAGAGGTTTATATCATTTCTTTCGAGCTCGGGGGAACTGCAAGTCAGGAATAAAGAGTCAATAAAAACACTTCTTGACAACCAGGGAATTACACAGATGGCTTCTTTCTCCACTGCTGTTGCAGGGAAAGTATCAGAAAAGCTCGAAACCGATATTTACATTTATGGAAGCATCCAGCAGGCAGGTCAGAGGATAAGTCTTGATGCACAGCTGACTGATACAAAAACCGGAGAAATCATTAAATCATTTGAAGTAAGCGGTCCCTCTTCCAACGAAATGATCTTTCCTCTTTCTGATTCCCTGAGGAAGAAAGTGACGGATTTTATGGTATTGTCTAAACTGGTTAAGGGGAATGTTTGGCTGCAACATATTTACTATCTGCCGAAGTCTCCGGATGTGATCAGGTATTATATTCAGGGTGCGAAAGCGGGGGAGACTTTCAGACAGCAAGAAGCTGGTATTTTAAAGCATTTGCTCTGGATTCAGCTTTTACTGATGCTGCTTTTGCGATCATGCAGTCCTATTCATGGGAGGGAAATGATGAAGAGAATCTAAACTGGATACTGAAACTGTATAAGATAAGAGATCAGATGGTCCCTGGTAATCAGCTTTATACCTGTTGGGCATATGCTCACAATTTCGAATCTCCGGGTGAGCAGATTAAATACTTGGAACAACTGGTGGAATTAGATGATCAGATGCCGGACATACTTTATCTTTTGGGAGGGACCTACAATTCTATCGGACAATATGACAAAGGAGCAACTGAACTTGAAAAATCAGTAAAGATATTCCGCAGATGGGGTAACCAATTTATGAAGGATAGCTGGTCTTTACATCAACTTGCGTACGCTTATTACAAAACAGGTCAGGATAATAAAGTAAGAAAGATTTGCAAGGAGGCAGAAAAGTATAATCCTGATGATGAAGTTATAATCAGGTTAAGGGCTGAACAGGCATTGGCAGAAAATGATACAATCAAAGCAAACAGGTATATTGAGAAATATAAAAATACAGTTAAAAAATATTCAGTCTCCGAGGCAAATATTGCATTCGGCATTGGAGGATGGATTTATCGCCCGGCTGGTATAAACGACAGGGCCGAGGAATATTTGCGCAAGGGGCTTGCGATGGACCCGGGGATTCAAAAAAAATGTATGAATTTCCTAAATTTCTTATTGAAAGTAACAGACACCTTGAAGAAATTCCTGGCATCATGGACAAGGCAATGGAACTTGCCGCAAACAAGGTTGATTATTATGAATATCTGAATACAAAAGGGTGGGCTCTGTTTAAACAGGGGAAGAATCAGGAAGCACTTGAGATTATTCAGAAAGCCTGGGATGAGGCGCCATTTAAACTTTATTCCATTAGGTCGCATCTGGAAGAGGTGAAGAAGGCGGAGAAGAAATAGGCGATGTATGATGTATTATAGGCGATGTGAAGAATGGTGTGAGGTGTGTGGTGCGGGGAAAGCTCAGGGTAAATGGTTCCGCGTAACTCCTAGGTAAGAAAAATTTAAAATAATAACAGTATTAAGTTATAGTAACTTACTGTTAGGTAACTTACTATTTGGTAATATGAATATAATTCTTATATTTACATAAAAATATAATGGAAACGCCATTTGTATTCGGAAAGATCGCTTCTGACAAAAATTTTACGGACAGAAAGATTGAAACCGAAAGGTTGGCATTAAACTTTATTTCAGCAGTAAACACTATTCTTATATCCCCGAGAAGGTGGGGTAAATCTTCGCTTGTTGCAAGGGCAGCGGTTATTGCTTCTAAAAAAAACAGGAATTTAAAGTTCTGCTTTATTGATCTGAATAATGTGAGATCAGAAGAACAGTTTTACCAGCAGCTTGCCACAAGAGTATTAAATGCTTCCGCCAGTAAAACAGGGAAACTTATTGAAAACTCCCGCAAATTCTTCGGAAGATTTATCCCGAATCTGACTATCAGTCCCAATCCGACCACGGAACTTAAACTCGGACTTGACTGGAAAGATGTGAAAAAGGAACCGGACGACATACTGAATCTGGCGGAAAAAATCAGTTCTCAGAGCAATTTTAAATTTGTTGTCTGTATAGATGAATTCCAGAATATCTCTGAATTTGAAAATCCTTTGGACATCCAGAAGAAGTTGAGATCACACTGGCAGAAGCACCGGAATGTATCCTATTGTCTTTATGGAAGCAAGCGTCATATGATGATGGATGTATTTACATCTCCTTCAATGCCCTTTTTTAAATTCGGAGATATTATTTTTCTTGAAAAGATATTATTGAAAGACTGGATTCCCTTCATTCAGAAGCGATTTACAGATACTGGTAAAAATATCCACCGAAATGATGCCGCGATTAATTGCTGACCTTGCAGATTGCCACCCCTATTATGTTCAGCAACTGGCACAGCAATCATGGTTGAGAACTGACTCTTTCTGTTCTGACGAAATAATTGAAAAATCATTCCAGGATCTGGTTTTACAGTTAAGCATGCTGTTTCAGAATTTAACTGACAGCCTTAACACGACTCAGATCAACCTGCTTAAAGCCCTGACAGATAACATAGAACAGCTAAGCTCCCAAAGCTCTATCCAGACCTATGGGCTGGGAACCTCTGCTAACGTGGTTAAAACAAAGAAAGCACTTATAAACAAAGAGATTCTTGATTACAGGGGAAAGGTGATTTATTTTCTTGATCCTTTGTTTAAATACTGGTTAAAAAATTACTTTTTTGACAGATAATAACCGCAAAACCGCATAACCGCACAACCGCACAACCGCATAACCGCATAACAAATCAAACTATGCCAAACAAACCAAACCTTCTTATCCGCTTCTGGCAGGAGCTTCAGAGGCGTAAAGTCTTTAAAGTGCTTGCCATGTATGCTGGTACAGCTTTTATTATTATCCAGGTTGAAGGCAGCCTGGCTGAACCTCTGAACCTGCCCCGATGGGTTGGAACCCTGACGGTTGTCCTTCTTTCAGCAGGATTCCCGTTAGTGGCAGTATTAGCCTGGATATTTGATCTTACCCCTGAGGGGATTAAGAAGACTGAATCATTTGAAGAATCTGAAGGGAAGGAGATTATACCAGCACCTTCGCGCAGAAGGCTTAAGGCAAGCGATGTAATAATGGCTGCCATGGCCATTACCATTGTAATTCTTGTCTGGCCGAAGATTTTCAGGAAGGATGCTGTGGAAAGGCTGGCAGATTCAGGTAAAAAGCTTTCTGTTGCAGTAATGCCGTTTAAGAATATGTCAAATGACACTTCCCTGAATGTATGGCAGGACGGGATCCAGCAGAGGTTTATATCATCTTTCTCGAACACAGGGGAATTGCAGGTGAGACATAAAGAATCAATACAAACACTGCTCAGCAACCAGGGAATTACCGGATTGGCATCTTTGTCTCCAGTTGTTGCCGGAACCGTCTCAGAAAAGCTCGAAGCGGATATTTTTATTTATGGAAGTATTCAGAAATCCGGCAGTGAGATAGGAATTGATGCCCAGTTAATTGATACTAAAACAAAAGAAGTTATAAAATCATTTGAAGTTAATGGTTCTTCCGGCGATACCATGATCTTTCCCCTGACTGATTCTCTCAGAAATAAAGTAAGGGACTTTCTTCTTATCAAGAAGCTTATTAAGGAAAATCCGGAATTCGGCCATTATCCCATTATTACGAACTCTCCTGAGGCATTCAGATATTACATTCGTGGAAATAATGCTGCTTCCGCGTCTGAAGCACGAAATTGGTATTTTAAAGCTTTAGCAGCCGACTCAGGTTTGACCTGGGCTTTCTTTAATATTGAATCTTCATACTCAAATGAAGGCAATTCAGAAGAAAGCCGGAGATGGTTAATTAAGAATTACCTGCACCGGGATAAAATGGCCTATAGTGATCAGATATATGCTTGTTGGGCATATGCTTTCAGCTTTGAATCGTATGGGGAACAAGTCAAATATTTAAAGCAGCTTCTAGAAATAGATGATAACGACCCGGGCTGGCATTATCTTTTAGCATTGACTTACAGGTTAATGAAAGAATATGACAAAGCGATACCTGAATATGAAAGATCGATGGAGATCACCAAAAAATGGGGCAAGGAATTTATTGAGGGTTCAAACCATATTCAGCTTGGAGAATGCCTTCATAAAACAGGTCAGTTTAAGAAGGAGAAAAAGATATATAAGGAATTTGAACATTATCTGCCAAAGAATCCCTGGCTTTTTTACAGACGGGCAATCCTCTCTTTAGCTGAAAAAGATACGATAGAAGCAAACAAACAAATTGATAAGCTCAAATCTGCCTGGAAAGAAACATTTTCGGCTTCTGATGCATTTGTGATAAGAAGGCTGGGCCTGCTGTACTCTGAAGCAGGTATGCCAGACAGGGCTGAGAAGTACTTACGAACAGCAATTTTAATGGAACCTGATGATCTGGATATTTTAAATTCTGTTGCCAATTTCTTTATTGATAACAACAGGAACCTTGAAGAAGTTCCGGCAATGATGGACAAGGCTATGACACTGGCTAAGGATAAGATGACTTATTATGAATGTTTAAATACTAAAGGGTGGGCATATATAAGCAGGGAAAAAATCAGGAAGCGCTGGAGATAATACAGAAAGCCTGGGATGAAGCGCCTTTCAAAGTCTATTCTATAAGATCACATCTCGAGGAGGTGAAGAAGGCGGTGGAGGTAAAGATATAATAGGCGATGTATAATGTATTATAGGCGATGTGAAGAATGGTGTGAGGTGTGAGGTGCGGGGAAAGCTCAGGGCATAAGGTAAAGGGCAAGCGGCTCAGTTTGACGCGATGATTAAATAATCTTTATAACACCAGAATATTTTTATATCAACAGAAGTGTCATCCCTGTCAAATTCCGGTTGCACAAATCATTGCAATTTATTATTTTACCAGCTTTCCTGAGGATGATTTATTGTTAAATAATTAACAATTCTATGACAGAATCCCTTTCCCCGGACCAGGTATTCATCAAAAGGCTTGCTGACATAATCCTTGAGAACCTCGGGAATGAGAATTTTGGAGTAAAAGAGCTGGCAGTGGAATCAGGCATGAGCCTCTACAGCTTAAGCCGGAAATTGCATTCAATCAACAGGAAAACCGTAAATCAGTTCGTTCGTGAGGTCCGTTTGCATAAAGCGCTGGAAATGCTTCAGAATGATGAATATACAGCATCTGAAGTAGCATTCAGAACCGGTTTTGGAAGTGCATCCTATTTTAATAAATGCTTTCATGAATTTTTTGGCTATCCGCCGGGAAAAGTTAAAAAAGGCAGTGCAAATAATTGGGAGCAGAATATTCTTAATCAGGTTATTGAGGAAAACAAACTGAATAAAACAATATGGAAATCATATATTCTGAGCATCCCCGGCATTCTTTTACTTACCCTGTTGGTTGTAACATTTGGCTTTTTGATATACAGGAATATTATTAAATCCGTAGCAGAGGGTGATCTGGTTTCATCTGATGGAAAGATCTCAATTGCCGTAATGCCATTCCGTAATATCTCAAATGACTCCACCATGAATATATGGCAGGGCGGGATCCAGGAATACCTTATAACTTCACTTTCAAATATTAAAGAGCTGAAAGTCAAACCAAAGGATAATATTAATGCTTTGCTGCAAACAGGGGGACTTACAAAATACGCTTCCATTTCGCCTGATTTTGCCGGGAAGATCTCACTAAAGCTTGATGCAAACCTGTTTATCTATGGAAGTATAATGCAGACAGGGTCAAGAATAAAGTTAGGAGCGCAGTTAATAGGTTCTAAAACAAATGAAATTTTGAGATCATTTGAAATAGACGGACCCTTCTCCGGAGAAATAAGCTTTGAACTGATGGATTCACTTAAAAAGAAATTGACCGATTATCTTATTATCTCCAAACTGATAAAGGAAAATCCTATTTATGGAACCTTACAGCTCTCAATGACCTCTTCCGAGGCATTCAGATATTATCTTTATGGTGATCAGGCACTTGAAAAAGGGGACAACCTAGCCGCAATAGAATGGTATCTGAAGGCTCTGGAAATAGACTCCATCTTCTTTGAACCAATGAAAAGGCTCTCTTCAGTCTATGGAAATCTTGGCATGCTTGAAAAAGACCTGCAATGGGTCCTTAAATACTATAAGATGAAGGACCAGTGGACCGATCAGCAGAAGATTGCCGCAAACTGGGCATATGCCTTTAGCTTTGAACCTCCCATGGAAGGTATTAAATATCTGAAGATGGGCCAGAAGATTGATGATGATGATCCGAGTATACCTTATTTGCTGGGACTTACTTACAATTTAATCAAACAGTATGACAAGGCCATCCCGGAGCTTGAGAATCACCTAAAAATAAGTAAAAAATGGAGTAATGACTTTCTGAAAAACAACTGGGCTTACTGGATGCTGGGTGAAGCATACGATAAAACAGGCCAGTACCGGAAAGAAAAGAAATTGTACCGGGAGGCGCGGCACTATATTCCTGAAACATGGCTGACGACAAGGGAGGCCCTGTTGGCCTTTTCTGAGAAAGACACTAACAGGGCAAACCGGTATATTGCAAAATATCTGGCGGAGAAGAAAAAAATGTCATCTCCGGCGGCAGAAATTGAGGAAGGCCTGGGTGATATTTACTTCCAGGCAGGCCTGATGGAAAAGGCTGAGGGATACTATCGCAGTGCGTTATCCCTCGATCCGGGTAATATGAGAAGAATAGTCACTCTTGCGAACTTTCTTGTTGAAAGCAAACGGAATCTTGAGGATGTTCAGGGGTTGATGGATAAGGCGATGGAATCGGCACAGGACAGTGTGGTTTATTATAATTACTGCGACACCAAAGGTATGGCACTTTACAAACAGGGGAAATATAAGGAAGCGCTGGCGATTTTTCAGAATACATGGGATAAGGCACCTTTCAAATTATATACTTACAGATCTCATCTGGAGGAAGCTAAAAGGGCGGCTGCGGAGCAGAAATGAATTCCCCGCCCGGAACGCAGGAACAACTATAATCTCAAAATCAGCAGGTCGACTGAAAAATTCAACAATTTTTGAAAAGATTTTAATTTCTGCCTAAAAAATTGCTATGTGCAAACGGGAGTTTTATGGCAACTTTAAGTAAGAATTGTAACTATAATTGACTCATTTCAAACTTAAACTTAAAATCTTTCAGCTATGAAAACAAAAGCATTTCTATTATTATGCCTTTTTCTGGGCTTTGGGTTGACTCAGCTTTCTGCACAAAACGGTAAAAAAGGTTCAGGTACAATTAGTCATGAATATGAATATGGTCCCTGGACTGTGCCTGTTTATTGCGAAGGAGCTATATCTGATTATGTTACCTGTACCAATCTAATCGTAAAACTGACTGAACACTATATAAATGGAGAGTTGGTATGGGCTACCCAAAAAGTGGAAACGCAGGAATGGATCAGTACCAGCGGTGAAGTTTACAAGGGAGAAGCGATGTTTGACCATTTGCGTTTTGAGAAAGGCTATGCTATTTCTCATATGCACTTAATTGGCGCCAAAGGACATAATATTACTCAGGAGTTAAAATACGACACAGAAACCTGGGAACTAATCGATATTAAATCCAATTGTCACTGATATTCAATAAAAGTAGGACTTAACATCCTGATTTCAGCCCCCCTTAGGGGGGGTGCGGGGAGTCAGATCCTCAAGGGAAAAGCCTAGTTTTAACAGATTACCTGGCTGAAGAATTTCCTTCAGCCAGGTTTCATCTATTATTTTAAGTACCGAGTTAGCTTCAAAAATATCATACTTTTTCTCCTTCATCAGCTTAGCCAGCTCAGCTGCCTTATGATACCCGATATGAGGGGTGAGGGCTGTCGTAATTGCCGGACTGTGGAACAGGGAATAATACCCTGCATTGTCATTTACAATAAGTCCCGGCTATCAGATTTTCTTCTGCAGTCTTACAGGAAGAAATGAGAAGATTTATACTTTCCAGGACTGCATACCCGATTACCGGCAGATAGGCATTGAGCTCAAGGCATCCCTGTGACCGCAGAGTGAACTTACAAGAGTGTCGTTTGAATATACCTTGTGAGAAGCGGAAATTACAAATTCCGGGATGACCGGATTGATCTTCCCGGCATTATTGAACTGCCTACCTGTTTCTCCGGGATTGAAATGCTTTTATCACCGACAACATCCGATGCAAGAAGCCGGAGATCCGACACCATCTTCTCGAGGTTAACGGCAAGGGCTTTCAGGATAGCATGTACTTCCACCCATTTATCAAGATTTGATGTGGCATCCGACAGGTTTTCACTGTGCGAAACAGGAAGGCCTGTGAGGTTACGCAATTCAGGGACAACCTGCATTATGAAAAATCTTGGAACAGCGAGTCCGGTTCCGATAGCCCCTCCGCCGAGATTCACAGGCTTCAGCCGCTCAATGCATTTCGATACCCTCCACCAGTCGCGCGAAAGTGCTTCATTATATGAGCTGAAAAGCAGACTGAATGATGATGGTACAGCCTCCTGCATCTGGGTATAACCCGGACGAAGCTTATCGTCCGATTCCCTTTCAAGCTTTTCGATCTTCAGCCTGAGGCTGTTTACCCGGCTTTCGAGTGATTGCAGCAATTGCATGGCTGCCACAGTCAGCGAGGTAGGGATCACATCGTTGGTCGACTGGTAAATATTTGCATGTTCAGTGGGATCAATATAAGTGTATTCACCACACTTATTCCCGGTTTTCAACAGAGCAGCATTTGCAATTATCTCGTTGATATTCATATTGATGCTTGTGCCGGCACCACCCTGTATTGCAGGTACAATGAAATGTTCAAAATACTTGCCTTCAGAGACCTCCCTTGCTGATTCAATCATTGCATCAAGGATTTCGTCGCTGATTATCTTCATTGAAAGGTCTTTGCCCGATATTTTTCTGTTGCAGCATCACGGAATTTCCGGTAGGTATTATAACAGGCAAGTTTTGTGATGCCGACAGCTTTGTACCATTCGACAGGAAAAGGTGTATTCCCGGGGAAATTTTCTTTTGCCCTGAATGCATGTATCCCGTAAAGAGCATCTGAAGGGATCTCTTTCTGGCCTAAACTGTCTTTTTCAATCCTGAACATTGATTTCTGAATTTCCTCTGACCTCTCTGTGCCTGCTCTCTGTTTTCTGTGTAACAGGAAGAAAAATAAAAACTTACACAGAGGGGCACAGAGGGGACACAGAGTTCACAGAGAGTTATATATTAGAACCGGAGACCGGACGTGCATAAGCCACCACATCTTCTCCTTTAATTTCATCTTTGCAGAGAATAATAAGCCTCTCCAGGACATTCCTGAATTCACGTATATTTCCTGTCCATTCAATTTTCTGAAGCTCCTTTATGGCATCCTTTTTTATTACTTTTTTGCTCATCCCGTATTCTCCGCAGATAACTGAGTTAAAATGTTCGGCCAGAATGGGGATGTCATTTTCCCTCTCATTCAGCGATGGAACATGGATCAGGATCACGCTGAGCCTGTGATACAGATCCTCCCTGAAAGTATTGTTCTCAATCTCCTTCCTTATGTTCTTGTTTGTGGCAGCAATAACCCTAACATTTACATGAATGTCCTTGTCCGACCCCACACGGGTGATCTTGTTTTCCTGGAGAGCCCTGAGCACCTTCGACTGGGCCGAGAGGCTCATATCGCCGATTTCATCCAGAAAAAGAGTTCCTCCGTTTGCCTGTTCAAACTTCCCGATACGTTGTTTTATTGCAGATGTAAAGGATCCTTTTTCATGACCAAATAGCTCGCTTTCAATAAGTTCAGAGGGAATAGCTGCGCAATTAACTTCAACAAAAGGACCTTTTGCCCTGTTGCTTTTCTCATGGATCTGGTGGGCCACAAGTTCTTTTCCTGTCCCGTTTGCTCCTGTAATCAGAACACGGGCCTCGGTTGGAGCGACCCTGTCGATCATCTCCTTTACTTTTATAATAGCTTCCGATTCACCAACAATATCATACATTTTGCTGACTTTGTTCTTCAGCACCTGGGTCTGTGTTATCAGGGTCGATTTATCGGTGGCATTCCGTATTGTGATAAGCAGCCTGTTAAGATCGAGTGGTTTTTCAAGGAAATCATAGGCTCCCTTCTTTATTGCTTCAACAGCAGTATCGATATTGCCATGCCCGGAAATCATAATAACAGGTATATCAGTCGATGCTTCACAGATCTTCTGAAGCACTTCAATGCCATCCATTTTTGCCATCTTGATATCGCACAGAACAATGTCGTATGTGTTGGCATTGAACATCTCGAGACCCGATGGTCCGTCTTCTGCCAGATCCACTTCATGTTTCTCATATTCCAGAACTTCCTTAAGGGTATTCCGGATGGCCCTTTCATCGTCTATAACTAAAATTTTGGACATTTTAAATTATTTGTTTTTAACCACTGAGTTTCACGGAGTTTTCACAGAGTTCCACGGAGTAATACGGAGCTAAGTTAAAAACTTCTTTTTTCCTCACACCTCACACCTCATACCTTTTTAAATCGCCTATAATACATAATACATGCCTATACTATCGCCTATCCCGAATACCTCAGCCATTTCCACATCTCTTTCCATGATGTTTTCTTCCCGTACATAAGAATTCCTGTCCGGTAAACCTTTGCTGCCATCCAGACAAATGCAAGAAATGTTATTACCATCAGAGCCATTGAAACGGCAAGCTGCCAGTAGGGGACTCCGAAAGGCAAACGTGGCAACCATAACAATCGGAGAAGTAAGCGGTATCAGTGAACACCAGAATGAGAGTGAGCTTTCGGGATTCTGCATTGTTCCCATTGCCACCATAAGAGCGAGGATTATTGGTATGGTGACCGGCAGCATGAATTGCTGTGTCTCTGTCTCATTATCAACCGCCGATCCTATTGCCGCGAATATTGAAGCATAAAGGAGGTACCCTGTAATGAAATAGAATATGAAACATATTATTATAAGTCCCCAGGGCTGGTTCATTGCACTGTTAAACAACTGTGAAAACTCGGTCATCTGCGGAGTCATCTCAGCAGCCTGAGTCCCCATTGCTGCCTGCTGTTCTTCGGTCATCAGGCTTTTTGTTACATTCTGGCTTAACTCTGTAAGATTCTCTTTTTTCAATAAAGTGGATTTAATAACACCTGCAATAGCAATTGTCAGGAAAACCCATATAAGGAATTGTGTCAGTCCGACAAGCGCAATGCCTACTATCTTCCCCATCATAAGCTGTACAGGCTTCACCGACGATACAATTACTTCCACAACCCTGCTTGTTTTTTCCTCAATCACACCCCTCATTACCTGCGCACCAAACATAAAGACAAGCATATACATCAGAAAACCGCCAAGGTATGCCAGCGCCATCGCAATTCCAGTGCTGGTCTCGCTTACTTCACCCGTATCACCGATTTTTTTTGTCTGAATTGATACTTTTGTATCAACGTTTTTCATTATCTCATCGAGATTCTCGATGTTATAGGTCATAAGCTTCTGTTTTTCAATCTCTTTTTCCAGTGAGCCCTCTATGTGGTCCAGAAGTCCGATCGGAGGTTGTTTTTTCGAAAGCAGCTGGATAGCATTCGGAGTATTGACAAGCTCCGGGGAAATATAGAGTATCCCATAGTATCCATCCTTTTCATAGGAATTTTTCAGATCTTCCAGATTGGCATTTTCAAGGTAAACAAACTCCAGATTCTTAGTACTCTTAATTACATCCTTAAAAAGATCAGAGTCGTCTTCAATAACTGCAATCTTTTTAAAATCCTGATCCTGGTTCATCATAACAAGAGTTGGAACAATGATTATTGCAGCCATGAGGACCGGAGCCAGGATAGTCATTATAATAAATGATTTTTTTCTGACCCTGGTCATGTATTCCCTTTTTATAATAATCGATATCTTATTCATATGGTTATATTTTACAATTTTTGTTTTGATATCTGACCTAATTCTGCGCTTCAACAACCCTTATAAATATCTCATTCATCGAAGGAAGGGCAGGATTGAATGAAATAACATTGCCCGATTTCAATGCATGTTTGCAGAATTTCATTTGTGTCAGCTTCGCCGGAAGTTTTAAGCCTGATAGTGCTTTTTTCATTTTCAGTCTGTCTGCTCAGAATTTTATATTGGCCATTTCCCTCAAGTGCCACATCGCCGGCAAAAACAATGTCATATTCATTGGCTGCCCATTTTTTCCGGATATCATACACATTGCCCTCAAGAATTGTTTTTGCCTTATTGATAAGAGTTATATTATCACACAGTTCCTCAACTGATTCCATGTTGTGTGTCGAGAAAATTATTGTGGCGCCTCTTTCCCTGAGAAAAAGTATTTCGTTTTTGATGACATTTGTATTTACAGGGTCGAATCCGGTAAAGGGTTCATCAAAAATAATAAGCTTTGGTTCGTGAAGAACAGTTGTTACAAACTGAACTTTCTGCTGCATGCCTTTTGAAAGCTCTTCAACTTTCTTTCCCCACCAGTCGACCATGTCGAGTTTTCTGAACCAGTATTTCAGACGTCTCATTGCTTCTGTCTTTGAAAGGCCTTTAAGCTGGGCAAAATATAAAGCCTGTTCCCCGACTTTCATTTTTTTGTACAATCCTCTTTCTTCCGGCAGATAGCCTATTGACATCACATCTTCAGGTTTCAGTTTATTGCCATTCAGAAATAATTCTCCTGAATCGGGGCCGGTGATCTGGTTTATTATCCTGATGAGTGTCGTTTTCCCTGCTCCGTTGGGTCCAAGTAGTCCGAAAATGCATTGTTCCGGAACAGAGATGCTTACATTATCGAGAGCAAACACCGATCCGAACTGTTTTGAAATGTTTTTTGCTTCAAAAAGTGCCATAGAGGTTTTTACGTTTAATAAAAGGAAGTGTAAATATATAAAACTCTGTGGAACTCTGTGTCTTCTCATCTGTGAACCTCTGTGTAATAAAATTCCTAAGAACTTACACAGAGATGCACAGAGCCAATTTCCACTGAAGCTACGACTGGTGAAAAAGCTCAGAGTTACACAGAGAATAAATATGTAATAATGTTATTACTGAAAATACCCTCTCATTCTTTCGAAAAAGCCCTTGTCGTCTTTGTCGGGTTGAGGTATGAATGAGCTGCTGTCTCTTAATTTTTCAATAGTTTTCATCTCTTCCCTTGTAATGTTTTTGGAATCCAGACATTGACATTTACCAGCAGATCGCCTCTGCCATAACCATTCACTTCTGGCAGTCCCTTACCTCTCAGACGTAGTATTTTACCCGGTTGTGTGCCGGGTTCTATTTTTATTTTGACATTATTCTCGATTGTGGGCACTTCGACATGTGTACCGAGAATTGAATCGGGAATGCTTATAAACAAGTTATAAATCAAATCGTTGCCTTCTCTTAGAAGATCAGGATGTTCCTCTTCATCTATAACAACCAGAAGATCGCCGTTTACACCGCCCCTTCTCGGGGCATTTCCTTTTCCTTCAACGTTCATCTGCATACCCTTTGCCACACCGGCAGGTATGTTAATCTTGATGATATCCTCTTTCTGTACTATTCCTTCGCCGTAGCAAGCCGTACATTTTTTGGTTATTGTTTTACCTTCTCCATTGCATGAGGGGCACACGGCTGTTGTCTGCATCTGACCCAGCAGGGTATTTGTGACCCTTGTTACATGGCCTGAGCCCCGGCAGGTTGTACAGGTCGACATGCTGTTCTGGTCGGCTGCTCCTGTTCCTCCGCATGTGTTGCAGGTGACATATTTATTGACTTTGATTTTTTTCTCTGTTCCGGCTGAAATTTCCTGAAGAGTCAAGTTTACTTTTACCCTCAGATTGCTTCCTTTATTGACCCTTCTTCCGCCGCTTCGCCGTGAACCGCTGAATCCTCCGAAACCTCCAAAGGCATCACCGAAAATATCACCGAATGAAGAGAAGATATCGTCCATTGTCATTCCGGCTCCGCTGAAGCCACCACCGGCATTGCCTAAACCTGCATGGCCAAAACGATCATACCTGGCTCTCTTTTCATCATTGCTAAGAACCTCGTAAGCCGATGCTGCTTCCTTGAAATTTTCTTCCGCCTTCTTATCGCCCGGATTCTTGTCGGGATGATACTTCAATGCCTGCTTTCTGTAAGCCTTCTTTATCTCCTCTTTCGTAGCTCCCTTCGATACACCAAGCACCTCATAATAATCTCTTTTTTCCATCCCTTATTTTTTACATGTATGAACTTTTCGCATTAAGTAAAAGTCCGTGTTATTCACCAATTACTACTTTTGAATGTCTCAGAACCTTATCTTTCAGAAATAACCTTTTGAAAGGACTTCAACAATCTTTACCTTTTTTATCTTCTTCATTCACCTGGATTTTTGCGACTGCATCATGAAGATCAACATTAAAGCTGCAGTTCAGCGATTCAATCTCCTTTACTCCATTCTGCTTCAGAAAATCAGATAATTTATTATAGATAAGATCTATTCCTTGTTTCATGGCAGTAGAGTCGGTGGTCGTTTCCATATGCTTTAGAGCTCTTTCAAAATCATCCATGAAAGGGAGGATATTCTTCAGAATATCTTCTCCGGCATATTTTGATATATCCATTTTCTCTTTCAGGGTCCGCTTCCTGTAGTTGTCAAATTCAGCCGAAAGCCTGAGATACTGGTCCTGCATCTCTGCCAGTTTTTCCTCAAATACCTTCTCCTCCTGTATTTTTTTGTCAGATACCGTCCTGTATCAGCACTTCTGATTCCGGATCATTCTCTTCTGTCTTCTCCTCCCGGAGCCTGCTCCTGCTGATTCTCATTGTCTTCAGCTGCTTTGTCTTTATTATCTTTATTTTCAGTTGTTTCTGTCTTATTCTTTCTCCATATTATCTTCAGTTTCCGATAATTTTTCTTTACCATCATTCGAAATATTTGAGTTTGATACTATTGTTATCAAAATTTCTGCCAATACCTGATAATTGACAAATTGACAGAGAGAAATGTATTATGTATAACAGGCGATGTATGATGTGAATTAAAATACATCGCCTGTAGAACATCATAAATAGTACATTTTCAGACCCTTTTGATATCTGCCCCGAGTGCATTAAGGCGTGTATCGATATTCTGATAGCCCCTGTCGATCTGTTCAATATTGTGAATTACGCTTTTGCCTTCAGCCGACATTGCAGCAATCAGCAATGCCACTCCTGCCCTGATGTCGGGCGAAGACATGGTTGTTCCCCTGAGCTGTATCATTTTATCAAGGCCGATTACAGTTGCCCTGTGAGGATCGCAAAGAATTATCTGGGCTCCCATATCTATAAGCTTATCGACGAAGAACAGGCGGCTCTCAAACATCTTCTGATGGATAAGTACCGCTCCTTTTGCCTGTGTTGCGGTAACCAGAAAAACGCTGAGAAGGTCAGGCGTAAGCCCCGGCCAGATCGCATCGGCAATAGTCATTATTGATCCGTCGATAAATGTTTCAATTTCATAGTGTTCCTGGCCAGGAATAAAAATGTCGTCGTCTTTTCTTTCGAATTTGATTCCCAGACGGCGGAAAGAATCAGGTATGATGCCCAGGTTTTCATAAGATACATTTTTTATTGTTATTTCCGATCCTGTCATTGCGGCAAGCCCTATGAAAGAACCGATTTCTATCATATCCGGAAGGATGGTATGATGGCATCCGCCAAGCTCATTTACTCCGTCGATATACAGAAGGTTCGAGCCTGTTCCTTCAATTCTGGCTCCCATTGATACCAGCATCCTGCAAAGCTGCTGAATATAGGGTTCACATGCAGCATTATAAATAGTTGTTCTGCCTTTTGCAAGCACTGCAGCCATTATAATGTTCGCTGTTCCTGTTACTGATGCTTCATCGAGATGTATATAAGCACCTGATAAAGAATGAGCATCAACCTTAAAGAAAGGATCGGAAGTATCAAATTCAAACCTGGCTCCAAGTTTCTGAAAACCTGTAAAATGTGTATCAACTCTCCGCCGTCCTATTTTATCACCGCCCGGTTTTGGCATAAAAGCCTTTCCAAACCGTGCCAGCAGCGGCCCCACTATCATGATCGAACCTCTCAGGCTTGCACTTTGAGTCCGGAACTGAGGTGTCTGAAGATAGTTGAGGTCAATATTTACAGCTTCAAAGCTTACTACAGATTCAGCTATTCTCTTGAGATTTTAACTCCCATGCAGCCGATCAGGTCAATAAGCTTGTTGACATCATTAATATCCGGAATATTGGTGACTGTAACTTTTTCGGGAGTTAGCAGAGTTGCACAGATTATCTGCAGTGCTTCATTTTTTGCTCCCTGGGGAATAATTTCACCTTTCAGCGATTTCCCTCCCTGAACAATAAAACTACCCATTAATGACGTGTATATCCTTTTTTCTTGTTGAATGGTTTATTTTGCTGCTTCCCGTGAGGTTTCCCCTGCTGCGGTTTTCTTTTAACCGGGGGAATAAGCTCCCTGACTTCAAGAATTTTTATTCCGTCAGTTATTTTCAGCCTGCCGCCCGATAGCAATTTCATATCGCCGATAATCACCTCATCACTTACCTGTCCGCGGTTCCAGGTGATATATGATTTCTTCATCTGGTTGACTATCAGGTTTGTAAGATATTCTTTTTCATCCCCGTCATCCATCTCCGAAGCTGCACTGATCATAAGTTCGATTATCCGGCCATAGTGAAGATATCTTATATCACCCTGCCTGTATGGGACCTGATTGGGTTTTTCAATGAATTTTGAAGCTTCGGGCGGTTGGAAAGGAGCATCAATATCAAGGTCTAAAATCAGCAATGAGGGCAAGATGATCCCATAGCTTATGTTTGAAATCTCCAATGTCGCGGATCTGGGGATTAAGATTTCCCATTATCTGGATTATTGTCCTGGCGGCACGGTTCCTTTCATCCCTGTCCTCAATGGTTTTAATATGATCGACCATTTTCTGGACATTTCTTCCGTACTCAGGTAGCGCCATTCTTTTGCGCTGGGTATTGTAATCGTAATTCATCAGCTGACTACTGTTTTCTGCAAAGCTAACAATTAAAAGCAAATAATAAGTTACTGGTTACTGTTGAGGTAATGTGATGTAACGAAATTCCACCACCTTAATTCCACGGAATTCTTAATGATCTTCTGGGACATTGAAAGGGGGTAAATATGAAGTAACAACTGATAGTATGTGCATGATCAACTTTAAGTTATGTCTTTATCCATGAGAATGCTTGTATTGGTGCTATTGTCATTATCAGCAGATGACGGGTACAATCGTAATCCAACTGATTGATGTAATTAATTATACTTTCAGAATTTCAGTCAGCGACACCAGAAATATATTTACGGGAAGACAACAATCTCCTTGAACTTCACAGGCGATGTGTCAGTAATGGAGTTTGACCTGAAGAATTTAGAGCTGATGGAAAGGGAATGATTATTGATTCAGTGCGATTCAGCAACGGTAGAATTTCATGGCTCACACAGAAGGATAAAATAGTGGTAACACCTGAAAAGATGCAATTCAACGGTTCTTCAGCGAAATTATATATAGTATACCACGGGATTCCTGCTGACGGACTTATAATTTCAAAGAACAAATATAAAAACAGGACTTTTTTTTCGGATAACTGGCCCGACAGGGCAGGCAATTATATTCCATGCATTGATCATCCGTATGATAAGGCGACAGTTGATTTCATAATAATGGCTCCTGAACATTATGAGGTGGTTGCAAGCGGTTATCTGTTTGAAGAGAGCCATCTTGGAGGAGAAATGAAACTACCCACTGGAAGGAGGAGGTTCCTCTGGCAACCAAAGTAATGGCTTTCGGAGCAGCTGACTTTGATGTCAGGCTTGCAGGAATGCCGGATGAATTCCTGTATGGACCTATGTTTTTAAGGAAAACAGGAGCGAAGGATTCAATGATTATGCTGTAGCCTTAAACCGGTCAGCTTTTTCAGTGAACTGATCGGTCCATACCCATATGAGAAACTGGCTAATGTACAGTCAAAAACAATATTCGGAGGTCTTGAAAATGCAGGCTGCATTTTTTATTCTGAAAATTCAGTTACAGGGAAAGGCAAAGCAGAAAGGCTTATTGCTCATGAGATTGCGCACCAGTGGTTTGGAAATTCTGTCACTGAGAGCGACTGGCATCATATCTGGCTCAGCGAAGGTTTTGCAACATATCTGACATCAGTATACTTCGAGAAGACTTACGGAGCGGAGCAGCTGACCCTTGAAATGAAATCTGACCGTGAACGGGTAATAAAATATTACCTGAAATCGCCGGTGCCGGTAATTGACACAACCAATACCAACCTGATGAGGCTTCTGAACGCAAATTCTTACCAGAAGGGCGCCTGGGTGCTCCACATGCTGAGGCACGAACTGGGCGATGAGATATTCTGGAAAGGAATGAGATCATTTTATGAAGAGTATAGAAACAAAAACGCACTGACTGATGATTTTGAAAGATGTGATGGAAGAGGTGAGCGGTAAAGATCTCGGCGGATTCTTTCATCAATGGTTATATCTTCCGGGACAGCCGGAACTGAAAATCACAGCCAGACCATCACAAAGGGAAGGGTAAACTGAAATTGTTATTGAACAGACCCAGCCTTCGCTTTTTAATTTTCCTCTCGAATTGTTAATAAATTCACAGGAAGGGACAATCAGAGAAAACATCAGGTATCAGAGAAGGATCACAAAAATTACACTGTCAAAACCGGGAAAATCAAATGAAATAGTGCCTGATCCGGATGTTAATCTGTTGTTCAGGCAGGTGATATGAATAGAGTGGTTACAGACCAAGAAACTGTATAGCAATCCCCGACAGGAAAATCACCGCACCTGCAATAACATTACTGTACTTTTCTAAAGGTTTCAGGTTTATTTTGTTGAATCCCATTTTAAATGCCAGAACAATTGACATCATTGTTGCAATTGTAACTACTGAAAAGAGCAGGGAGACCATCACTGCACCGGGGATATTGTTTTCAGCGGCAGGGTACATAATTATCGGGATCAGCGGTTCGCATGGTCCGAACACGAAAATCAGAAAGAGTATCCATGGAGTTGCCGTGGCTGTTCTGGCTTCATGAAGATGGGTGTGCTCAAGCTGATGATTGTGTTCGTGGAGTGTGGTTTCCCTCGTCGATATGAAAATGTGAATGGGTATGTTTTTTCTTCCTGTAAAGGCTCCTTATGCTGATTATCATATAAACCAGTCCGAATGCAATGAAGAGCCAGGCGGCAATATTTCCCCTGAACGATTCAATTGCTGTAAGCTTATGGACCGATATTCCGACTGCAATACCAATCAGACCCAGAATGACAGAGCTCATAACATGTCCCAATCCGCAGAGGAAGGTTATTATCATTGTTTTTCTCAGGCTCCATTTCTTTGCCTCACTAAGCACGATGAACGGCAGGTAGTGATCAGGGCCGAGCAGTGTGTGAATAAATCCGATGGAGACTGCCGTTACGGAAAGGAGCATTATAGAGTTATCCATCCTGCTGTTTTAATGTCTGATTAATCTGAAATAATAATTGCAATAATAAGTATATTTTTCAATTAGGCAATTTCCCTCCTGATAAAATGATTTCATTTATCCCTGTATTCTGATTATTTAGCAGGTTCCTGGAGTTTTTAATGAAAGTTTTCATTTTCTGATAATATTCAGGCCTGGAAAAGAATTCAGGCTTGTTTTCAAACATGGAACATGGTAGAATGAAGAACTTCTTCCTGGAGTTTTCCACTGGAGTATAGACCCATGTGAGATAGTATCCTGCATCTGAAACGTAAACTGAATCAGCTTTTTTAGCCAGTTCAATCCTGACCATTGCACCTCCATCCCTGCGGATGGTCCTCTGGTTCGAAACATAATTTCCAAGTGAGTAAACCACAATTCTGTCATTCGTGCCGGTATCTCTTTTAATCCATTCCATTTTCTGCAGGACATGAGGATGTGAGCCTATTATCAGATCGACTCCAAGGCTGAAAAAATAGTCAGCCATCTCTGTCTGGCTTTGTGATGGAACTGTATCATATTCAGTCCCCCAGTGAAGGAACAGGATTATGGCATCAGGATTTTTGCTTTTTGCCTTTTCAATATCCGCTGTTACACAGATTCTTTTCAAGCATGTTCACAATTGCCGGAGGAGGAACTGTGATCCCATTGGTTCCATATGTATAATTCAGCAGGGCAAGTGAAAATCCGTTTTTCTCAATTATCAGCGGGTACAGTATATCTCTGGCGACAGGATCTGCGAATGTTCCGGTATGAGGTATTCCAATGCTGTCAAGCCTGTAAATGGTGCTCAGAATGCCATTTTTACCCTTGTCGGCAGCATGGTTATTCGCAGTAACAAAAAAATCTATCCCGGCATTCTTGCATGCGACAGCGAGCTGAGCAGGGGAACTGAATGTCGGATAACCATTATATGGCGGTCCGGCCAAGGGTGACTTCGAAGTTTGCAATTGCAACATCTGCTTCCGAAATATCATCTTTTATATACTGGAATACATCATCATAGTTATAGGTATGTGTTTCCCTGTTTTCTGCTGACCAAATCTGTTCATCATGACCCATGATATCACCCATAAAAAGAAGGGAGATCTTTGTGAAGGAAGTATCTGAATTTGGGCGGCAAGAAGAAATGAATTGACAAATATCAGGACAAGGGAGTTTAACTTTCTGATCATAAAATATTTCAGTTTAAAAGATTCCTAAAATTAATAATTATTAAATTTGCCCGCTTAAATTGACAGAATCTAATTACTGATTCATAATTCGATGAAGGAACAGGGAAGTCATCAGGATATTAAAAAGCTCTCTCTTCTAGGTGTGATAGTTACAATGGGGATTGTGTTCGGAGATCTTGGAACCAGTCCCCTTTATACCATGAGAGCAATTCTGATAGGTGGCAGGTGATAATTTCAATGAGCTGCTGATTTATGGTTCATTATCGTGTATTTTCTGGACTCTGACCTTATCAACAACAATTAAATATGTTATTATAACCCTCAGGGCTGACAATAACGGGGAAGGAGGCATTTTTGCACTTTTTGCCCTTATGAAGAAGAAATCCTCCTGGGCGGCAGTTCTTACAATGATCGGAGGTGGGGCCCTGCTTGCTGATGGGGTTATAACTCCATCAATAACAGTTACATCGGCAATTGAGGGTCTTAAAACTGGTTAATCCGGGAATTCCGGTTGTTCCTATAGTGCTGTATAATTGTTGCTGCACTTTTTTTCATCCAGCAATTCGGAACCAAATTTGTCGGGAGTTCATTTGGCCCGATAATGCTGATATGGTTTACAATGCTTGGGATCCTTGGGATTATCTCAGATTATTCATGCATCCTGTTATTCTTAAGGCAGTTAATCCGGTTTATGCATTCAGGTTTCTTTCAGAATATCCGGGCGGATTTATTCTTCTGGGTGCAGTTTTTCTCTGTACAACAGGTGCAGAAGCTCTTTATGCCGATCTTGGTCATTGCGGACAGAAAAAATATAAGAGTCTCATGGATTTTTGTTAAGATCATGTCTCCTGCTGAATTATTTCGGTCAGGGAGCATGGCTGATCTTAAATTATACCCCAGGTTCGGATATAAATCCTTTTTTTGAAATAATGCCGGAATGGTTCTTATTACCGGGAATATTTCTTGCAACTGCTGCTGCAATTATTGCAAGCCAGGCTATTATCAGCGGTTCATTTACTCTTATAAGTGAAGCTATTTCATTGAATTTCTGGCCAAGGATCAGGAGTTTTGCACCCTACTTTTGTCAGAGGACAGGTCTATCTGCCCTTTGTAAACTGGTTTCTGTGGATTGCATGTTCCATTGTGGTTCTTTCATTTAAGGAATCTGATAATATGAGTGCGGCATATGGTCTGGCAATTACAATTACAGAGATCATGACAACATTTCTGCTTTCCTATTATTTATATCAGAAAGGGATAAACCACAGACTGATTCTTATTTTGATGATGGTCTATCTTACAATTGAGGGAAGTTTCCTTATAGCAAACCTTTACAAGTTTAAAAGTGGAGGATGGTTCACACTTTTACTTGCCTCAGTCTTATTTTCTGATGATGTTGGCTGGTATTTCGGCAGGAAAATTAAAAACAGGTATATAACATTTGCAAACCTGAATAAATATACTAGACCTTTTCAAGGATCTGTCAAAAGATGAATCTGTACCTAAAACTGCAACAAACCTTGTTTATATTATCAGAGCAAACAGGAAGGACCAGGTTGAATCGAAAGTCATTTATTCGATTTTTCAAAAACAGCCTAAAAGAGCCGATACATACTGGTTTATTCATGTTGACAGGGTAAATGATCCAAATCAGTTTGATTATCATGTCACTCAGATAATTCCCGGGCTTCTGATAAGGGTGGATTTTCACATAGGATTCAAGGTTGAACCAAAAATCAACCTTTATTTCAGGGAAGTTATTGAAGACCTTGTAGACTAAGGAGAGATTAAGACTTGAAAGCGGTTATGAATCACTCAGAAAATACACAATTCCGGGCGATTTCAAGTTTATTCTTATTGAAAGAATTATGCCACGGGATTTCAAACTCAGCAACTGGGAGAATTTTATACTTACTTTAAACAGCATTGCCGGGAAGCTGAATATAACGGATATAAGATCCTTCAGCTCGATTCGACAAATACCATAATTGAACAGGTCCCTATATTGATTGATCAGCCAAGCCACCAGAGGATAAAACGAATGAATCAGTTACAATAATCTGTTAATGAAAGGTAAAGAAGGACATTCTGATATAAGTAAACTCTCAATCGGCGGATTAATAGTCACTCTTGGAATTGTTTACGGAGACCTTGGTACCAGTCCTCTTTATACTATGAAAGCCATTATCCTTGGTGGGGCGGAAAATTTTAATGATCTTCTGATTTACGGTTCATTATCCTGTATTTTCTGGACATTGACACTTCAGACAACAATAAAATATATTCTCATAACCTTAAGGGCTGATAATAAAGGGGAAGGAGGTATATATGCTCTTTTTGCCCTTGTGCAGAAAAAATCAGTCATGGGCAGCAATCCTGACAATGATCGGAGGAGCTGCCCTGCTTGCTGACGGGGTAATAACACCTTCAATCACTGTCACTTCTGCAATTGAAGGATTACAGCTTTTTAATGCCGGAATACCAGTTATTCCAATAGTACTTGATAATATTTGCCGGACTTTTCTTTATACAGCAGTTCGGGACAAAATATTGTTGGTACTTCATTCGGTCCTATAATGGTGATATGGTTTCTAATGCTGGGGGTTACTGGGTTTTTCCCAGCTTATTCATCATCCTGATATTTTAAAAGCAGTTAATCCGGTTTATGCAGTAAGGTTCCTGACTGAATATCCCGGCGGATTTATTCTTCTTGGGGCAGTATTCCTGTGTACTACAGGGGCGGAAGCTCTTTATTCCGATCTGGGACATTGCGGCAGGGAAAATATCAGGATATCCTGGATATTTGTAAAGATCATGCTTCTGTTAAACTATTTTGGACAGGGAGCATGGCTTTTAATGAATGAAACACCGGCAGATGGCATAAACCCGTTCTTTTCAATCATGCCCGGATGGTTTGTCCTGCCGGGGGTCATTATTTCTACGGCTGCTGCAATTATTGCCAGCCAGGCACTGATTACCGGATCATTCACTCTGATCAGTGAGGCAGTTTCTCTGAATTTCTGGCCAAAAATCAGGATTCTGTATCCAACACAAGTCAAAGGCCAGGTCTACCTCCCTTTTGTAAACTGGTTTCTCTGGATCATATGCAGCCTGGTGGTAATCTTCTTTAAGGAATCTTCCAACATGGAAGCGGCTTATGGCCTGGCAATAACTATTACAATGATAATGACCACTTTACTTCTGTCATATTACCTGTTTCAAAAAAGCGGCCGTGGTTATTTTCCTTTGCTGGTACTCATCATTTTCCTGACTATTGAAGGAGGATTCCTGATCGCAAACCTTCATAAATTCAGATATGGAGGCTGGTTTACTTTGCTCCTTGCATCAATTTATTTTCTTGTAATGTTCGGCTTGTACTTCGGAAGGAAGATCAAAAACCGCCATATAAAATTCTCAAATCTGGAACAATACCTTCCGGTTATAAAGGATCTCAGCAACGATAAATCAGTTCCAAAGGCAGCAACCAACCTTGTTTATATTATCAAGGCCAACAATAAGGACCAGGTTGAATCAAAGGTTATTTATTCCATTTTTCAGAAACAGCCCAAAAGAGCAGAAACTTACTGGCTGCTTCATATTGACAGGGTGGATGACCCATACCGTTTTGAATATGAATTTGAACAGATCATCCCTGGAATTCTTATGAGGCTTGATTTTCATATAGGATTTAAGGTTGAACCAAAAATTAACCTCTATTTCAAAGAGGCACTTGAAGATCTTGTTCAGTCGGGAGAGATAAACCTGGAGAGCGGTTATGAATCACTGAAGAAACACAATTTTCCCGGTGACTTTAAATTTATTCTTATTGAAAGGATAATGATCCGCGACAATAAACTATCGAACTGGGAGAATTTTATTCTGACTCTGAACAATATTGCCAGAAAGATAAGTATTTCCGATATCAAAGCCTTCCAGCTCGATTCGACAAATACAGTTGTTGAGCAGGTCCCAATAATAGTTGACCAGACAATTCCCAGAAGGATAAACCGAATATGATCTTTCAGATTGTCGCTGAAACGGAAATGATTATATTCAGACGCATGTTTCAATGAATATCTGACCACATGAACGCTATGCCATTTGTAATCGGATCTATTGCATTGTTTGCACTTGCTTACCGGTTATATTTCAGCTTTATAGCAGCAAAAGTGGCTGTAAGGAATGATCTTGGCCAGACTCCGGCTTACAGGCTATATGATGGTCAGAATTATTATCCGATGAATAAGTGGGTATTGTTTGGCCATCATTTTGCCGCCATTGCAGGGGCAGGACCACTGGTCGGTCCGGTACTTGCAGCCCAGTTTGGTTTTATGCCCGGATTTCTGTGGATGCTGATTGGCGCTGTAATGGCAGGTGCGGTGCACGATTTTATAATTCTCACCGCTTCGGTTCAGCACGACGCCAAATCACTGGCAGAAATAGCAAAAGCCGAAATAAACAAAGTCAGCGGTGCGACCACTTCATTTGCCATAATCTTAATTATAGTTGTCGCACTTGCCGGGCTGGGGCTTGTTGTGGTGAATGCCCTTGCCGAGAGCTCATGGGGTACTTTTACAATTGCATCAACAATTCCGATCGCAATTATTATGGGTATCTGGATGTTCAGGATAAGAAAAGGGAAAACGCTCGAAGCAACAATATTCGGAGTATTAATGCTCGTTGGTGCAGTTATAGCCGGTCGTTATATCCCGGACTCGCGAATTGCAGGCTGGTTTACATTCGATCATAAAACTCTTACAATCCTTATAGCTGTCTATGGATTTCTTGCATCAGTTCTGCCGGTATGGCTGCTCCTTTCTCCCCGCGATTACCTGAGTTCCATAATGAAGATTTCAGTGATCGCACTGCTTGCAATCGGGCTGATAATTGTAGCTCCTGAAATAAAGATGCCGGCATTTACAGAGTTTGGTAAAGGAGGAGGACCTATAATACCCGGTAAATTATTCCCGTACCTGTTCATAACAATTGCCTGCGGTGCAATTTCAGGATTCCATGCCCTGGTAAGTTCAGGTACAACCCCCAAGATGATAATGAAGGAATCGCACATCAAACCAATTGCAGTCGGGGCAATGCTTACCGAAGGAGCAGTAAGTATTATGGCTCTGATTGCTGCCACAAGTCTTCTTCCCCTTGATTATTTCCAGATAAATGTGCCTGTCGATAAACTTCAGGCAATTCTGCCAAAGCTACATGAAATGGGATTTACTGAATCGAACCTCGACCAGTTGTCGGCAAGCGTGGGTGAAGAGATTGCAGGACGAACAGGCGGGGCTGTATCACTGGGTGTCGGAATGGCTTATATTTTTTCATCAATTCCCGGGATGAAGCATTTAATGTCGTACTGGTATCATTTCGCAATAATGTTCGAAGCATTGTTTATTCTGACAACAATCGACGCCGGGACGCGTATCGGTAGATTTATTTTACAGGAAACACTCGGCAAGGTTTATAAACCATTTCAGAAAACCAACTGGCTCCCGGGTAATCTTATCACAAGTGGCATGATTGTATTTGCATGGGCATATTTTATATATACGGGAACTGTAGCCACAATATGGCCAATGTTCGGCACTGCCAACCAGCTGCTGGCAACAATAGCTCTGGCAATAGGAACTTCGTTCATTATCAACAGGGGAAGGGTAAAATATGCCTGGGTTACAATTTTGCCGATGATTTTTGTCGGGGTGACAACACTTACGGCAGCCTATCTGAATATTAAAAATATATATCTGCCGCAATTACATGTTAAAGGAGACTCTGGTGCCCGGGGTAATAAACCTTGCTCTTACCGGCTCAATAATTATTTGTGTTTTTATCATTCTCTTAAACGCAATACCAGGTTGGATAAGAGCTATTTCGGGAAAAAAAGCTCTGTTTAATGCCTGATTATGTTAATTTAGTCACATCATACTTTAAAAATCATGGGGATATCATGAAAAGAAAAAATTGCCTTTTAATTTTTATCTTATTGATTTTCATCAATAACAGCTGGAACATTAAAGCGCAGGAACCTCTTGAAATAACTGTTCCGGCAAATAAACCCGGAGCCGAAATTCAGCCGACGATGTGGGGAGTCTTTTTTGAAGATATAAATTTCGCTGCTGACGGAGGAATTTATGCTGAACTGGTTAAAAACAGGTCATTCGAGTTTTCATTACCAATGACAGGCTGGCGATTGTTATCGCAACAGAACGGAACCGGCCGGATGGTGCCTAATTTCTACTCCCCGTCACAACCTTCGAATCCTCATTTCATGAGAGTATATATCGATCGGGCAGCCGGAGTTTACGGATTCATAAATGAGGGCTTCAGGGGGATGGGGATCAGAAAAGATGAACTATATAACTTTTCAGTATCAGCCAGGCTTTCAGGTAATTCCGATATGAAAATGAGTGTTGAAATTATAACGCCTGAAGGAGAGAGTATTGGAAAAGCAGAGCTGACGGGGTTTTCAGGTGTCTGGAAGAAACACCAGGTATCGTTGAAAGCATCAGCGACAGTGCTGAAAGCCCAGTTGAGGATTATCCTCTCAGGAAACGGCAGCATTGATCTTGATATGGTTTCAATGTTCCCGGCTGATACATGGAAAGGCCGTCCAAACGGGCTTCGCAGGGATATTGTTGAGATGATCGCCGCTCTGAAGCCGGGTTTTGTCCGTTTCCCGGGAGGGTGTATCGTGGAGGGGAGAGATCTGACAAACCGATACCAGTGGAAGACCACCGTCGGACCGGTTGAAGACAGGAAGGTGATTATGAATCGATGGAATGTTGAAATGAAGAACCGTCAGGCTCCTGATTATTTTCAGTCGTTCGGACTTGGCTTCTATGAGTATTTCCTGCTGGCTGAAGATTTCGGAGCTGAGCCCCTTCCAATTCTCAATTGCGGGATGTCGTGCCAGTTCAATGCTGCAGAAGTTGTGCCATTGGAGGAACTGGATCAGTATATTCAGGATGCAGTTGACCTGATTGAATTCGCAAATGGTGAAACTACAACAAAATGGGGAATGCTGAGGGCGGAAATGGGGCATCCTGGGAAGTTCAACCTGAAATATATTGGTGTTGGCAATGAGCAATGGGATGAACAATATATTGAACGGTATAGAATTATTTGAAAAAGCTCTCAAAGCAAAGCATCCTGAAATTAAGATTGTATCAGGGTCCGGACCTTCTTCCTCCGGCAGGTATTTTGATTATGCATGGAGCGAGCTTAAGAAATTGAGACCTGATCTTATCGATGAGCATTATTATATGCCGCCTGAATGGTTTCTGAAAAATGCAGCCAGATATGACAGCTATGACAGGAAAGGAATAAAGGTATTTGCCGGTGAATATGCAGCGCACGGGAAGGAGGGTACGGAGCCTGAATCGAGGAACACCTGGTGGAGCGCTCTCTGTGAAGCTGCATTTATGACAGGTCTGGAAAGAAATGCTGATGTAGTTACCATGGCTTCTTATGCTCCGCTCCTGGCACATGTTGATGCCTGGCAATGGCGCCCTGATCTGATCTGGTTCGATAACCTTACTACAATTGGAACCCCGAATTACTATGTCCAGAAAGCCTTCTCAAACTATAAGGGAACCAGGATCGTTCCTGCTTTATCGGACGGAAAACCCTTGACAGGACAGGATGGGCTTTATGCAAGCAGCACGATCGACATGAAATCAGGGAAACTTTATATAAAAATTGTCAATTCAACAGACAAAACGAAACCTGTCACACTCGCTCTCGGAACTCTTCCTTTTGAAAAGACCGCAATAAAGGAGACTCTCAGATCAGATAGCCCTGATAAGTTCAATGCTATTGCCGATCCAAAGATTATTTATCCGGTACAGACCCTGGTAAAAGTAGCGGGGAAGAAAATAATTTCTGAAGCTGAGCCGTTATCGGTAAACGTTTTTATAATTGATTTTAAAATCAGGTAATGGAAATAATTCAAAATGTGGTTGATTGGTATATGGCCAATCTAAATTATTTCACAGTGGCTCTTTTAATGATGATTGAGAGTTCTTTTATTCCTTTTCCGTCGGAAGTTGTAGTCCCTTTTGCCGCATATAAAGCTGCCCAGGGAGATCTTAATATATTCGGAGTTGTTCTGGCAGGCACTATTGGTGCCTTGTTAGGGGCTTTGGTCAATTATTATCTGGCGAAATATCTTGGCCGACCTCTGGTGTACAAATTTGCAGATTCAACAGTCGGCAGGATGCTTCTGCTTTCAAAAGAGAAGGTGGAGAATGCTGAAAGATATTTTATAAAGCACGGTAAGACATCAACATTTATCGGGCGGCTTGTTCCGGCTGTGCGTCAGCTGATATCCATTCCGGCAGGCCTTGCCAATATGAATATGAAGGATTTTATTATTTATACCATTGCCGGCGCAGGTATCTGGAATATAATTCTTGCAGTAATTGGTTATTATATTTATGATTTCAGGGAGCAGATATTCCCTTATCTGGATGATATTCCTTATTGCACTGGGAGCAGTATTTGTTATTTATCTTGTAGTAAAAGGGATAATGAGGAAAAGAAAAAAGAGAGAAAAAAGACAGAAGACTGAAGACCGAAGACCGAAGACGGAAGCAAGGAATTCCCCCTTTGAAGGGGGGAAGGGGGATGTAAAACTCAATGGCTGAAGAGACCGAAGTCAGAAGACCGATGACCGAAGTCAGAAGGCCGTGTCTATTTCACCCAGTCTTCAAGAAGTGCAGCCTGTTGGGGGGTTGGATCCGGAAGGGGTTTAATTTCAAAGCTTTTCACTTTTTTCTTACCTAGAACTACTTCAACGCTGTTGGTAATATCCCGGTGTGTTACAGTGAATCTGACCTTATCTCCGGGAATACCGGTTTCAAGTATGTTTTTCAGGAGGCCGGCAGTAGCTTTTTCACCATTGATTTCTTTTATTACATCCTGCGGACTTAATCCGGCATTATAGGCCGGAGAGTTCCATTCGGACCTTGTAATTAAAAGGGTTCCCCCATCGTCGCGGGTATCGATGCCTATCCAGGTACCTTCAGTCTCAACACGATTTGTATCAATGCTCAGGCCGGCATAAGCCAGATATTTTGAATAATCAATTTCCTGAACTGTCGGGATGTAAATATCAAATATCTCAGAGAGAGATGTCCCTGCTGCTTTTTCGCATACTTCCCTGAATTCCTTATCAGTAAAACCTCTTTTTTTATCCTTGTAATAAACCTGGTAAAGAGTCCTCATGACATCATCGAGCGATTTCTTATTACCCGATTCATGGCGGATCTTCAGGTCGAGAAGCATCGATATGGCACATCCCTTATCGTAATATGATATGGTGGTGTTTGAAGCATTTTCTGATCTGTTAAAAAACAGCATCCATGTATCGAAGCTCGACTGGGCAACAGACTGAAAAAGGTGGCCGGGAATATTTTCATAGTTTGAGATGCTTGTTTTCAGCTCACTGAACACCTCCTCCCTGCTGAAGAACCCGGAACGATTTAATATCAGATTCTCATAATATACTGTCCCGCCTTCTGAAAGCCAGAGCATATTGGTATAGTTTTCCTTATCGTAGTCAAACGGACCGAGCGCAACCGGCCTTATCGTCTTTACATTATAAAGATGGAAGAATTCGTGGGCAATAAAACTGAGCCACCCGTCCGATAATTCAGTCGATGTATTATCCAGGCGATTGGTAAATACTGCCATTGAATTTGTATGTTCAAGTCCTCCCATCCCCCTGTTCATCATAATGAATGTATAATGTTTATAAGGCACCTCACCGATCACCGAAATTGCAGACTCAACGACTTTTTTAAAATCTTCTGCCAGCTTAGTCCTGTCCAATCTGCCCAGATTTTCTGCGGCGATGGTATAAGGGATCCCCCCTGTTTCAAAAGTCACTATTTCCTGGTTGCCTGCAAGTATCGGGCAGTCATAAAGGACATCAAAATCGGAAGCAAAAAATGTATTCTGTTTTCCGGCAACCGGATCCAGTCCGGTGGATATTTTTGAGAAATTCTCATAAGGTATTATTGTGACTGTCACAGGACTATCCTTTTTCCCTCCGGGATGCATAAATATACCTGTAGGTGAAATAAAAGCCCTGCCATCATCAAGGAACGAGTCGGCCACAGAAGTTCTGAAAGCGAATACATCATAGCTTACCCTTATGGCGCCGGTTCCGTCGGTATTTATCAGCCATATGTTTTTCTGAGTTTTTTCCCAGGGTATGCTTTTCCCCGAATTATCAGTTACTTTAAAGTTTATGACATATTTGGCATAATCCATTATCATATAATATCCTGGTGTCCAGACAGGCAAATTCAGTTCGACAGATTTTTCCTTAATATCCGAATAGGTGAGTGAAACATGAAAATAGTGCTGGTTGGGATTTTCCATCGATATTGTGTACTCAATCTTTGTTGCCGGGATTGTCTGGGCATTACTTTCCTGTACCGAAGTCCAAAAGACCAGTAATAAGGATAATCAATGGAAAGTACTTTTTCTGAGGCAGGAATGACAAATTGTTACTCATCTTATTAAGAAGTCATAAATAATAGTTGGTTAATCTTCGAGGTACCCGAATTTGCCTTCATAATAATCGTTGTAAGCCTCCTTGATTTCCTCCTGGGTGTTCATCACGAAAGGTCCGTATGATGCAAGCGGTTCATTGATAGGTTCACCGCTTAAGACAAGAACAATGCTGTTTTCCAATGCTTCGATACTGAAGTCATTCCCGTCGTGTTTGAACAGTACAAAATGATCAGTCGGGTGCGATTCCTGTTTCATTTACTTTTACAGACCCTTCAATTATCAGGATACCTGTATTGTAATCCTTATTGAAGTTGAATTCGGCAACTGTTCCCTTTTGAAGTCTCGCATTGAACATATTTGCAGGGGTAAATGTAAATGCTGGTCCCTTTACTCCCTTGTATTCTCCTGATACAAGTTCCACATAGCTTTTCCCATCATCCAGCATTACCCTCTTCATATCCCTGTTCTCAATTGCCTGGTATTTTGGTCTGGTCATTTTATCTTTTTTCGGGAGATTTACCCAGAGCTGGACCATCTGAAAGACACCACCTCTCCTGCTGAATTCTTTTTCGTGGTATTCCTTATGAAGAATCCCCGAACCGGCTGTCATCCACTGCACATCACCCTCGCCGATCACCCCGCTGTTCCCTGCACTGTCGTGATGCGCCACTTTGCCATGATAGGCGATTGTTACTGTTTCAAAACCGCGGTGTGGATGAACTCCAACACCCCTTGGCCTTTCTGATGGCGATATTGTCCATTTGGAATTATAATCCATCAGAAAAAAGGGACTCATGCCTTTCTCTCCTATCAGTCTACTTGACGGGAAGAAATTATGCACCTTAAATCCGTCACCAACCATATGAGTCGGGGGAGGAGAGAGGATGGCTTCTATATTTTTAACTTGTCTTTCCATTATTGAGATATTTCATTACTATAACAAATTTAACGGTTTTAGGTTCGGGTACATAACTTTTCAAACGCTAATGCGGGTAATATTTGCTATTTCATCTTATGCAACCTTTCTGATAATTTCAGTTTCTGTATCCGTTATACTTTTTGAAAAGCATAGCTCTTATAAATGTACTGGCGGCTCAGGAAAAACAGGTATGTTTCAGACCCAATGCACCCTGCAAAGTTTAACATCGCCTCCTGCAGGTATCGAGGTGCCAGCTTTCTTACAAGCGTTCTGCGCCGAAGGTCGTCAACATTAAGAGCATTCAGGACATATGGGGTGATATCTTTTTCAAATATCATCTTCAACCCGGAACGCTCAAATAATTTATGAACGTCTGTCCATTCATAATCATACCGGAAATCAGTGAAAAGGAAATATCCTCCACTCTTCAGTATCCGGATCACCTCAGAAATAAACAGATCCATTTCCGGATAGCGATGAGATGACTCAACATTAATTACAACATCCCACGAATTATCTGCAAGAGGAATTTGTTGAGCGTCTCCCTTTTGGAAAGAAACTTTACTGAATTTGTTATTTTTATTTGAATAATTAATGGCGCTTGAGGAAAGATCAATTCCTTTCAAAGAATCCGGAGAATAATATTTAGCAATATAGGCCAATCCACCACCTCGTCCGCTGCCGATTTCAACAATTTTTTTATTTTTTAGATCAACAATATCTGTCAAATGATTATAAAGTTGTATGCTGTAACGGTTAGTCTCATCAGCCTTTTCTAAGGGAAGAGGTTTATCCGGATCATGATATCCATAATTCATAAAATGGATTTCTTTAAACTTATCTAACTTGTTTACAATCCAATAAACTATCCTGAATTTCAGGTCGGCAAAACTCATCACAATTTTATATTAAATAAATATTTCTGTTTTGTATACAATTTCCTTAACATACTGTGCCCACTCCCAATGGTCCTTTTCTTTTGTGAATGTCTCATAAGGTATCACTTTACCGATGGTCAGTTTAAAGGAAGAATTCCTTTGACTTATCATTTCGCGCGGAAGCATAATTGTTTCAATGTACATTTTAATGCCAAGAAATTTTCGCAGGTTAGCGACATTGTAAAAAAGATCTGAATTTCTGCCGCTTATGTGTACCGGAATAATATCTCTTTTATAATGAATTGCTTTTGAAATAAAGCTCTTCTGCCAGACAGGATCAGCGATCACTCCTTTGGTGCGCCGCGATACTTCTCCGGAAGGGAACATCAATATCTGAACATCGGATTCAAAAAGATCATTGATTTTTTCAGCAGTCTCCCTGCTGTTTTTCCCGAAAACATTTATCCCAAGCATCAGAGGCCGAAGATTAGGTATCCGTGCAAGTATCTCATTTGAAGGAGATACTACTTCGGGGAAGAATTTATAAATCATACTGAAAAAGGCAAGAGCATCAATTGCGCCCACAGGATGATTGGCGACAAAAACGAATCTTCCTGAAGAGGGGATATTTTCCTCACCATGAGATTTCGGTTCTTATATTCCAGCTTTTCAGCACACCGTTAATAAATGGTACCCCTGTTTTGTCGATGTTCAGGTTTATTACATCATTCATCTCATCCTGATGGATAAATTTTTCAATCCCTTTGATTACAAAGCCAGGAAGCGATTTCAGTAACCACGAATTGCTGTTCCTGAATTCTTTCTCTATATCAATTACTTTGATTTCTGATTCCATATTTACACTTCGCGAATGCCATTGTATAATTGTGGCGATGTTTTTTAGCGCATTTCGGACGGGCCAATCTGCTAAAGGACAGTCGGTATCAGGAATAACAACAATACAAAGCCGACTGCCGCAACAATAATAACTGGTTTAATTTTAAAGTTTTCGACTTTTACTATGTTTCCCATAGGGACAGATATTTTCCCCTGTTCAATTTTAACTGCTGAAAGGGGATCAGCATAGATATGTGCCTGACGGCTGTTTTTAACCTCATCGGGCTGGTAAATTTCCCCGGTGAACAGGTTCCCTGCAGCCGGAACCGGTTTTACGATCCATGTGCTGTCACCTGCATGAAAATAGTAGAGATTTTTCCAGTCCGGTGTCTTTGATATCTGCTCCTGCGATGAATTTTTCTGGCTGGCACAGCCGGGAAAAGCACATGTAATAATCAAATACAACAAGAATGAAAAAGTACGCCGGAATTGATTTTTAGTCATGATAGTCATTCCACTATCTCGGCATCATCAAATTTATGCGACTGATATTGAACCCTCTTATGCTGAACCCTGTTAACACCCTTGCTCCCGAAGAATCCCCATCCGCCGCTTCCAAGCAGGAATCCAAGAGCATAAAATCCCCCATTATTATTCTGGGCATACATGGTTATTTCATTATTGAAAAGCATCCCTAAAAAATCGAAAGGAGCTATAAACCCATGCCATAATCCTCCCAGGAATCCATATTTATGTCCTGTAAGGCACTGATCAACTATTTCATTATTAGCACATCCTGTAAAAATAATAAGGATCAGGATGAAGTGAAAAAATCAGGTAATTTCTGTTTGCAAGAAAGTAATTTCATTTTATCAGATTTAAAGTTGGTATTATTATCAGAATAGGGTGCCGTTTACCGGCCGGCCTGAATATTTCTTTTCATGGTCCAGAAGCCATCTTTTCTTTTCAATTCCTCCCCCATATCCAATCAGGCTGCCTTCAGATCCGATAACCCTGTGGCATGGAATTACGATCGCAATACGGTTCGATCCGTTTGCACCTGCCACAGCCCTGACAGCTCCGGGATTATTAATTTTTTTGGCCTGCTGAAGGTAAGAAATTGTTGTTCCATAAGGGATTTCCCGCAGTTATGTTCCAGACTGACTTCTGAAAATCAGTTCCGGGAGTTATAAGGGAAAGTGAAAATTCTTTCCTTTTTCCTTTAAAGTATTCCTTTAACTGTTTTTTTAACGCTCTCAGATGCCTGTTTGATCCTTGCTCGACAGGTGCATTGAATATCCAGGCCAGCTCCTCAAGTTCAGAATTTATTGTTCGTCTGTCGGTAAATTCAAGAAGGCATATACCTTCCCCTGTGGCAGCAGCTGTCATTTCTCCGAGAGGAGTCTCTATTGTTGTGGTTTTAATCATCTTACATCCCCCTTACCCTGCATTCTGGCTCCTTCGCTAAAATGATCCACTGGATCATTTTTTAACGCTCGGCCCCCTTCAAAGGGGGAATTAGTTGCAGTTACCGTCATTGCGACCACACATGGCGCGGGAAGCAATCCTTTTCTCATTTTCTTGCCTTTTCATTAAGATCCTTCACCTTGAACCTGTCTGATTTGGCTTTAATATATTTTCTGTTCCTGAACCTCATTGCTGCCCAGTCCTCATCAATTGCCACCATGCGAATCCCAAAAAAATCCAGATCATTCAATGGTTTCCAGCCATGATCCCTGTCAATATCCCCCGATTGTTTTTTTGATGTCTTTTTTGGATAGCAGAACCAGAGCAAACCTTCAACAGTAAGGTTATGAAGAACAACAGGAGTTATCTCCTTAACTTCTTCTGCGTGCCTTACAAATATGATCATGAAATCGTAGGGGTATCTCTGATCAATTATTATTATCAACCTGTATATCTTTCAGTTCATCAAGCTCTGCCAGCCTGAAATTCTTTTCAGCATTAATGATTGCTATCCTTTTCTGGCCTTTATAATTGAGTTTTTCCAAAAGAGTTTTCATACAGATCCCCCGATTTTAACTGCAATTTAACAAAAAATATGTAACTCTTCAAAAAAGCAATTCTCTTAACTTAAATCAGATAAAAGGTGATACATTTGCAGTATCAAAAATGGGGTGCCTTAATATTACGGGCTGAGATCAAACCCTTATACCTGATCCGGGTAATGCCGGCGGAGGGAAAGAAGAGTAGTATTTTTATCAGCTTGATTAACCACCCTCATTTTTCAGATTATAAACGAAGCTCAGGTTGCTTGTGCTGGGTGCTAGTTGCTAGTTGCTGGGTGTTTAAGAATCAATTACTGAAAAAAATAAAATATTGGGAAAACATATTATTATAATATTCCTGATTTTTGCGTCAGGTTCCGGTTTATGCCAGGCGCAGGGTGAAGAATATACTATAAAAGGTAAGGTGACTGATGCTAATGGCAATCCTCTGGTTGGAGCAAGCGTCATCATTGATGGCACATACAACGGAGTTCAGACAGACGAGGACGGAAATTATCTGTTAACCGGTCTAAAGGGAGGAGATTATCTTGTTCGCTATTCTTTCATTGGTTATGAGACAACTACAAGAAGCCTGATTCTTAATGGCGATGCTATCTTGATGTTCAGCTAAGCTCCAGGGCTGTTATTACTGACGATGTGGTCATAAGTGCAACCAGAGCAGGAAGACAAACTCCCATGGCCTATTCAAATGTGGCCGGGGATATCCTGGAAAAGCGTAATTCAGGTCAGGATCTGCCTTATCTGCTGAGCCTGACCCCTTCATTTGTTGAGACATCAGAGGCAGGTAATGGAGTTGGGTACACAAGCCTGAGGATCCGCGGTACCGATGCGAGCAGGATCAATGTTACTATCGACGGCATACCTCTGAACGATCCCGAATCGCAGCAGGTTTTCTGGGTTGATCTCCCCGATCTGGCTTCTTCAGTCGACAATATCCAGGTTCAGCGCGGGGTAGGGTACCTCCTCAAACGGAGCAGGGGCATTCGGGGCTTCCATAAATATTCAGACAAAGGGAATTGAAAATGAGCCATTTGCAGAGATAAATAGCTCAGCCGGTTCCTTCAGCACTTTTAAGAACAATATTACAGTCGGAACTGGCCTGCTGAAGGAGAGATTTGCATTCCGGATGCGTTATTCTGACCTTAGAAGCAATGGATTCATCGACAGGACAGGATCGTCCCACAATTCAGCATATATGAGCGCTCTTTACAGAACCGGAAAATCACTTCTGAAAGCAAACCTGATTCTTGGAAAAGAGCATACAGGTATAGGATGGTGGGGTGTTCCGAAAGAGATGCTGTCTGTCAACAGACGATATAATCCGGCCGGAGAATATACTGATGAAAATGGTGAAACGAAGTATTATGATAATGAAAGTGATAATTATTCCCAGTCCCATCTACAGCTTATTTACAGCCTGAAAATGGCTGAAGGATTTTCTTTTCATACGGCTCTGCATTATACAAAAGGAGAAGGCTATTATGAAGAATATAAAGAAGATAATTATTTAACTGACTATGGTTTGCCTCCGGTAACTATCAATGACACGACCATATTTCAGACTGACCTGATACGCCGGAAATGGATGTCGAATGATTTTTATGGGCTGATTTATTCATTGAATTACAGGAGAGAAAAGCTTGATGCAAGCATAGGAGGGGGGATGAATCTCTATTCAGGCGATCATTTTGGCAGGATCATCTGGATGAAATATCCGGGAACTGCGGAGAAGGATTACCAATGGTATCTGAACAACGGAGAAAAAAAGGAAGCCAGCCTCTATGGTAAAATAAACAGCTCAATAACCCCTGAGATATCTGTTTTCGGTGATCTTCAGTACAGATATATCGCGTACGATATTATCGGACAAGATGATGATCTAAAGGATATCGGACAGGCTCACAGATTTAATTTTTTCAATCCCAAGGTGGGTCTCTTTTTCTCAATATCTGCCTACACAGGATGCATATCTCTCATTCTCGGTAGCTAACAGAGAACCGACGCGTACAGATTTCAAGGAGGCTTCAGGAGACGATGAAGCCATGCCACGACCGGAAAGATTATTTGATACCGAGATCGGATACACTCTCCGGTATTTAAAAAGCTCTTTTTCCACTGAATCTGTACGGGATGATTTATAAAGACCAGCTTGTTCCTACAGGTGAACTCAGCAATGTCGGATATTCAATAATGACAAATGTTGAAAAAAGTTACCGGGCAGGAGCAGAAATTATTGCCGGATTTATTCCTGCAGATTTTCTGACCTGGGATTTCAGCCTGACCCTGAGTCAGAATAAAATCATTGACTTTGTTGAGCATTATACCGATTACAACACATCCGACTGGTCATCGGAATATAAAAGCAGGGAGCTCGGGAAAGTTGATATTGCTTATTCTCCATCGGTAATTGGCAGCAGCGATATCGCTTTAAGACTTATCCCGTCATTAAAACTTCATTTTATAAGCAAGTATGTCGGGAAGCAATATTTTGACAACACAATGAACAGCGAGAGGATGATCGATCCTTATCTGTTTAATAATGTTTTGGTAGATTTTGAGCCAAAAACAAAGCATTTGCGCGGCGCTGAATTTCAGATACTGGTGAATAACATTTTCAATGCTCGAGTATGAGAGTAATGCATACGGTGGTAACTGGTTTGAGGACGGGATTGAAAAAAGCTGGTCTTATTACTTTCCTCAGGCAGGCATAAATTTTATGCTTAAGCTCGGATTGAAATTCTGATATAAACAGGAAATATGACAATATATGATTGGTTATCAGAATAATTGGATCGAAATATTTGGAGCTGTAACAGGCATAATCTATGTTTTCCTTGAGATCAGGCAAAACATCTGGTTATGGCCAGTCGGGATAATTACTTCAGCAGTTTATATTCTGGTATTCTTCACTAATAAGTTCTATGCTGATATGAGTCTGCAGGTCTATTATCTGGTTATTAGTGTTCTGGGATGGTATTGGTGGGTCAATGGCCCAGGGCACAGGGCCAGGGCAGGAAGAAAAGAATGAGAGAGGGGAGCATGGAGAGGAAGGAGGCAGACTGAAGGGAGAGATGGGTGAAACCTAAGGCTCCCCTCCCTGGAGGGGTCGGGGGTGGGTTGTAAAGAGACTCAGAGATTAAATGTTACAAGACTAAAATTGAAAACTGGCTTAATCCTGGCAATAATATTTGTGGTAATTTATTTCCTGATGTGGTTTGTTTTGTCACGGTTAACCGACTCTCCGGTACCAGAATGGGATTCGTTTATAACATCGATGTCGATAGTTGCAACCTGGATGCTTGCCCGCAAGATATATGAGCACTGGTTTTTATGGATAGCCGTTAATTCAGTGGCATCCTTGATCTTTTTCACCAGAGGACTCTATCCGACAGTTATACTATATATGGTCTACCTGGTAATGTCATTTGCCGGCCTGAGAGTCTGGAAACGCTCCTTATAATGTGTCGCATGCACACTTAATCCGGCTTATAAACTGCTGACTAAGATTCATTGCATTTAACCGATTTGTCCGGTCTTCGAGACATTTATCGCATTGTGAAAACAATTTCAAGTCCCAGGTATCAGCAAAAACGCGTCCTGCCTGCTGCTCAATACCATATTCCAGCACCTTTTCCAGTGACCGGAGATCTGGAGGGCTAAAAATACCTTTTTCAAACAGCTTATCCATTGCCCCGTTGCCAGCCCTTACAGGTATTATAACACAGCATTCCACTCCTGAATTAAAAGCAAAATCGAGCGAGCGTTCTGCCCAGAACACACCTTCGGATTCAGAAAGGAACGGCGGACGAAGCAGAATAAATGCTCTCGTGAATATGTCATTTTCAAGCAGAAAATTTACCGAGGCAGCAAAATCTTCAAGTGTCATCCGTTTATTGAGTTTTTTCAGTACTTCAATATTGACTGTCTCCAGTCCGATCGCAATCTGGAGATCAGATTTTATCAGATCTCTGAACCTCAGGCATCCTTCATTAATGAATCCGGGATGACTTTCAACAATTACTGTTTTGAAACTGCTTACAAGAGAAGCGATCCTTTGATAATCCTTTTCAGGGATCGCATTTTTATCAAAGAAACTCCCGCTGTTGTAAAGCTTAAGATGCTTAACCGCGGGAAGATGATTCAAAGCCCATTCTATCTGATTCGGGATGGCTCCCTCCGGAACTGTTTGATCTGTTGTGTTTTTCCATAGATCGCACATCAGGCAATGATAAGGACATTCCTTGTTAGTCAGGAAAATTATTCCGACATCCTCAACCACTCCTGAAGCAGTCCGTTCCTTTTCTACCAGCAACGCGTAGGGCTTCTGCGGATCGACGATGTTCTTTTGACCACGGCAGGCTTTTATCCATCCGCCTGCTATTTCAAATTCAGGCAGATCATTCATACATTGAAAGGAACTCTTTCCGGTATGCTATCTCCCTGTCAGGGAATTGCCTGTTAAACGTATTCGCAGAAGCTGCGCCATGCTGAAAGCGCCTTTTTGGGAAAACAGGCATGGTCATACCTGTAACCGCCTTTATTCCGTCGGCAACTATCTGTCCTTTAAGTTCATAGAGCTTTTTGTGATCCCAGCCGGTAATATCAATATACGGGATCCCTTCTGAAACCTCAATCACATTAGGCAGGGTATAAGGGCTGAATGATTCAAAGCCAAGACTTTCCCCTGTTGTGTAGGTTCGCATGAATCCCCTGCTTAGTCCTCCCGAGTAAGTCAGTGAATGTTTAATAGAATCAACACCCCAGCCCTCATGATAAAGCATCAGGTTATTCAGTACGCTCCTGATTGTAAGTTCAGGATTCTCTTCAATCGGATAATCCTTAAGGTTTTCATTTCCTCCGTCACCGTCAATTATGTATTTCCATTCCGGGTAGCGCGATCTTATGCCCTGTAAAAGCACCATATTCATCGTGGCTGACTGTATATCAAGCGGTTTGTAGTCTTCAACAACCCTGACTGTCTTCTTCCAGTCGAGAGCCGAATAATCTGCTTCAACAACTTCCAGGAAGAATCCAAGGTCCAGATCATCCAGGAACTTCTTTGCCTGAGCAAGATCTTCTCCGCCGCCATCAATACTCAATGTAAAAGCCTTTAGTCTGGAGGGGCTCTGTCCAAGCTCTTTCAAAGCGTGATAAACAAGCAGGAAAATGCTTCCGCTGTCAATTCCGGCGGAAAATGTAATCCCTACAGGTCCGGTTTTGGCACGGAACTGCAGCCATTTCCTTATTTCTTTATATAAGATCCCGATATATAATTCTCCAATCTTTGCCTGATTATCCGGTGAGTATTTATTCCGTTCAGGTTTAAAGAAACGTTCATAAACAGGGTTTGGATCAGGGCAGCCAAGAAGTTCTATCTTTGTTACATAGTGGGCAGGAACCATTCTGGTATAGGAGGGATGGAACTGATGATCAAGGCCTTCTTTTTTAAGATAATCATAAATAGTATCAATTCTTTCTGCAATTACAAGTTCCGGTCCGGCAGGCCTTTTTGCAATGAAATACCTGATCGGACGTCCTATCGATCTTGCCATCCTGATTGTCTTGCCATCGACTGAAACAAGCGAAAACTGACCGTCGATCTGACGTATCTTCCCCAGCATCTCCTGATCTGACAAGTTCAACAGCCTCCTCATGAGTCATATTATAAATCAAATTCTTTTCCGGATTAGTGAGATCCACCACATTATTTACGTATTGGTTGTTCATATTATTTGAGTTTAAAATTACTTTCTATTTAGAAAGTGCCTAGAGTGCCTAGAGTGCCTAGAGTACTTAGAGTTAATGAAATACTTTAAGTACTCTAGGCACTCCAAACTTTAGGCACTCTATCACTCTTTATTCTGTAATTCCTTTTCCCTGCATTATTGTTATATATCTGTCAGCTGCTATATTTTTATAAACCTCCTTTTTCCCGTCAGTCCAGGAGATTTCAAGCAAGTCAATTATTTTCTGGTTGCCAAGTCCGACATGAATACGCGGATCGTTATTGGAGAGATAGCTTGTTGCCCATTGGTTAACAAGAACCTGCCTTTTGCCTCCGGCAGTAACTGCAACTTTGGCTCCTATTGCAGCAGCCGGACCCTTTTCCCCTTTAAGAGTCAGTCCCAGCCAGTGATTTGAATTTCCTCCATCATTTCTGAGCAGTGAGGCTGTAGCCTTCAGATCGACATGAGAAATTATTATATCCCTATCCCCGTCGTTATCAAAATCCCAGACTGCCAGTCCTCTGCCCGACCGTTTGGTTGAAAAGTATGGTCCATGATTTTTACCGGTATCCTTAAAATGTCCTTTTCCGTCATTTTCAAGCAGTAAGAGGATATTGAAGGATAAGTTCCTCGGCTGTCCCGTTTGCCGAAACTATATCAAGGTCCCCATCGTTATCAAAATCAAAAAGTGCTGCTGCCCATGCACCCTTTCCGGCCAGAGGTCCCTGAATACCGCTTTTTTCAGTGACATCCTCAAAAAACCCGTTACCCTTATTCCTGTAAAGTGCTCCGTATTCAAGATCGACAACAAGGATATCGATAAGTCCGTCACCATCAATGTCACCGATCGAACCATGCATGGAGCCGCTTCCTTTTCCCTGGCTGTTTGCGGCCACCCCGATCTCAACGCCGACCTCCTTAAAGATGCCATTGTCATTCCTGAACATGAAATTAAGCTGATGGTCATTTGCCTGGAAAATATCAAGGTCGCCGTCGTCGTCATAATCAAATACCGTCAGCCCCATGCATTTGGAATCAGGATACCAGAGGTTGTTTTTCTGAGTCACATCAATAAATTTCCCGCTGGCATCCTGTTCATAAAGCATCGACGCCTGACCTTTATACTCCGAGGGATGAGGCATAATGTCGGGAGTTGCAGGTGTGAAATAATCCGGATCGAAAGCAAGGAAATTACCGACCATCGCATCAAGTTTTCCATCGAGGTTATAATCCCAGAATGATACTCCGATACTCCATTTGACAAATCCGTTAAGCTTTTCAGGACCCGTGAGGCCCAGGGGAGTAGTAATATCAGTGAAGGTTCCGTTGCCGTTATTCCGGTAAAAAACATTGGGACCATAATTCAGCAGGTAGAGATCCTGGTCTCCGTCATTGTCATAATCGATGGCTCCGGCTGCCATGCTCCAGTTCCTGTCATCAAGCCCCGCACTCTTTGATACCTCTGTAAATTTGCCGTTACCATTGTTTTTGTAAAGCCTGTCGGGAGTGTTAATGAATTTTTTACCTCCTGGATCAGAAACACCTTCAATATATGTTCCGTTCATCATGTAAGAGATCCATCAGATTATCGTTGTTGTAATCGAACACGGTTATTCCCGAACCACTGCTTTCAAGAATATTTTCATAGTTGTAATCACCGAAGGTATATTTGAAATCAATTCCGGAACGGGTTGTAATATCGGTGAAGACTACATTTCTTTCTGGGCTGATAATTGAAAAGGAAAAGCACATTATGAAATGAAGCAGAAAAAACGCAAATAAACGTTTGATTATAACCCCCTTCCTGACCTTCCCCCAGGGGGAAAGGATCTGCATCTTTCCCCCTTGGGGGAAATAAGAAAGGGGGTATTAAGATAAAGATGAACTTTCATTTTACTACCAGATTATTTTTCTCTCTCACCGCATTAATATACTCATCCGCAGTAACGACTCTTGTATTATATTCCCGGTTATATTTTTGAAGTTCAGGAGTCCCGGGGTAGATATCACTTTCCGACGGGGGATAGCTTTTCATTCCGTGGAAGGGGAGGGGCAGAACTGTGCTTCCAAAGGCTGTATTCAGATCGCCATCCTTTACCCAGCCGACACTCCGGATCAGGAAATCCCTTTTCCATCCTTTAGTCAGAGGAGGCAGGGCTGATGCATCAAATTCAATGGTGGTTTCATCGCCGGCATTTGTAATAATATACTTATTGTCTGACTCAGTCAGAAGGGGCAGCACATCTCCGAACCGGGTATAATTACCTGTCAGATCTCTCCATTTCTGACCATTTTCAACTACGGAATAATCAAACCAGTGAGGACCGTAACGGCCGCCCTTCCTGAACTGCTTTGAGAATCCCCTGTAGTGCAGGTCAGCTTTTACAGGGTTCATTACGGTTGGTTTAACACTGACATCAGGAATATCTTTTGAGAAGAATATCTGATCCCAGTATATCTCCATATTTGTCCTGATTCTTATTCGATGGTCTTTTGTCGGAATTTTACCTGAAAGATCGGCTATCACAGTTTTATCTTTCCCCATCGGAAATCCCAGGTTATCGATCACCGTTTCCCATTGTCCGTTTTTATTGATGACCTGGATCACCGGAGGCGTCACTTTGATTTTATCCGATTGTGAAAGTGCCACATTAATGCTTGCGTCTGTCGGAAATATCCATCCGTTCAGAAAGAGTAACAGAGTTCCCGATTTTCCTGGTTCTCCCGGATCAATGATCAGGTCTTTCATCGCGGTAATCCCCTGATATTTATCGGGTTTGAAACCTGAAAGATAATTGTCATCTTTTTCTGCGATAACTGAAAGTACATCATTCCCGTCCGAATCTGTTGCCGAAACTGGCAGATGTTTTTTCGCGAGGCTGATAATCTTCATACCCGGAAACGGGGGAGGAGAAAACTGTTCAGGCACAAAAATGTCAGTCGATTCAGGATGGTCGACTGCCACCAGCTCTATTTTATCGAGATAGATAGTTTCCCATAATTCAGAAGTAACCTGAAGTGAGTAGATTCCATTTTTTGGCTTTAATTGTTCACCCGGAATTTTTATATAATCATCGGAAGCATCTGCAAATGCATAAGAGGTTGTTCCTCCCATTATACCGGTAGGCATTCCAAGAGCGCTTCTCCATAGGATATCCTTTACAAATTCATATTCTTCGCCATTCCATGTATAAAGGAAAGGGCAGGAACCTTTAAGGGTCTGCTCCTCTATAAGAGCCTGGTCGGAGCCTGGCATGAATATATTCTGAGGCACCCCGTTAGTCCAGCGTGATTCTAATTATATCGGCTGTTGAAATGCTTCCAAGTCCAAAATGAATATTGGGATCAGTCACAACCATCGTCTGATAAAGATCGCCGGCTCTCATTTCGACTTTAGCCCCGATCCCGAAATGATTGTTCTTTGCACTTCCTGCCTTTAATCCAACAAGCTTCATTGTGATGAAATGATTGTTGTTGCCGCCGTCATTTCTAAGAAGTGTAATTCCTCCGTTAATGCCTGCTATGACTGCATCCAGGTCCTATCATCATTATAGTCGAGCAGGGCAATCTGTTTTCCGGATTTCACGTCGGGCGGAAGAATATCAGAGACATTGTTGAAATTGCCTGTTCCGTCGTTATAAAAGAGGCAGAGCCCCCGTCCCTCTTTTTCTGCCGGTTCGCCGGCAACAAGAAGATCGAGAAATCCGTCATTATTGAAATCAAGGAAAGTGGCATCATAGACCTTAACATCTTTAAGCGGGCAGGAACATCTCCCCGGATTTACCTTCCTGTTCGAAAGTGCCGTTGCGAAGATTCCGGTAAAGAATATGATTTCCTCCATTCTCTGAAGCAATGAAAAGGTCGAGATATCCATCATTGTTATAGTCACCTGCTGTTATTGCTCCTGCTCCCCCCTGATCTGCCAGGCCGCTTCCGGCAGCTATGTTTTTATAAACACCCTGCCGCTGATTGGAATAATACAGAGGACCTGCATTTTCGTTCACAACTATAAAATCGATGTCCTCATCATCATCAAAATCTCCGAATACGGCATCCCGGCTTATGATATTGCCTGTTTGCTGACCAAGCTTCTCAGACTGATCATTGAAGGTTCCGTCTGCATTATTCCGCTGGTAAATATTCGAGGCTGACAGAATTTCAAACAGATCAAGATCGCCATCATGATCCATGTCGAAGAACAAACCTGTTTTCCCGCCTGATTTACTTCCGGCACCGGCTTTCTCTGTGACATCTTCAAATGTTCCTTTTCCCGTATTTTTATAAAGAAGATCACCGTCCTCCCTCATTATAAACAGATCGGGAAATCCGTCATTATCAAAATCAGCAAATATGGCAGATGACTCCTTCCCGGAATGTCTTAACCCTGCTTCTTTTGATACATCGGTATATTTTCCCATTTCATTATTGAACAAATAATGCTTATATGATGAACTTGATGGATCGTAACTTCCGGCATAGAGGTCAATATCACCGTCGCCATCATAATCACACGATTCAACATGGGTGGAATATCTGAAATCTGCATTTTCCCCTTCTGCAAACCGGGAAACTATATCCAGTCCCGCTGGTGAAGAGGCATCTGTGTATTTCATTATATCGAGGAGAGAAACATTTTCAACTTTCCGGGACGATAATGACTGCCTGTCGAAAGTAATTACCGGGAAGCCTATCAGTGATCCCCCGGGGCCTTTAAGGTCCATCATACCGGCCTGGTAAGGGGAAGTAACCTTAAGATAGTTATGGAAAATAGTAAACTGGATGATTGCATTTTCCTTATCTTTTTTTCTAAGCAAAGCAATTGCTTTATCATAGTATTCAACAGCTTCTTTCGGGAATTCAGGAAACTGCTTATTAATTAACTCCATCTGTTCCAGAGCCTTATCGAATTCTCCGTTATTTATTAAAATATCAGTAAGGTTAAGCCTGGGAACAATATTACCGGGCGCTTTTTCAACCAGGCTCTGGATATAATTCTCGCGTTGTTTCTGTGAATCCCCGTCTGGAAGGGTGGAGTATAATTCAGAAATCTCGTATAATATTTTTATATGATCCGGGGCAAATGTAAGGGCATCTTTCAGTTCAGCTATTGCCAGGTCACGTTCGTTATTCATCTTATATGATGTTGCAAGGATAAGCCTGACATCAGGATCCTTGGGATCGATCTCAATTGCTTTCTTAAGCTGTTCTTCGGCTTCGGGATATTTCGCCATTCTTAAATATGTAAGGCCGAGATTTGCATAACCCAGCTTTTCTTCTGGTGCCAGTTTAATAAATTTAAGGAATTCCTTTTCAGCTTCTTCGAGCTTAAATTCCTCAAGATAAGCAAGTCCGAGGGTTTTAATTGTAATAAGATCCGTCGATGCCTTGCCTGTCTGATTACCGCTGTTTCTGCATCCCGGGAATGAAATGCAGAAGGCAATCAGTAATAAAAGATATATATTTTTCATGAACTCAAAATTAACAAAAAAACGCATTAAAGGTCTGACTAAGATTCCGGGCATCAGTGAGGAATCTCCTTCTCCCAGTTTACCGGTACCCCGTTCATTGTTTTCACTATTTCGAATTTACCCAGCCGGTTACCTTTGTCGTCAAACTGAATTATTCCGGTAACTCCATTATACCTTATATTTTTAAGCGATTTCTGGATCTTTTCACGATCGGGACTACCTGCGTTTTTAATAGCCTCAATAAGTATGCTCATACCCTCAAATGCATATGAAGCTGACAATGCCGGGAATTTTATTATAAGCTTTTTGATACTCCTGCCTGAAAGTGAGATTTGCTGATGCCGGCCAATTGCCCGCCGGGATCAACAACAGATTGTCCAGTTCCATTAATTCCTGAGCCGATAATTCATTCTCATTGAAAAGCGTTAAAGAACCAAAAATGGGGACATTCATCTTTTTCTGCCGTATCTGTCTGATCAATTTCAGTGAAGCTGAAGGCTGGCAGAATAATACAATACAACCGGCCCCTGATTCTTTATCTTATCAGTCAGAACATCTGATTTCTGAACATACTCTTCAATATTGAATTGTAACGGGTCGGGCTTTCCTGACACTTTCACTGAATTCATGAAGCTGCTGAGGCTTTTCCCGGAATCATAATCACTTCCATGTACAACAACTACATTTCTTATTTTCTTATTTCATATATTTCATTCTAATAGTGAAGCAGCCTGCTGATTGTCGTTAGGAACGCAATTAAAGAACCAGGGGACAAAAGCCTGCGAAAGTGTGGGATCACCTGCCCATGCTGATACAAAAACAACTGTCGATTTTGTTGCAGCCTGTTCGACAAGGTGAGCATTTCTCCCGTCGTGCGATCCTAAAAGCGCCCACACCTCCTTCCTCAAAGATCAGGTTTACTGCCTGTTTGGAACCGTGTTCCCCACGGGCCTTCCATTGATCTTGACAACAAGCTGGAAATGACGGCCGTTCAACCCTCCTTTCCTGTTGGCAATCCTGACAGCCAGTTCAGCACCATTAATAGCTGAGGTGTAACTGCTGTCCTGAATTAACAGTCCGATCTTTATGGTTGTGGGAAGGATTGCCAGAATGTCTGGCCAACAAGTTTATCAGGACGGGCAAACACAGCAGCAGCCACTATCAGACAGGCCTGAAATAACTTGATAAACAATCTCATGCTAATAAATTTCTCTGCCGACAGCCTGTGCTATTTTCTTCAGGTCAGCCATCAACCTGGTAAATTCATCCGGGCTGAGAGATTGCTGGCCATCGCACAGGGCCTCTTCTGGTTTATAATGCACCTCCATTATGAGACCGTCAGCTCCTGCTGCAATGGCAGCTTTAGCCATTGCAGGCACCATCCACCTGTGGCCTGTTCCGTGACTTGGATCTACAATAACAGGAAGATGGCATAAATGTTTAAGCATAGGAACTGCGCTAAGATCAAGGGTATTTCTTGTTGAGGTTTCAAAAGTTCGTATGCCGCTTTCACAAAGTATTACCTGGTCGTTTCCCTGGTTAAGGATATATTCAGCTGCAAGCAGGAATTCTTCAATAGTGGCCATCATTCCGCGTTTCAGTAAAATCGGTTTCCGGAGCATTCCCACTTCCTTTAATAAAGGATAGTTTTGCATATTCCGTGAACCGATCTGCAATATATCGGCATATCCGGCAACAAGTTCAACCAGCCGGGTATCCATTACTTCGGTCACAACCGGCAATCCGGTTTCCTTTCTGGCTTCCGTTAAGCAGTTTTAATCCTTCCTCTCCAAGTCCCTGAAAGTTGTAAGGAGAGGAACGGGGTTTAAAGGCACCTCCTCTCAAAATCACTGCACCGCAGACTTTACTGCTTTTGCTGTTTCCATCAGTTGTTCATGGTTCTCCACTGAACAGGGTCCTGCAATTATAACTACTTCAGAAGAGCCGATCCGGATTTCGTTTATTTTCACTATTGTCGGATCAGGTTTTGACTTGCGGTTCACCCTTACCGGTACGGAACATCCCCCAATAATTGCAGGATCATTGTAATCGTTTGATTCCATTGTGTATTCCCCTTAATATTTTAGTATCTTTCATTAGTTTTCTTATAAATATTATCGCTTTTCTTCCAAACGAGGAGCAGGTGAAAATTTAAATTTACCATTACTGACTTCAGCCATAAAGATAGGTCTTACATTATTCCAGGTTCCATCAAAAATGACTTTTCCTGTAACTCCCTGATATCCCTGGAAAGTTTTCATATCAGTAAGAACATCCCGGATCAGTACACGATTTAACCCTGCTTTTTTGATAGCCTCAATTAATGATATTCATTCCGTCATAAGCATGGGCTGCAAAAACATCAGGTTCCATGCCAAATCTTTTTATGTAATTGGCTTTAAATGCCTTTAATTTAGGATCATCAGCATCAGGATTATACTGACATGTTGTTACTAATACCTTCGGCAAGATGGACCTGTAATTTAAGAAATTCAGGATTGACAACTCCTGTCAGAAGCATAAACAGGCTGGTTATACCCATATCACGCATCTGCTTAAGGATCAAGTGCTGATTCTTTGGCATTTCCCCAGATCAGCGATAGCATCCGGCGAGGTTTTCTTTATCCGTTTCAAGCTGACTCTTTAAAATCAGTCTCTCCATCGTTGAAGCGTTCTTCAATTATAATAGGGAAGCCTAATACGGGTTGCTGTACCGGTTGAAATGCAGAGTCCCAACCCTTCCATAGCGGTTATTGGCTCTCATCACCGCCACCCTTGAGTGTCCATCCTTCTTGTAAATACTGGTTAACAAGGCATAAGCTGCTTTGCCGGTCATCGGGAATAGTACGTATTACCCATGGTATGTTTGTTTCAGTAAAAGTAGGATCAGGATCACCTGTACATACCATTAGGAATTTCAAGTTTCAGGGTTGCTCTTATTGCCACATGTGAAACAATATCGTCAATTGATCCCAGCCAGGCCCATACCTTTTCATCATCCATTTTCACAACTTCATTTGCAGCAGCACCCCATAGACCTACATCATTATGTACCATCAATTTAAAAGGAATGCCCTTATAGCCTCCTTTATTATTGGCCTCCTCAATTGCAAGCATTGATCCCTGAAGCATTTGTTTTCCAAGTGAAACAAGTATTGAACCTTCAAGGGGTCCGAGAAATCCAATCCTGACCTCCGTTAAGATCATTGGGCGGAAGCTTTTCCCGACCCGCACCATAAAACTGTATTGGTTCAAGAAAATGATATTTATAAGCTTTCATATATTTGTCATAAGCGACCAGCTCATCCGGGATATTGCCATAATTCTCGATTTTTTCCTGACGCAGTATGCCAATGAATAGGATATGAATAAGAAGGGAACTTATCAGAATCTTAAATATATGGTTTCATATTCATAGTATTAACTTATTTTACAAACAGCATAAGTTTCAATTTCAACCAGCAGTGTTTCCCAGCAAAGCCTTGCCTGTATTCCGGTACTGGCAGGCAGGGGATCGAGATTCATCCACCTGAAAAATGAGGTGCGTATTTTATTGAATTCTTCATAATCTCTTTCAATATCCCTCAGATAATTAGTAGTCCTTACCACATCATGCCAGGTCATACCTTCAGCTTTCAGAAGGTTGGTAATATTCACATAGGTTCTCCATGTCTGGGCTTTGAAATCGCCGATATGCTCAGCTTTGCCTTCTTCGTTAACACTCGCTGTACCTGAAATAAGCAGAATTTTATAACCACCAAACTCAAGCCGCAATGCTCTTGTAAATGAAGATGGCTTTTTATAATCATAGGCTTCATTGATAACCTGGGGAGCGTGTACGGCAAATTTTTCAACAGGCGGACGTTCCTTATGGACAGCAGGATATTCATATTCACAAATCTGGTTCTGATCGGAAAGAATCCCGAGTTTCATCATTTCATTACGCTCTCCGGCTGTAAGTTTAGTAAGGTCTGTCAATATTGATTTGTTCTCCATATTATATTTTTTAGTATTATCAGGATAATTTTTTTAAAATCATTTCAAATTATTTAATTAATTCCCCCCGGCAGACACCTTTTGAAGTTGCAACCCATAATTCATCATCCCTGGCATCAACTCCTATAATAAAATTATGCGAAATTGAAGGTGAAAGTGGTATTTCTTTCTTTTCAGTGCCATTGGTTATAATGGCTTTACCATTTTCGCTGTTATCGTCTTTTTTATAGGTGACCCATGTGGTGCCGTCAGTACTGCTTAACCCGTTATCGCTGCAAACAAATACAACCTTTCCTTCAGCCCTGAGAAAATTGATGAAATTGCTTGCCAGGCCGCTGTCATGGTCAAAATAGCCTTTCCAGTTTTTGCCGTCATACCGGCTCATGCCAAAATAGGTTGAAACCCACAAAATACTGTCAGCATAAGATGTTGCAGTTGTTATATCGTGAACCACACCATCATCAGGCTGAAGATCAATTTCCATAAAACCATCGGGATCGACATAATCCCTGAAATGTTTGGTTTGTGTGTTATATTCAATCACTCCGCCTCCCCAGGCTGCTATCCAGACTTTGCCGTCACCCGCTGAAAGAGCATAAGTCCATGGTTCATGCATCGGGGCATTTTTTTCCGTGAAGATTTCCCATTGTCTGGTTTGGGTATCATAAGTCCGGCACCTCCGCCTGTGGCCACCCAGATATCTTTCCCATAACAGAAGACATTATAAACCAGATCGTTTGGCATTCCGCTGTTGAACTGGTTAAATGTCTCAAATTTGCCTGCTGACCAGCGGTTCAGACCACCCAGCGTGCCAATCCAGACATCACCTGTAAGTTCGCTAACATCAATGGAAACAACTCCGTTATGTGCCAGGCCATCTTCAGTTGTGTAAGTGCGCCATTTTTCATTTTCATAGACAGCAAGACCATCATGTGTTCCGACCAATACACGGTTGCCATCAATACTTACGGTATATGCCTTATCTGAAGGAAGTCCGTCATTTGTTGTAAAAGTGCGCCAGTTTCCATAAACAGGCATTCCTTTGGCTTCCTTTATTACTTCTGAACTGTTTACCGGGATCTACATCAGAACTGTTATGATAATCGCCCGTGGAAGAAATATTGTCTCTCTTCATATTCTTTTCAGTCTGCCCTGGATTTCTTGACAGTATCAGTCCCGCTAAAACTATACCCGCCAGAATTATGACAATAATAATGTATCTAAGTGAATTCTTTTTCATAGGTTTTCTAATAATTCATAGGTTATTTATGTCCAAATGAGGCATTCAGTTTTTCTGTCTTTTTCATCTCATATTCAGGGTCCCTGAGTGATTTAAGATATTCAATAAGTTCGTTAAGCTGGATTTTGGTAAGGTCATTCACTGTACCATGTTGTTCGGTCTTTGCCATATAATGTCCATATTTCTTCAAGTGTTGCTGCACGTCCGTCATGCAGATAAGGAGGTGAAGCAAAAATATTATTAAGATGTGGAGTATCAAACAGAATGGAATCGTCAGATAAAGCAAGAGTACCGACATCTGCCATTTGCTTGTTTGTAAAATATGGCGCCGGATGGCATGTGACACAGCGGTTTACCACAGGAATTTCATATCCTTTAAAATCATGAGTACGTTCAAAAATAGCCTTACCGCGTTTCTGCAGTTCCGTAAGCTCACCATCTGGATTATACTGCAGATTTGGCGGATTAGGTATTCCGGTCATAATATAGGCTGTAAGAGCATCAAGATCCTTATAGTTGAATGCTTCCGACCGTGTCAGAACAGTGGAAAACCGCATGCCGTCCTGCTTGTAAACTGACTGGTTCTTACCGTTCCATTTATAGGGCGGTGTATCCCCTATATTTCTGAGCGACTGGGTGTTTGTAATATTGCGGCCCATATCTTTTGACGCCATATTATATACAAGTCCATCTTCATGAGCATCGGGATGACATGTATAACAGGAATACTGTTTCTGAAAAGTACCTCCGGCATTATTGAACAGCCGGCGCCCATGACGGGCAACTGTAATCCTCCCCGGTCCCCCGAGATCGATTGTATTGATCGTCTCCAGGGTTTCAGTATTGATTACTGCAATTCTGTCCTGGAGATGTTCTGCAACGTAAAGAGTCCTGCCGTCAGGAGAAAGTGCAAGACCCTTCGGATTTGCACCCGTCGGGATTCTTTTAAGGACAAAGCGGCTGCTGATACCAAGATGATTAGAGATAGGTATTCAATATTGTATCATTTGATACTGCAAGAATTCTCCTTACTGCATCAATATCAATTACCGATATACAATCAACTCCGGCACTGGAAATGAATGCTTTCATACCGTCAGGAGTAATTGCTATGTCAAAAGGATCGGCATAGTAAGAATTTGGTTCATCCAGAAGAAGCTGAACTGTTCTTTCAGGATGATTCTGTTCGACCAGCCCTATCCCGTTTGTCATCATCCATCCTCTTTCAACCTGAATGGTAGGCACATTGTTTTTTGGCCTTATAAGCGGAATAATCGCCAGATCACCTGTAGGAGTAAAGGCAATATTTTCCATCATGTAGGCTGAACTGATGTCTTTTCTCTCCTCAACCCTGTTTTTGTCGCCGTTAACAATTGTCAGCTCACATCTTATAGTTTCACCAAAAGGCGCGGATAAGGTCCTGCGGCTTGTAATGAACAATTGGCTCCCGTCAGGACTGATCTTCACACCTGTGGGATTATTACCGGTTGTAAGCCTTTTTTGTTCCATTCCGGTTGAAAGATCAATAACCGACAGATCTGAAGAAAAGGAATTTACAGTGTAGAGATACTTGCTGTCAGTACTTAAAGCGAGTCCGGCAGGACCACTGCCTGTTATTAAGAGTGTCAGTGACAACAAACCTGGCGAGGTCTACAACCGACACATTATCTGACCATTGGTTGCTGACATATGCAGTTCTCCCATCTTCACTGAGAACAACACTATGCGGATGGTTGCCGACATCAATCTTATGTGTTACCTTCTGTTTTTCTGTATTAACAACCAGTAAGGCATTTCCTTCTTCAGCAACCACATACAGATTCCTGCCGTCGTTTGATACAGCGAGATTAAAAGGTGAGTAGTAGCGGGCATTTACAATTTTTGAGACAAATCCGGTTCTCTTCAGATAAAGGTGGCACGATGAACACTTAAGAGGGTGATCCTCAGCGGCAGTAATATAATTGACATGCTCCCTTGACCACTTGTGAAAGCGCGGATACAAAACAGCTACCAGCTATGCATAGTATTCCAATCGGCAGCACGATCTTTAAATATCTTCTCATATCTATTCCAGGTCTACAATCTTCTCTTTAATCTCGGTTACATGCACAGGTATAATAACCGGTGATTTTCTTATTGCCAGTGATACTTTGTTCTCAGGTGTCAGTTCGGGATCTTCGTGACACCCTATACATCCGCGCCGCTCGTTCGGGCGCAGCCATAACCATGAACAGGGACCATTTGACAACGTTGCCCTTTTCATCAAGGGTTCTTATCCTGAAGGGAGTGTCGGCCATTACCTTTAACTGAAATGATCCGTCTTCTTCTACCTGAACAACCCCGTATGTTGTATCTATACCAAGCACTTCTATACTAAGTGCTTTACGTGAATCAGAATAATTGCCCTGCAATTGAGGATTCAGGAAATTTATGTCCTGGCAGAGAAGTAATCCGGTTTTTACCTCCATATCCACTTCGCTTGGCAGTTTTTTAGGTCTTTCATATTCTTCAACCAGAACAGCATCAACTATACTATATTCCGGATCAGAAAAAACCAACTGACCAAGCAATTTATTCTCAGGATCAAACTCATGAAGTGCAAAAAGTTCTGAATCTGAATTACGGCAGGAAACAAGGTATTTGTCTGTTCCGAAAGGTAATACCGAGCAAAAATCATCAGCAATCCCTGATGTCAGATTAATCCTGGTATGCAAAGGCCGGTTATAAGTGACAGAAACCAGATCACTTTCAGAAGTGTTATCTTTTCCGGATTCGATAAATACCAATTTGCCATCGGTTGTCTCATATGCACTGCTCATCAGCAAATTACCATCATTACTCCTGTAAAACATATCGGCTTTGGTGCCATCAGGGCGCATGACCATCAGCATCGGATCTCCCTTGACAGGCAGTAACTGCCTGTTAACTGTCAGCAAACGGCCGTCATTTAAGACGGTAGTTGCCAAATTGTCAGCCGGACTAAAGGTTATCTGCCTGAGGCCGGAACCATCGAGGTTACAGGTGTAAAGGCAATGTGCCGTTTTAACAGTGTCATTCGCAGTCAGTTTACTGAAGACCATACGTCCTCCGGGCAAATATGCCGGATCGGTGCAATTTTCTTCAGATGAGGTGACCTTTCTGTATTTCAGATTGCCAAGGTTCATTTCCCATATCTGCCATGATTCATCCTGTTTTTGCTGTGCGGCGAAAACATAAATCTTCCATCATAGGAAATTTCAGGTGAACATGCTGAATAGAAATCTTTTGTAAGCACTTTTTGTGAAGAAGATTTGCCCGGATTGAATGCGCTGATCCTTGCTCCCTGAAAATAATTCAGGGATACACCACTTAAATAATCCTGTGAATTCATATTTCCCGGAGCCTCGGTAAGGATCAGCATACCTGTTTTTACCTGGTTGTTGCAGCTTGAAAAAAGTATGATGCCTGCCAGTAATAATATAACTATTTTGATCTGAATGGATTTCCTTCTAAAACTTCATGAACCAGTGTTTTAAGGTTCTTTTATTTCAAGAATCTGATTGACTTTGATATTTTCAAGGGTCTGCAATTTTCCCGAGGGCCATATAATTTCTATTCTGTCGGCTATTTCATTCTTTGCCAGACCGAAATGCATTCTGGGATCATTCTGGGAAAGGTAACCGGTTGTGCTTTTTTTCTGTGCTGTCTGGGTTTTTCCTCCGGCAGTTAACTTTTACCCTGGCGCCAATTCCATCCCTGTTGCTGGCAGTGCCGGTCAATTTCAGGATCAGCCAGTTATTCTGGTTCCCTTTATTGTTCCGCAGAAAAACGCAGGGGCTGTTCAGATTCACTATAAAAATATCGAAATCGCCGTCGTTGTCATAATCTCCCATGCATGCTCCCCGTCCTACATATTCCTCGCTGAAGTATTTCCCGAGTTCAAGTGAAATATCCCTGAATTTTCCGCCTCCTTCATTATGGAACATCTGATCTTCCTGACCGTATAAATGTTTGAGGGCGCCATTTGTTTTAAAAATATCCACATCACCGTCATTATCATAATCGATAAATGAAGATGACCAGCCTACAAACTGGGCTGCGGCCATCGAGATATTTGATGCGACGCCCTTATCAGAGAATATGCCATTGCCTAAATTCTCATAAAGCGAGCAATATGTATCATCTGATACAAAAAGATCGAGAAGCCCGTCATTGTTGTAATCAGCAAAGTCGACCGACATGCTGACTGTTGCTTCGCCGCCCTGGCTGAAAGCAGTGCCCGACATGGTCCCCACATCCACAAATCTTTTACCCCCTTCGTTGTGCCAGAGATAGTTCAGGGTGTGGTCATTGGCCACGAAAACATCAACAAAACCATCATCATCATAATCTGCAGCGCCCACACCCATTGCCCTTCCGTCAATATCAGTTATCCCCATTTTTTCTGTCACATCTTCAAATGTTCCGTCTCCGTTATTATGGTACAATACATCCTTCTGGGCGTCATAGGCCATAGGTCCCGGAAAACCGTCGGGAGCATAGAAGTATTTGTAATCCGGATCAAATGCAGAGATAATTTCCCACATAGAGATCCAGAAAACTGTCGTTGTCATAATCGAACCAGACGGCTCCCACGCTGCATTCGTTTCCGCCGGCTACATTTGCACGTTTGGTTATATCTGAAAATGATCCGTTTCCATTATTTTTAAGAAGGACGTTCGTGCCGTAATTGCTGAGGTACAGGTCGGGATAACCGTCATTATTGAAATCACCGGCTGTCACGCCCATGCTGTACCATGGCCCTCCCACACCTGCTTTTTGTGTTACATCTTCATAAGTTCCGTCACCTCTGTTCCGGTAGAGATGATTCCCTGTAAGCTTAGCCGGTTTCTCGGTCTTGATGAAACCTTCGATCCAGGTTCCGCTGCAGGCGTAGATATCTATAAAGCCATCCTGGTTGTAATCCAGGAATGCAGCGCCTCCTCCGTCTGACTGAATAATATTGGTAAGTTCAGCCTCCCCGATCGAGTGAACAAAATCGAGTCCGGCCGCCTGGCTGATTTCCTGGAAAAAATCATCAGTGGCAGCAGGAAGGGAAGTTGCAGATTGTTTTTCTGATTTTGATTCAGGCTTATTGCCGGAGCGGCAGCCTGAAAGGATAAAAAATCCCATAAAGAGTAAGAGCAGGTAACGATTATTTTCCATAACAGGTTATAAAATTAAGGGCCTAAATATATCAATTCCGTCATAAACAAAAGAAAGGGTCTCAAACCCCTGTCTTTTTATTTGCCCCTAAATCCCCTAAAGGGGACTTTGATAAATTTACATTCTAAAACCCCCTTAGGGGGAGGGGGCATTTCAAAATAACCTAACCTGTTTACCATAGAAACTAACCAGTACAATAATAATTACCTGTTATTAAACAGAAATTAAAAGAAGATTAAAAAAGAATTAAATTTTACCCGCCTTCTGGTCCCGAGCTTCAGGGTAGGGAGTTGCCGGGAGCATAATAATAACCTTTGTTCCCTTTCCGACCTGCGAAGATATCTTTATAGTACCGTTATGGTTTTTAATTATCTGATTTACAAGTGAAAGTCCAATACCCGTTCCTGTATATGAGATGGCATTTTCACCCCGTTGGAAGGGTTCGAATATCCTTTCCGTATCTTCCGCCCGGATTCCGATTCCCTTGTCTTCAAATATTAGTTCTATCCATTTATCCGAGTACCTGAATCTGACATCAACTTTATTATCAGGGGAATATTTGCAGCCGTTATCCATAATGTTCGACACTGCTACTTTAAGAAGATACTCATCTCCTTTGACAATCATCTGATCAGAATCGGTAAGGGATTTGTCTGGCAGTATATTAATATGATATCCCGGATTAAACTTTTTAATCTCTTCCCGTGACTGCCAGAGAATTTCGTCGATCCTTAGCCTGACGCTGTATTTAGACGGGCCTTCAGCGCTGGTCCTCGCGATAAGCAGCAGCCTGTTTGACAGGTCAATCAACGATTTAATGTCTTCAAGAACAGAACCAAGTGAACTCTTATATTCATCGGTTGTACGGTCTTTCATCATCAGAACCTCCAGCTGGCCATTTATCGATGTGAGAGGAGTCCTTAGCTCATGCGATGCATTGGCGATAAAATTCTTCTGCATGGCAAAAGATGTTTCCAGCCTTTCAAGCATTCTGTTAAATGTTCCGGCAAGCCTGCCGATTTCATCAACACCATTACCCTCGGGAACCCTTAAGTGGAGACTGGTTATTGAAATTTCATCGACTTTTTCCACCACATCCGATATTGGTTTCAGAGCTCTCCCCGAATAAAACCACCCGGCAATAGAAAACAGAATGAGACTTATAAGACAGACCACAATCAGAATAGTCCTTAGTTTCTTCAGGTGCAAAATGCCATCCTTATCTATGGCTGCTCCAATTACCACGAACTTGTATAATCCGGTGGCATGAGTTGTTCCCAGTACCTCATACTCATCCTGTTTCAGGAACACCTCTTTATCCGAATTTACAAGCCCGGTGATAGTATTCATTTCATTTAATACCCAAAATCTGTCTGATATATATATTGTATCATTATTGTAGCTGAGAATTATATACTTTTCATCTGTCAGTTTTGAGGGATATTCAGTTCCGGTCCGCAGGATGCGGTTTGGATTGTATTCATAGCTGTCGAGCACCAGTTTAGCTATGCTCACAGCCCTCGACCGAAGAATGTTATAAAATTCATCACGGCGGAAATCAGCTGAAAAATAATAAATTGCAGTTGAGGCAACTATCATGATTATGCTTCCGAGCAATAGAAACTGTAATGTTAATCTGGTCCTGATTTGCATACTGGTCTAAACGTAAAGTATTGTTTTGTAGTTATTGGGGATGTTTAAAAAGTGCTCAGTGGCCCTCTGTGAGACCTCTGTGATCCTCTGTGTAAGTTTTTAACTTATTGTTACACAGAGATCCACAGAGAAGGCACAGAGATCCACAGAGGAGACTAAAGTAAAAGTTCAGGCTTTTTAGACAGCCCCAATTATTTCATAAATCACCGAATATATAGCCAAATCCCACCTTAGTACGGATCAGCTTTTTATCAAATCCCTTATCAATCTTTTTTCGAAGGAAATTAACGTAAACATCAACAACGTTGGTGCTGAAATCAAAGCTGACCTCCCACACCTTTTCAGCAATATCATTTCGTGAAACCACACGGCCCGAGTTTCTCATAAAGAATTCAAGCAATGAGAACTCCTTGGCTGTCAGATCGATATTTGAATTTCCCCTGCGCGCGGTCTTTTTATCAAGATCAAGTTCCAGATCGGCTATAATCAGTCTGTTAACGCTTTCCTGTAAAGGATCAGCAGTTTTAAGCAGGACCTTTACCCTTGCCAGAAGTTCCCTGAATTCAAAAGGTTTGACCAGATAATCATTGGCCCCGGCATCAAATCCGGCAAGCTTATCATCGGTGGTTCCAAGAGCTGTAAGCATCAGCACAGGGGTATTCGGGAAGAGCGTTTTAAATTTCCTGCACAATTCAAGACCTCCGATTCCGGGAAGGATTATGTCGAGTATGAAAAGGTTATATTTATACTGACGGGCAAGTTTCTCGGCAGAGATTCCTTCATATGCAATATCGGCATCATAGTGACTCTCTTCGAGCCCTTTTTTAATAAATGATGCTACTTTTTGTTCATCCTCAACGATCAGGATTTTCATGGATCAAAGATAAAACTTTTGATACCTTATTATATTACTTGTTTCTAATTGGCAAAATAAAACAAATTCCCCTTAAGAAAGCTTGTGGAATTTAGAAATATGAATCCAACAGAGATTTTAGCATAAATTAAAAAGGTATCTCACAAGGAATACCCTTAAGACAGCATATTCAGCTCCCTCAGGGCTGATAATCATGGGGGGATCACCCAGGGGCTGTTTAAAAAGTGCTCAGTGGCTCTCTGTGAGACCGTCTGTGATCCTCTGTGTAAGTTCTTAACTTATTGTTACACAGAGATCACAGAGAAGGCAAGAGACAGAGGAGACTAAAGTAAAAGTTCAGGCTTTTTAGACAGCCACTTATTCATTTCGCACCAATAAGGTGGTACTTCTGTTTGGCACCTTCAGGGTCCGGATAATGTTGTCTGCTCAGGAATCGTGGATTGTTAAGTGGAATAAACAGACTTGGATAAAAAAGTGACAGAAAATTATTGTAACACAATAAAATAACTATGTAAAACAATAAGTATATTACCTGTAACAATATGTTAATTAGTTACTTAGAGCATTAGAGAGGTAAAATGAATTTTTTTTGTAAAGGTTAGCATAAGACTAAGGGAAGGATCGGGGAAAGGTTAATAAAAGAAAATGACAGATATCGCTTGTTTAATATACTTTTGATTCAGCCAGGATTTCTTTTCTATTCAATAACCACGGTCTTAAGGGCGTGGTTATTTGATAAACAAGTAGTTATGGACTTTAGTCCTTGATGTTTAGGTTTCTGCTATACCAGGGCAAAAATTTAATTTACAGGATAAAAAATTACAATCATTAAGACCTATGCTGCTGTTTTAACATAAAACTTGCAAATTATTTTTTAATCTCATTTTAATTTTCCTATATTTGAAGATTGTTCGATCAAGTTTTAGGCTTGACTTATAATAGAAACCAATTTTACTAACCTGTTTAACCAAAACAATTGACTATGCAAATTACTACGAAACTACGGCGTATAACGCTGTTTTTGTTTAGTATGGTGCTTTCCTCAGGCATTCTGCTGGCACAGGAAAGGACCGTTACCGGTAAAGTCACCGCCGAAGGCGAAGGAGCTGTACCGGGTGTTAACGTTACAGTACAGGGGACAGTGATCGGAGCCATGACAGGCATCGACGGGAGCTACTCTTTAACAGTACCCGGTCCCACATCAGTACTGGTATTTTCATCTGTTGGCTATGTAACCCAGACAGTTACTGTCGGCTCACAGACCACAATCAATGTGAATATGGTATCCGATGTTCAGGCCTTGCAGGAGGTGGTTGTTACCGGGTATACACAGCAGCGCAGAAGGGACCTTACCGGTGCTATCGCAACTGTTGAACCGGCCAAACTTACTGCAGTTCCGACACCAAACGTAAGTAACGCCCTTCAGGGCCGTTCCGCTGGTGTTACAGTTATTGGTAGCGGTGAACCCGGAGAGACAGCAAAAGTAAGGATCAGGGGATTCAGCTCATTTGAGAACAACGATCCTCTGTATGTCGTTGACGGAGTTCCCACCCAGGACATTTCTTCACTGAACCCGGCTGATGTTGCATCAATTTCTGTACTTAAAGATGCAGGTGCAGCTTCAATTTACGGATCAAGAGCTTCTAACGGGGTTATCATCGTAACTACTAAAAAGAGGAAGCGCGGGTACAAAAGTATCCTACAACATGTATTATGGTATGAAAAATCCGGGTGATGGTCCTGAAGGACTTCTTAACACACAGGGATATGCTGACCTTCAGTGGCTTGTTTACGATAATGACAACACAGCTCCGAAACACACCCTATTTATGGCCTGTCGACAAATCCGGCACCTACAATTCCAAACTGGGCAGGAGATACTGACTGGTATGATGAAATTACCAGGAACGCCATGACTCAGAACCATGACCTGTCTCTTTCAGGAGGAACAGACAATGCAAAATTCTTTGCAGGAATAGGTGTTAACTTCGATGAAGGTATAGTAATGTATACAGATGCCAATAAATTCACCGCAAGGTTTAATTCAGAATTCAACTTCCTCAATGGCAGGATAAAAGTAGGAGAGAACCTTTCTGTGGCTTACCGTACAGGACACGGTGTTTCCAACCTTGACGAAGGTAGTCCGATCCAGATGGCATCTTACAGAACACAGCCAATTATTCCTGTAATTATGACAGTTGCAGTTCCTGATGGTTTGTCACATGCATTTGTCCCGGGCGACTGGGGTGGAACAGGTATCAAACCAAGACTTGGCCAGTCAGAAAACGTCGTTGCAAGTCGTACCAGAGACAAGGATGACAATAACTGGAGCATGAATTTTATCGGAAGTGCTTTCCTTGATATAAAGATCGCTCAGGGCCTGAATTTCAAAAGCACTGTTGGCGGTACATTCAATAACGGTTACTGGATGGATTATTCTTACAAAACATATGAAAGATCAGAAAACAATTCCACAAACTCGTTTTCTGAAGGATCATGGTATGGGAATGACTGGGTATGGACAAACCAGCTGACTTTTGACAAAACATTCGGTGAACACAAGATCCTTGCAGTTGCAGGGTATGAATCTGTAAAATATGGAATCGGACGCAATGTTTCAGGGAACAGGGCAGGATACTTCAGTGATGATGTTCTTTACCGTACATTAAATAATGGTGCAACCACTATTTCTGCCAATTCAGATCTGTATACTCCGACAACTCTTGTTTCGCAGTTCTTAAGAGCAGACTATACATTCAGGGACAAATATATGTTAAGCGCCACGGTAAGACGTGACGGATCTTCAAGGTTTGGTGAGGAGAACCGTTATGGTATTTTCCCGTCATTCTCAGCAGGATGGCGTGTCAAGGATGAAGCTTTTCTTGCTGATGCCGGATGGCTGTCGGATCTGAAAATCAGAGGTTCCTATGGTACAATGGGAAACCAGCTTGCAGTTTCACCTGTGAACCAATACTTTAACTATGGTGGCAATGCCTGCACTCTCATTTTATGATATAAACGGAACCTATACTTCATCTGCCCAGGGTTTTGCACCAACACGAATTGGAAACCCTGATGCCAAGTGGGAAACCAACATCACCACAGACATAGGATTTGAAGCCGGTTTCTTCCAAAACAAAGTAGGAATTAAGTTTGACTGGTATTCAAAACAAACGGAAGATCTTCTTTACAACCCTGAATTGCCTGGAGTTGCCGGTGCAGCTGACAGGCCTTATGTTAATATAGCTTCCATGTCGAACAAAGGTGTTGATATAGAGTTGTCGTACAGGAACCAGTGGGGTGATTTTGGATTTGACGCAAGTGCCGTTCTCACAACAGTTAACAATGAGATAACGAAAATTGCAGAAGGTGTTGAGTTCTTTGACTCAGGTAATACAGGAGGCCGAATCAATGGCGTACCGTCAAGGAATATGGTCGGACATTCAATGTCGGAATTCTTCGGATATCAGATTACTAGGTATTTTCCAGTCTGCTGCTGAAGTAACTGAAGCTCCAACCCAGACTGGTGCTGAGCCGGGCTTCAACCGCTATGCTGATACTGACGGAAACGGAAAAATTGAACCTGCCGACAGAACCTTTATAGGTAATCCCAATCCGGATTTTACCTATGGTCTGAACCTTGGGTTCAATTACAAGAATTTTGATCTGACTGCATTTATATATGGATCACAGGGTGATGAGATCTTCAACTGGAACACATGGTGGATAGATTACTGGCCATCATTCCAGGGACAGAAGAGCGAAAGGCTGCTAAATGACAGCTGGACACCGGAAAGAACAAATACCACGGTCCCGAAAGCTTCCAATAAATCTAATTTCTCAACCAACAATGAGATCACCGATTACTATATTGAGGATGGATCATTCGTGCGCCTGAAAACACTTCAGCTGGGGTATAAAATACCTGAGAGCGTATTAAGCAAAATCAATATCGGATCAATCAGGGTTTATCTTCAGGGAGTCAACCTGTTTACAATTACCAATTACTCGGGCCTCGATCCCGAAATCGGAGGAAGTGACCTTAATTTTGGTACTGACGGTGGTAACTATCCGCTTGTCAAACAATACCTTGTTGGTTTGAACGTGAATTTTTAATTATAAAAAACTTAAGCAATATGAAAAATAAATATTTAATATTTTTCTTACTACTTGCCGGAATCGTAATAATTGGTTCCTGTAAGGAGGATTTCCTCACAGTTAAGCCGGCAGGGGCACTGGATCAGAATATATTGGCGACTCCGACAGGAATTGAAGGACTCCTGATTGGCGCTTATGCTTGTCTCGATGGTCAGGGTGGCCCGGGAGGCTGGGGATCAGCAACAACAAACTGGGTTTATGGTTCGATCAGAGGACTGGAATCGAACAAAGGAACTGATGCAGGCGACCAGCCAAGTATCAATCCGATTCAGACATTCAGTGAAACATCCACAAATGATTACATTGACGTTAAGTGGAGAACTGTTTATGATGCAGTTGCAAGATGCAACAGCTTGATTAATGTTGTGAATTTAGCTCTGGAAAACGGCGCTATAACCCAGGATGAGGCCACTCTGTGGATTCAGCAGGCAAGGGTTCTTCGCGGATGGTACCATTTTGATGCATGGAGAATGTATGGCGGCAAAATTCCATACCTTGATGAAACTACAGATTATAAAACTGTAAAAAACGATGGAGATGTAAGAGCACAAATAATTGCTGATCTTACTGAAGGCACCAAGCTCCCGGTAGACATGGATGCAATTGGTAAGTTCAATAAGACTGTTAGCCAGATCCTTCTGGCAAAAGCCCTTATGGATATGAACAAGGATTATGCTGCAGCTCTTCCTCTGCTTAATGAGGCAAGGACAAGCGGTAAAAAGCCAAACGGCGATGCTATCGGTCTTGCTCCGACTTATGGAGAAATATTTGACATTGTAAACCGCAACGGGATTGAATGTATCTATACCGTACAGTATTCGGTTAATGATGGTTCAGGAGGAGCAAACGGAGGAAATGGCGAGGTACTGAATTTCCCGTATAAAGGTGGTGGCTCTCCGGGTGGTTGCTGCGGATTCTTCAATCCGACACAGGAATTTGTTAATTCCTTCAGGACAACCGCAGCCGGATTACCTTTGCTTGACTTTTCATATAATCTCGATCCGGTTAAGAATGATCAGGGAGTTGGTTTAACTGCACCTTATACACCGGATGCCGGACGATTGGATCCCAGACTCGACTGGTCAGTCGGAAGAAGGGGAATTCCTTACTGGGACTGGGGCAAGCACACAGGAACTGACTGGATCCGCGACCAGACATATTCGGGTCCGTTCAGCCCAAAGAAACAGGTTTACAAGAAATCACAGGAAGGTACCTACACAGAGGTTGGAAACTGGACTTCGGGATGGACCGCAAACGGTTACCGAATGATCCGTTATGCTGACCTTCTGCTGTCGATAGCAGAATGTGAAATTGAAGCAGGCAGCCTTGATAATGCACGTACCCTTGTTAACCTGGTAAGGGCAAGAGCAGCCAATGCTGCAGGTTTTGTAATGGATGGTGCTGTACCGGCAGGTAACTATGTTATTAACCAGTATCCAGCAACCGGTGCACCTTTCGATTCAAAGGCCAATGCACGCACTGCACTTTACATGGAGAGGAAGCTCGAACTCGGTCAGGAAGGCCACAGATGGTTTGACCTTAACAGGTGGGGAATAACAGTGACAGAACTGAACAGGGCCCTTACCTATGAGAAATCAATGCCTTGGGGAGCCAACCTCTACGGCTCAGCTGTAGTTGGAGCAGAAGATGCTTCTTTCCCGATACCACAGCGTCAGATCGACCTGAGCAGCGGAAATCTTGTACAGAACAGATAGTATTCTAATACATCAGATTATTAATGATAAGGACATGCCATGGCATGTCCTTATTTTTTTTTGCCTCACCCCCTCCCGTTATCTTCGCAATTATTATTTTTACGTTATGAGGAATCTGTTTTTACTTTTATGTTCACTGTTTCTGATGTCATGTTCCGAACCGGCCAGATTTCAGTTATTGGATTCAGGACATACAGGGATTGATTTTCAGAATACAGTAACCGCGAGTGACAGTTTTAATCTTCTGACTTATGAATATCTGTATAACGGAGCAGGAGTGGGGGCAGGGGACCTTAATAACGACGGACTGGCAGATCTTGTTTTTGCCGGGAACCAGGTCTCTTCAAGGATTTACCTGAATCTCGGAAATTTTAAATTCAGGGATATAACCGGGAATTTTAAAGGATTGACAAGTGATCAATGGTTCAGCGGTGTGGCAATGGCAGACGTAAACAGCGACGGCTGGCTCGATGTTTATATGACTTCAACAGCCGGCAGTACTCCTGAAAAACGTAAAAACAGGCTATGGATCAATAACGCAGTTAATAATGGAATGGATCTGTCTTTTACTGAGATGGCTGAGGAATATGGAATCGACAATGAAGATTATTCTGTAGCTGCGGCATTTTTTGACTACGACCTCGATGGTTATATTGACCTTTATGTTCTGAACAATGTTGTCAATTCGAAAATTACTTCAGCTTACCGCCCTAAAATAACAGACGGCAGCGCCATGAATAACGACAGACTCTATCATAATAACGGTAACGGGACATTTACCGATGTAACAAAAGAGGCAGGAATTGTATATGAAGGATTCGGAATGGGACTGGCTGTTAGTGATCTGAATAAAGATGGATACCCCGATATATATGTTTCGAATGATCTGATTTCCAATGATGTTTTATACATAAACCAGGGTGACGGCACCTTTCGCAATGAAATCAGGAAATATATCTCCTATCAGTCAAAAACTTCCAAGGGAAATGACATAGCCGACATGAACAATGACGGAAATCCTGACATTTTCACCCTCGATGCGATGCCTGAGGCTTATTACAAAAAGAAGCAGACTATCAACGGATTTAACTATATCTTCTACAAAGGCGATGAAGAATACGGCTATGAACACCAGTATCTGAGGAACATGCTCCACCTGCATAACGGATTCCTGAATGGGAAAATGATTCCATTCAGTGAAACAGGTCAGATGACCGGAATTTACCAGACTGACTGGAGCTGGTCGTCCCTTTTTGCCGACTTTGACAATGACGGCGATAAAGACCTTTTTGTGACGAATGGTTTTCCCAGGGATATTTCCGATAAGGACTGGACCCGCCTGAAAGTTACAGCTGCCGGATCGTTTGCTTCCGATAAAATGATTGTTGAAATGGCGCCGGAATTAAAGATTCCTAATACTGCATTTGAAAATACAGGTAATAATCGGTTCATAAAAAAAAGCGACTGGCTTCACCAGTTTCCTTCATTCTCGTATGGAGCTTCATTGGCTGATCTCGATAACGACGGTGACCTGGATTACATTGTAAATAACCTGAACGATAAAGCTTCTATAATAAGGAACAGAACCAGAGAAAAATCAGAAAAAGAATCCAATTTCATAAAAATAAAACTTATTGGTAATGGAGGTAATAAGATGGCTTTGGGAGCCAAAACAGAAATATGGAGCGATGGCAAATATCAGTATTATGAGCATTTTCTGACAAGGGGATATGCCTCTTCAGTCGATCCGGTAATTCACTTCGGACTTTCAGATAATACAAGTATTGATTCAATAAGAGTAACCTGGCCTGCAAGTGGAAAGATATCATTATTGCAAAATGTAACAGCTAATCAGACAATTGAAATAAAAGAAATAAAAGAATAAGAAATAAAAGAAATAAAAGAAATAAAAGAAATAGAAGAAATAGAAGAGATAAATGGAAATAAGAAGTTGAAAAGTGATATGCTTTTTGCTGAATGCGACAATGTCGTGAATTATTTACATGAGCAGAATGATTTTAATGATTTCGACCTCAGCCAGAAAATAATACCACATAAATTTTCCCAGATTGGTCCCGTGATGACAAAAGGAGATATTGATGGTGACGGTATGGAAGATATTGTAATTGGTTCCACAAACAAGCTTCCCACAACCGTTCTGCTTAGAAAAGGATACAGGTTTGAGAAGGCTTCATTTGAAGGATTGACAACCCAAAAGATATATTCTGAATCAGATCTGGCAGTCGTGGATATCGATGGGGACGGAGATAATGATTTGATTGCAGTCGCCGGTGGGTACGAAAACAGGAATGAAACGGATTACCAGCATTACCTTTACACAAATAACAACGGTTCTTTTAAAAAAAGCAATCTCCCTGTCCCTCAATTTCCGGCGTCGGTTGTCAGACCGTGCGACTTTGATCACAACGGCAGTATAGATCTTTTTATCGGGGGAAGGATTAAACAGGGAATGTTCCCCTATTCAAACCACTCATGGCTTATTCATAATGACAAAGGAAAACTTACTGCGGATCCGGCTTCGCGTCTGAATCTTGGAATGGTGACCGATGCCGTCTGGACCGATTATGACAATGACGGATGGGAAGACCTCCTGGTTGCCAGGGAATGGAATTCTATTGTATTAATGAAAAATATGGGAGGGAAAGAGCTCGTACCTCAAACGATACCCGAACTTGAAAAAGAACATGGTCTCTGGTACTCTATTGCTGCCGGTGATTTTGACATGGATGGCGATGATGACTATATTGCAGGCAATTTTGGGGAAAATCACCGGTTCACTGTAAATGAAACCTATCCTTTAAAGCTTTATACCATAGATGTCGATCAGGATGGGATAATTGATCCCATTATGACCGGCTACTGGAACGACCGGAATGGTAAAATGACAGAATATCCGGTCAATTATCTCGATGAACTCTGGTCACAATCTAAATATTTTGAAGCGATATATAAAGATTATACTCCCTTCAGTTATATGAGTATTAATGAGATATTAAAAGAGAACCTGTTAACGGGATTAAAATTTGAACTCTATGTAAATACAACATCAAGTTACATTCTGTGGAATGATAAAGGCAGTTTCAGATTTGAAAGACTTCCTGTGCTGCTTCAGGTTTCTCCTGTTAAAAAGATGATTGCAGAGGATTTTAATTATGATACATATCCCGATATCCTGGCAGCAGGGAATGATTATACATATAACCTGTCGACAGGTTATATTGATGCAAACAAAGGGGTGCTTCTCCTGAACAAAGGAAAAATGCAGGACAAGGACAAATATTCATTTGAAGCACTTGGCCCATCCCGTAGCGGAATATTATTGCAGGGAATGGTTGAATCGTTGTTATATTTAAAAGGTGACACATCCCTTGTTGTGGCCGGTATAAACAGGGCCGGGGCCGTTGTTTATAAGGTTAAGAAATGAAATTCTTAATTTTTTCTGGCAGGGAATTTGATAAATTCTGGCAGTATGATATTGAAGTTGTTCAAAGAATATTGGGTTACCCCCTTCCCGAAGGGGTGTTTAAAAAGTGCTCAGTGGCCCTCTGTGAGACCTCTGTGATCCTCTGTGTAAGTTCTTAATTTATTGTTACACAGAGATCCACAGAGAAGGCACAGAGATCCACAGAGGAGACTAGAGTAAAAGTTCAGGCTTTTTAGACAGCCCAGTTGATCCTTTCCCCCCTGGGGGGAAATAAGAAAGGGGGGTTAGAATAATGGGAATGTTTTTTCGATAGTCTTATGTTAAATTTGATACTTTTATCAGGTGAAATACAACTGACAGGAGCAAAAAATGAAAGGTAAAAGAGTATTTATTTATATTATTATCCTGCTTTTCTTCAATTTGAATGGATTACAGGCACAGTCAGTGAAAGATGCTGACGGTAATATCTATCTCACAGTTAATATCGGGAAACAGGTCTGGATGGCAGAGAATTTAAAAACCACTAAACTCAATGATGGCAAACCAATTTCATTGGTTACTGATGAGAAGAAATGGAAAGCGCTGCTGACACCAGGTTACTGCTTTTATAACAACGATCCTGCAAATAAAGACATTTATGGAGCATTATATAACTGGTTCACAGTGAATACAAAAAAATTATGCCCCAAAGGATTCCATGTGCCTTCTGATGCTGAATGGAAAACAATGGTCGATTTTCTGGGGGATAAAAATACTGCAAGCGATAAACTGAAGGAATCAGGTTACGACCACTGGAAGAATGCTCTTATAATTGCTACCAACGATTTTGATTTTACAGCTCTCCCGGGGGGAACACGCCTCTATTCAGGTTTCTTCCCTGAGTTTGGTAATTCATATGCTGTGTGGTGGACTTCCACTGAATACAGTTCCCTGGCGGCCTATAACTGGGGCCTTCATAACACCAGCAGCAAAGTTTTCAATGGTTATGACAATAAGCAGAGCGGGTTCTCTGTGCGTTGTGTGATGGATTAGAGCGGGGTAAAATCAAACTGTTATTTAAGAAGGAAATTGTGATTACTTTTAGGTGTATGAAGAAACCTCTATTTCTCCTTGTTATTATAATATTTGTCGCGTGTTCAGAATCACCGAAGTTCCGGTTATTAAGTTCAAAGGAAACAGGGGTGACTTTTTCCAACACAATCACCGAAACCGACAGCTTCAATGTGATGACCTATGAGTATATCTACAATGGCGCCGGATTGGGAATCGGTGATCTGAATAATGACGGATTGCAGGATATAGTTTTTGCCGGCAATCAGGTATCTCCGAGGGTATACCTGAACACGGGGAATTTCAAATTCGGAGACATAACTTCTAATTTTCAAGGTCTCACAAATAATCAGTGGTACAGTGGTGTTACAATTGTAGATATAAACAGTGACGGACTTTCCGATGTTTATTTTACTTCAACTGCTGATAAGGATCCGCAAAAATGTAAAAACAGACTTTGGATAAATCAGGGAATTAAAGAAGGAAGAGGGCCCCTCTTTGTAGAAATGGCTGAAAACTACGGGATTGCACATGATGGGCAGTCTGTTCATTCAGCATTCTTCGATTACGACAGAGACGGCGATCTTGACCTCTACGTTCTGAATAATACTGTAAATTCAAGGATGAATACAGCTTATCGAGAGAAAATGACGGATGGGAGTGCTATCAACAATGACAGGCTTTTCAGGAATAATGGAGACAACACCTTTACTGATGTGACAATACAGGCTGGTATTGTTTATGAAGGTTTCGGGCTTGGTCTTGCACTTGGGGATGTAAATAAAGATGGCTTTCCTGATATTTATGTCTCGAACGATTTTATCTCGAACGATCTGTTGTATATCAACCAGCGTGACGGAACCTTCAGGAACGAAATTGCGAAATATATGTCGTATCAGACGAAATCCTCAATGGGGGACGATATGGCTGATGTGAACAATGACGGAAATCCTGATATACTGACACTTGATATGCTGCCGGAGTATTACTATAAAAAACGGCAGACAATTGCAGGTTTCAGTTATATATTTTATAACCTTGATGCACAGTACAATTTCGAGCACCAGTATCTGAGAAACATGCTCCACCTGCATAATGGTTTTATTAATGGTGAAATGGTGCCATACAGTGAAGTGGGTCAGATGGCAGGTGAAATTTATGCCACTGAATGGAGCTGGTCGCCGCTTTTTGCAGATTTTGACAACGACGGAGACAAAGACCTGATTGTTGCCAACGGTTATCCAAAGGACCTGACTGACAAAGACTGGACCAAGTACAAAGTCGCTGTTTATGGATCTCTTGCTGATGAACAGCATGTTATTGACAGAGCTCCTGCTATTAAGGTGAATAATTTTGCATTTGAGAATACTGATCTCTTCAATTTTAAAAGAAGAAAAGATTGGCTGCCAGATAACCCTTCCTATTCCTATGGCGCCTCTTTTGTAGACCTCGATAACGACGGTGACCTTGACTATGTAACTAATAATTTGAATGATGAAGCTTTCATACTCAGGAATCAGACTATTGAAAGATCAATGAAAAATGCTGGTTTTATCAGGATTAAGCTTTCAGGAAAACAGGGCAATACCATGGCCCTGGGAGCCAAGACAGAAATATGGTGCAACGGAAACTACCAGTTTAACGAACATTTTCTGACAAGAGGATATGCTTCTTCAGTTGATCCCGTAATTCATTTCGGGATTTCTGAAAATCGGCTTATCGATTCCATAAAAGTGACCTGGCCGGCAAGCGGATATACTTCCGTGCTGAAAAATATCAAACCAAATCAGACAATTGAAATAGAAGAACCAGAAGAAATAAAAGAAATACAAAAATAAAAAAAGAAGAAATACAGGAAATAGAAGAAATAAATAGAAATAAATCTTTGAGTAGGAAATTAATGTTTGTCAGATGCGATAGTATTGTAAATTATAAGCATGAACAGACAGATTATGCCGATTTTTTTCTTGATCAGAATATTATTCCCCACAAATTTTCACAGATTGGACCATTAATGGCTAAAGGAGATTTGAATAAGGATGGTCTCGACGATATTATTGTTGGTTCTTCAAACAAGCTTCCAACTACTGTATTTCTAAGGAGAGGAAAAAGATTCGAAAAATCGGAGATTGAAGGATTGACAACACTGAAGGAGTTTTCTGAATCAGACCTTGCAATAGTTGATATCGATGGCGATGGGGATAATGATGTAATTGCCCTTGCAGGAGGGTATGAGAATCCGAAGGAAACAGATTACCAGCATTTCCTTTACGAAAACAATAAAGGCATATTTAAGAAAGTTCCTCTCCCTGTACCAGCGTTTCCAGCATCAGTCGTAAAACCTTTCGACTTTGATCATGACGGGGATATGGACCTGTTCATTGGGTCGAGGGTAAAGAAAGGGATGTTTCCCCACGCAGATCCCTCGTGGCTGATTATTAATGAAAAGGGTGTGCTGAAAGCTGATTCGTCCTCGAAGTTCAATCTTGGGATGGTAACAGATGCAGTCTGGAGCGATTATGACAATGACGGATGGGATGATCTTCTGGTTGCACGTGAATGGAATTCCATCATAATTCTTAAGAATATGAGCGGGAAAGAATTGATCCCCAGGAAAATAAAAGGATTTGAAGATCATCACGGACTATGGTACTCTGTTGCTGCAGGTGATTTTGACAATGACGGGGACGATGATTATATTGCCGGAAATCTGGGGGAAAACCACAGGTTTACTGTTACCGGTAAATACCCGTTAAGCCTCTATTCAATCGACCTGGATCTCGATGGTGTCATTGATCCGTTATCAACCGCATACTGGAAAGATCAGAATGATAAAATGACGGAATATCCAATCAATTACCTTGATGAACTAAACGAGCAATCCACTTTTTTCTCCAGGCTTTTCATGGATTATGCTTCATTCAGCTATGTGGGAATCGATGATTTGCTCAATACAGAGATTTTAAAGAGGCTGGAGTTTAAGCTGTATGCCAATACTACCTCCAGCTTTATTATATGGAATGATAACGGTAAATTCAGATGGGAAAAGCTTCCCCGCGAATTACAGGTTTCCCCTGTTAAGAAAATGATAGTCCATGATCTTAATGATGACGGATATCCTGATATAATTGCCGGTGGTAACGATCATACATATGATATATCAACAGGATACTATGATGCTCTAAAGGGAATTGTCCTGTTAAGTAAGGGGAAATCCCAATCATTTGATGTTATGACCCCTTCCCGGAGCGGACTGCTGCTTCATGGAATGGTCGAATCGCTGCTCTTTTTTGACGGGGATACATCGTTTGTTGTAGCCGGAATGAACCGGAAGGAGACTGTGGTTTACGAACACATAAAATAGGCTTATGCAGAATATCTCAAGGCTTTTTGGCATCAGACTGTTAATTCTTTGCTTTGGAATTTTGCCATTTAAAAGTTTAGCTCAGGAAGATGTAACAGCAGTGAAAGCACCCATCAGTCAGGATGCTCTAAATGACACAGTTCCAAAACCTGAAGGTTTTAATACGAGTCAGTTTGTGGTAACAGGTTACTCAGTTCAGCAAACAAAGGATATTACCGGATCGGTGAGCTTTGTTGAACCTGGTTTAATTACCGCAATTCCTTCGGGAAATGTAACAAATCAATTGCAGGGACAGAGCCTCAGGGGTTACAGTTATCGGGAGCGGCCGGCCCGGTGAAATATCAAAAGTAAGGATCCGTGGTTTTTCTTCCTTCCTGAACAATGATCCTCTGTACGTTGTCGATGGAGTTCCAACTCAGGATATTTCTTCAATTAATCCTGATGATGTTGCATCATTGTCGGTACTTAAAGATGCCGGTTCAGCATCAATTTACGGATCAAGGGCATCAAACGGGGTGATCGTTATTACGACGAAAAGAGGGGAGAAGGGATTTAAAGTAACTTATAACATGTCGATGGGTGTACAAAATCCCGGTAAAGGAACGGCAGGAGATGTGCTTGATACGAAAGAATATGCGGACCTTCAATGGCTTGTATATGAAAATGACGGAACGGTCGAAACCCATCCGATATATGGATATTCTACAAACCCCGACGCCTTCATTGCCTTACTGGGCTGCCGATACTGACTGGTATGATGAAATCACTGACCCTGCAGGAATTCAAAATCATGATCTCTCTTTTTCGGGAGGCAGTGAAAATGCAAAATTCTATGCAGGTTTCGGTTATTTCAGGCAAGACGGGATAATTAAATACACTCATGACACACGATACAGCGTAAGGTTAAACTCTGATTTCACACTTCTGAAAAACCGTATAAAACTGGGGGAGAACCTCGCTGTATCTTACAATGATTACCTGAGTGTTCCCAATCTGAGTGAAAACAGTCCGATCCTGATGGGACCATACCGGTCGCAATCCATAATTCCTGTAATAATTACCGAGCCGATTACGGGAATGACCCATAATTTCGTTCCCGGCGAATGGGGAGGAACAGGGATTGCTCCCAGACTGGGAAATTCATCAAACCCGGTGGCAACGCTGACAAGGGACAAGAACGATAAATTCAGAGATTCCCGTTTAACCGGAAGTGCATATATGGATATAATGATCCTCGAAGGTTTGAATTTCAGATCAACATTTGGCGGGACATACAATGATGGACATCAGACTGACTACACAATTGCCCCTTATGAAGATGCTCCCTATTATCCTGTACCTGTTTCGGACACGACAAAAAATGACTTCAATGGAAGTGACTGGGTGTGGACCAATACTGTGACTTTTAACAGGAAGATGGGCCAGCATAAGATACTTGCAGTTGCAGGGTATGAAGCTGTAAATTATGGCATGGGTCAGACAATTTCCGACCAGGATTCTATCACCTATACTCCGACACGGCTTCTGTCTGCTTTCATTAAAGCTGATTATGCATTTAAGGATAAATACCTGTTAAGTGCCACTCTCCGCCGGGATGGCTGCTCAAAATTCAGCGAATCTCAACGCTATGGGATATTTCCTTCATTTTCTGCAGGATGGAGGATAGGCGATGAACCTTTCCTTGATGGTTTGAACTGGATATCTGATTTGAAGATAAGAGGTTCCTGGGGAAAAACAGGTAACCAGTTTTCTCTTTCACCGCAGAATGCTGTCTTCCTTTTCGGAAGTCTCATTGGAGGGTCATATTATGATTTATATGGTACATTCAACTCATCGGTACAGGGATTTTATCCTTTGCAGACAGGCAATCCGGACGCCACTTATGAAACAGGTACCATAACAGATATCGGATTTGATGCCGGATTATTTAACAATAAAGTCACTCTTATCTTCGACTGGTATTCAAAGAACGCCAGCGATCTTCTTTACAATCCGGAAATGCCGGGAACAGCAGGTACCTCTGCAGCACCTTTTGTCAACATAGCTTCAATGAAGAATTCCGGCATCGACATGGAAATATCATACCGGAATACCTGGAGTAATTTTGGTTTTCAGGGAAGTCTGGTCTTTACAACCTGCAAAAATGAAATTACAAAAATCGCAGATGGCGTGGACTACTTTTATTCAGGAGAGTCAAGGATCGGGCCTCTGGTCAGGAATGAAACGGGGCACTCATTGTCATCATTTTATGGTTACCAGGTATCAGGGTTTGTTCCAGAGTGATCGCCGAAGTAAGCATAATGCTCCGTACCAGGATGGTGCTGAACCTGGATTTTTCAGGTTTGCCGACATTGATGATACGATGATTCCGACTATAACTCCTGAGTGACAGGACATTTATAGGAAATCCAAATCCGAAGTTCACTTACGGATTGAATATGGCAGTGACATGGAAAAATCTCGACCTGACCGCTTTTATCTATGGTTCGCAGGGTAACGATATCTTTAACTATACCAAATGGTGGACTGATTTCTGGCCATCATACCAGGGACAGAAGAGCAGGGATCTCCTGTATAATAGCTGGACAGAACAAAATAAAGGTGCGACACTCCCCAAAGCATCCAACAAATCGAACTTTTCAACCAACACCGAGGTATCCAGCCATTACATTGAAGATGGTTCATATCTCAGGCTTAAAAACCTGCAGATGGGTTATACCTTTTCAAAAAACATGACAGATAAGATTAAGATCAGATCCCTCAGAATATATCTTCAGGCAGTGAATCTTTTCACCATTACAAAATATTCCGGACTTGATCCGGAAATCGGAGGTAACGACCTGGCTTTCGGCATTGATTATGGTAACTACCCCAATGCAAGACAATTCATATTTGGACTAAATCTTACTATATAATTTGATTGAATATTAATAATATGAAAACTAATCATTATATATTTCTTATCATATTTGGTTCATCCCTGTTGCTGTTTTCGTGCGGAAAAGAGTGGCTTGATGTAAGGCCGGAAGGTACGGTGGATCAATATTCACTTGCAAATAAAGAAGGTATTGAGGCCATTCTTATTGGAGCCTATTCGATGCTAGATGGTGTTACGGAAGCTTCAGTTATAGGTTGGGGTGGAGCCTCGTCCAACTGGCTGTATAGCGAAATCCGGGGGATGATGCCAATAAGGGAACAGATGCAGGCGATTCATGGGATGGCCAGCCAATAATTAACTACTCTGAAACAGCAACAAATCCAATGGCTCAATACAAAATGGAGATCGGTTTATGAAGCTGTTTCCAGGTGTAATTGCGTTATCATGGTGACCAAACAGGCTTTGACAGATGGCACTATATCACAGGACCAGGCTGAATTGTTTCTTGAACAGGCCAGAACACTTGCGCGGATGGTATCATTTTGAAGCCTGGAGGATGTGGAATATGATACCATACGTAGACGAAAATACGGATCAGAATAAACTGACGAACACTGAAGATATCAGTGGGAAAAATAATTGCTGATCTGCAGGAAGGCACAAAATTACCAGATAATATGGGAGCAATTGGCAGGTTCAATGGAACTGTATCCAAAGTGCTGCTGGCTAAGGCTATTAATGCAAATGAACCATGATTATACAGGAGCTTTGACTCTTCTGGCGGATGTAAAAGCCAATGGCAGAAAACCTGATGGCTCACTCATCGGTCTTGCTCCGACATACGGTGAGATCTTTGATATTGTAAACAGGAACGGGATCGAATCGGTTTATACAGTTCAGTATTCAGTAAATGATGGTTCAGGAGGATTGAACGGCGGATATGGAGAGGTTCTGAATTTCCCTTATAAATCAGGCGGATCCCCGGCAGGATGCTGCGGATTCTTTCAGCCTGCACAGGAGTATGTAAATTCGTTCAGGACATCAGGCGGATTGCCATTACTTGATTTTTCCTATAATAATGATCCGGTAAAAAGTGACCAGGGATTAAAACCTTCAGATCCTTTTACTGAAGATACCGGGCCTCTTGATCCAAGACTTGACTGGTCAGTTGGCAGAAGGGGAATCCCTTACTGGGACTGGGGCATTCATACAGGATCCGACTGGGTCCGCGACCAGACATACGCCGGACCATATAGCCCAAAGAAACAGGTCTATAAGAAATCACAGGAAGGTATATTACACAGAAGCAGGTAGCTGGACTTCAGGATATACAGCTAACGGATACCGTATGATACGTTATGCTGATGTGCTTGTTACTTACTTTCTGAATGTCAGATAGAAACCGGGGATCTCCCTGGTGCTCTTGCCAATATTAATCTGGTACGGGCCAGGGCAGCAAATCCTGCCGGTTTTGTTAAAGAAGCAGATGGAGTTACCAATGCAGCAAATTACGTGATCTCAGTATACCCTTCATTCCCTGATGCAGATTATGCCAGGAAAGCGCTCCGGATGGAGAGAAAGCTCGAACTGGGGATGGAAGGCCACAGATGGTTTGACCTGAACAGATGGGGTAATACTGTAGAGGAACTGAACAGGATCCTTGATTATGAAAGGACAATGCCATGGGGCAGGAATATGTACGGACATGGACAGTCGTCGGACCCGAAGATGTAACCTATCCGATACCTCAGCGCCAGATTGATCTGAGCAACGGGAATCTGGTGCAGAACAGGTAATGTGAATTCTGTATCTTCCAGGCTTTCTGTACTCTATTCGACCTTTACCAGTTCTCCCATTCTGAACTGAAACTTTACAACCTCCCAGCACGACTCGCAGTTGAAGAGGGGTGTATTTCGCGAATGTTCGGGGACATCTGCGGTTATTATCCTGTCTTTCAGTGAAATGATCCACATGTCAGATTCCATTGCCCTGGCAAGAGTGAAATCTTTATCGGTCTTGAGGATAATAAGCTGTTCGGAGACAGTCTGGTATTGTCCCTGGAAAGTTGAAACGGAAACTATTGCATCCTCCTTTGTATCATCATCGACAAGCCCGATAAATATTCGTGATGGCTCGATTATATATTTTTTCTGTTTATCGGATATAGTTATCATTCCATTATCAGATACGGTTTTTTCGGGTTCTGTGAGCTGACTCATTATATATTCTTCTGCAACAGCGGTTACCTGTTTTTTGATTTTCTGATCGGAATGGTGTGAACAGCCCGGGAGTAATGCTGCAAGAAAAAATATTATGTAATAATGTTTCATTTGCAAATTCAGATGAAGAAATCAAAAATAAGTAAAAAACCGGTACTGGAAGATATTTGTCTTCAACGAATTAATAAATCTTTTTACCACAGAGTTTCACGGAGTTGTGCACAGAGTCGCACGGAGTGCTTATAGGATTTAAACAGTGCGACTCCGTGCCAACTCCGTGTCACTCCGTGGTTAATTAATCTTTAATGGATTCATGGATATAAAATTAAATTTTACCTTTATTGCATCACAGACCCTTTATGCTGTAAACAATCAGGAATGGTATCAGGAAAGAAGCTATACAGATTGACCATATTTATCGGGGGATTGTTTTTCTTCATAAGCTGCAATTCCGGAAAAACTGATAAAACTCTGAATGCAGATCGCAAACCGGTAATCGTACCTGATTATACTGATGTTACAATTCCTCCAAATATTGCCCCGATGAATTTCAAAATTACGGAGGAGGGGAAGGATTTTAAAGTTACAGCAACCTCCGGAACCGGAGGATATAAGATAGAAATCAAATCAGCGGATGGGATTATTCAATTCCCCGAAAAAAAGTGGAGAAAACTGGTCAGGGAAAGTAAGGACAATAAAATCACCTTTGAGGTATCATCTTCAAATGAAAGGAAGATCCTGAAACAGTATGAACCTTTCTATATGTATGTTGCCAGCTGAGCCTGTTGATCCATACCTGGCATACAGGTTAATAAATCCGGGATACTATAACTGGTCGAAAATAAGAATAATGCAGAGATCACTTGAAAGCTTCGAGGAGGAGGCTGTGATCGACAACAGGATCCTTGATATGAATTGTATCAACTGCCACTCCTTCAACCAGCAAAATCCTGAAAAATTTATGGTGCATATCAGGGGATCACATGGCGGCACCTATTTTGCTGAAAAGGGGAGAATCATAAAGAGAGATCCTAAGATTGATGCAATGCCCGGCGGAGCCACATATCCTGCCTGGCATCCGGGCGGGAGATTTATAGCTTACTCATCGAACCAGGTAAGACAGGCATTCTATGCCAGACCTGAAAGAGTTATTGAAGTATTTGACCTGGTATCAGGAATGATTGTTTATGACCTGGAAAAGAATGTTACAGTTTTTGCCAGGGAGCGTGATACAACAAAATATCTCCAGACATTTCCTTCATGGTCACCGGATGGAAAGTACCTCTATTACTGCAGGGCCCTTCAAAGCAACTCAGAAACCAATATGACTCTGGAAGAGATTAAAATTACAAGATATGATATTGTCCGGTTGCCATTTGATCCGGAATCAGTGACATTCGGCGAGCCGGAAGTTGTTTTCAATGCTTCGGAGAGGGGTAAAAGTGCCTCATTTCCAAGGATCTCTCCTGACGGGAGGTACCTGGTTTTCACTCTTGCCGATTACGGGACATTCCCGATATGGCACAGGGAAGCTGACCTGTACCTTATTGACCTTCAAAACGGAGAGAGCAAAAAGATGGAGCTGAACAGCAACGATAATGAGAGCTATCACACCTGGTCGTCGAACGGGAAATGGCTGGTATTCAGCAGTAAGAGGACAGACGGAAGGAGCACACGGCCGTTTTTTGCATATTTTGATTCATGGGATAGAACAGGGAAACCCTTTATCCTGCCTCAGAAAGACCCCACATTTTACGATGGGATGATGGAATCCTTTAATATCCCCGAGTTTGTCAGCGGAAGAATTAGGTTCTCACCGCATGATTTTGCAAGGGCGGCAGGGGGAGAGTTAATTAAGGCAAATCCCGGGGATCCGCTGGATTCATTGCAACAATGGGAAATGCAGAGGGCAAATATAAAGCGGAATCCGGGGGAGAAGTCGATTCATGAGTAACTTTATATCTTAGGACTGTTAATTATCTTTTAACCGCAAAACAATACAAAAAAATTGTAAAACCACAGAGATAACTGAGTTTCACAGAGCTACATCACGAAGTTAATTCCTCCGAGAGTAAGCAGTCAACTCTGTGACCTCTGTGGATTCCGTGATTATGCTAATAATCAAAATTATTTGTTGGCAGAAGATTATATAATAAAAGCTAGATAGAATTGAATTCGTAATTGACAGCAAAAGATAAAATAATTGACAAAATAAATATAACCAGAGCACGAAGAGATGCCTGGTATTATCTTGCTTTCTTTTTTATTCTGGCTTTCATGTTATTTTTTCTTTTTCGGGGGCTATATTCTCTTTTTCCAGGAGCAGCAATCCCTGTTTCTATATACAGCTTCATATCTCAATGATTTTTTTGTAAAGCCCGGCGGATTGCTCGATCTTTCCGGGAGGTTCCTTACTCAATTCTATATAAGCAAATTTGCAGGGTCAATAATCCTCGCTGTGATTCTTACAATTCCTGCCATCATTTTAGCTTATATCAACAGGCGTTTGATCCCTGGTTCAGCATTTTCAGTATTTCTGCTCCTGATGCCCTCATGCCTTCTGCTGCTGATGCAGACCCATTATTACCATCTGATGATGTATAATCTTGGATTCCTGCTCGTATTAATTTATTTTCTGCTCTGGGTATGCAACAGAGAAAAAAACATTAAGATACCTGTTACTGGCATTTTTCCCCTTATTCTTCTACATTACTGGTGCTTATGCGGTGATATTCATTTGTTTATTAATTTTGTACAGCCTGTTGTATATAAAAGGTCCCCAGAAGTATTATTACCCGCTTTTTCTGTTGTTGTTTGCCGGAATTTCAGCAATAATTTTTAATAAAATTCTGCTTGTTCAGACATTTAAGCAGCTGCTGCTGTTCCCTTTGCCATTTATTAATGATCCGACACATAAAGTATTTTTCCGGTTGCTTACCGGGTATATTATTTTGTATCCGCTGATTTGCAGGTTTGCCGGTGTTGTAAAGTTCAGGTAAAACGCTACTTTCATTACTGCCGGAAGGATTGCGGCGACTATTGTTCTTTCTTCAACTGTCATATATGCTTATCACAGGCTATAATTCGCAGACTGTAAGAGTTATTAATCTTGAGAAGCTGGTATTTGAAGAAAAATGGGAAAAGGCAATCGAAAACCAGGAGAAATATCCTTCAGAGAACCTGATAGGCCAGTACTTTTACAATATAGCGCTCTCTGAAACTGATCAGCTTTGCGACAGATTGTTTTACGGGCCACAGGATTTCGGAACAGGTTCACTGATCCTGGAATGGAGCAGCGAGCATCTTAACTGGGGCGCTTATTCTTTTTATACCACGGGACTTATAAATGAAGCCCAGCGATGGGCTTATGAAGAAATGGTGGTTTACGGACTCCGTCCCCAGAATATGAAGCTGCTTACAAAAACCAGTCTTCTGACCGGGAATTATCGTCTGACAGAGAAATACACCGGTATTCTGGAAAATACACTTTTCTACAAAAACTGGGCACGGGAGTATCAGAAAATGGCTGAGGATACTTCATTCATCATGAACAAATCCGGAGCTTGGCAATAAATTAAGGATTCTCCCGCGGGCTGACTTTTTTATTCTTCTCGAATCACCTGAGAGCAATCTTCCGATGCTGGTGGATGAGAATCCTGACAACCGGAGAGCATTTGAATATATGATGTCGTGGCTGATGCTTGGAAAGAATGTCGATATACTGGTGAACAATATAAGGTTGATGAAGAATATGGGATACACCAGGATCCCCCGTCATATAGAAGAAGCAATATTGATCTATTATAACAGTACAGGTGCATTTCCTGATCTGGGCGGACTTTCGATAAGCAATGAGACCATGATGCGGTTTGACCAGTATTTTGCATCTTATATGCAGGCCCGGCAAAATCCGTCACTGCTAAAGGAAACAATGAAAAAAGAATTCGGTAATACGTTCTGGTATTATTTTCATTTTAAATAACCTCACCCCCTCCCGTCCCCCGGATTTTATTCGACCTCTCCCCAACCTTTCCTCCCAGATTCCTCTCGGCCTCACCTCCCAAACCCCTCTCCCAGAGGGAGAGGGGCTAGATCATTGTATTCCAGCAATTTCAGCCCCTCTCTACTCCTGGGAGAAGGGGGATAGGGGGATGAGGTCCGAACAAGACCTAGAGAGAGGAAAAGAAGGGGGTGAGTACATCCCATAAAAAAAGTAGAGACGTTGCATGCAACGTCTCTACAAATCATATATCAATTGATAAATAGTAATCAATATGCCGGATCCTGTGTAAGGATACCTTTCTGAAGGTCTATCTGGCTCTGTGGAAGTGGCCAGTAATCATCTTCATCAGCAATGAACGTTGCTCCTGTCATGAACGTTCTGAACGAATATCATCTGCAATATATGCGTTCAGTGTCGGGGCAAGAATACCCCAGCGGCGCAGGTCGAAGATAACGGTGGTTCTGGCATGCAAATTCGAGCCTTGTCTCCTCCTGTACAGCCTTGAGTGCATTTTCCTTGGTGTCGAAAGGATATACTCCGGGGCCCGGATAAGGATTTATCAGGTAATTAGCTGCCGGTTTAGTATAGTCAACAACAGGATTTGAACCAAGGTTTTTGGTGCTTGTGCAGAGTCCCATAACCGGTGTGCTGGTTTTGGCACGGTTGCGGATCATGTTAACATAAGTCCTTGCAAGTTCCAGATCATTATCTTCAATAGCGCATTCAGCTCTCCAGAGAAGGATGCTTGCATAACGATAAGTCCTGAAGTTTTTTCCATTGTAGAAACCGGTTCCGTTCAGGTTTAAAGCCTGCTCATCCTTCCTGTGCATGAATATTTTGGTGTACATCGGACCGCCATTTTTCTGTTCCCTGACCCAGTCATTTCCCGGGTGGATTCCCCAGCCCAGGTAATCAATGCCACGACGTGCAATGATAAAGTCAACACGCGGGTCAAGAGGCTCTGCTGTTTGGACGAAATCAGCACCGCTTCCAAGACCCATATCAGTAGCCAGATGATTTGCGTGCAGTAACATCGAGAACTGGTAATCCGGCTGCATCAACCTGGAAAGCTTCGAAAAGGTTTTGTGAGGGCTGATAAAATCCCCAGCCGCCGCAGCTTGCCGGGCCGTTCTGGTGGAAATTACACCCTGAACCATTAACTGCAGAATGCGCTGTCGCAGTAGTTGAACACTGCAGCTCGAAAATCGATTCAGCATTATTCTCATGAGTCATGTCGAAGTTCCACATATACTCAGCAACCAGGCTGTATTTTCCGCTGTTGATAATGTCATCCAGAAGAGGTTTGGCGGGAGCATATTCTTTCTGATACATGTGGGCCTGGGCCTTAACTGCTTCGGCTGCATATTTGTCTGCACGGCCTTTTTCTCCGTTGATTTTTGTTACCGGCAGATTGGCAATAGCAAAATCGAGGTCAGCTTCAATCCCATCCCATCCCGGATCGGTGTTCGGAACCATTTCAGGTGCAAGATCCCCAAGTTCTACCGTAGTTTTTATATAAGGGATTTTTTCAAAGATCTTGTTTGTCTGGAAATGAAACCATGCTCTCAGGAACTTCAATTCAGCTTCGACCGTAGTAGCTCTTTCAGGAGTAAGTGGAGTCGGGCCTGCCTGAGTTGTCCAAGAAATTCCAAAGCAACGTTTGCACGGGCAACCCCGTCGTAACAGGCATTCCATCTGTTTTCCAGATAAGGATTGTTGGGAAGGGCTTCGTACCTTTCAAGCAGGTTGAAATTAGCCTGGTCGCCTGCCGAAGTGCCTTTATAGGCGTCATCGGAACATCCGCCTGAATATGTCCAGTCGCTGGTCATAGCAGCTCCGAACATACTCTGGTTTGCATTCTGCATCCTCTCGTAAACACCGATAACAAGAGATTCAACACCTGCCGGAGTCTGTATGACTGAACCTGCTGCAACACCCGGAGGCTCCTTTGTAAGGAACTCCTCACTGCAGGAATATATCATCAACAAACTTCCGAAAAGGATAGTAACTGATAATAATTTTAATAATCTTTTCATATTTACATATGTTAATAATTAACAAAGATATAATTTTACGTTTAAAGACCAAATGAAATACCAAATATGAATTGCTTTGCTGTAGGCCATGCTCCCTGAATCTACTCCCATATTAATACCGGAGGTGTAAAGTTCCGGATCCAGTCCTGAATAATTGGTTATTGTAAACAGGTTGGATGCCTGGAAGTATATCTGAAGGGTGCTAAATCTGTTCTTCAGAAGATTGTTCAGATCGTAGCCTAACCTCAGGGTCTTCATGCGAAGGAATGAAGCATCTTCCAGAAAAGCAGTTGAAGGTTCCTGGTGTGGTGTGTCATTGTTATAAATCACAGGCATGGTGGCTTTTGCAGTTGTCACCGTCAAGATAAGGGCTTCCCCATGATTCATAAAGTCTTCTTTTACTTTTCCCGGATGCGAACTGGGTGTAGTCAATGAACCTGCTGACATAGTTCACCATCTCGTTACCGACTGATGCATAGAGGGTGGTTGAGAGCTGAAATCCCTTATAACCAAGGCTAAGGCTCAGTCCTGCAGTGAAATCAGGATGAGGTGTTCCTATATATGTACGGTCGTTGGCATCGATGTATCCGTTCCCGTCAACATCCTTGTATTTAAAATGCCCGGCTTTGTTATATGTACCATTGGCGCCAAAAGCTTTCGGATGTGCTGCAGCTTCCTCTGCTGTCTGGAAAATTCCCTCTGCTATATAACCGTAGAATTCAGGAAATGCTCTCCCGGTTTGGGTTCTTGTATATACCTTCTCACGGAAAGCGCCTCCTGCATAAAAGTCTCCAGCATTATCCGTAAGCTGGACAAGTTCATTTTTATATCTGTGAGAGTACAAGGTCGGCACTATATGTAAAATCACCGTTTGCTGAGTTGTTAGCATATCCCACTGTAAGATCGAAACCTGTGTTTTTCATCTCACCGATGTTGATTGATGGCCTTGTAGCTGTTCCAAGTACCAGCGGCAGCTGTTTCGGATAGAGCATATCGTTTGTATTGCGCTGCCATACGTCGAAGTTAACGGTCAGGTTTCTGAAAACAGTTAAATCGATACCGATATTGGTGGTAGTGGTTGTCTCCCATTTTACCTGATCGTTTCCGAAAGTTGACTGACGGAAACCTACATTACTCAAGGCTCCGTTTGCGCCGTTCATTCCATAATTTGCATCTCCTTCGCTGTATGCAAACTGTGTATAACTGTTATAGTTACCCATCTGGTCATTTCCAACTATACCATAACCTGCACGGAGTTTCAGCTCATTCAGCCAGCTCTTTGTTGAAGCCATGAAATCTTCCTCTGAAACTCTCCATCCGGCGGAGAAGGCCGGGAAGATACCATATTTTTCATTCCCGAAACGTGAAGAACCATCACGGCGTACTACTGCTTCGACCATATACTTGTCTGCAAATGAGTAATTTAAACGTCCGAATATTGAGAACAGGCTATATGACGATGCCTCGTTTGAGTTAGCAATACTCCGCAGACCAGTATTCAGCTGTATATAGTTAATATCCAGGAACGGATACTCTGCCCTGCTTGCATTGACACGATAGGTATTGTTATCATATGCCTCAGTACCTGCAATTGCCCTGAAATTGTGATTGCCCGTGGTCAGGGAGTATTCAATTGTATTTGTCCAGGTCCAGTTCAATCCATTCCCGTAATTATCGGCAAATCCGTCATAGGTACCTCTTTCTGCAGCTGCAACTTCAACAAAAGTGTAATCTCTCTGTCTTCCAGCTGTATTGATTGATCCCAATAAGAGATTTGAGAGCCAATCCTTTCATAAGATTCAGCTTGATAAAGGCATTACCGCTTACATTCATCTGCTTCCAGTAATCGTCCTGATTAGTATCAAGCAGGAATACCGGGTTCTGGGCGTTCCCCATTCCTGATGCTCTCGATCCGGCATAAGTAGTTCCGGTAATATCATACACAGGTACCATCGGAGGAAGCCTGTAGCACCAGGAGACCATTGAAGATTCACCATTGTCGGTCTGGTGTCCGTAATCATTCGTAGAATTGACTCCGATATTTGTACCAAGATCGATCCATTTGGCAGGACTTGTATTAACATTGCTTCGGAAACTGAACCTTTCAAAGCCTGTATATTTGAAAATACCCTCATCGCTGGTGTACCCAAGCAGAAATGCATAGGTGGTATTTGAAGTACCACCGGCAATATCAAGAGTATATTCTTTAAATGAACCATTCTGCGCTGATTCCTTATACCAGTCGGTCCCTTCCTTATTGGCCCTTGTGATCAGATATGTGTCATCTCCGTCGCGAACTGACATCAGATTGTCATACAAAGCAGGATCTGTTCGCGGATCTCCTTCAGGTGCTGCGGTAGGATAAATGTAATCAGGGATAACAGGTGTGGCTCCGTTGCCATACTGAGCATGGGTGGGCGCTACACCAAAGTTTGCTGCCTCGAGCCAGATACTTTCTCCCCATTCCTGTGTATTCTGGAGATCATAGAACTTTGAATTGCTGTTAATCCCCTGCCTTACATTAAAATTCATGGAGACTTTCTGGTTTTTCTTTCCGGTTTTGGTAGTTACAAGCACAACCCCGTTGGCTGCCCTTGCACCGTAAATTGATTGTGCTGCGGCATCCTTCAAGATTGTTATACTCTCAACATCATTGGGTGAATAAGATCCACCAGGCACGCCATCAACAACATACAAAGGATTGGAATTGTTAATTGTCGTCATACCCCGGATCCTGATAGTTGAGCCTTCACCGGGAGTGTGCTGGTTCGTGATGGTCACCCCGGCTACTTTACCCTGCAGACGCTGCATGGCGTTTGTTGAAGTAGCTTCAGCAAGCGTGGCTGCATCAACAGTTGAAACAGCGCCGGTAAGAGTTTTCCTTGCCTGTGTGGAATAACCTACAACGACAATCTCGTCGAGGGCTGAAACCAGTTCATCCAAAACGACATCAATAGCGTTCAGTGTACCAACAGCTACCTCCTTTGTAATGTATCCGATAAAGGAGAAGTTCAGTACTGAATTTGCAGAAGCAACAGTGATGGCAAAATTTCCATCAGCATCTGAAATAGCACCGTTAATAGTGCCTTTTTCAAGAATGTTCACACCTGGTAAAGCGGCCCCGGTGGCGTCAGATATTTTTCCGGTGACCCGCTTTTGCTGCAGATCGTCTCCGTCAGGCACGCTTAGTGCAAATGTCTGAACTGTACCGAGCAATAACAGCAACGTTAAAAGTTTCATGGCAAGTTTTGATCTTGTCCAGCATGAAACAGTACGCATGATTTTTTTTGTCATACTTAAGACATTAGTTAGATTAAAAAATAATTAAGGTTACTAAGTGTTAGTTACTTAGAAAAAAATGTAAATGGAGCAAAATATGCTCCGGACTGAATTAATAGGTTTGAATGATTTTACATAGGCGGACAGATTAGGTTAAGTAGGGTATTCCAAATATATTTATTTGTTTTATAAATTCCTAATTTTGAATCTATTTTTTATAGTATTAATAATCAATATTATAATATTATTTGTTGTTTTATAATTAAACAATGATTTCCTGTCTGATCAGCAATTTCTTGCCATTTTAAGGATTTACTTGTGTTAAAAATATTTTAAAAACATTGTTAACTCAGGGTAAAATGGAAATCTGGTTCAGAGCAGGCAGAAGCAGTTGCTGGTTGCTTGTTGCTTGTTGCTTGTTGGTTTTCATTTTTAACTATTACTTTTGTTTAATCCGACAAAAACCAGCAACCAGCAACATATCTTAATATCAAAATATTTGCCATGTCACCAAACACAGTAATCCTTGCAGACGGGAACTTCCCGGTTCACAAAATACCACTCGGTTACCTTAAAAGTGCTGAACATTTAATCTGCTGCGACGGAAGCGCTGAAAGCCTTGTAATGGCCGGTATGGAACCTGAAGCAATTGTGGGAGACCTCGATTCGCTGACACCTGATCTTAAAAGGAGATTTTCAGACCGGCTTTATCAGGACACCGATCAGGATACAAACGATCTGACCAAAGCAGTGAAATGGTGCATTAACAGGGGATATAAAGAGATTGTGATCCTTGGAGCAACGGGGAAAAGGGAGGATCATACAATCGGGAATATTTCATTGCTTGCAGAATATTCGAAAGAGATCAGAGTGATTATGGTAACTGATACCGGAACAATAACACCTCTTATGGAAAGCACGGTGATTCAGAGTTTCGCAGGTCAGCAGGTTTCCATCTTTTCTATAAATCCTGAATCGGAGATAACTTCCGACGGATTAAAATATGAACTCAGGAACCTGAAATTAAAGAACTGGTGGAGAGCAACACTTAATGAATCAATAGGCGAGTCGTTTGAACTCAGGTTTAAGGCGGGACCGGTTTTGGTTTATCAGAAGTTCGGGGAGTAGAAGTTAAACCAGTGTTGTTTCCGGATCTTAAACTTCCAGTTTTGATTTCCCCCCAGTGGGGGGAAATCATGCACTCGTGCAGTCAGAAATCATGAGGTAATACACTATATTTATAGGATTTTTCTCCCCGCTGGGGGAGATCGCCCGACCGCAAGACCGCAGAGGGGCTTTTCTATTTTATACATCATCATCCTTAACGAGATTGATCAGCTGCACCCTGCTTTTTACGTTGGTCTTTATATAAATATGGTGGGTATGATCTTTAACGGTCTGGAGACTGATAAAGAGCTTGTCTGATATCTCTTTATTACTGAGTCCATTGCATATTTCCCTTATGACATCCGATTCCCTTGGGGAGACATCAAACCTTTTGAGGAAATCATCAAAAGGTATGCTTTTTATCGGTTCAGGACTAAAGGCTGAAAGCAGAGTGCCATAGGTAAAGTAGACAGGCAGAAATATGTTACCCAGGAAAAATGCAAAAATAAAAACAACAGCCAGCCAGGTCTGGTTTGTAAAAAACAGGAGAGGCAAACACTGGGCAATCATTATCAGAAAGAGTGAGGGTGCAATTATCCTACGGTCATAATCATGAATCATTGGCCCTCCTTTCCATGGAAAGTGTATGAGATAGGAGGCCAGGAAAAAATAAATAAGATTCATAATTATATAGTATTCCCTTATAAGGAGGTTAGTTTTAAATGAATCTGACCTTGTTGCAGAGTACCCCAATGCAATCAGAATTGAGAAATTGATCAGCAGGAACCAGAAAACTATCCATCTGTTTCTTTTCCTTCCTGAAAGATCTGCTGAAAACCTGATCAGCATCAGCCAGGCGAAAACAATGAATGGCAGACCGAGAAGTATGGCAATATCCATTAACCTTGAAAGCAGCTCCGGGGAGAGGAGGGGAGCGAGAAATGATTTGACAGCTACCTGACCCCATATCCCGTAAAAGCCAAAAGTGTAAATAAAGACCTGGAAATAAAGAAGGGATGAAAAAATATCTGATTTGAACCTGCTCCTTAATCTTGATGCGAGAATTATACCTGCGGCTGAAAGAGCAACCGAAATAATGAAAATCAGGTAAAACAAAATCTTGATCATGATATAAAGATATTCAGATTATTTCGGATTTGGGGTTGTCTGAAAGTAATTTTTAATGGATTTTACCTTTGCAGTCACTTTGTGTGGTACTTTGTGATCCTTTGCGGTTAAGGCAGTTAGATTTAACCACAAAGGTACTCCAAGGTTTACACAAAGGTTCACAAAGGTGAAGGACTACTTAAGTATTGGGTACAATACTTAAGTAGGAAAGTTATTATAATCACTACTATAGTATTGGACTTCTATCGAAAAAATCAGGGTTTACATTTGGTTCATAATTGATACACAGATTACACTATTTAAATTAAAAGCCATGGAAACAGAAAAAACCTACAAATTGATCCCGACATTCGGAAATAGCTTTGGAACCGGATTTCAGGTAATGCTCGATAACTTTCTCAGATTGCTGATTGTTACTTTTGTGCTGTTTATATTAACAGCTCCCTTCTCAGGCATGAACTGGAAATTCGACATGAATGACCTGCCGAAGAACGCTTTCGACTGGGGCCAGCTCTTTGGAAATGATATGCAGAAGCTATTGGCTGTAGGGGCTCTTGGGATGCTTGGAGTTACTTTAGGACTAATAATCCTTGCCTATACCTTCCTTGCAGCTCCGGTGGTTAATTACGGCGGCGACATGATATTTGTCGAGGCAGTAAGGAAGATTAAACCAAACTTTGAATTGCTGATAAGTGGTTTCTGGCAGAATTACCTTTATATAATATTAGCGAACCTTTTGGTTACGGCTCTGATTGTCCTTGGGTGTTTTGCCCTGTTAATTCCTGGTATAATTATTGCCTGCAGACTTGCTTTCGTATCATATATTGTAATGGATAAAAAACTTGATCCCATTGAGGCTGTTGAGTTAAGCTGGAAGCTTACGAGGGGTCATGGATGGACTATCTTTTTTATGGGATTCATTTCAATTTTTATCTTCATCTTCGGGCTTATACTGTTTTTTATAGGGGTGTTCCCTGCAGCGATGTGGATTTCGAGTTCATTTGCTGCCCTTTACCAGTCGGTATTACTTGAGAAGGAAAAACCGGTTGAGACCCAGGTGGCTGCTGCATAACCTTTCCCGCTCCCCGCATCTCTGTCTTAATCGACCTCATCCTCCCCTAACCCCCTTCTCCCAGGTGAGAAGGGGGAATGGTTTAAGAATACAATGATTTAGCCCCTCTCCCTTGGGAGAGGGGATGGGGTGAGGCCGAAAGGAATTTGGGTCAGGGGGATGAGGCCGATAATAAATAGAAGAGGTCTTAGTGACCTGTAATTCCGGCTGCAGAAATGCAGCTTTTTTTTTAATAACAAGAATAACTTACCTGAAATTTACTTATATTTAAAAGATTTCTTCTGGAAATTCGAAAAAAGAGCAGCATCTCTTAAAATTCATAAGAAAATCAAAATCCTGATCAACGATTTAATTACTAAAATAGAATTCCAACCTAACTATTAAATAAAATGAAATCAATACTGAAGTTCCTGGTCGTCGCAATTATACTGAGTCTTCCAATAAGCACTCAGGCTCAGATCAAGCTCGACCTCAAGAAGAAAATTGAGAACAAAGTAAATCAGAGAGTCAACCAGAAAGCAGATCAGGCAGTCGATAAGGGCCTTGATGCCGTTGAAGGCAGCGTGAAAGAAGATGAAAAAGAAACAGATACGTCAAATGAGAATCAAAAAAGTGAAGGAGCCGGAGAAGATAATCAGGCAGCAACGGATAAATCGGCAGGCCAGGAGCAGACTCAGCTTCAGACGTATTCCAAATACGATTTTGTTCCCGGAGAGAAAGTGATATTTTACGAGGATTTCAGTCAGGATGCCGTTGGGGATTTCCCAGCTCTGTGGAACACAAATGGTTCTGCAGAAATTGTTACCACCAATCTCTACCCGGGTAACTGGATGAGGTATGTAATGAGGGAATGCGTATGGACTGACGCCCTGCTCAAATTGCCGGATAATTATACAATTGAGTTCGATATAATTCCCATCGGAGGCCTTGAAGGAGAAGGAATGTCAGGATGGAATATGAGACTTTTTCAGGCAAAGAATGCAAAATCATGGGATGGCGGCTCGGCACCCGGGCAGGGAGGATTGTGGTTTGCAGTTGCATATTACGGCAGGCCAAGCTACAGTACATGGCTTTACGGGACAGAATGTGAGGAATTAAAACTAAGTGGCTATGTTGAAGGTGATCAGTATAAGGAAAAGATTAACCAGAAATACCATATTGCAATCTGGGTCCAGAAATCAAGAGTCCGGGTGTACCAGGAGCAGAATAAGATTGTTGACCTTCCCAAAGCATTTCCCACAGGTTGCGTTAAACCTGACAGGCTGAGGTTTGAAGAAGGAGCAGCCATGATCAGCAATGTTCGTATAGCCGTTGGCGCTCCGGATATGCGCAACAAACTCATGACCGAAGGCAAGCTGATCACCTATGGAATTTATTTCGATGTTAATAAAGACGTTGTAAAACCTGAATCTTACGGAACACTCAAGGAAATTTCCACAATTCTAAACGAAGTGCCCGATGTAAAAGTCAAAATAGTTGGCTTTACTGACAGCGACGGCGCCGATGCTGCCAATCTTGATCTTTCAAAGCGCCGTGCAGCTTCAGTTAAAAACGAATTGGTCAAATCGTTCGGTGTGAACGGCGACCGTCTTGTAACTGACGGTCTTGGCGAAGGTCAGCCTGTTGCACCTAATGATACTCCGGCTAACAAAGCTCTTAACCGCAGGGTGGAATTTGTAAAACAATAAGCCGGGAAGAATAATGAGGAATTCTTAACTTTATAGTCTTACTATTTACCTGCAGATTATGAAAACAAAAATTGTGCTTCTTCTGACTGCCTTTTTAATAATATCTCCCGAAGTTTCAAACGGACAAATCGGAAGTAAGCTTAAGGACAAACTCAATAAAGCCCTTAACAAAGCTGATTCTTCAGCAAATAAAAACCAGGGAGAAGATCAGACAACTGAATCAAAACCGAGAGGTCTGGGGGGATTGCTTGGAGGGAAAACCGATATTGTGCACGATGATGAATATAATTTCACAGGAAGAATCTATATGGTGATGGAAACTTACGATAAAAAGGATGTTTCAAAATCAGATTTTTTTACCTATTTCAACGCCAACACTGCAAATGCAGGAATCGAAGTCACTATTGTGAATCCGGACAATAAGGATACCTCAATCCCAACCCGGTTTATTTTCGATAATGACAACAGATGCTTTATGATGCTTATGGAGAATGAAGGTTCAAAATCCGGCTTTATTTCTACAATCCCCAGTGATTCGGCTTTGGCTGCACAGGCAAAAAATCAGAAGACTGCTGAGGAAAAGACGGCAACAATCACCAAAACAGGCAACACAAAAATGATAGCCGGATACAAGTGTGATGAGTATAAGGTTGTTGAACAGGGGGAGGATGGCTATTCAAATGTCTGGATGACAAAAGATGTTAAGATCAAAGCTGACAAGAAAGAACTGGGGTAAAGCCGGGATGCCGACTTATTATGGTTACCCGGAATTTGAAGGTTCAATGATGCTTGCAATGGAGGGTTATGACAAGGACAATAAGCCGGAAATGAAAATGGAGACCAAAGAGATAAATGAGAATTTCAGGCATTCAATTTCGACTGTGGGATATTCATTACTAAAGATGAATTTCGGTCAGGCCGGGAAGAAATAATCCAGCCTTATCGCCCTCAAACCCCTGGCCATCAGCCTGCAGGGCTGATGGCCTGCCCCCTGCAAGGGGGCGTAAACTAAATACTTACGTGAATTATGTTGATTGCAGGAATTGCCCCCCTTCCAGGGGGGTTGGGGGGTTATCTCTTCAGCTTGTTAAACCATCCTTCAGGGGGCAGGGGGCTTAAAATAAGTAAGCAGGATTATACTTTCTTCAGTTTTGCAAACCTCAGCAGCAGCTTCTTTTTACCATCCTTTTCAAATTCCACCGTTGCAGTTGTATTTGGCGGCTGACCTTCGATACTGGTTATAATCCCGTTGCCGAACCTTTCATGCTGAACAGCATCTCCTTCAGAGTATTCTCCGGCATCGGTACCATTAAGAATCGCAACGGGAGCAATCCTGGGATTGACCAGTTTTTTTAACCTGCCCGGAGCTATATAATGGTCAGGCTCTTCCCGGAACGACTGAGGCTTTCTTTCAATCCGGTTACCTGAAGGGAAAGGTTTGCCTCCTGTCTGTGGATAATCGAGGAACTTCTGATCCATCTCTTTAAGAAACCTGCTTGGACCACTTCGTTCGAGGTTCCCCCATTTATACCTGTTAAGGGCGTAGCTGAGGGTTGCCATCTTTCCGGCGCGTGTAACCGCAACATAAAAGAGCCGTCTCTCCTCTTCAAGCTCCCTGGGATTGCCTGATGACATCGGAGAAGGGAACAAAGTATCCTCCATTCCGGCAATATAAACATGTTTGAATTCAAGTCCCTTTGCTGAATGCATAGTCATCAGGGTAACTTTATCCCTGTCCTCTTCCTTATCATTATCCTGGTCAGTGAGCAGTGCAACATTAGCCATGTAAGCCTCAAGTATCGCCGGTTCCCCATTGGTTTCAGCCGCTTCTGTGAATATCTTTATACCATTCAGAAGCTCCTCAAGGTTTTCGTACCTGCTTACCTCCTCCGGTGATTTTCCTTCCCTGAGCTCTTTCAAAATTCCTGAACCCATTGCAATTTCACGTGCCTTTGTATAGGCATTCGCTTCGGATGAACCAGTTATGAAACTCCTTATCAGGTCGCAGTATGCTGTTATTTTTTTCACAGTACCTGAATTGAAGTGACTGACATAATCTGAGATTACCGATATTATCTGCCAGGCTGAAACCCCATATTGCGTTGCCAGTTCAAAGACTTTCTGAACAGAGGTGTCTCCAATGCCTCTTTTGGGGTAGTTTACCGTCCTTTTAAAAGCCTCTTCATCCTCAGGATTTATAACCATCCTGAAGTATGAAAGGAGATCCTTTATTTCCTTCCTCTCATAGAATGAAAGACCTCCGTAGATCCTGTATGGAATATTCTTCTTCCGGAGTGTTTCCTCGAATATCCTCGACTGGGCATTAGTCCTGTACAAAATTGCAAAATCGGACCAGTTAAGCTGGTGGGAATATCTTTTATCGAAAATACTTGATGATATATTAAATCCTTCCTCAGAATCGGTTAGCGCCTGCATTACCTGGATCCTGTCGCCGGGCTCGTTTTTCGAAAATACTGTTTTATGGATCTGGCCGGAGTTATTGGCAATGATAGCATTTGCAGCATTCACAATTGTCTGTGTCGACCGGTAGTTCTGCTCAAGCTTAAAAAGCTGATAACCGGGGTAATCATTCCTGAATTCAAGGATGTTCTCAATTCTTGCTCCTCTGAAAGAATAGATGCTCTGAGCATCATCGCCTACAACACAAATATTTTTATTTGCTTCTGCAAGTTTTTTGATAATAAGATATTGTGAGTAGTTTGTGTCCTGGTATTCATCCACAAGTATATAAAGGAATTTTTCCTGGTAAGCAGCAAGAACATCGCGGAAATCTCTGAACAGGATATTTGTGTTCAGAAGCAGATCGTCAAAATCCATGGCATTTGCCTTGAAACACCTTGCAGAATAGGTTCTGTAAATATCAGACATCAGGGGCATCCGGCTTGATTTATCGTGTTCCTGCATGGACGGATTTGATGAATATATATTTGCAGTGATAAGATTATTTTTTGCAGATGAAATCCTTGATGTGATAACTCCGGGTTTATAGATATTATCATCAAGATTCATCTCTTTTACTATTGTCCGTACAAGACTTTTTGAATCTGAAGAATCATAAATTGTGAAATTTTGTTTATATCCGAGCTTTGACCCCTCAATCCTTAAAATCCTGGCAAAAATCGAATGAAATGTTCCCATCCAGAGATACCTTGCTATTCCGGGATCCACAAGCGCAGAGATCCTGTCTTTCATCTCCCTTGCTGCTTTATTGGTAAAAGTAAGAGCAAGGATCCGGTTAGCCGGAATTCCTTTATGAAGAAGATGGACAATCCTGTAGGTCAGTACCCTGGTCTTTCCGGAACCTGCACCGGCAATAACAAGCGCAGGACCTTCAGTATTAATAACTGCCTGTCGCTGAGCTTCGTTCAGGTCGTTGAGATAATTATGGGTCATTAATTTGTGATAATTATAATTAGGGGCATGCCATGGCATGCCCCTACGTGGTGGGGCAAATTTAATAAATACAATATCATTAATCCAGGATAATTAATGGTAGAAAGGTTTATTTATTAACAGGGACATGCCATGGCATGTCCCTTTTTAATGGATTTTATTAATATTGTCGTTGATTATACCAAAGGGAAATTGAAACCGTTAATGTTTTAAAACCCGGACATGCCGTGGCATGTCCTTATTAAGAACAGAAAGCCTGTGCGTTTTTGGTTTTTCATTTCAGCCTTGTTATTGCCGGCGGCCATTCTGGGACAGCTTACTGCACCAGGGATGGATGCTGTCAGATACACTCAGTATCCTTCGGCTCCGGGAGTAAAGGATCAGGTATTTGTATATTGCAATGCATCAGGCAATGTGAAAGGCACTCTAAATGCAGTAAGCCCGGGAGGAACCGGCCCTTTCAATTTTACATGGTATAAATGGAGCGATGCAACCACGGGATTCACCATTCTCGTCAGTACTGAAACAGGAGTCAGTTACTTCTACCATCAGCAACCTTGATGAAGGCGGATACCGGGTGGCTGTCAGCAACAGTTCAGGATACAGTGCGAACCTTACGGCATGGATATTTACCGACAGGCCTTATGCACTTGCGGAGCTGCAGAACCGGACATGCGATTATGTTGCATTAAAGGGAACTGCAGCCGTTGATACATTCTACTACAGCGATCCGGCAAACGGGCAGCGGATAAGACTGCCAAACCTGGTTAAATTTCTCTGGTCATCTGATCCGCCTTCCTCAATACCTTATCCTGATATTGATATAAATCCACAGACCTTCAATCCGCCATTGGAGGATGTTACATATAAGCTTCAGGTAACTGACAGCATGGGTTGCAGCAGTGAATCGTCCTTTTTCTACGAGTCAATACATGTTAAGGCCGAATTTTCAGTCAATCCTTCAAGCGGAGAGGCTCCTCTTGAAGTGACCTTTACCGATAATTCGATAAGGGCTTCGAAATACAGATGGGAATTCGGGGACGATTCCGTTTCTTTGCTAAGTAACCCGGGTCCTCATACTTATTATATCCCTGGTGAATACTCGGTGAAGCTGACGATAGAGAGCGATCAGCTTTGCGTCGATTCGGTCAGGTTCAATTATATTGTCGTTGACCCGTCATCGCTGGCAATTCCGAATGTCTTTACTCCGAATGGCGATGGGATAAATGATATTTTTGAGGTCGACAAGACATCCCTGAAATATATCGACATTACTATTTTCACCCGGAATGGTGTTAAAGTGTACGATTTCTATGGAGAAGGCCCGATCTTAAAGGAATGGGAAGGATGGGACGGTAATGTGAATAATTCTTCCTCCAGGGCAAGCCCCGGAGTATACTACTATATAATCAGAGCAAAAGGCTGGGATGATGTGGAGTATGACAGTAAGGAGTACAGGGGGTTTGTCTATCTGTACGCTAACGACTAATGTTCTATGGTCAGCAGTCATGCGGTCATGCGGTCTTGCAGTCATGCAGTCATATAAACGTGATCATAATATCTTAATATCAATGATCTGCCTTGACAGCACGACTGCACGACTGCACGACCGCACGACTAAATGACTTTAGCTACTGCCAGACTCCGATAATGAACCCCATAATAGTCAGACTTGCAACACTGTACATGGAATTGATCAGGAAATGTGCCAGTGTTTTGGCTTCAAAAAGATAAATGATCCCGGTATAAGTAAACACCCAACCCAAACCGGCCATGAATCCAGCGAGGGCTCCAAAGCCGGCTCCTGCATCAGCTCCGATAAACATTGCCAGGAAAAATGCGGCTAGAAGCGAAAGAAGAAATGCGAGTCCGAAGGTTTTTACCATATTGGAATCCTTTGCGGATTCTTCAGTAACGCCGCTCTCTTTCATCCATCTTTTTGCAAACATTACAGGAGAAAACCAGACGGCTCCAAGAGCAAACGCACTGACTGCTGCGACTAATATTGCGAGCCAGTTGAGGTTCTGAAAAGCATTTTGCATGTCCATGATGTAAAAATTTTATTAAGAAACAACTCAGTAATTGGATTTGTTCGAAATGGCTCAAGGGCATCAATGGCTCAATGGCAAAACGGCATGGCAGAGAAGAGACAGGTGATATAAAAACTTTCACAGAGGAAATCCAGAGAACCACAGAGGGACACAGAGTAAGAGTAAGAATAAGCGTCAAATTCTTATAACTCTGTGTAACTCTGTGAATTCTCTGTGGCACTCTGTGTAAGTTCTTAAGGTATTATCATTAAACAGTAATTTGCCGTTTACGTGCCTCAACCTTCCACTGTTCGGTTACTTTTCCATTCCTGACGACTGATACTTTATCATACCGGTCGACTGTCGGACAAATATGGTACGGGATACAATATAAAATATCCCCGACCTTCATGTTTTTTGCTTCGGGAGTTTTGATTACCATATGCTCCTCATTATGGGAAATGAAATCATAATTATCAACCTCATTGATCTTTATTCTTGGCGGCGCCATTTCCGATGCTACAGCTTTATGACCCAGATCAATACAAACCAGATCACCCGCAGGCTTGCTGATTACACGTGTAAAGAGAACAGCAGAATGCAGGAAGTCCAAATCGCTGAATGATGAACTGTATCCGTAATCCCATAATATAGCTGTGCCGGGACTTGTCTCAACTCCTCCCCTGGATGCATGAATGGGAAATGTCGGTGTTCCCCCTGCAACTACCTGTATATGGCGACTTCCTGAAGATTCAAGCTGATGTATAAGCGAAGTAACGGGAATGTAAGAATCATTACAGAGTTTTTCGCGCACTGAAAAGTCATTTTCGTGAATATGCCCGTCATACACGTGCAGCCCTTCTGCATTGAGTCCCGGTAAAACTGAGATCATTTTATATAGTCTTGCAGCAGCTTCACCGGCGACAATTCCTGTCCTGTCCATGCCAACATTGATATCGAGCCATACGGGGACCTCAGTATTATGTTTAACCGCAATTTCTGACAACTGCTTAATTATATCTTCAGAATCGACAATGCATGATATTTTTGTTGCCGGAAATTTCTTTTTCAGGGCAAAGAACCTTCTGATATTCGGGCCAACCGGCTGATAGGCAAGCAGAATGTCTTTTGCCCCGCAGTCCCCACACATCTCAGCTTCTGCAATAGTTGCACATTTAAACTTGCTGATGCCATGCTTCATCTGGAGCCTCACTATTTCAGGCATCTTATGTGTTTTTACATGGGGTCTCAGCATTCCGGGGTCACCTGCAATGGAGATCATCCTTTTGATATTTGATCTCAATCCGTTCAGGATAAATCAGCAAGGAAGGAGAGTTAACTTCGTCAGGATTTTCAATTGTGTACCAGTGATTTGTTTTCATTGCTCAAGTTCGAACATGGCTTCAATTTCAACAGCTATATTGCCTGGAAGGATCATTCCTACAGCGCTTCTTACACCTACTCCGTTCTCTTCTCCGAAAATATCAGCCATCAGCTGGCTGAATCCGTTGATCACTGCCGGGTGCTGTTCAAAATCTGGTGCACTGTTCACCATTCCAAGGACTTTAACTAACCTCCTGATCTTACTGAGGTCCCCGATACCTGACTTAATTGTTGAAAGCATTGTAAGGCCAACCTGTCTGGCGGCCAGCTTTCCTTCATCAAGACTAAGGTCTTCGCCGACCTTTCCTTTTATAAGTGTTCCATCCGATTGCAAAGGGCCCTGGCCGGATACATAGAGGAAATTCCCGATGACAAGAACAGGTTTGTAAACGCCCATAGGCTTGGGGGCCGGAGGAAGTTCAAGGCCCAACTCTTTGATTTTTAGTTCAGGATCGTTTTTCATAGTTTTCAATATTAATTATTGTATCTCATTAATTAATTGTCGTAACACATTAATAAATTATCGTTAATCGTTATTAAACTCATCCCGATTTCGATAGTGCTTACCGTCATTGCGAGGAGCTTGCGACGAAGCAATCCGTTTATAATAATAGTAATTGCGACGAAGCAATCCTTTTATCATATAAGTAATCCTGCCCTGAAGATAGTTACTGCCTGCCCGGCAATTTCAACCCTGTCTCCAAGGAGGGATACTTTTAATACTCCTCCCCGTTTTGATACCTGGTGGGAGATAAATTCTGTTTTACCTGTCTTTTTATGCCAGAATGGCACCAGGGCGCAATGGGCCGAGCCGGTAACAGGATCTTCGTCGATACCAAGGGCAGGAGCAAAGCAGCGGACACAAAAGTCATAACGCGGATCTGATGAAGGAGCCGTTACAATAAGATCCCCATATTCTGTATTCTTCATTGCCTTAAAATCGGGATTCAGCTTTAAAACCTCATCCTCATTTTTAAAAAGTGCCAATGCCCATCCATGAGCTGTCCGGTGCAATTCAACAGGAGTGATACCTGTATATCTGCTGAAATCAGCGGTCAGAGGAACCGGATTAAGATCATAACCCGGGAAATTCATGATCACCCAGCCATCGGAATAACGGATTTTCAGGATCCCTGCTTTCGAAGAAAACGTAATTACTCCGTTCTTTTCAACTATACCTGTTTCAAACATTATATGAGCTGATGAAAGAGTCGCATGTCCGCACAACGGAACTTCAGATTCGGGGGTAAAAAACCGTATTTTGTATTCATCTTTACCGCCTGATATAAATGCAGTTTCAGAAACATGCAGTTCAGCTGCAATATTCTGCATCCATTCATCGGGCATCTCTTTTTCAAGAATGCAGACTCCTGCAGGATTGCCTTTGAATGGCTCAGGAGTAAATGCATCGACCTGGTAGATAATCTGATTTGGTGGTCATAGTTTAAAATTAATGGTATAAGGTCTCAATGGCTCAATAGGCTCAAAGGCTTAACGGCTCAACGCGCCTTAAAGGCGAGGCTAAGTCTCAAATTAACAGACAAAACAGCATAACAATCATATACAGCATAATACCTTCAAACGTTAATGCCTTTACGCCTTTTACCTGTAAGCCTTTGCGCCGTTCGTTATTCACCGGTAAATTTCGTCTTTTTACTGAATGTAACAGGAATTTAACGAATAAAACTTTGTAAACTAAAAAAGTTTTCTCATTTTTGCTACGCTTTATTTTAAAACATGGATTACCAGCAGAAAATAATTGAAGAGGCATCGGTCATGTTCAGGACCTACGGGATCAGGGCAGTTACCATGGATATGCTGGCCGGGAGACTGGGTATTTCAAAACGGACTATCTACGAAGTGTTCAGCGACAAGGATGAGCTCCTGAAAGGGGTACTTAAATGGATGGCGAAGAGACAGCGCGAAATGATGACAAAGATTTTCAGTGAATCCGATAATGTTGTCGAGGCAATTTTTAAAATGCTTGATTTGATGAATGATCATTTCCAGAAAATGGCACCTGCCTTTCAGATGGATATGAAAAGGTTTCACAGGGATCTGGTTGAAAATCCAGGGGAAGCTAAGGATCTCCCTTATTATTCAAATAATTCCGACATCCTTGTCAGGGGTATAAAAGAGGGTGTTTTCAGGGATGATATTGATGTGGAAATTACCAATAAATGCTTGCTTGAAGTTGCAAGAGTATCAAATGACAAAGATGTTTTTCCCCCTGATGATTTCCTGAATAAAGATGTAATCAGGAATTTTTACATCAATTACCTGAGGGGTATTTCAACACGAAAAGGTCTTGATCTTATAAATCGTTACGAAAAAAGTGAAGGTTTAACCGGGAAAAGATAATATTTCGAGTGATTATGAATAAAACAGAATTTATGAAAAACAAATTTTTAATTGCAGCAGCACTCTCCCTTTTATTTAATGTGAGTGTTATTAAAGCCCAGCAACCTGCCGGTGAACTGAATCTGTCGCTCAAAGAAGCACAGGATTATGCGATAGTCAATAACAAGATGGTAATGGCCGCAAGATCGGAGGTACGGGCAGCAAAGGCAGCGGTTTGGGAAACCATCTCAGCGGCATTGCCTCAGGTGAATGCATCAGGCTCATTTACTGATAACCTGAAGCTTATGACCACACTTTTACCAGGGGATTTTTTCGGAAAACCCGGAGAAAAAGTACCTGTGACATTTGGTTCCCAGTTCAATTCGAGTGCATCGGTTGATGCGAGCCTGCTTATTTTCAATGCTCCCTTATATATTGGCATTGAAACTACAAAGCTTGCTCAAAAGCTGAGCCAGGAAAGCCTTGTGAAATCGGAGCTTGATACAAAGGAATCAGTAAGCTCTGCCTATTTCCTGATACTTATTACACAGAAGTCGATTGAACTGCTCGACAACAACCTGACAAACCTCAATGAGACTCTTAAATCGACAAAAGCAATGTTTTCGGCCGGTATGGCTGAGGCGACTGATGTCGACCAGATGGTTTCAAACGTTAACATGGTTCAGAATGAAAGGAGCTCTCTTGAGCGAACAAATGAATTAAACTACAATCTCCTCCGGTTTCAGCTTGGTGTATCCGCCGGAAACAGGAATAACACTTACCCAGACGCTTGAGAGCTCTTGAAAATGAACTGGATATCGAAGCAGAGGTTTCCCAGGCTTTTGACCATACGCAGAATGTCGATTACAAGCTTGTGGAGGGTCAGGAAATGATGTCTGCCCTTAATCTGAAATCACAAAAAGCTTCAGTTCTCCCAACACTTGCAGGATTTTATAATTACGGCACCAATGGAATGGGTGATGAAATTTCCGATCTGCAATGGTTCGAGAATTCAATGGCTGGTCTGCAGCTTTCGGTCCCCATTTTTGCAGGCGGACAGAGAACTGCCTCAATAAACAAGGCCCAGATATATCTTGAAAAGGCAAGAACAACACAAGGAAATGGTAACTGATCAGCTATTATTGCAGGAAAAACAGCTCAGGTATAACCTTGTGAATGCAAATCTTCAGTATTTAAGCCAGAAAGAGAACGTTGAAGTCTCTAAAAGAGTCTATGCCAGCACCGAGAATAAATACAAGCAGGGAATTGCTTCAAGCCTTGAGCTTACCCAGGCAAATACCCTTTATCTGCAGGCTGAAAACAATTATCTTTCAGCTCTTTTGAACCTGCTGCAGACAAAAGTTGCCTTTAACAAACTATTGAATAATATTTAATCAGCACAGAAATAATAAAAACAAAATAATGAAACACTTAATAACAATTTCAGTAATAGGGATAAGCTGTCTGATCCTTTCGGCATGCTCATCAAAGAAAAACAATGATAGCAACCGGTGCTCTTGCCGGTACGCCAACTGAAGAAAAAGCAGCGATTCCTGTAAAAGTTATGACACTTGAAAAAACAAAAATTGCACAGGACGATTGATTATACGGCAACTGTTTTACCCTTTGAGGAAGTTAATATGGCGCCTTCAACTCCGGGCAGGATTGAGGAAATATATGTTGAAACCGGCGATAGGGTGGCAAAGGGGAATAATCTTTTTCTCATGGACCGTACACAGCTTTACCAGCTTAAGCTGCAGCTCACAAATCTGGAAAAGGATCTGAGCAGACTCGATACACTTTTAAGTGTTGGCAGCGCCAGACAGCAGGATTATGATCAGATGAAAACACAATATGATGTCCTGAAAACAAATGTGGAATTCATGGAAAAGAATACGCTTATGAAAGCGCCATTTTCCGGCATGATCACAGGAAAATATTTTGAAAATGGTGAAATGTATTCAGGAACCCCGACAACGCTATCAGGCAGATCGGCCATTGTTACAATAATGCAGATCAATCCTCTGAAAGTAGATGTCAGCATCTCGGAGCAATATTATCCGTTGATAAAAAACGGGATGAAGGCACAAATAACTGCTGATGTTTATGAAGGGGAAGTTTTTACCGGAAGGGTATTCAGGAAATCACCGACTGTAAACTCCGCTACAAGGTCATTCATTACGGAAATTGAACTGCCAAACCGGAACGATATGCTTAAACCCGGGATGTTTGTAAGGGTTTCAATGGACCTTGGCGAAGTTGAAACATTTGTTGTTCCGGCCAGTACAGTTCTTATTCAGGAAGGAACAAATATCCGATACGTATTTATTGAGGATCAGGGTGTTGCGAAACGAACAGAAGTTATGATCGGCAAACGATTTGATGACCGGCTTGAGATCATTTCAGATAATCTCAGGGAGGGAGACAGGCTTGTTACAGAAGGACAGGCACGGCTTATAACAGGCGATAAAATAAGTATTGTTAATTAGTTAACAGGATTTACAATTTAAAGAAAATGAGTATATACAGCTCTTCCGTAAAACGACCCGTAACAACCATCCTGATATTTGTAGCGTTGATGGTTATCGGAATTTATTCACTTGTCAGGCTTCCGGTGGACCTATATCCCGAGATAGAACTTCCTTTTGTAACAGTACTTACAACATACCCCGGAGCCAGTGCTTCGGATATTGAAAGTAATGTTACACGTCCGCTCGAGGATGCCCTTAATTCAGTAAGTAATCTCAAGGAGCTTACATCAACTTCGAGCGATGGATTGTCGGTGATATTCCTCAATTTCGAATACGGCTCGAATCTCGATGAAGCCATGAATGATATCCGCAGCAACCTGAACTTTGTTACCAGGATACTGCCTGAAGGATCAGAAGATCCGACGATCATCAAATTCAATTCAAGCATGATGCCTATAATCTTTTATGCTATAACGGCCAATGAAAGTTATACAGGTCTTGAAAAGATCCTTGATGAGAAAATAGTCAATCCCCTGAACAGGATTGAAGGGGTAGGAAATGTGTCTCTTTCAGGGGTTCCGGGCAGAAGGATCTATGTGGATATTGATCCCAGGAAAATGGAGGCATACAATCTTACAATCGAACAGATAGGCGGAGTTCTGAGGGCAGAAAACATGAACATGCCGGCCGGTTATCTCGAAATGGGACAGACAGATTATCCGCTGAGGATACAGGGTGAGTTTCCCGAGAGTGATGTCCTGATGGATATAGTGGTAAGTAATTTTAACGGAAATACTGTTTACCTTAAGGATATTGCTGAAGTACGTGATACTATCAGGGAATCGAAACTTGACACCAAGATAAACGGAGTCAAGGGTATGGGGCTGTTTGTTCAGAAGCAGTCGGGAGGCAATACGGTTAAAGTTACCCGTGAAATTGAAACGACACTTGAAGAACTGAAGAAGGATCTGCCCCCGGATATCAAGATTGAACTGCTGTTCTCGAGCGCCTCCTTTATTAAGGATTCTATTAATAATCTCACTGAAACACTGATGTATGCAGCAATATTTGTTGTGCTGGTCGTACTTTTCTTCCTGGGAAGATGGCGGGCAACATTTATTGTAATACTTACAATTCCTGTCTCACTTATTGTTGCATTCATATATCTGTTCATATCAGATGCCTCAATAAATATTATCTCCCTTGTGTCGCTTTCCATTGCCATCGGGATGGTGGTGGATGATGCGATAGTGGTGCTTGAGAATATCACCAAGCATATCGAAAGAGGAAGCCGTCCGAGGGAAGCTGCTATTTATGCGACCAACGAGGTCTGGCTTGCAGTTATAATAACTACTCTGACTGTTGTTGCTGTTTTCTTCCCGCTTACCTTTGTTGAAGGACTTACCGGGGTTCTCTTCAAGCAGCTTGGGCTGAGTGTAACTGTAACCATCATAACTTCAACAGTCGCAGCATTGACGCTTACCCCTTCATTAAGCGCCATGATGCTGAAATACAAGCCAATCAGAAAAGATGCACCTTTCTTTACTTATGATGGAAGTATCAGGAAATGGCTTGATAGATTTGATATATTCTATGAAAAAACGCTGAGCTGGGCCCTTCATCATAAAACATTTGTTACAATAGTCTCAATTATTGTTTTCGTGTTATCAATGGGACTTTTTACAATGATTGACACTGAATTCTTTCCTCAGGCTGATGAATCGGCAATATATGCAACTGTTGAATTGCAGACAGGCACAAGGGTGGAAAACACAATAAAAATAGCAGATATGCTCGACAGTCTGGTGAAGGCAAAATATCCCGAGATCACGATTATTTCAACATCATCGGGTTATGATGACCAGGGTGGATGGGCATCTATGTTCAGCGCAGGAGGTACACATACAATTGATTACACTTATAGCCTGGTTCCGATCGAGGAACGGACAAGGAGTGTCTGGGATATAGCAGAAGAAATGAGGGCTGATTTCTCCAAGTTTCCTGAAATAGTTGATTTACAGGTCACGACAAGTCAGAATATGGGCTCATTTGGCGGGAATGCTGTGGATGTTGAAGTTTACGGATATGATATTACAGCTTCAAACATTGTTGCCAGGGAACTTGCAGAAAAAATAAAGAAGATTCCCGGAACGAAGGATGTAGACATAAGCCGCGACAAATCAAAACCTGAGCTGCAGATTATTTTTGACCAGGAAAAAATGAGTGCCAACGGACTTAATACTTCAATGGCGGCGGCTGCAGTAAGGAACAGGATTGATGGTCTGGTGGCAACCCAGCTTACGCCAGTCAGGCGATGAATATGATGTGATTGTAAGATTTAAAAAGAGCGCAACAAGCACGCTGACCGATATCGAGAATATAGCAATTTCCAACAATCAGGGACAGTTGATCCGGCTCGGGGAGATTGCCCAGATAAAGGAATACTGGGCTCCACCAAGCATTGAACGTAAGCGCAAGGAAAGGATTGTAAGGGTCTCTTTCACTCCATTTAAAAGATCTCTGACAGATATACAGAAAGATGTCCAGAAAGCAATTGATGAAACCCCGAAACCTGCAGGTATCATGGTTCAGATCTCCGGGGCAATAGAAGAACAGATGGAGGCATTTATGGATCTTGCACTTCTGATAGTGGTAAGTCTGATCCTTGTGTACCTTGTTATGGCATCCCAGTTTGAGTCACTCAAGATGCCTTTCATAATTATGTTCTCAATTCCATTTGCTTTTTCCGGAGTGGCAATTGCTCTGTTCTTAACCAAAACAACTCTCAGCGTCATTTCCGGAATAGGTGCTGTTTTACTAATTGGTATTGTCGTTAAGAATGCAATTGTGCTTGTTGACTTTATCAACCTGATGCGCGAGAGAGGGAACGAATTGTATAAGGCGATTGCAATATCCGGAAGATCGCGTCTGAGGCCGGTGCTTATGACCTCCGCCACCACCATACTTGCAATGGTGCCGCTGTCAATCAGCACGGGCGCTGGCTCAGAACTCTGGAGACCAATGGGTATTGCAGTTATCGGGGGTCTGATCTTTTCTACAGTTGTGACACTTGTTCTGGTACCTGTGGTATATGCGATCTTTTCCAAACATGGAGAGCGGAACAAACACCTGGCAGCCTATTCAGACTTTGATTTTATGAATGGTAATGGTAATGGCAGGGATAAAAAATAACTAAAAATATTAAATCGCAGGCAATGAAAGCAATAATGATAATATACAATCAGGCACACACCGAAAGGGTGGAGTACCTTATGGAGAAGCTGGGAATTAAAGGTTATTCCCTCTGGGAAAATGTGCAGGGTCAGAGGAAGCAAATACAGGGGTTCCCCATCTGGGAACCCATGCCTGGCCCGAGATCAATAAGAGTGTTCTTACAATTGTTGAGGATGATACTGTCGATACAGTTCTTGAAAAGATTAAGAAGATCGACTCAATAAATGATGAAGTTGGTATAAGGGCATTTGTGTGGGATGTGCTGAAGACAGTATGACTCAAAATTCCCGCAGAGGGCGATTAGCATGCGAACGCCCCTCTACTGGAGAAGGGGTCGGGGGATGAGGTTATTCTTCTTCTTCTTCTTCAGTAGTATGCTTTGATTACAGCATCCTGAACATCACCCGGAACCTGGGCATATTCAGAAAATTTCATTGTGTACATTGCCCGGCCTCCGGTAATTGAACTCAGTGCTGTCGAATATTTATTCATTTCTGCAAGAGGTACTCTTGCCTTGATTACCTCAAAACGCTTTTCACTTGCCATTCCCAGAACCATTCCGCGGCGTCCCTGAAGGTCGCTTATAACATCGCCCATCCGGTCAGAGGGAACCATTATCTCCACATCATAAATAGGCTCGAGGATCTTTGGACCTGCATTTTTGAATGCCATGCTGAAAGCATTCCTTCCGGCGAGCCTGAATGAAATCTCGTTTGAGTCGACCGGGTGCATCTTGCCGTCATAAACATAAACACGGATATCGCGGGCATAGGAACCTGTAAGAGGACCGACTTCCATCTTTTCCATTAATCCTTTCAGAATCGCAGGCATAAACCTGGCGTCGATGGATCCTCCGACAATACAGTTGACATATACAAGCTTCCCTCCCCAGTCAAGATCAATTTCATCTTTTCCCCTTATTGAAAGCTTTATCTCTTTACCGCCGAACTTCATCATTGATAATTCTGACGATCCTTCCGTGTATGGTTCAATAAACAGATGCACTTCACCAAACTGGCCCGCACCTCCCGATTGCTTCTTATGCCGGTAGTCGGCCTGAGCGGTTTTTGTTATTGTTTCCCGGTAGGGTATCTTGGGAGCATTGAAATTTGTCGGGATCTTGTAAATATTGTCAAGATGCCATTTCATGATATTCAAGATGGTATTCACCCTGTCCGTGAACAATGATTTGTTTAAGTTCCTTTGAATATTCAATGATTATTGTCGGATCTTCAAGATGGATCTTGTTAAGCGCTTCACCGAGCTTTTCATCATCACTTTCACTCTGAGCCTTTATTGCGGTGCGGAATTTTGGTTCAGGGAATTTTACACCCTCATATCTCCAGTCGTTTCCGGGAGCATTCAGGGTATGATCAGTTTTTGTATTTTTAAGTTTTACAAAAGCTCCGATATCTCCTGTATGCAATTCAGGAACCCGGGTCCTGTTCTTGCCGGCACAAACATACAACTGAGACAGTCTTTCCTTTACGCCGTTATTTGTATTGACCACATCGAGGTTTTCGGTAATTTTTCCTGAGTAAACCCTGAAGTAGTTTATCTCGCCGATATGTTCCTCAATTGAGGATTTAAAAACATATAACTGAAGCGGGTCCGGCAGGATTGGCTTTTACTTACAGCTCCCTTACTGTTAACAGGAGCGGGCATATCGGTGATCGAAGGAGCTTCATTGACAATAAATTCCATCAGACGATCGATTCCGATATTATTTTTTGATGATATGCAGAAAACAGGGAACATTCCCCTGGTAAGTATTCCTTTTGCAATCCCTTTTCTTATCTCCTCTTCCGTAAGTGTATCATTTGAGAAGAAAAGCTCCATAAGCGATTCGTCACTCTCGGCAGCTTTTTCAACAAGGGCGCTATGCAGCTCTTCAGCTTTCTGTTTCTGATCGGCCGGAATATCGAGCACTTTTGCCGGGCCCCCTTCCTTTGAATACTGGAGCATTTTCATTTTGAGAACATCAATCACGGCATTAAATCCGACACCCTCATTAACAGGATACTGAACAAGTATAACATTACTGCTGAGCCTGTCTTTCATCATTTCGAGTGACTTCTCAAAATTGGCTTTTTCATGATCAAGGCCGTTTATTACCAGTATTAATGGCTTGTGAACCTTTTCTGCATGACTGAAATGAATTTCGGTTCCGACTTCAACGCCGTTCTGGACATTAATTGTCATCACTGCACAGTCGGCTGCATAAAGTGATGAGATCACACCTCCGCTGAAGTCATCAAGCCCCGGAGTATCAATGATATTGATTTTTTTATTCTGGAACTCAGTATAAAGTACAGTCGAATATATTGAGTTTCCGTTTTCATGTTCAATCGGACGATAATCGGAAACTGTGTTTTTTCCGTCAATTGTACCTCTTCGTTCAATTACTCCGCCATTGAAGAGCATAGCCTCGGCAAGGGTTGTTTTTCCTGATCCTGAATTCCCAAGCAGGGCAATGTTCTTTATCTGGTCAGTCTGGTATGTTTTCATAATTGTCTGGATATTATATATTATACTTATTTATATATCATGATCAGGAGGGGCAAAAATAATAATTTTTTAAAAACTGTTTAAGAAAGATATCATAATTACAAAATTTTTATTTTCTTTGCACCAGTTTTTTGAAATACAGGAGTACCGGTTTTTCTTTCACCGTAAGTTTACAAAATGATTATTCGCAAGGGAAAGATCGGGAAGCAACCTGTCGATAACTTACATTTTTAAGTAAGATATTTTGTTTTAAAAGACGTTGGAACGACTGCTTATCTCTGATAATCAGTCTTGATAAGCGTATATTTTGTACTATGTTAAAAAAACAGTGAGCTTGTTTGTAAATTAAAAAATAAAAACAATACCTTTGCGATCCATTTTTTTGAGTAAAATTTAATGATAAAATCATACTATTTATGCCGACAATACAGCAGTTAGTAAGAAAAGGCAGGAAAAAACTGATAGACAAGAGTAAAGCTCCTGCTTTGGATTCATGTCCTCAGAGAAGGGGTGTTTGTGTTCGTGTTTATACCACAACGCCAAAGAAACCTAATTCAGCTATGAGGAAAGTAGCCAGGGTAAAGCTTACAAATCAGAAGGAAGTAAACGCTTATATTCCGGGTGAAGGGCATAACCTGCAGGAACACTCAATAGTACTGATCAGGGGTGGCAGGGTAAAGGATCTTCCGGGTGTCCGTTATCACCTTGTTCGTGGTGCTCTCGATACATCGGGCGTTGATGGCCGTACTCAGAGAAGATCAAAATATGGTGCAAAACGACCAAAGAAGTAACACTTAATAAATAAGATAATGAGAAAACAAAACCAAAGAAGAGGATCATGTTACCGGATCCCAAATACAACGATCCGTATGTAACAAGGTTTGTGAACAATCTTATGTTTAGTGGAAAAAAGAATCTTGCTTTCAAAATCTTTTACGATTCTCTCGACATCATTGGTGATAAGTTTAAGAGTGAAGGAAAAACACCTCTTGAAATTTTCAAGCAGGCCCTTGACAATGTTACTCCTCAGGTTGAGGTTAAAGCCCGCAGGGTAGGAGGTGCAACTTTCCAGGTACCGATGGAAATCCGTTCCGACAGGAAGGTGAGCATCAGCATGAAAAATATGATCTCATTTGCCAGGAAAAGAACAGGTCATTCAATGGCCGAAAGACTTGCTGCCGAACTTATGGCTGCCTATAAGCTTGAGGGCGGTGCTTACAAGAAGAAGGAAGATACTCACAGAATGGCTGAAGCAAATAAGGCATTTGCTCATTTCAGGTTTTAACATTTAATTTCCGGAAGAAGCAGAAAAAATATATGGATTCAAACCTGAAATATACCAGAAACATCGGAATCATGGCCCACATTGATGCCGGTAAGACCACAACGACAGAGCGTATTCTGTTCTATACCGGTCGTACCCATCGGATGGGAGAGGTACATGACGGGAATGCCCAGATGGACTGGATGGTTCAGGAACAGGAAAGAGGAATTACAATTACTTCGGCCGCAACTACCGCTTACTGGAAATACAAGGGAGAAGAATATAAGATAAATATTATTGATACTCCGGGACACGTTGATTTTACTGTCGAGGTTGAACGTTCGCTGAGGGTTCTTGACGGTGCAGTAGCAGTTTTTTGCGCTGTCGGCGGGGTTGAACCGCAATCGGAAACCGTATGGAGACAGGCAGACAAATATAATGTCCCGAGGATAGCTTTTGTGAATAAAATGGACAGGGCAGGAGCTGATTTTTTCAGTGTTGTCCAGGAGATAAAGGAAAAGCTCGGAGCTAATCCGGTACCTGTTCATCTGCCTATTGGTTCAGAGGAAAATTTCAGGGGAATCATTGACCTTGTCACGCATGAAGGCTATTGTCTGGTACGACACCGATATGACAGGTACAAATTATGAAGTTGAAGAGATACCTGCAGGATCTTGTTGAAGAAGCAAACGAATGGAGGGCGAAGCTTATTGAATCAGTTGCTGATGTTGATGATACACTTCTCGCAAGGTTTCTTGAGGACCATGATTCAATAACCTGCAGATGAGATCATGACTGCGCTGAGGAAATCGGCAATTCTGGGACTTGCTGTTCCGGTTATCTGTGGTGCAGCATTTAAAAACAAGGGAATTCAGAATCTTCTTGACTCAGTTGCCGCATTTCTCCCTTCACCGGTTGATATCGGAGCGATCACCGGAATTGATCCAAGAAATGACAATGAAATAATCAGCGGAGCCCGATGATAATGAACCATTGGCTGCCCTGGCATTTAAAATAGCTACGGATCCATTTGTGGGAAGACTGGTCTTCCTTCGTATTTATTCAGGTATTCTTCACTCCGGAGATACCGTCCTGAATATCCGGACAGGGAAAAGAGAACGCATCAACCGTCTTTTCCAGATGCATGCAAACAAGCAGAATCCGAAGGAGAGTGTTTCAGCCGGAGATATTTGTGCAGGAGTCGGTTTTAAGGATCTGAAAACAGGAGATACCCTTTGTGCGATTAATAAGCCTATATTGCTTGAGTCGATGGATTTTCCGGAACCTGTAATCGGGGTTGCAATAGAGCCCAAAACACAGGCTGATGTTGATAAGCTGTCGGTTGCCCTTGTATAAGCTTGCTGAGGAGGATCCTACATTTCAGGTGAGGGTTGATCCCGACAGCGGACAGACTATAATAAACGGTATGGGAGAATTGCATCTTGAGATCCTTATTGACCGTTTAAAGCGTGAATTCAAGGTTGAATGTAACCAGGGAGTTCCGCAGGTTGCTTATAAAGAAGCAATTACAACAACTACTGAGTTCAGGGAAGTATTCAAGAAACAGACAGGCGGCAGAGGCAAATTTGCCGATATATATATTACACTTATGCCGGCTGAGGATGGCTTCAAAGGCCTCGATTTCGTCAATGAGGTCAAGGGAGGGAATATACCAAGGGAATTCATTCCGGCTGTTGAAAAAGGATTTCGCGAGGCAATGGTGAACGGGCCACTGGCCGGCTTCCCCCTCGAAAGCCTTAAAGTAGTACTAAAAGACGGTTCGTACCATCCGGTCGATTCCGATGCTCTTGCTTTTGAAATCGCTGCCAAACAGGCATTCAGGAAACACGCAGGGAAATGCAATCCGGTGATTCTTGAGCCGATAATGGCGACGGAGGTTGTAACACCCGAAGAATATGTTGGTGATGTCATTGGCGATTTCAACAGGAGAAGAGGCAAGGTGGAAGGTATGGAATCGAAAGCAGGTTCAAGGGTTGTAAAAGCAAAAGTACCTCTGGCCGAGAAATTCGGTTATGTTACAGTACTCAGAACCCTGACCTCGGGAAGAGCAACTTCTACCATGGAGTTCTCTCATTATGAAGAGGTGCCTGAAGAAATAGCAAACAGGATTGTTGAAATTACTAAAGGAAAAATTCTTTAAGAAATGAGTCAGAAAATTCGTATCAAACTGAAATCTTACGATCATAATCTTGTGGATAAGTCTGCAGAGAAGATTGTAAAAACAGTAAAATCTACTGGTGCTGTTGTAAGCGGTCCTATTCCGCTTCCGACACATAAAAAGATTTATACGGTTCTTCGTTCCCCGTTCGTAAATAAGAAGGCAAGAGAGCAATTCGAGCTTTCATCGTATAAAAGGCTGCTTGATATTTACAGCTCTACGCCAAAAACGATCGATGCCTTAATGAAGCTTGAGCTTCCAAGCGGGGTAGAAGTAGAAATAAAAGTTTGAAACCAGTAAAGCAATAAAGAAATGCAGGGATTAATTGGAAAAAAGGTTGGAATGACCTCCGTGTTCAATGAAGACGGAAAGAACATTCCTTGTACTGTACTGCAGGCAGGTCCGTGTGTTGTTACACAGGTTAAGACAACAGGAGAAAGACGGATATTTCGCAGTACAGCTTGGTTTCGATGAGAAGAAGGAAAAACATACCACAAAAGCTGAATTGGGTCATTTTAAGAAGGTAAGTACCACACCCAAAAGGAAACTTACTGGAATTCACAGGATTTAAGGAAGGCCAGGTAAAAGAGGGGGAAATCCTTACTGCCGAGCTTTTCAGACCCGATAACTGGGTTGATGTAAGAGGCTGGTCGAAGGGTAAAGGATTCCAGGGGGTTGTCAAACGTCATGGTTTCAGCGGTGTTGGCGGTCAGACCCATGGCCAGCATAACAGGGGCAGGGCACCAGGTTCACTTGGAGCTTCATCATTCCCTTCAAGGGTATTGCCCGGTATGAGGATGGCAGGACGTACAGGCGGTAAAAAAGTAATGTCTGTAAGTATGAGAGTTATTAAGCTTATGGCTGAGAGCAATTTAATTTTAGTTAAAGGATCAGTTCCCGGTCCCAAAGGTGGTTACGTAATAATTACAAAATAATGGAATTAGCGATTCTTAATATTGATGGCAAGGAGACCGGAAGGAAAGTTAGTCTTAACGATTCTATTTTCGGGATTAAACCAAATGACCACGCCATTTATCTGGATACAAAACAGTTCCTTGCAAATCAGAGGCAGGGTACTCATAAATCCAAACAGCGTGGCGAGGTGGCTGGAAGTACCAGGAAGATCAAGCGGCAGAAAGGAACCGGTACAGCCCGCGCAGGCAGTATAAAGAACCCATTGTTCCGCGGCGGAGGCCGTGTTTTTGGTCCGCAGCCAAGATTCTACGGATTCAAGCTCAATAAAAAGCTTAAGCAGCTGGCCAGAAAATCAGCCCTTTCTTACAAGGCATCGACAAATAAGATAATTGTTCTGGAGGACTTCTCTTTTGAAGCTCCGAAAACAAAGGAGATGGTAAAAATGGGTGCCAACCTGAATATTGGTAATAAAAAATCATTATTTGTTTTACCGGAACAAAATAAAAACATATATTTGTCATCCCGAAATGTGCAAGGGGTTGATGTTATAACAGCCGGAGAATTAAGTACATACAAAATTATGAAGGCTTCAACTCTGGTACTTGTAGAGAGTGCAGTTGACGTTTTGCAGGCAACTTTTGAAAACTAGAAAATTTTTGAGTAATGAATATTTTGCTTAAACCGATTGTGACGGAAAAGATGACAAGCCAGGGCGATAAATTTAATCGCTATGGATTTATTGTTGCCAGAAACGCAAATAAATTGCAGATCAGGAAAGCTGTTGAGGAATTGTATGGCGTAACTGTTGAATCAGTCAATACAATGAGATATGGCGGTAAAATAAAAACAAGAAATACAAAATCGGGCCTTCTTGTCGGGAAGACCGCAGCCTTGAAAAAAGCTGTTGTAACCCTGGCTGAAGGGAACAAAATTGATTTCTATAGCAATATTTAATAACCAGTATGGCAGTCAGAAAATTAAAACCTGTAACACCAGGTCAGAGACACAAAATTATCAGTGCTTTTGATGATATAACAAAAGCCACGCCGGAGAAATCCTTGCTTCGACCGCTCAGAAAATCAGGAGGCAGGAACGTTAACGGCAGAAGGACAATGAGGTACATCGGTGGCGGTCATAAACAGATGTACAGGGTCATCGATTTTCTCAGGGAAAAAGATGGCATGCAGGCAACAGTAAGAGCAATTGAGTATGATCCCAACAGATCATGCCGGATTGCTCTCGTTGTTTATGAAGATGGAGAAAAAAGGTATATAATTGCCCCGACCGGGCTTAATGAAGGACAGAAAATCGTATCAGGAAAGGATGCTACTGCCGGAAATAGGAAACACATTGTTTCTCAGTGATATCCCTCTCGGAACTATTGTCCATAATATTGAGCTTAAACCAGGTAAAGGCGGAGCGATTGCGCGAAGTGCCGGAACTTATGCTCAGCTGTCGGCACGCGAAGGAAAATATGCAACAATAAAGCTTCCTTCAGGCGAAACAAGGATGGTGCTTACGACTTGCCGTGCAACTATCGGTTCAGTTTCCAATCCCGACCATAATCTTGAAAAATCAGGAAAAGCCGGCCGGTCACGCTGGCAGGGTCGCCGTCCGAGAGTAAGGGGCGTTGTGATGAACCCGGTCGATCATCCGATGGGTGGTGGCGAAGGAAGAGCTTCGGGAGGTCATCCGAGATCACGCAGGGGAATACCTGCAAAAGGATTCAAGACCCGCGACAAGAAAAAATACTCGGCAAAACATATTATTGAAAGAAGGAAAAAATAACTGATTATACTATGAGCAGATCAATTAAAAAAGGCCCTTTCATCGAATTCAAAATGGAAAAGAGAGTCCTGGAGATGAATAAGGGACAGAAGAAATCAGTTCTCAAGACATGGTCAAGGAGGTCTGTAATCTCACCTGACTTTGTCGGACATACTATAGCAGTTCATAACGGGAATAAATTTATCCCTGTTTACATTACGGAAAACATGGTAGGGCATAAGCTTGGTGAATTTGCTCCTACCCGTACATTCAGAGGTCACTCAGGCAACAAGTAAAAAGTAGTGTAAACCGAAAAATATTGAAAAATGGGTGCAAGAAAAAGAAATACAGCAGAACAGAGAAAAGAGGCTGTCAAGAACAGATTACCAGGCGATTCTCAGAAACTGTCCCACCTCACCTCGTAAAATGAGGCTCGTAACCGGACTTGATAAGAGGCATGGAAGTGAATAAGGCACTTGATGTGCTTAAATTCAGTCCTCAGGAAGCATCGCGCAGGCTTGAAAAACTTCTTCTCTCGGCAATAGCCAACTGGCAGTCGAAAAATGAAGGCGTCAGGATTGAGGAGAGCAACCTTTTTGTGAAAAAGATAAGTGTCGACAGCGGCCGTGCTTTGAAAAGACTGCAGACAGCCCCCCAGGGAAGAGCTTACAGGGTCAGAAAGAGATCAAACCATGTAACCCTGGTTCTCGACAGTATGAATAAGGAAGTTGAAAAAACATCAAAATAATCCAGATGGGACAAAAAGTAAATCCGATAGGTAACAGATTAGGTATAATAAAAGGTTGGGACTCTAACTGGTATGGAGGAAAAGACTTTTCCGGCAAACTGGTTGAAGACACCAGGATCAGGGAATATCTGAATGCCAGGCTTGCCAAGGCAAGTATTTCAAAGATCATCATTGAGAGAACACTTAAGCTTATAACAGTAACCGTTAACACCGCACGTCCGGGTATAATTATCGGAAAAGGCGGCCAGGAGGTTGATAAGCTGAAAGAGGAACTAAAGAAGATCACCAAGAAAGAGGTTCAGATAAATATCTTTGAAGTAAAACGTCCTGAGCTTGATGCCAATATTGTCGGAAATAATATTGCCCGTCAGCTTGAAGGAAAGATTTCATACCGCCGTGCCATCAAAATGTCGATTGCTTCGACAATGAGGATGGGAGCTGAAGGTATTAAAGTTCTTATTTCAGGTCGTCTGGGAGGAGCCGAGATGGCAAGAAGCGAAACATATAAGGAGGGCGGATTCCTCTTCATACACTTCGTGCCGATATCGACTATGCACTTGCTGAAGCTCATACCAAAGTCGGTCTGCTGGGAATAAAAGTGTGGATATGCAATGGCGAGGTTTACGGAAAAAGAGATCTGAGCCCGAACATTGGTGCCAGAAACGCAAAGAGCAAAAGCCTGAAGCGCAAGACAAAGAAATAAACCTGAAAAGAGTATAACAATTTAATAACATAATTGAGCCATGTTACAACCGAAAAGGACCAAATTCAGGAGAGCCCAGAAAGGAAGAATGAAGGGTAATGCACAGAGGGGCAACCAGCTTGCATTCGGGTCATTTGGTATCAAAGCATTGGAACAGTGCTGGATCACCGGAAGACAGATTGAAGCTGCACGTCAGGCTGTTACACGCCATATGAAACGTGAAGGCCAGCTCTGGATAAGGGTATTCCCCGACAAACCGATTACCAAGAAACCTGCTGAGGTTCGTATGGGTAAAGGAAAAGGAGCACCCGAAGGTTTTGTAGTGCCTGTTACTCCGGGCAGAATTATCCTTGAAGCTGAAGGAGTGCCCTATGATGTGGCAAAAGAAGCTCTCAGGCTCGGTGCACAGAAGCTTCCGATCACAACAAAATTCATTGTAAGGACCGATTACGTACATGGAATAATAAACTGATACAGATGAAAACTACGGAAATAAAGGAATTAAGCACACCGGATCTGATTGAACGTATAGATACCGAGAGGACCATGCTTGTCCGCATGAAGCTTAACCATGCAATAACACCTCTGGATAATCCGCAGAAGATCAAACAGGTGAAAGTTACGATTGCACGTCTGCTGACAGAACTGCGTACCAGGGAAATTGAATGAAAAATCTAAAAGCTAGAATCAGCAATGGAAAGGAATATAAGAAAAGACCGTATCGGTGTTGTTGTCAGCAACAAAATGGATAAATCGATCGTCGTGGCCATTAAAAGGAAGGTAAAACATCCTATCTATGGCAAATTTGTGAACAAAACAAAGAAGCTGATGGCCCACGATGAGGAAAATACATGCAATATCGGCGATACAGTACGTATCTCGGAGACCAGGCCTCTGAGCAAGAATAAAGCCTGGAGATTGGTTGAAATAATTGAAAGAGCTAAGTAATCATGATACAGCAGGAAAGCAGGTTAACAGTAGCCGATAACTCAGGAGCAAAGGAAGTTTTGTGTATCCGGGTGCTTGGAGGCAGCAAAAAGAGATATGCAACCGTCGGCGACAAAATTGTTGTGAGTGTCAAAAGCGCTCTCCCTTCAGGTGAGGCAAAAAAAGGCACTGTCAGCAAGGCTGTTGTTGTACGGACAAAAAAGGAAATACGCCGCCCCGATGGTTCATATATCAGGTTTGATGATAATGCAGTTGTTCTGCTGAACAACCTGAACGAAGTAAGGGGAACCCGTATTTTCGGCCCGGTTGCAAGGGAACTCCGCGATAAGTATATGAAGATAGTCTCTCTTGCACCTGAAGTTCTATAATATTTAAACAGACAGCAATGCAGAAGAAATTACATATCAAAAAAGGAGATACGGTTATTGTAATAACCGGTGAATCCAAAGGACAGAAAGGACGTGTTCTTGAACTTGACAGGGATAAGAACAGGGCTATTGTTGAAGGTGTGAATACTGTTTCGAAACATACAAAACCCAATGCAAAATCACCACAGGGTGGCATTTTGAAGAAGGAAGCCCCGGTACACCTTTCAAACCTTATGCTTGTTGATCCTGCTTCGGGTAAACCAACACGCATCGGAAGAAGGCTTAATGACAAAAATAAATTAGTTCGTTATTCAAAAAAATCAGGGGAGGAGATCAAGTAATGTATACACCTGTATTAAAAACCAGATATAAGGAAGAGATCGTTCCTGCATTAATGAAGGAATTCAGTTACAAGACTGTTATGCAGGTTCCCAGGTTGGAGAAGATAGTTCTTAATCAGGGTGTAGGACAGGCGATTGCTGATAAGAAACTGCTTGAATTCAGTGTTAAGGAATTATCAGATATTGCAGGGCAGAAAGCTGTTCAGACCTATTCATCAAAGGATATTTCGAATTTCAAGCTGAGAAAGAACATGCCTATCGGCGTAATGGTTACATTGCGCAAGGACAGGATGTATGAATTCCTTGAAAGGCTTATTTCAGTCGCACTGCCGCAGTATCCGCGACTTCAAGGGGATAAGTTCCAAACTTGACGGCAGAGGTAATTACACTCTTGGTATTACAGAACAGATTATTTTCCCTGAGATTGACCTTGACAAGATCGCCAAAGATTATGGGTTTGCAGGTTACCTTCGTTACAACGGCAGGGACCGATGAAGAAGCACTGGCTCTTTTAAAGCATTTTGGATTACCTTTTAAAAATATTAAAAACTGATTATATGGCTAAAGAATCGATGATAGCCCGCGAAGTAAAACGCGCAAAACTGGTTGAAAAATACGCGGAAAGAAGAGCAAAACTTAAAGCCGATGGTGATTATATCGGATTAAGCCGCCTCCCCAGGAACTCAAATCCCAACAGGATGCATAACCGTTGCAAAATTACCGGACGTTCGAGAGGATATATGAGACAATTCGGTATAAGCAGGATCACTTTCAGGGAAATGGCCTCTTTCGGACTTATCCCGGGTGTTAAAAAAGCCAGCTGGTAACACTGATTATGAATATTAACTATTTTAAAGAATAAGAGATGACTGATCCAATTGCAGATTTACTGACCAGAATAAGAAATGCCATGATGGCCGGTCATAAGGTTGTGGAAGCTCCTGCATCCAAACTTAAAAAGGAGATTGCCAGGATTCTGTTTGAAAAGGGGTATATCCTTAGCTATAAGGTGGTAGATGGAGAGAATAAGCAGAGTATGCTGAAAATTGCATCTAAAATATAATCCAAAGAGCAAGAAGCCTGCAATCAAAAAGATAGAAAGGGCCAGTCGTCCGGGTCTGAGGCGTTATATTGGCGGTGATGATATGCCAAGGGTGCTTAACGGACTGGGAATTGCAATTATTTCAACCTCGAAAGGTCTGATGACCGACAAGGAGGCTAAGAAAGAGAATATAGGTGGTGAAGTATTATGTTATGTTTACTAATTAGGAGGATAGTTTAATGTCACGAATAGGAAAATTACCTGTAAACCTGCCCAATGGTGTAACTGTGAGTATCAGCGACACCAATGTGGTCAGTGTGAAAGGACCTTTGGGAGAGCTGAAGCAGAATATTGACAAGGACCTTAAGGTTGAAGTTGTGGACAACACTATTATATTACAGAGGCCTTCGGAATCGAAGAATCATAAGTCGCTTCATGGTCTTTCAAGGGCGCTCCTGGCAAATATGGTGGTAGGTGTTTCACAGGGATTTAAAAAAGAGCTTGAACTTGTTGGAGTAGGGTACCGGGCAGAAGCAAAAGGACAGCAGCTTGAAATGAGCCTTGGCTATTCACACGAGATTATTTTACAGCTTCCTGATGAGGTCAAAGTAGAAACCAGAACTGAAAGAAGGAGCAATCCGGTGATTACCCTGACCTGCATTGACAAGCAGCTTATTGGTCATGTTGCAGCAAAGATCCGGTCACTTCGTCCGCCTGAACCTTACAAGGGAAAAGGGATCAAATTTGTCGGAGAACAGCTCAGAAGAAAAGCTGGGAAATCAGCTAGTGTTTAGGATGTGTAATGGTAAAATTAAAGAAACATGGCTTTAACTAAATTGGAAAGAAGGACACGGATCCGGATGAGGATCCGGAAAAAAATAAGCGGAACTGACGAAAAACCGCGTCTGGCAGTTTTCCGCAGCAACAAACAGATATATGCTCAGGTTGTTGACGACCTGAAAGGAGTTACCCTGCTGGCTGTCAGCTCCAGGGAAAAAGAAATTGCCGAAAAAACCGGTATTAAGAAAACCGAACAGGCTAAACTCGTCGGAAAATCGCTCGCTGCAAGGTGTAAGGAAAAAGGCATCGAGAATGTTGTTTTCGACAGAAGCGGATATAAATATCATGGTAGAGTTAAATCATTGGCTGATGCAGCCCGCGAAGGCGGTTTAAAATTCTGATAATATGGGAAACGGTATAAGAAAAGTAAAAACCAGCGATCTCGAACTTAAGGACAGGCTCGTAAGCATCCAGAGAGTAACAAAAGTTACAAAAGGCGGACGTACCTTCAGCTTTTCAGCTATTGTTGTAGTCGGGAATGAAGATGGAATAGTGGGACACGGACTTGGGAAAGCAAGTGAAGTGACAACGGCAATCGCAAAAGGTATTGAAGATGCCAAGAAGAACCTTATAAAAGTACCTGTGATAAATGGAACCATTCCTCATGAACAGGTTGCGAAGTTTGGCGGTGCTAAGGTTTTTATCAAACCGGCAACAGCTGGAACAGGTGTTAAGGCAGGAGGAGCAATGCGTGCTGTTCTTGAGAGCGTAGGTGTAAAGAATGTGCTTGCAAAGTCGAAAGGATCATCAAATCCCCACAACCTTGTCAAAGCAACATTCGCTGCACTTCTGGAGATGCGCGATGCAATATCTGTTGCTGAACACAGGGGCGTAACCCTCGATAAAGTTTTTAACGGATAGTAAAGTAAACCACTATGGCAAAAATTCGGATAACTCAGGTAAAAAGCAAAAACGGAAAACCTGAAAGGCAAAAAAGGACTCTTGAGGCACTGGGGATCCATAAACTGAACCACAGTGTGGAACACGAAGCTACACCCCAGATAATGGGAATGGTTGAGAAGGTTAGACACCTGATCAAAGTGGAAAATATTTAAGATATAAACGATATTATTTAAAGAGTTATGGATTTAAGTAACTTAAAACCTGCAAAAGGATCAATAAAAAGAAGTAAGCGTCTTGGCCGCGGACAAGGTTCAGGTAAGGGCGGTACATCAACCCGTGGACACAAGGGTGCTAAATCCAGATCAGGTTATAGTAAGAAAATAGGGTTTGAAGGTGGTCAGATGCCGCTTCAGAGACGGGTACCAAAATATGGCTTTAAGAACGTTAACAGGAAAGAATACAAAGCTATTAATATCAGTACCCTTCAGAGCCTTGCTGAAAAGAATAATCTTGAGAAGATTGATTTTGAAGTACTTGCAAAAGCAGGTCTTATTTCCAAAAATGATCTGGTCAAAATCCTCGGAAAGGGAACTCTCGAAAGGAAAATCGAGGTTCATGCTCATGCATTCAGTAAATCAGCAGTTGAAGCAATTGAAGCCCAAAAGGGCACAGCAGTAAAACTTTAAGTTCATGAGATTTTTTCAGACAATAAAAAACATCTTTAAGATAGAAGATCTTCGTGCAAGGTTGATCTATACTTTAGCTATTATTGCATTGTACCGTCTTGGCAAATATATTTCATTACCGGGCATTGATCCTTCCCAGCTGCAAAACCTCAGAGATCAGACATCTTCAGGTATTATGGGATTACTTGACATGTTCTCGGGAGGTGCATTCTCGCAGGCTTCGGTTTTTGCCCTCGGTATTATGCCATATATCTCAGCTTCAATTGTTGTCCAGCTTCTTGGTATTGTCTTTCCATATTTCCAGAAATTGCAGAAAGAAGGTGAAAGCGGCAGAAGGAAAATGAATCAGTATACAAGGTATCTGACTGTCGGTATCCTGATACTTCAGGCCCCCACGTATCTTGTTAACCTTTCAGCCCAGCTACCCGCCAGTGCATTTGTACTCTCGGGCTTCTTCTTTAAGTTTTCATCGGTTGTGATACTTACCGCGGGTACGATGTTTGTGATGTGGCTTGGAGAAAAGATCACCGATAAAGGTATCGGGAACGGTATCTCGCTGATTATCATGATCGGTATTGTTGCCAGGCTGCCTCAGAATTTCGTATTCGAAGCAGGAACAAGGATAAACGGTGCCGGCGGACCGATAGCTCTGATTGTTGAGATATTGATATTATTTTTTGTTGTACTTGGTACAATTATGCTGGTGCAGGGAACCAGGCGTGTGCCGGTCCAGTATGCGCGGCGTATTGTCGGTAACAAGCAGTATGGAGGTGTTCGCCAGTATATTCCCCTTAAGGTAAATGCTGCCGGAGTTATGCCAATAATATTTGCCCAGGCAATCATGATGCTGCCAATCATTATTGCAGGGTATTCAAATTCAAGTTCAGGTTTTGTGGTAGCTTTCGGGAATATGTACGGATTCTGGTATAATTTTGTTACTGCTGTAATGATAGTATTGTTCACATACTTCTACACCGCTATCACAATCAATCCGGTGCAGATGGCAGAGGACATGAAGAAGAACGGCGGATTCATTCCAGGAATCAAGCCAGGAAGAAAAACAGTTGAGTTCTTCGATACTATTATGTCGAGGATCACATTGCCGGGTTCTATTTTCCTTGCAATAATAGCTATACTGCCAGCTATAGCAGTGAAATTTTCAGTATCACCCCAGTTTGCGCAGTTTTACGGAGGCACTTCACTGCTTATTCTTGTAGGGGTTATACTTGATACGCTTCAACAGATTGAAAGTCACCTGCTGATGCGTCATTATGACGGTCTTATGAAAACAGGCCGTATTAAGGGAAGATCAGGTGCAACGACGTCTATATAATAAGCTTAACGTTCTTTGATGTTGTATTTAAAAACTGATGAAGAGATCAGATTGTTGAAAGAAAGCAATATGCTGGTGTCGAGGACACTGGCAGAAATTGCGGCCCTCATAAAGCCGGGGATCACCACTCTGTCTCTCGATAGTTTTGCAGAAACTTTTATCCGTGATAACGGAGCTCTTCCGGCCTTCAAGGGATATGGAGGATTTCCCGGAACTCTTTGTACTTCAGTTAACGACGAAATCGTACATGGATTTCCCTCAAAGTACATCCTTAAGGAAGGAGATATAATTTCGGTCGATTGCGGAGTAATACTAAACGGCTGGTATGGCGACAGCGCTTACACATTTGCTGTTGGCGAAATCAGCGGGGAAGTAAGAAGGCTTCTTGATTACACAAAGGAATCACTCGAGGAGGGAGTTAAGGAAGCAGTTGTGGGTAAAAGAATCGGCGATATCTCCTTTGCTGTACAGAATAAGGCGGAAAGCGGAGGATATTCAGTGGTCAGGGAACTTGTTGGTCATGGTCTTGGAAGAAAATTACATGAACAACCTGAAGTACCCAATTACGGTAAAAGGGGAACAGGTACAAAAATGGAAAAGGGGCTTGTAATATGTATCGAACCAATGATCAATCTCGGAAGAAAGGAGACAAAACAGATGAGGGATGGATGGACAGTGAAAACTGTTGACGGAAAACCCTCGGCTCATTTTGAATATGCGGTGGCAGTCGACAAAGGAAGAGCGGATGTATTAACAACTTTTGAATTTATTGACGAAGTTTTAAATAAAATGTAATCGGATGTCGAAACAAGCATCAATCGAACAGGACGGTACTATTATCGAAGCTCTTTCCAATGCAATGTTCAGGGTAGAGCTCGAAAACGGGCATGTGATAACCGCCCATATCTCAGGCAAGATGAGAATGCACTATATTAAGATTCTGCCGGGAGATAAGGTGAAAGTGGAAATGTCACCGTACGATCTAACAAAAGGAAGAATAACATTCAGATATAAATAAGAAATATTAAAATAATGAAAGTAAGAGCATCTGTAAAAAAGCGCAGCGCCGACTGTAAAATTGTGAGGCGTAAAGGGCGCATATATGTTATAAGCAAGAAAAATCCCAAGTACAAACAGAGACAGGGATAATTTATATAATTTTGCAACTCATTTAAGAAAAGTAATTTATGGCACGTATTGTTGGTGTTGATTTACCAAGAAACAAAAGAGGCGAAATTGGCCTGACCTATATCTATGGAGTGGGAAGGAGTACTGCGCAAAAAGTACTCGATGAAGCTGGTGTCGACCGGAATGCAAAAGTCCAGGAGTGGACTGATGAACAAATTAATTCCATCCGGCGCATACTGAACGATAATTTCAAGCTCGAAGGTGAGCTTCGTTCTGATACACAGATGAATATAAAAAGGTTAATGGATATAGGTTGCTACCGCGGTGTACGTCACAGACTGGGTTTGCCGGTAAGAGGACAGAGTACCAAAAACAACGCCAGGACCCGAAAAGGAAGAAAGAAAACTGTTGCAAACAAGAAAAAAGCTACTAAATAAATAGGATATGGCAAAGAAAACCGGAGCATTAAAGAAGAGGATCGTAAAGGTTGAATCCACAGGTCAGGCTCATGTTCATTCATCATTTAATAATATTATTATTACACTGACAAATAATTCGGGTCAGGTTATTTCATGGGCATCAGCAGGACGGATGGGATTTAAAGGATCCAAAAAAAATACTCCTTATGCTGCCCAGATGGCATCCGAAGAGTGTGGAAAGGTTGCATACGATCTTGGTTTGAGGAAAGTGAAAGTATATGTTAAAGGACCCGGAGCTGGACGTGAATCAGCAATAAGATCGATCAGTAATGTTGGTATTGAAGTCACTGAAATAATTGATGTTACCCCAATGCCTCATAATGGCTGCCGTGCACCCGGGAGAAGAAGAGTTTAATTTGTGACGGAAAAA